>NZ_JAVYII010000006.1:153464-317625 GCF_032378595.1 Nocardioides imazamoxiresistens
AAGATCATCCGTGGCGCGCTCGACACGCAGGCCGTGAAGAACCGCAAGCAGGCGCGCAGCCGCTACGGCGCGAAGAAGGAGAAGGGCTGATGCCGCGCAAGGGTCCCGCCCCGAAGCGTCCGATCGACGTCGACCCGGTCTTCGGGTCGCCGCTCGTCTCGCAGCTGGTGAGCAAGGTGCTGGTCGACGGCAAGAAGCAGGTCGCCCAGCGCATCGTGTACTCGGCCCTCGAGGGCTGCCGCGAGAAGACCGGCACCGACCCGGTCGTCACGCTCAAGCGTGCGCTCGACAACGTGAAGCCGGCCATCGAGGTCAAGTCCCGCCGCGTCGGCGGTGCGACCTACCAGGTGCCGATCGAGGTCAAGCCGAACCGCAGCACGACGCTGGCGCTGCGCTGGCTCGTCGGCTACGCGAAGGACCGTCGCGAGAAGACGATGTCCGAGCGCCTCATGAACGAGATCCTCGACGCGAGCAACGGCCTCGGCGCCGCTGTGAAGAAGCGCGAGGACACGCACAAGATGGCCGAGTCGAACAAGGCCTTCGCGCACTACCGCTGGTGACCGCCCGCCGGCGTCCCGACCCGTTCGGGGCGCCGGCAGCGGTCCTCCACCGCCCCCGCATCCAGCCCACACTTCGTTAGGAACTGACTTCAGTGGCTGTCGACATCACCACGGACCTCACCAAGGTCCGCAACATCGGCATCATGGCGCACATCGACGCCGGCAAGACCACCACCACCGAGCGGATCCTGTTCTACACCGGCATCAGCTACAAGATCGGTGAGGTCCACGACGGCGCCGCCACGATGGACTGGATGGAGCAGGAGCAGGAGCGCGGCATCACGATCACGTCGGCCGCGACGACCTGCTGGTGGAAGGACCACCAGATCAACATCATCGACACCCCCGGGCACGTCGACTTCACCGTCGAGGTCGAGCGCTCGCTGCGCGTCCTCGACGGCGCGGTCGCGGTGTTCGACGGCGTCGCGGGCGTCGAGCCCCAGTCGATGACCGTGTGGCGACAGGCGAACAAGTACGCCGTGCCCCGCATGTGCTTCGTCAACAAGCTCGACCGCACCGGCGCGGACTTCTTCCGCTGCGTCGACATGATCGTCGAGCGCCTCAACTCCACCCCGCTCGTGCTGCAGATCCCGATCGGCGCCGAGTCGGACTTCCTGGGCGTCGTCGACCTGGTCGGCATGCGCGCGCTGACCTGGCGCGGCGAGACGACCATGGGTGAGGACTACGCCGTCGAGGAGATCCCCGCCGAGCTGGCCGACCAGGCCGCCGAGTGGCGCGAGAAGCTCGTCGAGACGCTGGCCGAGGCCGACGACGACATCATGGAGCGCTACCTCGAGGAGGGCGACGTCTTCAACGTCGACGAGCTCGAGGCCGCGATCCGTCGCGCCACCCTCGCCGACAAGCTCAACCCGGTGCTCACCGGCACGGCCTTCAAGAACAAGGGCGTGCAGCCCCTGCTCGACGCGGTCGTGAAGTACCTGCCGTCGCCGCTCGACGTCGAGGCCATCGAGGGCCACAAGCCGGGCGACGAGGAGACGGTCATCGCGCGCAAGCCGGCCGACTCCGAGCCGTTCGCCGGCCTGGCGTTCAAGATCGCCTCCGACCCGCACCTCGGCAAGCTGACCTTCGTCCGCGTCTACTCGGGCAAGCTCGAGGCCGGCGCGACCGTGGTCAACTCGGTCAAGGGCCGCAAGGAGCGGATCGGCAAGGTCTACCAGATGCACGCGAACAAGCGTGAGGAGATCGCGTCGGTCGGCGCCGGCCAGATCGTCGCCGTGATGGGCCTCAAGGACACCACCACGGGCGAGACCCTGTCCGACCCGGGCAACCAGGTCGTCCTCGAGTCGATGACGTTCCCGGCCCCGGTGATCGAGGTCGCGATCGAGCCCAAGACGAAGAGCGACCAGGAGAAGCTGGGCGTCGCCATCCAGCGTCTGTCGGAGGAGGACCCCACCTTCACCGTCAAGACGGACGAGGAGACCGGCCAGACGATCATCGCCGGCATGGGCGAGCTCCACCTGGACGTGCTCGTCGACCGCATGAAGCGCGAGTTCCGCGTCGAGGCGACCGTCGGCAAGCCGCAGGTGGCCTACCGCGAGACCATCCGCCGCAAGGTGGAGAACCACAGCTACACGCACAAGAAGCAGACCGGTGGTTCGGGTCAGTTCGCGAAGGTCGTCATCTCGATCGAGCCCAGCATCGACCCGGAGACGGGCACGGGCGCGGGCTACGAGTTCGCGAACAACGTCAGCGGCGGCCGCGTGCCCCGCGAGTACATCCCGTCGGTCGACCAGGGTGCGCAGGAGGCCATGCAGTTCGGCATCCTGGCCGGCTACCCGATGGTCGACGTGAAGGTCTCGCTCGAGGACGGCGCCTACCACGACGTCGACTCCTCCGAGCTCGCCTTCAAGATCGCCGGCATCCAGGCCTTCAAGGAGGCCTGCCGCCAGGCGAAGCCGGTCCTGCTCGAGCCGATGTTCGCCGTGGAGGTGACGACCCCGGACACGTTCCTCGGGACCGTCATCGGCGACATCAACTCGCGTCGTGGCCAGATCCAGACGCAGGAGGAGCGCCACGGCGACATGGTCGTCGCGGCCCTCGTCCCGCTCTCCGAGATGTTCGGGTACGTTGGCGACCTGAGGTCCAAGACCTCCGGCCAGGCGTCGTACTCGATGGAGTTCGACTCGTACGCCGAGGTTCCCCAGAACGTCGCCGACGAGATCATCAAGAAGGTCCGGGGCGAGTAAGGGCTGACGCCCCCGATCCTCGGCACGTACGCAGCACCACCCCCACGAGTCAAGTAACAACCACACCAGGAGGAGCCCCCAGTGGCTAAGGCGAAGTTCGAGCGGACCAAGCCGCACGTCAACATCGGCACCATCGGTCACATCGACCACGGCAAGACGACGCTGACCGCTGCGATCACCAAGGTCCTGCACGACAAGCACCCCGACCTGAACGCCGCCTCGGCCTTCGAGGACATCGACAAGGCTCCCGAGGAGCGTCAGCGCGGCATCACGATCTCGATCGCGCACGTCGAGTACCAGACCGAGGCGCGCCACTACGCGCACGTCGACTGCCCCGGTCACGCCGACTACATCAAGAACATGATCACGGGTGCCGCGCAGATGGACGGCGCGATCCTGGTCGTGGCGGCCACCGACGGCCCGATGCCCCAGACGCGTGAGCACGTGCTGCTCGCCCGCCAGGTCGGCGTCCCGGCGCTCGTCGTCGCGCTCAACAAGTGCGACATGGTGGACGACGAGGAGCTCATCGAGCTCGTCGAGATGGAGGTCCGCGAGCTGCTGTCCGAGTACGAGTTCCCGGGCGACGACATCCCGGTCGTGCGCGTGGCGGCCTTCCCGGCGCTCCAGGGCGACGCGAAGTGGGGCGACTCGATCGCCGAGCTCATGCAGGCGGTCGACGACTACATCCCGACCCCTGAGCGTGAGACGGACAAGCCGTTCCTCATGCCCGTCGAGGACGTCTTCACGATCACCGGTCGCGGCACGGTCATCACCGGCCGTATCGAGCGGGGCATCGTGAAGGTGAACGAGGAGGTCGAGATCATCGGCATCCGCGAGAAGGCGCAGAAGTCGACGGTCACGGGCGTCGAGATGTTCCGCAAGCTGCTCGACGAGGGCCAGGCGGGCGAGAACGTCGGTCTGCTCCTCCGCGGCACGAAGCGCGAGGACATCGAGCGCGGCATGGTCGTGATCAAGCCGGGCACGACGACCCCGCACACGAACTTCGACGCGTCGGTCTACATCCTCTCCAAGGAGGAGGGCGGCCGTCACACGCCGTTCTTCAACAACTACCGCCCGCAGTTCTACTTCCGCACCACGGACGTGACGGGCGTCGTGACGCTGCCCGAGGGCACCGAGATGGTCATGCCGGGTGACAACACCGAGATGTCGGTCGAGCTCATCCAGCCCATCGCGATGGACGAGGGTCTGCGCTTCGCCATCCGCGAGGGTGGCCGCACGGTCGGCGCCGGCCGCGTCACCAAGATCACCAAGTGACCCTGTCGCTGTGATCACCGCCGTCGGCTGACGGCACCTGCACGACAGCGAGGCCCCGCTCCCGTCAGGGAGCGGGGCCTTCGCCGTGCGTACGCACCTCGTCGACCCGCCCGGAAGGACCCCATGACCGGCCCCGAGCCCCACCTGCCGCCCGCGCGGCCCCACCTCAAGACGACGCCGGACGGTCGGCGCGTGCGGGAGGTGCTGACGTACTCGCGTCGCGGCAGCCGGTTCACCCCCAGCCAGCAGGAGTCCTGGGACGCCCACCACGAGGGCTGGGTGATCCCCGACGCCGACGTGGACGCCGACGACTTCTCCCTCGACGCCTGGTTCGGTCGCACGGACGCTGAGCGCGACGGCCTCGTCGTCGAGATCGGTCCGGGCATCGGGGAGGCCACGGCGGCGCTGGCGGCCGCGCGTCCGACGTACGACGTCCTCGGCCTCGAGGTGTGGCGTCCGGGCGTCGCGCACGCGCTCGGCCTCGTCGCCGCCGCCGGTGCGCGGAACGTGCGGTTCTGCAGCGTGGACGCGGTGTGGTTCCTCGAGCACCGGGTCGCGCCCGGCTCGCTGGCGGAGGTCTGGACGTTCTTCCCGGACCCGTGGCCCAAGAAGCGCCACCACAAGCGTCGTCTGGTGACCCCGCCCCACGCGGCGCTCGTGGCGTCCCGGCTGCGGCCCGGGGGCACGTGGCGGCTCGCGACGGACTGGGCGGAGTACGCCGAGCAGATGCAGGAGGTGCTCGACGCCGAGCCCGCCCTCGACGGAGGAGCGGTGGAGCGCTGGGCCGAGCGCCCCGTGACGAAGTTCGAGCGCAAGGGAGTCGCCGTCGACCGCGTCATCACCGACCTGCGCTACGTGCGTCGCTGACCCGCCGGCGCCGTGCGGCGCCCAACGTCAAATGTGGAAGGTCCTCGCACCCTTCTCAGGCACCTCGCGCGCTGCCTAGTGTCATCGACGGCGGCACGCTCGAGAGCCGCTCACTGTCCGTCTCGGGACGGTGCCGAACGACGGCCGCGCCGTGCGGCCGCAGGGAGGAACGAGGACACATGCGCAACCCCAAGCGCACCACGCTGACCGGAGTGCTGGCGGCGACCGCCACCGGAGCCGCCGGCGCACTGGCCGTGGTCTCCGGCGCAGGAGCCGCCACCGCGGCGACCGGCGTCGACGACGTCGCGCCGCTCTACACCGCCGAGGGCGACGCCGTCGCCGGCCGCTACGTCGTGTTCTTCGAGGACGGAACGTCCTCCGCCGACGTCCGCAGCTCGCAGTCGACCGGCGACGTGGTGGAGACCTACGACGCCCTGGGCGGCTACGCGGCCGACCTCACCACCGCGGAGCTGGCCGAGGTCCGCAACGACCCGAACGTGGCGTTCGTCCAGCAGGACGGGGTCGTCACCGTGGCCGAGCTCGCCGCCACCGACACCCAGACGGGTGCGACGTGGGGCCTCGACCGGATCGACCAGGTCTCCTTGCCCCTGGACGGCTCCTACACCTACGACCAGACGGGCGCGGGGGTGACGGCGTACGTGATCGACACGGGCATCGAGTCGTCGCACCCGGAGTTCGGCGGCCGGGTGTCGTCGGGCTACGACGCGATCGGCGACGGCAACGGCACGGAGGACTGCCAGGGCCACGGCACGCACGTGGCGGGCACGGTGGGCGGCGAGACCTACGGCGTCGCGAAGGACGTGGACCTGGTCGCGGTGCGGGTGCTGGACTGCTCCGGTTCGGGGTCGAACTCGGGCGTGATCGCCGGCATCGACTGGGTCGCGGAGAACGCGTCGGGCGCGAGCGTGGCGAACCTGAGCCTGGGCGGCCCGGCCGACCTGGCGACCGACGAGGCGATCGACCGCCTGACCGGTGCGGGCGTGACCACGGCGGTGGCTGCGGGCAACGAGTCGTCGGACGCGTGCGGGAGCTCCCCGGCGCGTGCGGACTCGGCCATCACGGTGGCGGCGAGCAACGACACCGACGACCTGGCGTACTTCTCGAACTTCGGTGACTGCGTCGACATCATCGCGCCCGGCGAGGACATCACCTCGGCGTGGCTCGACGGGGGCACGGACACGATCTCGGGCACGTCGATGGCCTCGCCGCACGTGGCGGGCGCGGCGGCGCTGTACCTGGAGACCTCGCCGTCGGCCAGCCCGGCTGCGGTGACGGACGCGCTGCTCTCGGCGGCGACGCCGGACGCGATCGCGGACCCGGCCGGTTCCCCGAACCTGCTGCTGCACACTCCCTGAGCCTCGGCTCACGGCTCCCACGGCGCCGCCGTCCGCCCGTCTCGGGTGCGGACGGCGGCGCTGTCGCGTGCGGCGACCGTCGAGGAGCGTCGCGGCAGGTCAGCGAACCCGGCGCCGCAGCAGCCGCAACCGGTTCTGCTCCTCGGCGTGCAGGCGGCCCAGGTCGCGCTCGCGGCGCGCGGCGAGGACGGCGCAGCAGAACCGCTCGGGCGGGGTGCCCGGGGGCGGCAACGGTGCGACGTACGCGGTCAGCCGGTCGGCCAGCCGCAGGGCGAGCAGGTGCCGGGCGCGGGGCTCGAAGGTGTGCGCCCGGGCGAGGAACTGGCGCACGGAGAGCGTCAGGTGCGGCGGGGGAGGCGCGAGGTCGGCCGTCGCGGCCCAGGCCGCGAGCTCGGGGGGCATGGAGGGTGGCAGGGGGAGCGCCAGCCGGGCGCGGTCGCGCACCACGTAGGTGCCCGCCGCGAGGTCACCGAGACGCTTGCCGCGCGGGTTGACCAGCGCGGTCAGGAAGGCCGGGCCCCCGAAGAAGGTGAAGATCTCCACGACACCGACCAACGCTCGGGTCAGCGCGTGCTGGAACGAGACCGGCCCGCCGTCGTCGCGCACGACGCGCAACCCCATCGCGAGCCGCCCGACCGACTGCCCGCGGGTCAGGGTCTCGATCGCCGTCGGGTAGGCCACGAGACCCAGCACGGTCGCCAGGATGCCAGCGGCCGCGAGCAGCGCCGGGTCGGTGCTCAGCGTCGCGATGCTGAGCACCATGTAGAGCACCAGCGTCACGACGAGGACGGTCAGGACGTCGAGCAGCGCGGACAGCGCCCGCACCCCGACGCCGGCGGGCGGCACCTCGAGGGCGACGGCGTCGGCGCTGACGACGTCGTCCGAGCCGACCGAGGCCAGGTCGCCGGGATCGCCCACCCGGGAGCTGCGCGGCCAGGGCCGGACCCCCGGGCGGAGGCCGGGTCGCAGGTCGGGGCGGGGTCCCGGACGGGGATCGCCGGTGCGGGACGGGGTCACGGTCATCGCCGCTCAGCATAGGCTGAGCGCGTGGACCTCGACGCGTACGCCGTGACCCACGCGCGGGAGTGGCACCGGCTCGACCAGCTCACGCGCGCCCGGAAGCTGTCGGGCGCCGACGTCGACGAGATGATGGAGCTCTACGACCGCGTCGGCACGCAGCTGAGCGTGGTCCGCTCCGCGGCGCCCGACGCCGAGGTGGTCGCGTTCCTCTCGACGGTCCTGCTGCGCGCGCGCAACCGCGCGTCCGGCACGCGCACCACCACGTGGGGCGCCGTGGCCACTTTCTTCACCCACCGCTTCCCGGCGGCCCTCTACCGGCTGCGCTGGTGGTGGGGCACGACCCTGGTGCTGTGCGCCGCGCTCTTCGCGGTGGCCGTGTTGTGGCTGTTGGCCAACCCCCAGGTCGAGGACGCGCTCACCGACCCCGCGATGGTGCAGCAGTACGTGGAGGAGGACTTCGCCGGCTACTACAGCGAGTACGCCGCCACGAGCTTCGGGAGCCGCGTGTGGCTCAACAACTCCTGGGTCGCGGCGCTGTGCCTGGCGTTCGGGGTGCTCGGGGTCCCGGTGGTGGCGCTGCTGGTCAACAACGTGCTCGCGGTGGCGTTCGCCTGCGCGCTGATGACCCGGCACGGGTACGCCGGTGACTTCTGGGGCCTGATCCTGCCGCACGGGATGCTCGAGCTGACGGCGGTGTTCGTCGCCGGAGGAGTGGGGCTGCGGTTGTTCTGGTCGTGGATCGAGCCCGGAGGCCTGACCCGCGGGCAGTCGATGGCCCGGGAGGGGCGGACCGCCATGACGGTCGCCCTCGGCATGGTGGTCGTCCTGCTCGTCTCCGGGTTCCTCGAGGCCGTGGTGACCCCGTCGCCCCTGCCGACCGCGGTGCGCATCGGCATCGGTGCCGTGGCCTGGCTGGCGTTCATGGCGTACGTCTTCGTGCTCGGCCGCCGCGCCGTCGCCGAGGGCCACGACGGCGACGTGGCGCGCGACCTGCGGGGCGACACGCTCGCGACCGCGGCCTGAGCGCGGACCGGCGCCTCAGAGCAGCCCGCGGGCCTTCAGCGCGAGGTAGTGGTCGGCGAGCGCCGGCGGCAGCCGCTCCGCGTCGGTGTCGACGACGTCGGCCCCGAGCGCGACGAGCAGGTCGGAGGTCGCCTGACGGCGCGCCGAGGTCTGCTCGGCGGCGACGGCGCCGTACACCGCGGCGAGATCGGTGCGGTCGGCCGCGAGCGCCGTCAGCGCCGGGTCGCGCACGGAGGCGACGACCACGCGGTGGTGCCGCGTGAGGACGGGCAGCACGGGCAGCAGCCCCTCCTCGAGGGCGGCGGGCTCCAGCGGGGTCAGCAGCACCACCAGCGCCCGGCGGCGGCCGAGCTGCTGCACCGCGCCGGCCAGGGAGCGCCAGTCCGCCTCCGCGAGCACGGGCCCGAGCTCGGACATCGCCTCCGAGAGCGTGTGGGCCACCTGGGTGCCGCCGGTGGTGCGGACCCGCCGCCGCACGACGCGGTCGCCGGCGAGGAAGTCGACCCGGTCGCCCGCCCGGGCCGCCAGCGCGGCGAGCAGCAGCGCCGCGTCCATCGCGGCGTCGAGCCGGGGGACGCCGGCGACGCGGCCCGCAGAGGTGCGCGAGGTGTCGAGGACGATCACGATCCGGCGGTCCCGCTCGGGCTGCCACGTCCGCACGACCACCTTGCGGGTGCGCGAGCTGGCGCGCCAGTCGATGGAGCGGACGTCGTCGCCGCGCACGTACTCGCGCAGGGAGTCGAACTCCGTGCCCTGACCACGCACCCGCAGCGCCGAGCGCCCGTCGAGCTCGCGCAGCCGGGCCAGGCGGCTGGGCAGGTGCTTGCGCGAGGTGAAGGGCGGGAGGACCCGCACGTGACCGTCGACGGTGCGGGTCTGCTGGCGCAGCCCGAGGCCGAGCGGCCCGCGCGTACGCACCGTGACGCCCACCGCGCGCAGGTCCCCCCGGCGTACCGGGTGCAGGGCCGTGCGCAGCCGGACCCGCCCGCCGGCGGGCAGGTCGAGCGCGTGGCGGTTGCCGTCGGCGCCGGCGCTGGGCTGCCAGGCGTCGCGCAGCGCGCCCCGGACCCTGCGGCGGCCGGCCCGCACGACGAGCAGCGTGCTGGTGGCCTGGCCGAGGCGTACGCCCGCGGTCGCGGTGCGAGCGACCTCCAGCGAGGCCGGCGGGGGAGCGAGGACCACGTCGACGACCACGAGCGCCGCCACCACCGCCACCCACGCCCACAGGGTGTCGAGCCCCGGGCGCAGCACGAGCGGCACCACGCCGACGGCGAGGAGGAGGGGGACGCGGCCGGTGAGGGTCACCGGGGCACCGGGACCGACCCGATCGCGGTCGCGAGGACCTGGCCGACCTGGACGCCCTCGAGCTCGGCCTCCGGCCGCAGGGCGAGGCGGTGCGCCAGGGTCGCGTGGGCCAGCGCCTTCACGTCGTCGGGGGTCACGAAGTCGCGGCCCTGGAGCCACGCCCACGCGCGCGCGGTGCGCAGGAGCGCGGTGGCGCCGCGGGGGCTGACACCCAGCTCGAGCGAGGGGGACTGGCGCGTCGCGCGGGCGATGTCGACGACGTAGCCCAGGACCTCCTCGGCCACCGCGACGGTACGCACGGCAGCCTGCGCCGCGACGACGTCGTCCGGTCCGGCCGCGGCCCGCACCCCGGCGCCGGCCACGTCGCGCGGGTCGAAGCCCCCGGCGTGACGTCGCAGCACCTCGACCTCGGCGCCGCGGTCGGGCACGGGCAGGACCACCTTGAGCAGGAAGCGGTCGAGCTGCGCCTCCGGGAGCGGGTAGGTGCCCTCGTACTCCACCGGGTTCTGGGTGGCCGCCACCAGGAACGGGGTCGGCAGCCGGCGCGAGACGCCGTCGACCGAGACCTGTCCCTCCTCCATGGCCTCCAGCAGCGCCGACTGCGTCTTCGGGGGCGTCCGGTTGATCTCGTCGGCGAGGAGGAGGTTCGTGAAGACCGGGCCCTCGCGGAAGACGAGCTCGCCGCCCGAGCTGTCGATCACCATGGAGCCGGTGATGTCGCCGGGCATCAGGTCGGGGGTGAACTGCACCCGGCGCGTGTCGACGTCGAGCGCGCCGGCCAGCGTGCGCACGAGCAGGGTCTTGGCGACGCCCGGCACGCCCTCCATCAGCACGTGCCCGCCGCACAGCAGCGCCACGATCAACCCGGACACGGCGGCGTCCTGCCCGACGACGGTCTTGGCCACCTCGCGGCGCACGGCGTCGAGCCGGCCGCGCACGTCGGCATCCCCGCGAGCGCCTGCCGGCGCTGCGGGACCACCGGCGGGCACGGCGGGACCGCTCGTCGGGACGGACGGGTGGTCGGGGGTCTCGCTCATCTGCGGCGAACCTCTCTCTCCAGGTCGGTGAGCTGCTGGGCGAAGGCCATCAGGCCGGCGTCGTCGGCCGGAACGCGGTACTGGGGGTCGATCAGGGCACCGACGGTCGCGGCGGGCCACCCGGTGCGCGCGGCGACCTCGCCGACGAGCACGTGCGTCGGCGTGCCCCGCGGGTGGGCGAGGTGGGAGGCCACGCGGGCCCGGGTGGCCTCGCGCAGCGCGTGCGCCGCGTGGGCGCGGTCGTGGCTGCGGTGGTAGAGCCGTCCCCGGCTCGCCGTGGTCTCGGTGGCCCGGACGACCACGGGCATCGGCTCGACGGCCAGGGGGCCGAAGCGGCGCCCGCGCCACCAGGCGGTCGCGAGCAGCACGACGACCGTCAGCGCGACCGTGGGGCCGAGCCAGGGCGGCAGGAACGCCTCGAGCCCGACCTGGTCGTCGGTGCCCTGGAGGTCGGCGGCGTCGGGGACGTACCAGACGAGGCGGTCCTCGGCGCCCAGCAGCCGCAGCGCCACCGCGGCGTTGTCCGCCCGCAGCACCTGGCCGTTGGTGAGGGCGTCGGACATGCCCAGCAGCACGACGTCGCCGTCGACGGCCAGCAGGTCACCGGCCTCGGTCCCGAAGCACCCGTCGACCCGCCGGAACCCGCGGCCGGAGTCGATCTCGACCTCCAGCCCGGCGAGGTCCGCGCCGGGGCCGGCGGAGCAGCCCGCCGCGACGGGGCCGTCGGGGAAGCTGACGCCGCCGTCGTCGACGCCGAAGAGGTCGCCGGCGCCGAGGCGCGCAGCGTCCACCAGCACCCGGGCGGCGCCCGCTCGCCGCAGGCCCCGGGCGCCGTCGGGGCCGAGAGCGTCCACGCCGCTGACGAGCACGACGGTGCCCTCGTCCACGTCGGCGGCGTCCAGCGCCGCGGCGTCGCGGGCCACGACCACCTCGACGCCCTGGTCGGCCAGCACGCGCGCCAGGGCCCGACCGCCCTCGGGGGTCGCGTCGTCGGGATCGAGGCGGCCCTGGCCGCCCTCGGCGGGAGTGAGGAGGAGCGCCCCGACCAGCAGGACGACCACGGCGAGCCCGAGCGTCGCGACCACGACGAGCCGACGACGGGGCCGCGCGGGCCGACCGTCGGTGCGGTCGGGGACGTCGGTGGTGGTCGTGACGTCGGTGGCCGTCATCGCCGCACCCCGCCCGGCAGGCCGTCGTCGAGCCGCAGGACCTGCTCGGCCTGCTCCCGGCTGGCGCCGCGGTGGCCGTAGAGCACCGCGTCGAACAGCTGGGCGACGCCGTGCAGGTCGCGCGCGCGGTCGCCGTACGCCTCGGCGAGCTGGACCGCGACCTCGCGCGCGGTGCTGCCCGGCAGGTCGTCGATCTGGTCGCCCTCGATCTGGCGCAGGGCGAGCGCGCGGTAGCCGTCGACCACGGCCGCCTCGTGGCGGCCCTCGGCCAGCGCCTGCTCCGCGCGACGGCGCAGCTCGACGGCCGGGACGACCTCCTCGCCGAAGAGCGTGCGACGGCCCGCAGCCGGCGACCCGTCGCGACGCAGGCGCGTCAGCAGCCACAGGATCGCTACGACGCCGAGCACGAGCGCGACCATCGAGAGGACCGTCTGAAGCTGGGAGGCCTGCGAGGCGGGCTCGGCGCCCGCCTCGAAGAGGTCGGCGAGCCACGAGCGGATGCGCTCGAGGAGGTCGCTCTCGGTGTACGCCGGGTGGTCGAGCTCCTCGCGCAGCAGCTCGCGCGCCTCGCCCGGGGTGGGCTCGAGCGGCGGTTCGGCCCTCACCGCGCAGCCCCGGCCGCGTCCAGGCCCGAGCGCAGCGCCACGTCGTAGCCTTCCGTGCGCATGCGCAGGTCGAGGTAGAGCACCGCGCCGACGCAGGTGACGTAGGCGGTCGCGATGGCGGAGGGCACCACGGTGGCGAGCGCGTACGCCCCTGCGGCGAGGTAGGTGCCGACCCCGCCGGCCACCGACGGGGCGACCTCGGCCACGACCACCAGCGGGACGGCCAGCAGGTACGTCGCGACGGTGGCGCCGAGGCTGGTCAGCGCGAGGATGCCGAACAGGCGCCAGAAGCTGCGTCGGGTCAGCCGGGCCGACCGGGCCAGCGCCCGAGCGACGCCGAGGCGCTCGAGGGCCACCACGGTCACCGTCAGCAGGCCCACGCGCACCGAGGCCCAGACGAGCAGGGCGACGACGAGCGGCACGGTGACCAGTCCGAACAGCAGGGTGAGACCGACCGAGCCGCCGAGCGTCACGGCCCAGAACAGCGCGACGTAGGCCCCGAGCCCGACCAGCACGGCCAGTCCCAGGACGACGGCGGCCCCCAGCATGGCCCAGCGCCGGCCGCGGGTGCGTCGCCAGGCCTCGTCGAGCGTGATCAGCTGCCCGACGGCGGCCGCGTGCACGACGTGGGCGAGCAGACCGCCGAGCAGCGTGCCGCCCACGGCCCCGAGCGCCGCGTTGCCGACCAGGACCACGCCCGACTCCATCAGCTGCGCCAACGCGGCGTCGGGGGCCGAGGAGGTCAGCGCGTCCGTTCCCCAGCCGCCGAGCAGGGCGACGAGGACGGGGACCAGGACGGCCGCGGCGCTCACGACCAGCGCCGCGCCGAGGGTGGCGACCGGGTTGCGCCGCAGGACGGCGAAGGCGATGTCGAGGACGTCCCCGAGCGCGAGGGGGCGCAACGGGACGGGCCCCGGCTGGTGGTGGAGGAGCCGCCGTTCGTGCAGCGCGCCCGCGTGCTCCGCCGCCTCGGGCGTGAGCCCCGTGAGGGCCGCGAGCTCGCGGGCGTACGGTGAGGGTGCTCGGGTGGGGCCCACTGCTGCGCCCGGCGCGGGCGGCACGTCGGGCGCGGAACGCGACATCGAGCCCCCGTCACTCGGTGGGGGAGCGGTCGGGGCCGGCTCCCAGCGGTCGCCCGCACCCTACTAGGGGCGGGGCCCGGAACGTGGCCGGACCCGATTTGGCGTCGCCGGTGCACGTCTGCCAAGATGTCCAGGTTGCTCCGGCGGGTCGCCGGGGCGTGGCACCACCTTGATCTCTGAATCGCGTCTCCCTCCGGGCCGTCTCGGCCCGGTCTGCGTGCAGTGGTCGTGGCTGGTTCCCCGCCGCGCAGGAGGCCCGATCCATCCCGACGAACCGGTCGGGTACCGAACAACGTCACCGCAGGACCCCGGTCCTGTCGCGCTCCGCGCAGAGATGCGTCCGGAGTCCGCGACACGCCCGACCGCGTGGGTCGGAGGTGGCGGAGGTCGGAGCAGCCGGCGGCGAGGCCCCACCCGGGGCGGCGTCGTGAGACGACAGCACGCGGTGCCCGGCCACGGGTACGAACGAGAAGGACGAGAGAGACCTATGGCGGGACAGAAGATCCGCATCAGGCTCAAGGCCTACGACCACGAGGTCATCGACACCTCGGCGCGCAAGATCGTGGACACGGTCACCCGTACGGGCGCGAAGGTCGCCGGCCCTGTGCCGCTGCCGACGGAGAAGAACGTCTACTGCGTCATCCGCTCGCCCCACAAGTACAAGGACAGCCGCGAGCACTTCGAGATGCGTACCCACAAGCGTCTCATCGACATCATCGACCCGACCCCGAAGACGGTGGACTCGCTCATGCGGCTCGACCTGCCTGCCGGTGTCGACATCGAGATCAAGCTCTGAGTTCGGGCAGGACGGAGACAACAGAGCCATGACCATCGAACGCAACGTCAAGGGCCTGCTGGGCACGAAGCTCGGCATGACCCAGACCTGGGACGAGAACAACCGCATCGTCCCCGTGACCGTGATCGCCGCCGCGACCAACGTCGTCGCGGGCGTCCGCACCCCGGACGTCGACGGCTACAACGCGATCCAGGTCGGATTCGGCGAGATCGAGGCCCGCAAGGTCACGAAGCCGCAGGCCGGCCAGTTCGCGAAGGCCGGCGTGACGCCGCGCCGCCACGTCGTCGAGATCCGCACGGCCGACGCCGGCACCTACACGCCGGGCCAGGAGCTCGCCGTGGCCGACGTCTTCGCCGCGGGCGACGAGATCGACGTGACGGGCACCAGCAAGGGCAAGGGCTTCGCCGGAACCATGAAGCGTCACGGCTTCTCCGGCGTGGGCGCTTCGCACGGTGCGCACCGCAACCACCGCAAGCCCGGCTCCATCGGCGCCTGCGCCACGCCGGGTCGTGTCTTCAAGGGCACGCGGATGGCCGGTCGCATGGGTGGCGCCACCGTCACCACGCAGAACGTCACGGTCCACGCCGTGGACGCCGAGAAGGGCCTCGTCCTCCTCAAGGGTGCCGTCCCCGGCCCCAAGGGCAGCGTCGTCGTGCTCCGCTCGGCCGCCAAGAAGGAGGCCAGCAAGTGAGCGACGTCAAGAAGGTCGCCGTCGACTTCCCCGCCGAGGTGTTCGGCGTCGAGGTCAACGTCCCGCTGATCCACCAGGTCGTCGTGGCCCAGCAGGCCGCGGCCCGCCAGGGGACGCACTCGACCAAGACGCGCGCGGAGGTGCGCGGCGGTGGTCGCAAGCCCTACAAGCAGAAGGGCACCGGCCGCGCCCGCCAGGGCTCGACCCGCGCGCCGCAGTTCGTCGGCGGTGGCACGGTCCACGGCCCGACGCCGCGCAGCTACGACCAGCGCACGCCCAAGAAGATGAAGGCCGCCGCCCTGCGCGGTGCCCTCTCGGACCGGGCCGCCAACGGCCGCATCCACGTCGTGGAGAGCCTCGTCACCGGCGACGCGCCGTCGACCAAGGCCGCCAAGGCCGCGCTCGCGTCGCTCTCCGACCGTCGCCGGATCCTCGTCGTCGTCGGCCGCGAGGACACCACCACGTGGCTGTCCCTGCGCAACCTGCCCGCCGTGCACATCGTGGCGGAGGACCAGCTCAACACCTACGACGTCATCGTCTCCGACGACGTCGTCTTCACGGCCGAGGCGTACGACCTGTTCGTCGCCCGCACGGCCGGCACCAAGGAGGAGTCGAAGTGAGCGCCCTGAACAAGGACCCGCGCGACATCCTGCTCGCGCCGGTCGTCTCCGAGAAGAGCTACGGCCTGCTCGACGCGAACAAGTACACGTTCCTCGTGCACCCGGACGCGAACAAGACCGAGATCAAGATCGCGGTCCAGAAGGTCTTCGGCGTGAAGGTGACCTCGGTCAACACCCTGAACCGCCCGGGCAAGACGCGTCGCACGCGGTACGGCATCGGCAAGCGCAAGAGCACCAAGCGCGCGATCGTGAGCCTCGCCGAGGGTGACTCCATCGACATCTTCGGAGGCCCGGTCTCCTGACCGGACCCTCCCGAGACAAGGACTGACTATGGCTATCCGTAAGTACAAGCCGACCACGCCCGGTCGTCGTGGCGCCTCGGTCGCCGACTTCGTCGAGGTCACCCGCACCACGCCGGAGAAGTCGCTGACGCGCCCGCTGCCCAAGAAGGGCGGCCGCAACAACCAGGGCCGGATCACCACCCGGCACCAGGGCGGCGGTCACAAGCGTGCGTACCGCATCATCGACTTCCGTCGCTACGACAAGGACGGCGTGCCGGCGAAGGTCGCTCACATCGAGTACGACCCCAACCGCACCGCGCGCATCGCGCTGCTCCACTACCTGGACGGCGAGAAGCGCTACATCGTGGCGCCCAAGGGCCTCACGCAGGGCATCGTCGTCGAGTCGGGTCCGAACTCGGACATCAAGACCGGCAACAACCTGCCCCTGCGCAACATCCCCGTCGGCACGACGATCCACTGCATCGAGCTCCGCCCCGGCGGCGGTGCGAAGATCGCGCGCTCGGCCGGCAACTCGGCCCAGCTCGTCGCCAAGGAGGGTTCGCGCGCCACGCTGCGCCTGCCCTCCGGCGAGATGCGCTTCGTCGACGTGCGCTGCCGCGCCACGGTCGGCGAGGTCGGCAACGCCGAGCAGTCGAACATCAACTGGGGCAAGGCCGGCCGCATGCGCTGGAAGGGCAAGCGCCCGACCGTCCGTGGTGTCGTCATGAACCCGGTCGACCACCCGCACGGTGGTGGTGAGGGCAAGACCTCCGGTGGTCGCCACCCGGTCTCGCCCTGGGGCAAGCCCGAGGGCCGCACGCGCAAGCGCAAGGCCAGCGACGCCCAGATCATCCGTCGCCGCAAGTCCGGCAAGAAGCGCTGAGCGCGGACAAGTCGATAGGGAAGTAACGAGATGCCTCGCAGCCTGAAGAAGGGCCCCTTCGTCGACGACCACCTTCAGAAGAAGGTGGACGTCGAGAACGAGAAGGGCACCCACAACGTCATCAAGACGTGGTCGCGCCGCTCGATGATCGTGCCGGACATGATCGGTCACACGATCGCCGTGCACGACGGGCGCAAGCACGTCCCTGTGTTCGTGACCGACTCGATGGTCGGCCACAAGCTGGGCGAGTTCGCCCCGACCCGCACCTACCGCGGGCACGTCAAGGAAGACCGGAAGGGGCGTCGTCGATGAGCACCACCGAGCGTCGGCGCACCAGCGCCCGCCGGGACACGATCCTCGGCGACCAGCCGGGTGCCTTCGCCAGCGCCCGTTTCGTCCGCATCACGCCGCTGAAGGCGCGCCGGGTCGTCGACCTGGTCCGTGGCCTCCCGGTCGCCGAGGCGCAGGCCGTCCTGGCCTTCGCGCCCCAGGCCGCCTCGGAGACCGTGGCCAAGGTCCTGGCCTCGGCCGTCGCGAACGCCGAGACCACGGAGGGCCTCAAGGCCGCCGACCTGGTCATCTCGGTCGCCCTCGTCGACGAGGGTCCGACGATGAAGCGTTGGCGTCCGCGTGCCCAGGGTCGGGCCACGCGCATCAACAAGCGCACGAGCCACATCACCCTCGCCGTTCAGCCCGCTGACGCGGTGGCCGGCACGAAGAAGAAGGGACGGTCTGCCTGATGGGTCAGAAGATCAACCCGAACGGCTTCCGCCTCGGCGTCTCGACCGACCACCGGAGCCGTTGGTACGCCGACAAGCTCTACAAGTCGTACGTCGGCGAGGACGTCGCGATCCGCAAGCTGCTCAGCAAGGGCATGGAGCGCGCCGGCATCTCCAAGGTCGAGATCGAGCGCACCCGCGACCGCGTCCGCGTGGACATCCACACCGCGCGTCCGGGCATCGTCATCGGCCGCCGTGGCGCCGAGGCCGACCGCATCCGCGGCGAGCTCGAGAAGCTCACGGGCAAGCAGGTGCAGCTGAACATCCTCGAGGTCAAGAACCCCGAGATCGACGCGCAGCTGGTCGCCCAGGGCGTCGCCGAGCAGCTCAGCGGTCGCGTGCAGTTCCGTCGCGCGATGAAGAAGGCCATCCAGACCTCGATGCGTTCCGGTGCCAAGGGCATCCGGATCCAGTGCTCCGGCCGCCTCAACGGCGCCGAGATGTCGCGCACCGAGTTCTACCGCGAGGGTCGCGTCCCGCTGCACACGCTGCGGGCCGACATCGACTACGGCTTCTACGAGGCGCGCACGACCTTCGGCCGCATCGGCGTGAAGGTCTGGATCTACAAGGGCGAGGTCGCGGGCACCCGCGCCGAGCGTGAGGCGCAGGCTGCGGCCCGTGCCGGTGCGCCCGGCCGTGGCGGCCGTCCGTCGCGTGGTGGGGACCGTCCGGGCCGTGGCTCGCGCGGCGACCGTCCGACGCGCTCGGGCCGCGACAACGCCGCCGCCGAGGGCACCGAGGCTCCGGCCTCGGCTCCCGCCGAGACCGCTGCCGCGCCGGCAGCTACGGAGGGCTGAATCCCATGCTGATGCCCCGTCGTGTCAAGCACCGCAAGCAGCACCACCCGAAGCGTCGGGGTGTTGCCAAGGGCGGGACGTCGCTGAACTTCGGCGACTTCGGTATCCAGGCGGTCGAGGGTCACTACGTGACCAACCGCCAGATCGAGTCGGCGCGTATCGCGATGACCCGTCACATCAAGCGTGGCGGCAAGGTGTGGATCAACATCTACCCCGACCGCCCGCTCACCAAGAAGCCGGCCGAGACCCGCATGGGTTCCGGCAAGGGCTCGCCCGAGTGGTGGGTCGCCAACGTGAAGGCCGGCCGTGTCATGTTCGAGCTCTCCGGTGTTTCTGAGGAGGTCGCTCGCGAGGCCATGCGTCGCGCGATGCACAAGCTCCCGATGAAGTGCCGCTTCGTGACCCGCGAGGCAGGTGAATTCTGATGGCGAAGGTCAGCAAGGCCTACGAGCTCGAGGAGCTCAACGGCAGCGAGCTCACCGAGAAGCTGCGTGAGGCGAAGGAGGAGCTGTTCAACCTCCGCTTCCAGGCGGCGACCGGCCAGCTCGAGAACAACAGCCGTCTGCGGACGGTCAAGAAGGACATCGCCCGGATCTACACCGTGCTGCGCGAGCGTGAGCTCGGGATCCGCACGGCTCCGGACAACGACGAGATCACGAAGGACGGCGCCGCATGAGCACCGAGACCGAGAACACCGCGCCCGCGCGTGGCGCTCGCAAGGTGCGCGAGGGCATCGTCGTCAGCGACAAGATGGACAAGACCGTCGTGGTCGCCGTCGAGGACCGTGTGAAGCACGCCCTCTACGGCAAGGTCCTGCGTCGCACGAGCAAGCTCAAGGCTCACGACGAGCCCAACGCGTGCGGCACCGGCGACCGGGTCCTCATCATGGAGACCCGCCCGCTGTCCGCCACCAAGCGCTGGCGCGTCGTGGAGATCCTCGAGAAGGCCAAGTGACCTCTCGCCTCCCGGCGAAACCAGAACCCCACCAGTTCGGCCAGGCTCCCTCTCCGCGTGAGCGGGAGAACCGGCACGACAACCAGGAGAGAAGATGATCCAGCAGGAGTCGCGACTCAAGGTCGCCGACAACACGGGTGCCAAGGAGATCCTCTGCATCCGTGTGCTCGGCGGCTCGGGTCGGCGCTACGCCGGAATCGGCGACGTCATCGTCGCCACCGTCAAGGACGCGATCCCCGGCGGCAACGTCAAGAAGGGTGACGTCGTCAAGGCCGTCGTCGTGCGCACCGTCAAGGAGCGCCGCCGCCCGGACGGCTCGTACATCCGCTTCGACGAGAACGCAGCGGTGATCCTCAAGAACGACGGCGAGCCCCGTGGCACGCGCATCTTCGGCCCCGTGGGCCGCGAGCTGCGCGAGAAGAAGTTCATGAAGATCATCTCGCTGGCGCCGGAGGTGCTCTGAACCATGGCGAAGCTGAAGATCAAGAAGGGCGACACCGTCAAGGTGATCGCCGGCAAGGACAAGGGTGCCCAGGGCAAGGTCATCCGCGTCCTCCGCGAGGAGGAGCGCGTGATCGTCGAGGGTGTCAACCGCGTCAAGAAGCACACCAAGGCCGCGCCGCAGGGCGGCGACGCCACCGGCGGCATCATCACGACCGAGGCCCCGATCCACGTCTCGAACGTGATGCTGGTCGACGGTGACGGCGTGACCCGCGTGGGCTTCAAGCGCGTCGAGGTGACGAAGCGCCGGGCCGACGGCTCGGAGTACGCCGCGCAGCGCAGCGTCCGCGTCTCGCGCACGACCGGCGAGGAGATCTGAGATGACCGAGACCACCGTTGAGGTTCCGAAGCCGCGCCTGAAGGCGCGCTACCGCGAGGAGATCCTCCCCGCGCTCAAGAGCGAGTTCGAGATCGCCAACGTCATGCAGGTGCCCGGCCTGACCAAGATCGTGGTCAACATGGGTGTCGGCGAGGCCGCTCGCGACTCGAAGCTGATCGAGGGCGCGATCCGCGACCTCACCGCGATCACCGGCCAGAAGCCGCAGGTCACGAAGGCCCGCAAGTCCATCGCGCAGTTCAAGCTGCGCGAGGGCATGCCGATCGGCGCGCACGTCACGCTGCGCGGCGACCGGATGTGGGAGTTCCTGGACCGTCTGCTGTCGCTCGCGCTCCCGCGCATCCGCGACTTCCGCGGCCTCTCGCCGAAGCAGTTCGACGGCCGGGGCAACTACACCTTCGGTCTGACCGAGCAGGTCATGTTCCACGAGATCGACCAGGACAAGGTCGACCGCTCGCGCGGCATGGACATCACGGTCGTCACGACCGCGACGAACGACGAGCAGGGTCGCGCGCTGCTGAAGCAGCTCGGCTTCCCCTTCAAGGAGAACTGACATGGCGAAGACGTCGCTGAAGGTCAAGGCCGCCCGCAAGCCCAAGTTCGCGGTCCGCGGCTACACGCGCTGCCAGCGCTGCGGCCGGCCCAAGGCCGTCTACCGGAAGTTCGGCCTGTGCCGGATCTGCCTGCGCGAGATGGCGCACCGGGGCGAGCTGCCCGGCGTGACCAAGTCCAGCTGGTGACCTGCGCCTCCGGCGCACCACTCGCTCCCACCTCTGTTCAAGCACGAGTCGCTGTAGGTCGCCCCGCGCACGCGGTGCGAAACCACGGTGGAGAAAGGCCTTGTGGCCATGACGATGACTGACCCGATCGCAGACATGCTCACGCGTCTGCGCAACGCCAACCAGGCGTACCACGACTCCGTGGAGATGCCGTACAGCAAGATCAAGGCGGGCCTGGCCGAGATCCTCAAGCAGGAGGGCTACGTGACCTCCTTCGAGGTCGCGGACAACGTCGACCCGAAGACGGGCGAGCCCGCCGTCGGCAAGACCCTCACGGTCACGCTGAAGTACGGCCGCAACCGCGAGCGTTCGATCGCCGGCGTCCGCCGGATCAGCAAGCCGGGCCTGCGGGTCTACGCCAAGCACACCAACCTGCCGCGCGTCCTCGGCGGCCTGGGCGTCGCGATCATCTCGACGAGCCAGGGCCTGCTGACCGACCGCCAGGCGAACCAGAAGGGCGTGGGTGGGGAAGTCCTCGCCTACGTCTGGTGACGAGAGACCGAGAGAGGAGAGACGAAGCATGTCGCGCATTGGCAAGCTCCCCATCACGGTACCGTCGGGTGTGGACGTCGCGATCGACGCCCAGCTGGTGACGGTCAAGGGCCCCAAGGGCACCCTGACCCACAACGTGGCCGCCCCGATCACCGTCGAGAAGTCGGACGGTGTCCTGGAGGTCAAGCGTCCGGACGACGAGCGTGAGAGCCGCTCGCTCCACGGCCTGACCCGGACCCTGGTCGCCAACATGGTGACCGGCGTGACCGACGGCTACGAGAAGAAGCTCGAGATCGTCGGCGTCGGCTACCGCGTGCTCAGCAAGGGCCCGACGCAGCTCGAGTTCCAGCTCGGCTACAGCCACTCGATCACGTTCGACGCCCCCGAGGGCATCACGTTCACGGTCGAGGGCCCCACGAAGCTGGGCGTGCAGGGGATCGACAAGCAGCTGGTCGGTGAGACCGCCGCGAAGATCCGCAAGCTCCGCAAGCCCGAGCCCTACAAGGGCAAGGGTGTCCGTTACGCCGGCGAGCAGGTCCGCCGCAAGGTCGGAAAGGCTGGTAAGTGACGATGGCCATCTCGCTGAAGCACAACAAGCACACCGCCGCGCGGGTCAAGTCCCGTCTGCGCCGCCAGGTCCGGGGTCGCAAGCGCGTCGCCGGCACGGCGGAGCGTCCGCGGCTGGTCGTCACCCGCAGCGCGAAGCACATCACCGTGCAGGTCGTGGACGACGTGGTCGGCAAGACCCTCGTCTCGGCGTCCTCGCTCGAGGCGGAGCTGCGCTCCCTCGAGGGCGACAAGACGGCCAAGGCGAAGCGGGTCGGCGAGCTCGTCGCCGAGCGCGCCAAGTCGAACGGTGTCGACGCGGTCGTCTTCGACCGCGCCGGCAACAAGTACCACGGTCGCGTCGCGGCCCTCGCGGACGGTGCCCGCGAGGGTGGCCTGACCTTCTGATCGCGAAGACAAGCCAGAGAGAGAAGAGGAAAGTCTCATGAGCGGACCCCAGCGCGGACGCGCCGGCGGCGAGCGCCAGGGCGGAGACCGTCGCGGCCGCGACGATCGCCGTGGTGGCGGCGCCGACAAGACCGCCTACATCGAGCGAGTCGTCGCGATCAACCGTGTCGCCAAGGTCGTGAAGGGTGGTCGTCGCTTCAGCTTCACGGCCCTCGTCGTGGTCGGTGACGGCGACGGCATGGTCGGTGTCGGCTACGGCAAGGCCAAGGAGGTGCCCGCGGCGATCGCGAAGGGCGTCGAGGAGGCGAAGAAGGCCTTCTTCCGCGTCCCCCGCATCCAGGGCACCATCCCGCACCCGGTCCAGGGCGAGAAGGCGGCTGGCGTCGTCTTCCTGCGCCCGGCGGCCCCCGGTACCGGTGTCATCGCCGGTGGCCCGGTGCGCGCCGTTCTCGAGTGCGCCGGCATCCACGACGTCCTGAGCAAGTCGCTCGGCTCGTCCAACCAGATCAACATCGTGCACGCGACGGTCGAGGCCCTGCGTCTGCTCGAGGAGCCGGACGCCGTGGCGGCTCGCCGCGGCCTGCCGGTCGAGGACGTCGCCCCGGCGGCGCTGCTCAAGGCCCGCGCCGAGGCGCCGGCCACCGCTGGGGTGACGCAGTGATGGCGCGCCTCAAGGTGGAGCAGAAGAAGTCGGGCATCGGCCAGAAGCAGAACCAGCGCGACACCCTTCGTTCGCTGGGCCTGAAGCGGATCGGTGACGTCGTCGTCAAGGACGACCGTCCCGAGATCCGCGGCATGGTCAACACCGTCCGTCACCTCGTGACCGTCGAGGAGGTCGACTGACATGACGCTCAAGATCCACAACCTGCGTCCGGCCAAGGGCGCCAAGACCGCGAAGACCCGTGTCGGTCGCGGTGAGGCGTCGAAGGGCAAGACCGCGGGCCGCGGTACCAAGGGTACGAAGGCTCGCTACCAGGTTCCGGTGGCGTTCGAGGGTGGGCAGATGCCGATCCACATGCGCCTCCCGAAGCTCAAGGGCTTCCGGAACCCGTTCAAGGTCGAGTTCCAGGTCGTGAACCTGGACCGCCTGGGCGCGCTCTTCCCCGAGGGCGGCACGGTCACCGTGGCCGACCTCGTCGCCAAGGGCGCCGTGCGCAAGAACGAGCCGGTCAAGGTCCTCGGCACGGGCGAGATCTCGGTCGCGGTCCAGGTGACCGCGAACGCGTTCTCGGCCTCCGCCAAGGAGAAGATCGAGGCGGCCGGCGGCAGCATCGCCGTCGCCGGCGCGTGACCGTACGCCACTGACGCGAGGGTGGTGCCGAGCCCCTGGGGCACGGCACCACCCTTTCGTCGTCCCACCAACCTGACTGCAACGAACCCGCTGTTAGGCTCTGGCCCGGCTCTCGGACAGAGGGCTCGCAGGGCCGTGTGCCGCAGAAGAAAGAGGATCTCGTGCTGGGCGCCTTCGCCAACGCTTTCCGGACTCCGGATCTGCGGCGCAAGCTGCTGTTCGTGATGTTCGTCGTCGTGCTGTTCCGCGCGGGCTCGCAGGTCCCGGCCCCGGGCGTCCACGTCGACAACGTGCAGTCCTGCATCAGCCAGATCGAGGGCCAGGGTCTCTACTCCCTGATCAACCTCTTCTCCGGCGGGGCGCTGCTGCAGCTCACGATCTTCGCGCTCGGGATCATGCCGTACATCACCGCGAGCATCATCCTGCAGCTGCTGGTGGTCGTGATCCCGCGGCTGGAGGCCCTCAAGAAGGAGGGCCAGTCCGGCCAGGCGAAGATCACGCAGTACACGCGCTACCTCACCCTCGCGCTCGCCGTGCTCCAGGCGACGGGCATCGTCGCCCTGGCCCGCAGCCGTCAGCTGCTCCAGGGCTGTGACGTGCCCCTGCTGCACAACGAGGACAGCCGCCTCACCTTCCTGGTCATGGTCGTCACGATGACGGCCGGCACCGCGGTCATCATGTGGCTCGGCGAGCTCATCACCGACCGCGGCATCGGTAACGGCATGTCGATCCTCATCTTCTGCCAGGTCGTCGCGACCTTCCCGGGCGCGCTGTGGAACGTGCGCACCACCCAGGGCTGGGGCACCTTCGCCATCGTGATGGTGGTGGGTCTCGCGCTGGTCGCGGGCGTCATCTTCATCGAGCAGGCCCAGCGCCGCATCCCGGTGCAGTACGCCCGCCGCATGGTCGGCCGGCGGATGTTCGGCGGCAGCTCCACCTACATCCCGCTCAAGGTCAACCAGGCCGGCATCATCCCCGTCATCTTCGCCAGCTCGCTGCTGTACCTGCCGGCGATGGCGGCGCAGTTCAACGCGACGTCGGACGCGGGCTGGGTGGCGTGGATCAACGAGCACTTCGTGCAGGGTGACCACCCGCTGTACATGGCGACCTACTTCGCCCTCATCATCTTCTTCACGTACTTCTACGTCTCCATCACCTTCAACCCGAAGGAGGTGGCGGACAACATGAAGAAGTACGGCGGCTTCATCCCCGGGATCCGGGCCGGGAAGCCGACCGAGGACTACCTGTCCTACGTCCTGTCCCGCATCACGCTGCCGGGTGCTCTCTACCTCGGTCTGATCTCCCTCGTGCCGCTCATCGCGTTCGCCCTCATCGGGGCGAGCCAGAACTTCCCGTTCGGCGGCACGTCGATCCTCATCATGGTCGGCGTCGCTCTCGACACGGTGAAGCAGGTCGAGTCGCAGCTCCAGCAGCGCAACTACGAAGGATTCCTCCGCTGATGCGACTTCTCATCATGGGTCCCCCCGGGGCCGGCAAGGGCACGCAGGCCACGGCGATCGGCACGCGCTACGGCATCCCCGCGATCTCGACCGGCGACATCTTCCGCGCCAACGTCTCCCAGGGCACGCCCCTGGGTCTCGAGGCGAAGTCGTACATGGACGCGGGCGACTACGTCCCCGACTCGGTCACCAACAACATGGTGCGCGACCGGCTCGGGCAGGCCGACGCGGCCGACGGGTTCCTCCTGGACGGCTACCCGCGCACGCTCGCGCAGGTCGACGAGCTGGACGACATCCTCGCCGGGCTGGGCGAGTCGCTGGACCGCGTGCTGGTGCTGACCGCCGACCAGGACGAGCTCGTGGCACGCCTGGTGCGTCGTGCGCAGACCGACGGACGCAGCGACGACACCGAAGAGGTGATCCGTCACCGCCAGGAGGTCTACGCCGAGCAGACGGCGCCCCTGATCGAGGTCTACGCCGAGCGCGGGCTGCTGGTCAGCGTCGACGGTGTCGGCGAGGTCGGCGAGGTCGGGCAGCGCATCGCCGCCGCGCTCGACGGCGTCAGCGCCTGACGGTCGACCCGTGGCACTGCTGCGACGTGGTGTCGAGCTCAAGACGCCGGGCCAGCTCGACGCGATGCGTCGGGCCGGTCTGGTCGTCGGACGCACGCTCGCTGCGCTGAGCGACACGGTGCGCCCGGGGATGACGACGGCCGCGCTGGACGCGGTCGCGGAGGAGCTGATCCGCGCCGACGGCGCGACGCCGTCGTTCCTGGGCTACCAGGGCTTCCCGGCCTCGACCTGCATCTCGGTGAACGACGAGGTCGTGCACGGGATCCCCGGTCCGCGGGTGCTGGGCGAGGGCGACGTCGTCTCGATCGACTGCGGCGCGATCGTCGACGGCTACCACGGCGACGCGGCCGTCACGGTGACGCTGGGAGAGGTACGCCGGGAGGTCGCCGAGCTGCTGCGGGTCACCGAGGACGCCCTGTGGGCGGGCATCGGGGCCGCCCGCCTGGGCGGTCGGATCGGCGACGTCTCGCACGCGGTGGAGTCGCACGTGCGCGGGGCCGGTGCGTACGGGATCGTCGAGGACTTCACCGGTCACGGCATCGGCACGGCGATGCACCAGCCGCCGGACGTGCCCAACCTGGGACGGCCCGGCAAGGGGCTGCGCATCACGGAGGGTCTCGCGATCGCCATCGAGCCGATGGTCGTGCTCGGGGACCAGGCCAACGACACGCTGGACGACGACTGGACCGTCGTGACGCGCGACGGCTCGACGGCCGCGCACTTCGAGCACACCGTGACGGTGACGCCGGACGGCGTGTGGGTGCTGACGGCGCTCGACGGCGGACGCGACCGCCTCGAGCGCGCCGGCATCGCCTACGGCGGACGCTAGGTCGGTGCGGGAAGGTCGTGCCCGCCGCCTTCGTCGTCCCGACTAGGCTCGGACGCGACGCGACCAGGACGAAGCAGGAGGCACGAGGACGATGGGGATCACGCTCCAGAAGGGCGGCAACGTCTCGCTCGCGAAGGCGGCCGGGGCGCCGCTGACGAAGCTGAGCATCGGCCTCGGCTGGGACGTCCGCAGCACCACGGGCGCGGACTTCGACCTCGACGCCTCGGCCCTGCTGCTGGGGGCGAGCGGCAAGGTGCTGAGCGACCAGCACTTCGTCTTCTACAACAACCTGACCTCGCCCGACGGCTCGGTGACGCACACCGGGGACAACCTGACGGGCGAGGGCGACGGCGACGACGAGAGCATCGAGGTGGACCTGACCCAGGTGCCCGCCGACGTGCAGCGCATCGTGTTCCCGGTCTCGATCCACGACGCCGACACGCGTGGCCAGAACTTCGGGCAGGTGACGAACGCGTTCATCCGCGTCGTCGACGCGGTGCGCAGCAGCGAGGTGGCGCGCTTCGACCTGACCGAGGACGCCAGCACGGAGACCGCCATGGTCTTCGGCGAGCTCTACCTGCGCGACGGCGACTGGAAGTTCCGCGCGGTCGGCCAGGGCTACGCCTCGGGCCTGCTGGGCATCGTCCAGGACTTCGGGGTGAACGCGAGCTGAGCACGATCCGCCGGAGCCCGGGGAGCGGGCACCGATGAGCTCGTCGTGGCCGGATCGCCGACGTCGCGGCGGGGGACCGAGCGCGCTCGAGCGCGCACAGGAGGCGCGGGGCCTGCTGCAGGAGCAGTTCTTCCGCGTCGACCAGCTGCAGCGCGACGTCGGGGGCACGGTGGCCTCCTACGCGGCGATGCTGCCGGACCGTGCCCGCTCGACCGGCGTGGTGCCGGGGTGGAAGCGGCTCGACGACCGCGCCCACGCCGCCGTCGGGGACTACCTCGCGCTCCTCGACCAGCACGACCCCGTCGAGGAGCTGGACCCCTACCGCGTCCACGCCGCCACCACGGCGTTCGAGCAGGGCACGGCCCCGCTGCGCGGGCTCGCCGACGAGATGGAGCGGTTCGTCGACTCCTACGGCGCCGAGCTCGGCAGGCTCGCGGAGGTCCGGGCCACCGTCGAGCGGAGGGTGGCCGCCGCGCAGGCCGCGGTGGCGGCCGCGGAGCAGGCCTGGCACGCGATGCACGACGCCGGCGTCGACGTGCCGGAGGCCGACGCGTCGCTGGCTCGTGCCCGCGTCGCGGTGCGCAAGCTGGTCGAGATCGCCGACCGCCTGGGTCCCGACGCCGTCGAGGAGCCCGCCGGGGTCGTCGAGCGGCTCGCCGGCCAGGCGCGGACCCTGGCGACGGAGGTCCCGCAGCGGCTGGCGACCCTCGCCACCCGGATCCCGTCGCTCGGCACCCGCATCGACGCGGTCTCGACGCGCGCGGAGCGGACCGGCGAGTTCATGTCGGGCCTGCGCCGCGAGTTCTCCTTCGCCAGCTGGAAGGACCTGGCGGACGCCGAGGACGAGCTGGATGCCCACGTCGCCACGGCCCGCGAGTCGCTGGACCGGCTGCGTCGGCTGCACGCCGACGGGGAGACGACCGCCGCGCTGACCGAGCTCACCAACGTCGAGGACGCCGTGAAGGCCGCCTCGGACCTCGTCGACGCGCCCCGCCACCGCCTCGAACGGCTCCGCCAGGTCAAGAGCGACCCGCAGCAGCTCTTCGAGCGCGCCCGGTTCGCGCTGCGCGACACCAGGTTGCTCCTACGACGGGGCTCGCCGCAGCCGTGGGGCGGGCGGCTGGACGCGCTCGCGCACGAGCTCGTGGCCCTGGAGGGCCTGCTCGACGCACCACACCCGGACTACTGGCAGCTGGTCACGCGGATGGACCGGCTGCACGCCGGCGTCGACGCGCTGGTCGCCGACTTCCGGGCCTCCCAGCGTCGCTGAGGCGACGATCCGGGGCGCGGGCCCGGCCGCCTCAGACGTGGGGCGCGATCGCGGGCAGCAGGTCGCGGAAGGTGCGGCCGTGGGCCACGGCACCGATGGCCGTCATCGACCAGCCCGACGTCATCCGGGTCACCTTGGCCATCACCTGGGCGGTGTGCGTGCCCGACGCGGAGAGGTCGTAGCGCGCCAGCTCCTCGCCGGTGGTCTCGTCGACCAGGCGGCAGAACGCGTTCTCGATCTGCGAGAAGTCCTGGCCGGTGAAGGAGTTGACCACGAAGACCATGGTCGTGACCTGCGCCGGCAGCGCGGCCAGGTCGACGCGGATGGACTCGTCGTCACCGTCACCCGCGCCGGTGCGGTTGTCGCCCGTGTGGACGACCGACCCGTCCTTGCTGCGCAGCTGCTGGAACCACACCTGGTCGACCACGCCGCCGCGCCCGTCGTAGAGCACCGCCGTGGCGTCGAGGTCGATCTCGGCCTGCTTCGAGCGGAACAGGCCGCGCCGGGTCACCGCGTCCCAGCCCAGCCCCATCCGCACGACCGTCAGGCTGCCGCCCCCGCTCTTCTCGAGGGAGACCGTCTGACCCTTCTGCAACGAGATCACCATGCCCGCCAGCCTAGCCAGGAGGACGGCGCCCGAACCCCAGGTGAACGCTGGTTCTGCGGCGCCTCGGGTTGTGGCTCGGGTCGTATCCTTCCCACGCGCCGCGGGGGGACCGCGGAGCGGGGAGGGAAGGAGGTCGTCGTGCGGCACTTCGCCCACCTCGACGCGGACCTGAGGGAGCGGCTCTTCAGCCAGCAGCCCGAGGAGTTCGACCGCACCAGCGACCGCGAGCTGCTCGCGGTCGCGCTCGGTGCGACGCTCTACACGCCGGGCACCCGGCCGACCATCGAGCGCGACCTGGTCAAGGCCGCGGGGCGCGGGGTCGTCTGCTCCGTGCTGTGCCTGGAGGACGCGATCGCCGACGTCGACGTCGACTTCGCCGAGAAGAACCTCGCGCACCAGCTCGGGATCCTGTTCGAGTCCGGCCAGCCGCACCCGCTCGTCTTCGTGCGCGTGCGACGCCCCGAGCAGGTGGCGCGCCTCGTCGACGCCCTCGGGCCGCTGGCGGACCAGCTGGACGGCGTGGTGGTGCCGAAGTTCACCGCCGCCTCCTCGGCCTACCTCGACGCGGTGGCGGACGCCTCCCGGCGCACCGGCGGTCGGCTGTGGGTGATGCCGGTCATCGAGTCGCCCGAGGTGTTCGCCCTCGAGACCCGTCTGGAGACCCTGCTCGGCGCCCGGGAGCTCCTCGCGCGGCACCCCGCCGAGGTCCTCGCGGTGCGGATCGGCGCGACCGACCTGTCGTCCATGCTGGGGCTGCGGCGACCGCCCGACGTGACGGCGTACGACGTCGCGCCGCTGGCGTCCGTGATCGGCGACATCGTCAACGTCCTGGGTCGGCGCGACGGCACCGGCCACGTCGTCACGGGCCCGGTGTGGGAGCACTTCGACAACGGCGAGCGGATGTTCAAGCCGCAGCTGCGCGAGACCCCGTTCACCGCCCGCGCCGAGCGCGTCCTGCGGCGCAGCCTGATCAGCCGCGGGCTGGACGGTCTGATCCGGGAGATCGCCCTCGACCAGGCCAACGGCCTGACCGGCAAGACGGTCATCCACCCCACCCACGTGGCTGCCGTGCACGCGCTGAGCGTCGTGACCCAGGAGGACCACGCCGACGCCCTGGACATCGCTCGGGCGCAGCGGGGCGGGGGAGTGGCGGCCTCGCGCTACGGCAACAAGATGAACGAGGCGGCTCCGCACACCGCCTGGGCGCGGGCGACCCTCCTGCGGGCCCGCGCGTTCGGGGTCGCCGCCGAGGACGTCTCCTTCGTGGACCTGCTCGAGGCGAGCGTGCGCCTGTGAGCGCCACCGACGCCGGCGCGGGCTGGGACGGCACCTGGGTCGCGGAGCACCTCGGGGTCCGCGTCCTCGACGGCGGCGGTCCGGTCCCGCTGCCCTCGCTGGTCGGTATGGCCCTGCGGATCAACCCCCGGCGCCCGCACCTGCTGGTCTCCACCGTGCTGGCCAAGCACGTGCCCACCGACCCCCGCCTCGTGCGGGCGGCCGGCGCCCTGCTGGGGCTCGAGACCGCCGCGCGCCTCGGGCGTCTCGACCCCGACCTGCTCGAGGCCCCGCGGGCCCTGCTTGCCGCAGGAGCCGGGGCCGACCTGGCCGCCCTCGACGAGACGGTGGTCGCGCTGTCGGCCCGGGTCGGCGCCGGCGAGGGCCTGGTGCTGGGGTACGCGGAGACGGCCACCGCCCTCGGACACCTCGTCGCCCGCGCGCTGCGGCTGCCGTCGTTGCACTCGACGCGGCGTCGGGTGCGGGGCGCGACGTCGCACCTCGAGTTCGACGAGTCGCACTCCCACGCGACCCGGCACCTCGTCGTGCCGGCTGACGCCGCGTTGCTGCGCTCCGGTGGCCCGGCGGTCCTCGTGGACGACGAGCTGACCACCGGGCGCACGGCTCTCGCGACGATCCGGGCGCTGCACGCGGTGGCGCCCCGCGAGGCGTACGTCGTGGCGGCGCTCGTCGACGCCCGGCGGGCCGAGGACCGCGAGCAGATCGCCGCGGTCGCCGCCGAGCTCGGCGTGAGCATCGACGTCGTGGCGCTGGCCTCGGGCAGCGTCGAGCTGCCCGAGGAGCTGCCGCAGATCGCCGCACCGGAGCCGCTGACCCTGGGCACGGCGACGCGGGGCACGCCGACCGCGGTCGCCGGCGTGCCCGTCCCCGACCCGGGTGACGCCTGGCCGGTCGGCGTGCGCGAGTCGGCGCGCCACGGCTTCGGTCCCGAGGACGACGTCGCGGCCTCCGCTGCGGCCGCCCGGGTGGCGACCGACGTGCGCGACGCGCTCGCCGAGCGGGGGGTCCCCGCCGACGGCGAGGTGCTGGTGCTCGGCACGGAGGAGCTGATGTACGCACCGCTGCTCGTGGCCGACGCGCTGCGACGGGCGGGGGTGGGGGCGTACTTCTCGACCACCACCCGCAGCCCCGTGCAGGTGCGCGACGTCGAGGGCTACGCGGTGCGCTCCGGCGTGCGGTTCGTGGCGCACGACCGCGACGCGGACGGCTACGGCGAGGCCGACCGGTTCGCCTACAACGTCGCTGCCCGGCCCTGGGCCGCCGTGGTCGTCGTGCTCGACCGACCCGCCGCCACCGCCGCCACCCGGGGCCACGACGGCCTGCTGGCCGCGCTGGCGCCCCACGCCCCGGTCGTGCTGCCCGTCGTCCTGCCGGTCGTCACCCCCGGCCCCGGCCCGCTGCACGGGCCCGAGTTCGGGTCCTACGCCGCGGACGAGGTGGGCTGGCTGCTCCAGGACCTCTCGCACGTCGCTCTCGAGGGCGGCCGGGAGGAACGCGAGCGGGCCATCCAGTCGGGAGCGGCCCACTACGCGGAGTCCCTGCCGACCGAGTACCGGCCCGACGACGCCTACCGCGACCTGTACGCCGAGCAGCTCGCCGGCGTGGCCGACCGGGTCGGTGCCGCCGTCGTGACGGTCAGCGAGCTGAGCCGGCGGGTGCGGGGCCGCGACGACCTGGTGCTCGTCTCGCTCGCCCGCGCGGGCACCCCGATCGGGATCCTGATGCGCCGGTGGGCCCGGCGGCACGGCTGGGACTGGCCGCACCACGCGGTCAGCATCGTGCGCGACCGCGGTCTCGACCTCACCGCGCTGCGCTGGATCGCCGACCGCTACGACCCCCGGCGGGTGCTGGTCGTCGACGGCTGGACCGGCAAGGGCGCCATCGCCCGCGAGCTGGCGGCGGCCGTCGCCGACGCGAACGACGTGCTGCGGCTCGGGGAGGAGGGGTTCGCCCCGGACCTCGCGGTCCTCGCCGACCCGGGGGAGTGCGTCGAGCTGTTCGGCACCCGCGACGACTTCCTGATCCCGTCGGCCTGCCTCAACAGCACGGTCTCGGGCCTGGTCTCGCGCACCGTGCTCAACGCCGAGCTGGTGGGTCCCGACGACTTCCACGGCGCCAAGTTCTACGCGGAGCTGGCCGCCGAGGACGTCTCGGTGGCGTACCTCGACGCCGTCGAGTCGACGTTCGCCGACGTCGAGTCCGCCGGGGTCGCCGAGGCCGCGCGGCTGCAGGCGGCGGACCGCACGCCGACCTGGTCCGGCTGGGCGGCCGCCGAGAAGCTGCAGGCCGACCACGGCCTGCCCAGCGTCAACCTCGTCAAGCCCGGCGTCGGCGAGACCACGCGCGTGCTGCTGCGCCGGGTGCCGTGGCGCGTCGTCGTCCGCCCCGGGCGCGAGGCCGACCTGCGACACGTGCGGCTGCTCGCCGCCGACCGCGGCGTGCCCGTCGTCGAGGTGCCCGACCTCCCCTACAGCTGTGTGGGGATCATCCGCCCGACCGAGCAGGACGGTTCGTGACCACGCTCTTCGCCTCCGACCTCGACCGCACGCTGATCTACTCGGCCGGCGCGCTGCAGCTGGGCCGTCCCGTCGCCGAACCGGTGCTCGTCGAGGTGTACGACGGCCAGCCGACCAGCTTCGCCGACCCGGCCGCGCTCGCGGCGCTGCGACCGCTGGCCGACCACGTCGCCTTCGTGCCGACCACGACGCGCACCCGCGCCCAGTACGAGCGCATCCAGCTGGCGGGCGTACGCGTCGAGCACGCGGTGACCACCAACGGCGCCGTGCTGCTCGTCGACGGCGAGCCGTGCGGCGACTGGGCGGCCGAGACGGTGGTGCGGATGCGCGCGGGGGAGTCGTACGCCGACGTGCGGCGTGCGGCGGAGGGCCTGTGGCGCCATCCCTGGGTGCTCAAGGTGCGCGACGCCGAGGGGGTCTTCTTCTACGCGGTCGTGGACCCGGCGCTCACGCCGCAGGGCTGGTACGACGAGGTCGCCGGCGTCGCCGCGTGGGGCGGCTGGCAGGTGTCGGTGCAGGGACGCAAGGTGTACCTGATCCCCCCGGGGGTGACGAAGGAGGCCGCGGTCGCGGAGGTCGCACGCCGGGTCGGCGCCGAGCGGGTGGCGGCGGCCGGCGACTCGCTGCTCGACCGCGGCATGCTCGTCGAGGCCGACCTCGCGCTGCGGCCCTCCCACGGCGAGCTGCACGAGGAGGGCTGGTCGGTGCCCGGCCTGCACGTGACCCGCGAGTCGGGGGGACCGGCCGCCACCGAGATCGTCGAGACCGTCGCGAGGTGGTCGGCCGCGGGCGCCGCCGTGTGGTCTACGGTTGCGTCCGACATCGGCCCCTGAGACCAGGGTGCTTCCGGCGATCAGAGGGGACTGATCTCGTGACGGGTCCGGACCAGCAGGGACCGACGCTGCGGCTGGGGATCGGCGGTCGGTCGCAGTCCTTCGGGCCGGGCACCACCGTGACGATCGGCCGCGACCAGGCGTCGACCTTCGCCCTCTCGCACGGGGACGTCTCCCGACGCCACGCCGAGATCTACTTCGACGCCGGCGCGTGGTGGCTCGCCGACCTCGGCAGCACGAACGGCACGCTCGTCGACGGTCAGCGGGTCGGCACCCTGCCGCTGGCCCCCGGCCAGTCGCTGCAGGTGATGGTCGGCGGCAACCGCGGCGTCGCGATGCAGCTCGAGGTGGGCGCCACGGCCGGCTCGCCGGCCGGCGGCCCTCCGTCCCCTGCGGCGCCTCCGCCGCCCCCGGCGTACCGGGGTGCGCCCGCCGGCCCGCCCACCAGCCCACCCACCGGCCCTCCCGCCGGCCCACCCACCGGCCCACCGCGCCCGGCCGGCCCGCCGACGGGCCCGCCCGTCGCCGGCCCCGGCCGCCCCCCGGCGGGACCCCCGCAGCCGGGGCCGGCTCCGCTCGGCTACGAACCCACCATGGCGGGTGGCCCCGCCGGCCCGATGTCGGCCCACCAGACGCCGCCCGGCCAGATGGGCCACGGACAGCCGCTGCTGCCCGGCAACCTGCGGATGGGCCAGACGATCGTCCTGGGCCGCAACCAGGCGTGCGACGTCGTCATCGACGACCCGCTGATGTCGCGGCGCCACGCGGCCATCGAGCTGGGCCCGACGGTCGTGCTGCGTGACCTGGGCAGCTTCAACGGCACGTTCGTCAACGGCCAGCGGCTGCAGGGCGCCGTGCCCCTGCGCCCCGGCGACGAGGTGATCCTGGGCAACGGGACGTTCACGTGGACCGGCGACCAGCTGGTCGCCCGCAACACGCGCTCCGACCTGACCCTCGTCGTGGAGAACCTGACCACCGTCGTCAAGGGCGGCCGCCGGCTCATCGACGGGCTCTCGCTCGAGCTCGGGCCCGCGTCGCTGACCGCCGTGATCGGCCCGTCGGGCTCCGGCAAGTCGACGACGCTCGGCGCGCTGACCGGCACGAAGCCGGCGACCTACGGCAACGTGATCTGGCAGGGCCACGACCTCTACACGCACTACGACCAGCTGCGCCACCAGATCGGCCTGGTGCCGCAGCAGGACATCCAGCACCCGCAGCTGACGGTGCGCCAGGGCCTGTCGTACGCCGCGCGCCTGCGCCTGCCCCCCGACACGACCAAGGCGGAGCGCGACCAGCGCGTCAACCAGGTCGTGGCGCAGATGCAGCTGCAGCGCCAGGTCGACAACCGGATCGGCACGCAGCTGTCCGGCGGGCAGAAGAAGCGCGTCTCGATCGCGACCGAGCTGCTGACCGCCCCGCCCCTGCTCTTCCTGGACGAGCCCACCTCGGGCCTCGACCCGGGCCTCGACCGCGACGTCATGCACCAGCTGCGCGGCCTCGCCGACGAGGGTCGCGTGGTGGTCGTGGTGACCCACTCGGTGCTGGCCCTCGACGTGTGCGACAACGTGCTCGTGCTGGCGCCGGGCGGTCGGGTGGCCTACTTCGGTCCTCCGAGCGGCGTGCTGCGCCACTTCGGGTGCACCGACTACCCGCAGGTCTTCGACCTCCTCGACGACCCCGACCTGTGGCGCCGCATCCCGCCGCCGCCTCCGGGGCGCACCCACACGGGCGCCCAGCCCGTGCTCGCGAACGCCCCGCTGCCGTCGCCGCCGCGCCAGTCGTTCGGCCTGCAGTTCGCGACGCTGGTCAAGCGCACGCTGGCGGTGGTCGCCTCCGACAAGATGCTGCTGGCGATGCTGCTGCTCACGCCACCGCTGATCGGGGCGCTGAGCCGGCTCGCGGTCGGCGACGCGGGCTTCGGGCTGAGCTCGACGCTCGACGAGAACTCGCAGCGCTACGACCCCAGCGAGGTGACGCAGCGGTTGACGGTGCTGATCGTCGCCTCCGCCCTGATCGGGGCGGTGATGACGATCTGGGCGCTGGTCAACGAGAAGGCGGTCTTCCAACGCGAGTACGCGGTGGGGCTCTCGCCGGGCACGTACCTCGTCAGCAAGGTGTCCGTCTACGGCGTGCTCTGCTTCTTCCAGGGCGTGGTGGTCGCCTTCGTGGGCACGGTCGGCCTCGACGGCCCGGACGACGGCGGCGTCTTCGGGCTCGGCTGGTTCGAGATCGCGCTCGCGGTCGGCGCGACCTGCGCCTCCGTCGCGATCCTCGGTCTCGCCCTGTCCGGTCTGCTCTCGAGCTCGGAGCAGGGCATGCCCGCGGTGATCGGCGTGGTGATGACCCAGCTGGTGTTCTCGGGCGCGATCATCGCGGTCAACGGGCGCGCGGTGCTCGAGCAGCTGTCGTGGCTGGCCCCGGCGCGCTGGGGGTACGCGGCGGCCGCGTCCTCGGTCGACCTCAACCGGGCCCAGGAGACCGGCGACGGCACGCTGCTGGAGAGCGGGGAGCGCGACGTGCTCTACACGTCGGCCGCCGACCAGTTCGTGCTCGACCTCGCGGTGCTGGGCGGGCTCACGCTCGTCTTCGTCCTGCTGGGCTACCTGACCGTCCGACGCAGCTCGCGCGCGGGCTGATCTGCGGGTCTGCAGCGCCGCGACGGGAACGAACGGGGCCCGGCGCGCGTTGGGTAGGTCGAGAGCCCGTACGATTTCCCATCCACGGACTCCGCCGCCGCAAGCGGCGAACATCTCGTCGAGGAGTGACTCGCATGCAGAGCAACAACCCGGTGTTCAGGCGTTCGGCCGAGTTCAACGGGTCGAACGGCTACGGCAACCAGCAGACGTACGCCGGCAACCAGGCCTACGGCAACCCCTACGGCAACCAGCAGGGCGCCGGCTTCGGGGACCCGTCGACGTGGGACATGAGCCGCGCGACCGGTCCGACGCCGCCCGCGGCCCGGATGACGATCGACTCGGTGGTCCAGAAGGGCGCCTTCTCGATCGGCACGGTCATCCTCGTCGCCCTGGCGACGTGGATCCTCACGCCCAGCGAGAGCGAGATCGCCCGTGACACGGGGGCGCTCGGCACCATCGCGCTCGTCGCGATGCTCGGCGCCGGCCTCGCCTTCGTCCTGTCGCTGGTCAACTCGTTCAAGCGCGTGATCAGCCCGGCCCTCGTGCTGGGCTTCGCTGCGGTCGAGGGTGTCGCCCTCGGAGCGCTGAGCAAGCTGTTCGACGTCCAGTTCGGCGGCGGTGTCGTCACGGGTGCCGTGTTCGGCACCTTCGCGGCCTTCGCGGGCACGCTGGCGGCGTACAAGATCCTCAACATCCGCGTCGGCGACAAGTTCCGGATCTTCGTGGTCTCCGCGATGTTCGGCATGGTCGGCCTCGGCCTGATCTCGCTGGTCCTCAGCATGTTCGGCGTCAACACGGGGCTGTTCGGCTTCGGCGCGCTGGGCATGATCACGGCGGTCGTCGGTCTCGTGCTCGGTGTCTTCATGCTGATCCTCGACTTCGACTTCGTCGAGCAGGGGATCGCGAACGGCATCGACGAGCGCGAGTCGTGGCGTGCGGCCTTCGCCATGACGGTCAGCCTCGTGTGGATCTACACGAACCTGCTCCGTCTGCTGGCCATCTTCAGCCAGGACTGACCGCGGGCGGGCCGCGCCCGCACGCACGTCTCGGACAGGACGACGGCGCCGCTCCCCTCGGGGAGCGGCGCCGTCGCTCGTCGTGGGCCGGCTTCAGCCCGTGGTCGCGCCCTCGGCGACGGTCTCGTCGTCGTCCTCGCCCTCGGGCCCGCTGCGGTCGGTCTCCTCGCGCCGGCGTCGGTGGCGCAGCTCCACCCACCGTCCGCGCACGCCGCGCCGGTTGCCCGCGACCTCGGTGCCCCCGAGCTCCGTGCCGGGCGTGCGGACGGCCTCGATGGCCGCCTGCGCGATGGGCAGGACCCGCTCGCCGCGGAAGGCGGCGGGCAGCCGCTCGCTCTCGGGCACCTCGCCCACGGCGGCCAGCACGGACGGCACGATCACGGCCGCCATCTGCTCGTAGCCGGACGCGGAGGGGTGGAACTGGTCGGGCCCGAACAGCAGGGCCGGCGCGGACGCGAACTCGGGGCCGAGCACCGAGCCCAGCGAGACCGTGCGCCCGTCCTCCTCGACCGCGGCGATGGTCTGTCCGGCCGCCAGTCGGCGCGACCACGACCGGGCGATCTGCTTCAGCGGCGGCGGGATGGGCTTGAGCGTGCCGAGGTCGGGACAGGTGGCCACGACGACCTCGCAACCGATGGAGCGCAGGCGGCGCACGGCCTCGGCGAGGTGCTGCACCGACTCGGACGGCTTCATGGTGTGGGTGACGTCGTTGCCGCCCACGATGATCACCGCGACGTCCGGCTCGACCGGCAGCGCGAGGTCCACCTGCGGGGGCAGGTCGCTGGACTTCGCGCCGACCACGGCCACGTTGCGCAGGTAGACCCGGCGGTCGGCGTGGGCGGCGACGGCGGCGGCGAGCAGGGCGCCGGGCGTCTGCTGCGCCCGTTCCACGCCGTAGCCGGCGGCCAGGGAGTCGCCCAGCAGTGCGATCCTGACGGCCGGGCCGGGGCGGCTGCGGCCGTACCACCCGGTCGAGACGGGGGGAGGGTCCTCCCGGGGCTCCCCGATGGTCCTGCGCGCCAGCGTCGCCTCGAACCGGAGGAGTCCGTACAGGCCCGCGCCGACCGCGCCGAGCCCGCCTCCTCCGTAGGCAGCGGCCGCCGCGAGCTTCCTGGCTGCTGCTGCTCTCCCCACGGGGGAGCATCCTAGGCGACCCGTCACGGGCGATGGCCTAGATTGCCGCCATGCAGTTCGTGACCTCCGTGCTGGACCTCGTCGGCGACACCCCCCTCGTGCAGCTCTCCCGCGTGCTCGACCGACCGCCGGCCACGCCGGGCGCCGGTCCGCTGGTGCTGGCCAAGGTGGAGTACCTCAACCCGGGCGGCTCCGTGAAGGACCGCATCGCGACCCGCATGATCGAGGCCGCCGAGGCCTCGGGCGAGCTGCGGCCCGGCGGCACGATCGTCGAGCCGACCTCCGGCAACACGGGCGTGGGCCTGGCCATGGTCGCCCAGGCCAAGGGCTACAAGTGCGTCTTCGTGTGCCCCGACAAGGTCAGCGAGGACAAGCGCAACGTCCTGCGGGCGTACGGCGCCGAGGTCGTGGTGTGCCCGACGGCCGTCGAGCCCGAGCACCCGGACTCGTACTACAACGTCTCCGACCGCCTCGCCGCCGAGCCGGGCGCCTGGAAGCCGAACCAGTACGCCAACCCCCACAACCCGCGTTCGCACTACGAGACCACCGGTCCCGAGATCTGGGCCCAGACCGAGGGGCGGATCACGCACTTCGTCACCGGGATGGGCACCGGCGGCACGATCAGTGGCGTCGGTCGCTACCTGAAGGAGCAGAATCCCGCGGTCAAGGTGATCGGGGCCGACCCGTCGGGCTCGGTGTACTCCGGCGGCACCGGGCGTCCGTACCTCGTGGAGGGCGTGGGGGAGGACTTCTGGCCCGACACCTACGACCGCTCCGTCGCGGACCGCGTCATCGAGGTCTCGGACGCCGACTCGTTCTCGTTCACCCGCCGTCTCGCCCGCGAGGAGGCGCTGCTGGTCGGCGGCTCCGCCGGGATGGCGGCGTTCGCGGCGGCCCAGCTGGCCGCCGAGCTCGAGGGCACCGAGGAGGGCCGCGACGCCGTCATCGTCGTGCTGCTGCCCGACTCCGGCCGCGGGTACCTGACGAAGGTGTTCAACGACGAGTGGCTGGGGCAGTACGGCTTCCTCGCGCCCAGCGAGGGCCGCACGGTCGGCGAGGTCCTGCACGGCAAGTCCGGGCGGCTGCCCGACCTGGTGCACACGCACCCCAACGAGACGATCGCCGAGGCCGTCCACATCCTGCAGGAGTACGGCGTCAGCCAGATGCCCGTCGTGCGCGCCGAGCCGCCCGTCGTGGCGGCCGAGGTCGCCGGCGCGGTCTCGGAGCGGGACCTGCTGGACGCGCTCTTCACGGGCGCCGCGCGCCTCACGGACCGGGTCGAGGACCACATGTCGGCGCCGCTGCCTACCATCGGCGCCTCGGCGCGCGCCGAGGACGCCGTGACCCTGCTCGGCTCGGCCGACGCCGTGCTGGTCCACGAGGACGGCAAGCCGGTCGGCGTCGTCACCCGCCAGGACCTCCTCGCCCACCTGGCTCGAGCGTGAGCGGGGACGCATGAGTCCGCTGCCGCTGCGGCTCGCCCTGGCCAACGACCACGAGATCGTGGTCGCGGGGCTGACCCGCATGCTCGAGCCGTTCGCCGACCGCGTCCGGGTGGTCGAGGTCGCCGCCGGGCGGCGGGTCGGCGACGAGGCGGACATCGTCCTGTTCGACACCTTCGCCCAGTCCGTCGACGCGGTCGCGCTCGAGGAGGTCGCCCCGCCCAGCGTGCCCGTCGTGGTCTTCACCTGGGCCGAGGGCGAGGCGGCGCGCGAGCGCGCCCTCGACTGGGGTGCGGTGGCGTGCGTGCCGAAGTCGCTGGCGGCGACCGAGCTCGTCGACGTGCTGGTGGCGCTGGCCGCCGAGGCGCAGGACGGCGGGCCGCACCTGCGCCGGGCCCGCGCCCGGCGCGCGACCGAGGGGCGGGTACGCCGCTGGCCCGGCCAGCGCGCGGGCCTGACCGAGCGCGAGTCCGAGGTGCTGGCCCTGGTCGTCGCCGGGCACAGCAACGCGGAGATCGCCGCCCTGCTGCACCTGAGCGTGAACTCCGTGAAGACCTACCTGCGCCACGCGTACCGCAAGGCGGAGGTGGGCCGCCGCAGCCAGGCGGTGGTGTGGGCCCTCGACCACGGGTTCACCCGCGGCGGGGCCGGTCGCGACGCCCACGGTGGGTGACCTCGCCTGGCAGGTGCTGGCGCTGCTCGTGCTCGCGGCGATGGTCGCGGGCTACGTCGACGCCGTCGTCGGCGGCGGCGGCCTGGTGCAGCTGCCGAGCCTGCTGATCGCCCTGCCGTTCGCCTCCCCGGTGGAGGTGCTGGCGACCAACAAGCTGGCCTCCGCGCTGGGTGTGACCGTCAGCGCGGCGACCTACTACCGCCGCGTGCGCCCCGATCCCGGCACGTTCGTGCCGCTGATGCTCGCGGCGTTCCTGGGCTCCGCGGGCGGGGCGAGCCTGGCCTCGCTCATCCCCAAGGAGGCGTTCTCCCCGATCATCCTCGTGGTGCTCGTCGGGGTCGGGGCGTACGTCCTCGCCAAGCCCACCCTCGGCGCCGAGACGGCCCTGCGCTGGCAGCGCCGCGGCCACCTCGTCGCCGCGGGCGGCGTCGGCCTGGTGGTGGGGGCGTACGACGGCGCGCTCGGCCCGGGCACCGGCTCCTTCTTCGTGCTCGCCCTCGTCGGGCTGGTGGGCTACGACTTCCTGACCGCCTCCGCGAACGCGCGTCTGGCCAACTGGGCGACCAACGTCGCCGCGCTGCTCGTGTTCGTGCCGCAGGGCGCCGTGCTGTGGGGGGTCGGGCTGCTGATGGGGGTGGCCAACATCCTCGGCAGCTACGTGGGGGCCCGCACCGCCGTCGCGCGGGGCGCCGGGTTCGTGCGGGTGTTCTTCGTGGTCGTCGTGGCCGGCTTCGTCGTGCGCATCGGCGGCGAGGTCGTCGGTCTCTGGGGCTGAGTCCGGGCGCATGCCCTAGGGTCACGGCGTGGGCCTGGCCGGGAGGATCGACCGCTTCCAGCGTCGTCACCCGGTCCTGGGGGCGCCGCTGGCGGTGGTCTACAAGTACTTCGACGACCAGGGTCCCTACCTGGGCGTGATCATCTCGTTCTACGCCTTCCTCGGCATCTTCCCGCTGCTGCTGCTGGCGACCTCGATCTTCGGCTTCGTGCTGCAGGGCCAGCCCGAGCTGCGGGACACGGTGCTCAGCTCGACGCTCAGCACGTTCCCGATCATCGGCGACCAGCTCGGCCGCCCGGAGGGCCTGCAGGGCTCGGTCGCGGCCATCGTCGTCGGTTCGCTCGCCGCGCTCTACGGCGCCACCGGCCTGGGCCAGGCGCTGCAGAACGCGATGAACACGGCGTGGGCGGTGCCGCGCAACAAGCGCGGCAACCCGTTCCTGCAGCGCTTCCGCAGCCTGGTCCTGCTGCTGATCGCGGGACTGGCGGTGCTCGGCGTCACGACCCTGTCGGTGATCGGCAACAGCACCGACCTGCTCGGCCGCTCCGAGGGCCTCGCCCGCGTGCTGGTCAGCCTGGCGACGATCGCCGCCACCGGACTGGTGATGAGCTGGCTGTTCCGGCTCTCGGCCGCCCGCGACCACAGCCTGTGGGCGGCGATGCCCGGCGGCTTCTTCACCGCGGTCACGTGGCACCTGCTGCAGTACGCCGGCGCGGCGTACGTGACCTCGGTCCTGGCCCGCACCTCGGCCATGAACCAGACGTTCGGCCTGGTGCTCGGGCTGATGGGCCTCATCTACGCCGCCTCGATCCTGGTCGTCGTGGCGATCGAGATCAACGTGGTGCTCGCGCGCCGGCTCTACCCCCGCGCGCTCCTGACCCCGTTCACCGACGCGGTGGACCTGACCGAGGCCGACAAGCGCGCCTACACCGCGTACGCCCGCGCCCAGCGCCACAAGGGGTTCGAGGAAGTCACCGTCAGCTTCGAGAAGGTGACCGACGACCAGGCCGGGAGCTCGGCGCCGCGTGAGCCCTGACGCCTACCTGGTCCCGGCCCGCGACGGCCGGGCCGAGACAGAGGTGCGCCGCTCGCGGTTCCTCGCCACGGTGCGGCGGGTCGAGGACGAGGCGGCGGCCCGGTCGCTCGTCGAGGAGCTGCGGCGCACGCACCCCGACGCCCGGCACCACTGCTCGGCCCTCGCGCTGGGGCCGTGGGGCGCGGGCTCCTCGGTGCAGCGCGCCAGCGACGACGGGGAGCCGTCGGGCACCGCGGGGGCGCCGATGCTCGAGGTCCTGCGGGGGCGCGAGGTCGCCGACGTCGTCGTGGTCGTCTCGCGGTGGTTCGGCGGCGTGCTGCTCGGCGCGGGCGGCCTGGTGCGGGCGTACGGCGACGCGACCCGCGCCGGCCTCGACGCCGTCGGGGTGCGACGCCGGGAGCGACGCGACCTGCTCGACGTGGAGGTCGGTCACGCCGACGCGGGACGGCTGGAGAGCGACCTGCGCTCGCGCGGCGTCGTGGTGCTCGACACGACGTACGCCGCGACCGTGACGCTGCGGGTCGCCGTGGCGCCCGCACGGACCGCCGACCTGGTCGCGAGCGTGGCGGCCCTCAGCGCCGGCACGGCGTCGACGGCGCCGGCCGGGTCCAGCTGGGTCGACGTCGAGGACCCTCAGGGCTCCAGCACGCCGTCGACGTAGACCCACCGGCCCGCCCGGCGGGCGAACGCGCTGCGCTCGTGCAGCGCGCCGCCCTCGTGGTGGGCGCGGAACTCGACGACGCCCTCGTCGTCGGTCGCGGCGCCGTCGACGACGTCGAGGACCTCCAGACCCGTCCAGGTCACCGTGGGGTCGGGCGCGGTGTCGTCCGGACGGGTGCGCGGGTGCCAGGTGCGGAACAGGTGGTCGGCGCCGACCCGGCCGCCGACCACGTGGGCGGAGTAGCGCGAGCGCATCAGCCGCTCCGCCGTCGCAGCCGGCTCGGCACCGCGGTGCAGCGGTCCGCAGCACGCGTCGTAGGCGCGCGCCGGGTCGCAGGGGCAGGGACGACGGGCGAGCGGGTCGGGCACGTCGGCACCGTAACGCGCGTCATGCCCGCTCGGATGTGGCCGGCTCACCGTCGAGGGAATACGGTGGGCGCCGGAGATGGTTGCAGATCGCAACTGTCCGGCGGCGAGAAGGAGCACGGGTGTCGGTGGAGGAGCAGCAGCGACGGAGCCGTCGGAGCCCCCGGGGGCACTGGGCCGTCACCTTCGCCGTGCTGGCGATCGCGGTCTCCGCGTTCACCCTCCTGCAGTCGATGGTCGTGCCCGTGCTCGGGCTCATCGCCGTCGAGATGGACACCGACATGTCCACCGCGACGTGGGTGCTCACGGCGTACCTGCTCTCCGCCTCGATCTGCACCCCGCTGCTGGGGCGCGTGGGCGACGTCGTCGGCAAGCAGAAGATGCTCGTCGTCACGATGGCCGCGCTGGCCATCGGCTCGCTCGTCGCCGCGCTGGCCACCGACATCTGGGTGCTGATCCTCGCCCGCGTGCTGCAGGGCGCCGGCGGCGGCGTGCTGCCGCTGTCGTTCGGCATCATCCGCGACGAGTTCCCCGAGCGCAGCCGCACGACCGCCCTCAGCGTGATCGCGGCCCTCGGCTCGGTCGGCTTCGCCGTGGGCATCGTCGTGGCGGGCCCGATCGTCGACGGCCTCGGGTACGCCTGGCTGTTCTGGCTGCCGATGGGCGTCACGGCCCTCGCGGCCGTGGCCACGGCGTTCTTCGTGCCGTCCTCGCCCGTCGCCGAGCGCACCCGGCTGCCCCTGCTGCCCGCCGTGCTGCTGGCCGGCTGGCTCGTGGCGCTGCTGCTCGGCATCAGCCGTGGCAACGAGTGGGGCTGGGCCTCGCTGCCGGTGCTCGGCCTGCTGGTCGCGGCCGGTCTGCTGGCCGTCGGCTGGGTCGTCGTCGAGAACCGCGCACGCGTGCCGATGATCGACATGCGGATGATGCGTCAGCGGGGCGTGTGGACGTCGAACGTCGTCGGCGGCTTCGTGGGCTTCGGGATGTTCTCCAGCTTCGGGTTCCTGCCGCAGTTCCTCCAGACGCCGTCGTCGGCCGGCTACGGCTTCGGCGCCACGATCGCCGAGTCCGGCCACATCCTGCTGCCCTCGGCGATCGCCAGCTTCGTCATCGGCTTCGCCACGGCGCCGCTGGTCAAGCGGCTCGGTGCCCGGGTGGTGGTCGTGGCGGGCACCCTGATGACCGCTGTGGCCTTCGGATCGATCGCCGTGTGGCACGACCAGGTCTGGCAGATCGTCGCCGCGACGACGCTGCAGGGCCTCGGCAACGGGCTGGTCTTCGGCTCGCTGGCCGGCGTCGTGATCGCCTCGGTGCCGGCCTCGCAGACCGGCGTGGCCTCCGGCATGAACGCCAACATCCGCAGCATCGGCGGCTCGGTGGGCTCGGCCGTGATGGCCGGCGTCGTGACCGCGCACGTCGGCGTCGGCGGGCTGCCGGCCGAGGGCGGCTACGTGATCGGGTTCGCCCTCATCGCGGTCGCGATGGTGCTGGCGGCGCTCGTGGCCTGCGCCATCCCCGGCGCCGGCGGGCCCACGGGCCGTGCGCCGCGCAGGGTCGCGAGCCCCCGGCGTACCGTCGCGCCGACCATGCGCCGGGTGCTTGCACCCGGGTCTAGCGTGGGTGTGTGACGACCCCCCGCACCGACCCTCCCGCCGTCGCGACCCTCGGGGAGCTGCGGGCCACCGGCTACACCCCGCGCACCGTCAAGGCCGAGCTGCGCGCCAACCTGCTCGCCCGCCTCGCCGCCGGTGAGGACCCGTGGCCCGGTCTGCACGGGCTCGACGACACCGTGCTGCCCCAGCTCGAGCGCGCGCTCATCGCCGGCCACGACGTGGTGCTGCTGGGGGAGCGGGGGCAGGGCAAGACCCGCCTGCTGCGCACCCTGGTCGGGCTGCTGGACGAGTGGCTGCCCGTCATCGACGGCTCCGAGCTCGGCGAGGACCCGCTCGCACCGGTGACCGCCGCCTCGCGGCGCCGGGTCGCCGAGCTGGGCGACGACCTGCCGGTGGCGTGGCGCCACCGCAGCGAGCGGTACGCCGAGAAGCTCGCGACCCCCGACACCTCCGTGGCCGACCTGATCGGCGACGTCGACCCGATGAAGGTCGCCGAGGGCCGCCTGCTCGGCGACCCGGAGACCATCCACTTCGGCCTCATCCCGCGCAGCCACCGCGGCATCGTGGCGATCAACGAGCTCCCGGACCTCGCCGAGCGGATCCAGGTCGCCATGCTCAACGTGATGGAGGAGCGCGACGTCCAGGTCCGCGGCTACGTCGTGCGCCTCGAGCTCGACGTGCTGGTCGTCGCCTCGGCCAACCCGGAGGACTACACGAACCGCGGGCGGATCATCACGCCGCTCAAGGACCGCTTCGGCGCGGAGATCCGTACGCACTACCCGACCGAGCTGGCCGACGAGATCGCCGTCGTTCGCCAGGAGGCCGAGCTCGTGGCCGAGGTGCCGGACTACCTGCTGGAGGTGCTGGCCCGGTTCACCCGCGCGCTGCGCGAGTCCTCCTCGGTCGACCAGCGCTCCGGCGTCTCGGCGCGGTTCGCGATCGCGGGCGCGGAGACCATCGCGGCCGCCGCGCTGCACCGGGCCACCCGCCAGGGCGAGCCGGAGGCCGTCGCCCGGGTCGTCGACCTCGAGACCGCGGTGGACGTGCTCGGCGGCAAGGTCGAGTTCGAGTCGGGCGAAGAGGGCCGCGAACGCTCCGTGCTGGAGCACCTGCTGCGGACCTCGACCGCCGAGACGGTGCGCACGCACCTGCGCGGACTCGACCTGGCCCCGCTGGTCACGGCGCTCGAGGAGGGCGGCTCGGTGACCACCGGCGAGCAGGTCAGCGCCGCCGAGCTGCTCGACGCCCTTCCGCCGCTGCCGCCCGACCAGGGCGGCGAGGGCGACCTGTACGACGCGGTCGCGGCCCGCGTCGGCGCGACGACCCCCGGCACCCGCGCGGCCGCGGTCGAGCTCGCGCTCGAGGGACTGTTCCTCGCCCGGAAGGTCGGCAAGGACGCCGCGACCGGGCTGACGACCTACGGGATCGACTGATGACCCGCGGATCCCGGTACCAGCGCTACGAGGGCGGGGATCCGCTGGCCCCGCCCGTCGACCTCGCCGAGGCGCTCGACGCCATCGGCGAGGACGTGATGGCCGGCTACTCCCCGGAGCGGGCGATGCGGGAGTACCTGCGCCGCGGCGACAGCGACCGCCGTGGCCTCGACGACCTCGCGCGACGCATCGCCGAGCGGCGCCGCGACCTGCTCGAGAGCCACGACCTCGACGGCACCCTGCGGGAGGTCGCCGAGCTGCTGGAGAAGGCCGTCCTGGCCGAGCGCGGCCAGCTCGCCCGCGACGTCGACATGGACGACGGCGACCGCGTGCTGCGCCAGCTGCAGCTCGACGGCCTGCCCGCCTCGCCCGCCGCGGCCGTCAGCGAGCTCTCGTCCTACGAGTGGGCCTCGAGCGAGGCGCGCGAGACCTTCGAGCAGATCAAGGACCTCCTGGGCCGCGAGCTGCTCGACCAGCGGTTCGCCGGCATGAAGCAGGCGATGGAGGGCGCGACCGACGAGGACCGTGCCGCCGTCGCCGCGATGCTGGCCGACCTCAACGACCTGCTGGAGAAGCACGCCCGCGGCGACGACACCACCGAGGACTTCGAGCGGTTCATGGAGCGCCACGGCGACTTCTTCCCCGAGCGGCCCGGGTCCGTCGAGGAGCTCGTCGACGCCCTCGCCGCGCGGGCGGCCGCGGCGCAGCGGATGCTCGCCTCGATGAGCCCCGAGCAGCGCGCCGAGCTGATGGAGCTCTCCCAGCAGGCCTTCGGCTCGCCCGCGCTGAACGAGCAGCTCGCCCGTCTGGACGGCAACCTCCAGGGCCTGCGCCCGGGCGAGGACTGGTCGGGCTCGGAGCAGTTCGGCGGCGGGGAGGGCCTGGGCCTCGGCGACGGCACCGGGGTGCTGCAGGACGTCGCCGAGCTCGACGCGCTGGCCGAGCAGCTGCAGCAGTCCTACGCCGGTGCGCGGCTCGACGACGTCGACCTGGACGCCCTGGCCCGCCAGCTCGGCGACGAGGCGGCCGTCGACGCGCGCACGCTGGCCGAGATCGAGCGGGCGCTGCGCTCCTCGGGCTACCTGCAGCGCGGATCCGACGGCCAGCTGCGCCTCTCGCCGAAGGCCATGCGCCAGCTCGGCCGCGCCCTGCTGCGCGACGCCGCCGACCGGCTCTCCGGACGCCAGGGCGCGCGCGAGCTGCGCGCCGGCGGCGGCTCGGCCGATGCCACCGGGGGCACGCGCGAGTGGGCGTTCGGCGACACGGAGCCCTGGGACCTGCCCCGCACGGTGCTCAACGCCGTGCGGCGTGAGGTGGCGACGGGCGACCGCGCGGCGGGCACCCGGGGCGTACGCCTGGAGATCGGCGACGTCGAGGTCGTCGAGTCCGAGCAGCGCACCCAGGCCGCCGTCGCCCTGCTGGTCGACACGTCGTTCTCCATGGCCATGGACGGACGCTGGGTGCCGATGAAGCGCACCGCGCTGGCGCTGCACCAGCTCGTCTCGACCCGGTTCCGCGGCGACCGCCTCGAGCTCGTCGGCTTCGGGCGCCACGCCGAGGTGCTCGAGATCGAGCAGCTCACCGCGTTGGACGCGATCTGGCAGAAGGGCACCAACCTCCACCACGGGCTGCTGCTCGCCCAGCGCCACTTCCGACGCCACCCCGGCATGCAGCCCGTGCTGCTCGTCGTCACCGACGGCGAGCCGACGGCGCACCTGGAGGGCAGCGGGGACGTGTGGTTCGAGTACCCGCCGCACCCGGTCACCCTGGCCCGCACCGTGACCGAGCTCGACAACGTGGTGCGGATGGGGGCCCAGACCACCTTCTTCCGCTTGGGTGAGGACCCGGGCCTCGCGCGGTTCCTCGACGCGCTGGCACGCCGTGCCGGCGGCCGCGTCGTGGCGCCCGAGCTCGACGACCTGGGCGCCGCGGTCGTCGGGTCCTACCTCGGCGACCGCGCGGCCCGCTCGCCGTGGGGCGGCAGCGGCGGGTCCGGCGGGTTCGGTGGGTTCGGCCGGGGGTTCTGGGCCGGCTGAGCCTGGCAGCGGATCGCGCACGTCTGGCCGTCGTGCTGCTCATCGCGTCGACGACCCGGGGGCGAGGATCGGGGTCGTGCACATCGGGATCCTGCTCTTCGACGACGTCGAGGTCCTCGACGCCTGCGGGCCGTACGAGGTCTTCACCACCGCCGCCCGGGTCGCGGCCCGCCGGGGCGAGGACGCGACGTACGACGTGTCGCTGCTCGCCGCGACCGACCGCGCGGTCCGCTCGCGCCCGGGTCTGCGGCTCGGCGTCGACGCCACCCTGGACGCCGCCGGGCCGCTCGACCTGCTGCTGGTGCCCGGCGGGGTGACCGACGCCGTCGAGGCCGACGCCACCACGCTGGCGTGGCTCGCCGCGCAGGCGGGGACGACGCCGCTGCTCGCATCGGTGTGCACCGGCGCGTTCGTGCTGGCCGAGGCCGGGGTGCTGGCCGGCCGCGGCACGCGTCGGGTCACGACGCACTGGGAGGACGTGCCGCTCCTGCGGGAGCGCCACCCGGACCTCGACGTGATCGCCGGCCCGCGGTGGGTGCGCGACGGCGACGTGTGGACCTCCGCCGGCATCTCGGCCGGTCTCGACCTGGCCCTCGAGCTCGTCGCCGTGACCTCCTCGCGCGACCTCGCGGTCGCGACGGCGCGCCAGATGGACTACGCCTGGGACGACGTCGAGGCGCCCGCGCCCTGACGCCACCCGAGGAGCACGTCGGCCAGCTCCTCGACGCCGTCGACCAGGCGGGGGCCGGGCCGCGCCCAGTGCGCGTCCGCGTCGACGGCGTGCACGAGCACGTCGGCGGGCAGCCGTCCCGCCGCCACCAGCGCGTCCGCCTGCTCCTGGGCGCCTGCGCGGTCGAAGCCGCACGGGGCGACCACCACGACGTCGGGCCGGGCCGCCTCGACGTCCGCCCACGTCACCCGCCGCGAGACCGTCCCGGCGGCGCCGAGCACGCACGAGCCGCCCGCGAGCTCGACCATCTCGGGAATCCAGTGGCCCGGCGCGAACGGGGGGTCGGTCCACTCGAGCACGACGACCCGCGGCCGCGGGCCGACCGGGGCGGCGACGCGGCGGCGTACGTCCTCCACCCGCGCCCGCAGCGCCCCCACCCAGGCCCCGGCCCGCGCGGACCGACCGACGGCGCGCCCCACGACCTCGACGGAGGCCAGCACCTCCTCGAGCGTGTGCGGGTCCACCGTCAGCACGTCGGCGCGGCAGCCGAGGTGGGCGAGGGCGTCGTCGACGGTGGCGACGTCCACCGCGCAGACGGCGCACAGGTCCTGGGTCACCACGAGGTCGGCGTCGAGGTCGGCGAGGGCGTCGGCGTCGAGCCGGTAGAGGTCCTCGCCCCGCTCGAGCGCCGCGGCGACGTGGGCATCGATCTCGGCCGGCGTGAGCCCGGCGGGCATCGTCGAGGTCGACACGACCCGGCGCGAGCGCGCCTGCGGCGGGTGGTCGCACTCGAAGGTCACGCCGACGACGTCGTCGCCGGCACCGAGCCCGAACAGGATCTCGGTCGTCGAGGGCAGCAGCGAGACGATGCGCACGCACCCACCCTCGCACGGCGTGGGGGAGGCCTCGCTAGCCTCGCCGGGTGGACCCCTACCTGTGGCTCGAGGACGTGACGGGCGAGCGCGCCCTCGACTGGGTCGCGGCCCGCAACGCGGAGGCGGAGGAGCGGGTGACGACGTCGCCGTCCTTCGCGGCGACCCGCGACGCGGTGCGCGAGGTCCTCGACGCCGACGACCGGATCCCGCTGGTCACCAAGGCCGGCGAGCACGTCTACAACTTCTGGCGCGACGCCCGGCACGAGCGCGGGCTGTGGCGCCGCACGACGATGGACTCCTACCGCGGCGACGACCCCGCCTGGGAGGTGCTGCTCGACCTCGACGCCCTGAGCGCGGCCGAGGACGTGACCTGGGTCTGGCACGGCGCGCAGCTGCTGCGCCACGGCCCGCTGGCGTACCGGCGCGCCCTCGTGACCCTGTCCCGCGGCGGCTCGGACGCCGACCTGACCCGCGAGCTCGACCTGGACACCCTCCGTTTCGTCCCCGCCGCCGACGGCGGGTTCGAGCGGCCGGAGGGCAAGGGCGGCGCGTCCTGGGTGGACGCCGACACCCTGCTGGTCGCGACCGACACGGGGCCGGGGTCGCTGACGCGGTCGGGGTACGCCCGCACGGCCCGCCGTTGGCGGCGCGGCACCCCGGTGGGCGACGCGGAGGTGCTGTTCTCCGGCGGCGTCGACGACCTCGCGGTCGGCACCGGCTACGACTCCACGCCCGGGCACGAGCGGGCGTACGTGTTCCGGATGATCGGCTTCTTCTCCTCCGAGACGTTCGTGCTCGACGACCCGCTGAGCGGCACGGACCTCACCCGCGTCGACGTGCCGGTCTCCGCCGAGCCGGCCGTGTGGCGCGACCACCTCCTCGTGCACCTGCGCGAGGACTGGACTCCCGTGGCCGACGGGCCGACCCACCCGGCCGGCTCCCTGCTCGCCGCCGACCTGCCGACGTTCCTGGCCGACGGACCCGGCGGCGTCGCCCTCGTGCCCCTGTTCACGCCGACCGCGAGCGCGTCGCTGGCCGGCTGGACCCGCACCCGGCACCGCGTCGTCCTCACCGTGCTCGACGACGTCGCCCAGAGGGTCGAGGTGCTCACGCCGCCGCAGGACCCGGGCGCGCCGTGGGCCCGCGACGAGCCCAGCGGCCTGCCGGACCACACCACGGTGGGGGTCCGCGCCGTCGACGCGACCGACGACGGACCCGACGGCGACCGCGCGTGGCTCGACGTCAGCGGCTACCTGACGCCGCCCACCCTCGCCCTCGTCGACCTGCACGCGAGCGGCGAGCCCGGTCGGCCGGAGCCGCTGCGGTCGAGCCCCGCGCGTTTCGACGCGTCGGGCCACCGGGTGGTGCAGCGGTTCGCGACCTCCGACGACGGCACGCGGGTGCCCTACTTCGTCGTCGCGCCCGCCGGCGCGCTCGAGGGCGACGGGCCCGTGCCGACCCTGCTGTACGGCTACGGGGGCTTCGAGATCTCCCTGACGCCGTCCTACTCCGGCAGCATCGGGCGCACGTGGCTCACCCGCGGCGACGGGCGGGCGTACGTGGTCGCCAACATCCGCGGGGGCGGGGAGTACGGGCCGCGCTGGCACCAGGCTGCCCTGCGGGAGAACCGGCACAAGGCGTACGAGGACTTCGCCGCCGTCGCGCGCGACCTCGTGGCGACCGGCCTGACGACCCCCGACCGGCTCGGCGTGATGGGCGGGTCCAACGGGGGGCTGCTGGTCGGCAACATGCTGGTGCGCTACCCCGAGCTCGTGGCCGCGGTGGTGTGCACGGTGCCGCTGCTCGACATGCTGCGCTACCCGCAGCTGCTCGCCGGGGCCTCGTGGACGGCGGAGTACGGGGACCCTGACGACCCGGCCGACCGGCCCTTCGTGGAGGCCATCTCGGCCTACCACCACGTGCGCGAGGACGTGACCTACCCCGCCGTGCTGCTGACCACCTCGACGCGCGACGACCGCGTCCACCCCGGCCACGCGCGCAAGATGGCCGCGCGGCTGGCCGAGGTCGGTGCCGACGTGACCTACTGGGAGAACGTCGAGGGCGGCCACGGCGGCGCGTCGACGAACGCCCAGGCCGCCCACAAGGCGGCGCTGGAGTGGGAGTTCCTCGACGCGCGCCTGGCCGCGGGCGACGTCAGAGCAGCTCGCGCAGCTCGGTGAGGCTCGTCAGCGTGCGGCTGCGCCAGGCCTCGAAGTCGGCCTCGTCGGCCTCGGCCCAGAGCTCGTAGCTCTCCGAGCCCTCCTCCGACAGCGTGCGCTCGACCTGCTGGACCAGCCAGCGCAGCCGGTTCGGGGTCAGCGTCGCGCGCACCTCGTCGAGGTCGACCTCGGCCAGCTCGTCGGTCGGGTCGTGCGCCTCGAGCGCCACGAGGGCGATCTCCAGCAGCGCGACCGCGAACTCGCCCGCATCGGCCTCCAGGTGGGCCTCCTCGAAGGCCCACTCGACGTTGTCGAAGGAGAACGTGCCGTCCTCGACGTCGCCGAGCAGGTCGAGCGCGCCGTCGTTCTGGAACGGTCCGGTGCCCCAGGTGCCCATGGGCGCCACTCTGGCACACCCCGCCGGTCCCGTCAGTCCGGTGCGTGCTCCGCGAAGCCCGGGAGCGACTCGGTGAGGATCTCGCGGAACCTCGCGGTCGTCCCGAGCTGGCTCAGCACGCCCACGCCGGCGAGCCAGGTCCGGTGGATGAGCAGGTAGGAGGGCGGCAGGTTCAGCTTGAACGCCACCGCGGTGGTCGGGTCGGAGAAGTCGTTCAACCGCTCGTACTGCGCGCGCAGCCACGCCCGGTCGAACGTGAACTCCTCCGCCTGCGTCGGCTCGACGAACGGCGCGAGGTAGGCGAGCAGCAGGTCCGGGTCGACGCGCACGCCCGGGCGCACGAAGCCCTCGGCGCGCAGGCCCTCGGCGAGCGCCTCGACGTCGCCGGAGCCGGCGATCCGGATGAGCCGACCCATGGCCGCCGGCAGGGTGCCCTCCGGCAGACGGGCCACCGCGCCGAAGTCGAGCACGCCGAGCCGGCCGGGCGCGCCGTCGGCGCCGGGCAGGATGCGGAAGTTGCCCGGGTGCGGGTCGGCGTGCAGCAGGCCGGTGCGGACCGGGCCGTCGAACATGAACCGCACGAGCAGCTGGCCGTAGTGGTCCCGCTCGGCCGGGGTGCCGTCGGCGATCACGCCGGCGAGGGAGCCCACGCTGTCGAGCCACTCGGTGACCAGCACCCGACGGGTGTGCGCGACCACGTCGGGCACCACGTACTGCTCGTCGTCGCGGTACGCCTCGGCGAAGACCGCCTGCGCCTGCGCCTCGAGCCGGTAGTCGAGCTCCTCGGCCATCCGGTCCTGCAGCTCGGTGACCAGGCCGCGCACGTCGACGCCCTGCAGCAGCGGTGCGAGCGTGCGCGCGAGCCGGGACAGCTGGCGCAGGTCGGAGGCGATGGCCTCCTCGGCGCCGGGGTACTGCACCTTGACCGCGACCTCGCGCTCCGTGGCGGGGTCGTCGGGGTCGTCGCGCCAACGCCCGCGGTGCACCTGTCCGATCGAGGCGGCCGCCGTGGGCCCGCCGTCGAACCAGACGAGGTGGCGACGCCAGTCGATCCCGGCACCGCCGAGCTCCGCGTCGAGCAGCGCGCGCACCTCGCTCGTCGGCATCGGGGGAGCGGCGTCCTGCAGGCGGGTGAGCTCGGTGCGGTAGGCCGCCATCTGGTCCTCCGGCAGCGCGGCCTCCAGCACCGAGAGCATCTGCCCGAACTTCATCGCACCGCCCTTGAGGCGCCCGAGCGTGCGGAAGACCTGCTCGGCCGTGCGCTCCTGGATCTCCGCGGTCACCGCCTCGGCGGGGCGACCGCCGATCCGCTTGCCGAGCCCGACGGCGCTGCGCCCGGCGTACCCGAGCGGCAGGGCCGCCAGGCGGGCCGTGCGTCCCAGGGTGCGGCGCGGCAGGCTGGCGTCACGCCCGCGTCCACGCGCGCCCGGACGGTCCTGCGGGGTCTCCGGTGTCTCCTCGCCGCTCACGTCCTCCATGGTCGCCGACGACCCCAGCGCACGGGCGCCGGACACGGTCGTGGTCGAGACGATCGTCGCCGGGATGGGACGAACCGTCCTCCCAGCGCCTACCGTGGGGTCGTTCTCGGCACCGGACCAGGAGTCACACGATGAGACTGTGGGGCATCTCGCGACCTCGCGTCCCTGACGCCTTCACGCTCGGCAACGCCGTCTGCGGCGCCCTGGCGGTGTTCGTGCTCGTCCAGGTCGGGGCCAGCTCCGACGCCCTGTGGGGCCTGTCGACGCTGCAGCTCGTCTCGCTGCTGCTGGTGCTCGGCACCGTCTTCGACAGCCTCGACGGCGCCACCGCCCGCGTCTTCGGCGGCTCGTCCCTGGGCTCGCAGCTCGACTCGCTCACCGACGGCCTGACCTTCGGCCTCGTGCCCGCCATGCTGCTGGCCACCCTGGCCATCGACACCCAGCAGCCCCCGGTCGTCGACGGCCTGACCGTCGGCGGGCAGGAGACGACGACGGAGTGGTGGGCGTACGCGGTGGTGGTCGCCGGCTTCCTGGTCTACCTCGCCGCCGCCCTCCTGCGCCTGGCCGACTTCTCCGCCGTCCGCTGCGGCGACACCGACTTCGTCGGCCTGCCCTCGCCGCTCGGGGCGATGCTGGTCGTCTCGGCGGCCTACACGACCTCGGACCCGGTGCTGCTCGGCGCCCTGCTCGCCGTGGTCGGCTACCTGATGGTGTCGTGCCTGCGGTTCCCGCACCAGGGTCGGGAGATGCTGCCGCTCGCGGTCGGCGCGTGGGCGCTGGTGGTCTGCGGGGCGCTCGACGTGGTCGACCCGCCGCTGCTCGTCGGGGCGATCTGGGTGCTGGTGCTCGTCGTGCTGCCCGTGCTCGCGGCCCGCTCGCGCGGCCGAGGCGACGACGAGCCCGGTGGCGACGGACCGGACGCGGACACGGAGCGGCCGCGTCGGCCGCGCCTGCGCGCGCGGGGTGGCGTGCGGGACACCGAGGCCCTGCTGCGAGACTGAGCCGCATGGCTCTGAGACCTGCTCGAGGTACGCCCTGGTGGATCGCGCTCGCCTGGCTGCCGCCGTTCCTGCTGCGTCGGCGTCCGGTGCTGCGGGTCGGTGCGCTCGGCCTGGCCGGCGCGGTCACGGCGTTCTTCCGCGACCCCGAGCGGCGTCCTGCCGGTGACGGCTTCCTGGCCCCGGCGGACGGTCTCGTGCGCAAGGTCGAGCTGCGCGACGGCCGGTGGTTCGTCTCCACCTACCTCGCGCTCTACAACGTCCACGTGACGCGGGTGCCGGTCGCCGCGCGGGTGCTCACCCAGCGCCACGTCGAGGGGGAGCACAAGCTGGCCTTCGCCGACGACGCCCACGTCAACGAGCGTCTCGAGTGGACGCTCGCGACGCCGCACGGCGAGCTGGAGATGGTGGAGTTCTCCGGCGCCGCGGCGCGGCGCATCATGCCCTACGTCGGGCCGGGCGCCAGCGTGGTGCGCGGCGAGCGGGTCAGCCTCATCCGGTTCGGCTCGCGGGTCGACCTGCTGCTGCCCGAGGGCGTCGAGCCCGCGGTGGCCGAGGGCGTGCGCGTCCGCGCGGGCGAGACCGTGATCGCCACCGTCGCCGGCAGCGCCACGGCCTGAGCCCGCGGCGTCGGCGTCAGACCTGCGGGAACCGCACGCCCGTGTTGGCGTGGCAGCGATAGCCGAAGGGGTTCTTCGCCAGGTACTGCTGGTGGGCGGGCTCGGCGTAGTAGTACGCGGGCGCCGGCTTGATCTCGGTCGTCACGTCGCCGAGGCGCTGGCGCCGCAGCTCGGCCGCGTACACCTCCGTCAGCTCGCGCGCCGTCGTCTCCTGCTCGGGCGTCGTGGTGTAGATCGCGGAGCGGTACTGCGTCCCGACGTCGTTGCCCTGGCGCATGCCCTGGGTCGGGTCGTGGACCTCGAAGAAGGCCTTGACCAGGTCGGCGTACGCGATCCGCTGCGGGTCGAAGACGATGCGCACGGCCTCGGTGTGGCCCGTGCGGCCGCTGCAGACCTCCTCGTAGGACGGGTGGGGGGTGTGCCCGCCCGCGTAACCCACGGAGGTCGACCAGACGCCGTCCTTGGCCCAGTAGATCTCCTCGGCGCCCCAGAAGCACCCGAGGCCGAAGATCGCGACCTCGAGCCCGTCGGGGACGTCGTCGGTGACGACCGGCGTGCCGAGCACGACGTGCTCGCCGAGGGTGAACCACGGCTCCGAGCGGCCCTTCAGCGCCTGCTCCGCGCTGGGCAGGGTGGTCTTGGTGCTGGGTCCGAACACGGTGGTCCTCCTGCGGTCTCGACGTCGGTGTCCATCGTGCCCAACACCGGAAGCGGCGCTCCTCTTCCGACGCGTAGGCTCGACGTCGTGACCAGCGAGCAGCACGGCAAGCACGGCTTCGAGACCCGCGCCATCCACGCGGGCTACGAGCCCGACCCGACGACCGGTGCGGTGATCCCGCCCATCTACGCCACCTCGACGTACAAGCAGGACGGCGTCGGCGGGATGCGCAACGGCTACGAGTACAGCCGCTCGGGCAACCCGACGCGCACCGCGCTCGAGGGCAACCTCGCAGCGCTGGAGGAGGGGGAGCGCGCCTTCGCGTTCGCCTCCGGTCTCGCCGCCGAGGACACCCTGATCCGCGCCCTGGCCCGGCCGGGCGACCACATGGTGATCCCGGACGACGCGTACGGCGGCACCTACCGCCTGGTCGACAAGGTCGCGCGGCCGTGGGGCCTCGAGCACACGCCGGCGCCGGTCGCCGACGTCGACGCCGTGCGGGCCGCCGTCCGCCCCGGCCGCACGAAGCTGGTCTGGGTGGAGACGCCCACCAACCCGCTCCTGTCGATCGGCGACATCGAGGCGCTGGCCGGCGTGGCCCACGAGGCCGGCGCGCTGCTCGTCGTCGACAACACGTTCGCCTCGTCCTACCTGCAGCAGCCGCTGACCCTGGGCGCGGACGTCGTCGTGCACTCGACGACGAAGTACGCCGGCGGGCACTCCGACGTCGTCGGCGGGGCGCTGGTCGTGCGCGACCTCGAGGTCGCCGAGCAGCTCGCGTTCTTCCAGAACTCCATCGGCGGGGTCGCCGGGCCCTTCGACTCCTGGCTCGTGCTGCGCGGGCTCAAGACCCTCGCGCTGCGCATGGAGCGCCACTGCGACAACGCCGAGCTCGTCGCCGCGCACCTGGCCGCGCACCCGGCCGTCGCCGAGGTGATCTACCCCGGCCTCGAGAGCCACCCCGGCCACGCCGTGGCGGCGCGGCAGATGAAGCGCTTCGGCGGCATCGTCTCGTTCCGCCTCGCGGCCGGCGAGCAGGCCGCGCTCGACGTGTGCGCCGCCACCGAGCTCTTCACGCTCGGCGAGTCCCTCGGCGGCGTCGAGTCCCTCATCGAGCACCCGGGCCGGATGACGCACGCGTCGGTCGTCGGCACGGACCTCGAGGTCCCCGGCGACCTGGTGCGCCTCAGCGTGGGCATCGAGACCGGTGCCGACCTCGTCGCCGACCTCGACGCCGCGCTTGCCCGGTCGGCGACCTGATCGTCGGTACGGTGAGCAGGTGGACGGGGAGTCGGTGGGGGAGCAGCCAGATCAGGGCGCAGGGGCGGGGTCGGACGTCGGGTCGACGGTAGGACCGGACCCGGACGCGGGCGAGGAGAACCGCGAGCGGCGCCGGCGCCTGGCGCAGCGGATGGCCCGTCGCCGCGAGGAGCGTGACGAGCGCTCCGACCGCGGCGACGACGAGGACCGTCTCGGCGAGCGCATCCGCGAGCAGGTCGCCGCACAGTGGGCCCTCGTGCGGGCCGAGCGCCGGATGGTGGGCGGCAGCGCGCCCCTGCCGCTGCAGGCCGGCCGGTCGAACTTCGCCCGCGCCCAGGTGCCGTGGGGCGTCGACCTCGCGGCCGCCTGGGCGTGGCGCTTCCTCGTCATCGCCGCCGCCGGCGCCGTGCTGCTGTGGGCCTTCTGGCACGTCCGCGTCGTCACGCTGCCGCTGCTGATCGCCCTGCTCGTCGCCTCGCTGGGCAGCCCCGTCGTGCGGTGGGGCCGCAAGGCGCGCGTGCCCCCGGCGCTCTCGGCGGCGGTGGTCGTGCTCGGCGGTCTCGGCTTCGTCGCGCTGCTGATCACCTTCGTCAGCCAGCAGATCGCCGACGGCGTCTCCGACCTCGCCGACAAGGTCGTCGTCGGTCTCGGCGAGGTGCGCGTGTGGCTCAAGGACGGGCCGCTCAACGCCAGCGACAGCCAGATCGACGGCTACATCAAGCAGGCCCAGCAGTTCATCACCGACCAGGGCCAGAGCGGCGACGTGGTGCGCCAGGTGACCGAGGTCGGCACGACGCTGACCCACATCGTCGCGGGTTTCTTCATCGTGCTGTTCGCGTCCTTCTTCTTCCTCGCCGACGGTCCCCGGATCTGGTCGTGGTGCGTGCGCCTCGCGCCCCGCGCCGCGCGCGAGCGGCTCGACTCGTCGGGGCGCGTCGCCTGGGTCTCGCTGACGCAGTTCATGCGCGCGACCGTGATCGTGGCGCTGGCCGACGCCATCGGCATCATGATCGTGGCCAAGATCCTCGACGTGCCCCTGGTCGCCGCGATCGGCGTGCTCGTCTTCATCGGCGCGTTCGTGCCGATGATCGGCGCGACCATCGCCGGCTCCGCGGCGGTGCTCGTCGCCCTGGTGGCGCAGGGCCCGCTGACGGCGCTGCTGATGCTCGGCGGTGTCATCCTCGTGCAGCAGATCGAGGGCCACATCCTGCAGCCCTTCCTGATGGGCCGTTTCGTCTCGGTGCACCCGCTCGGCGTGATCGTCGCGATCGGCATCGGCGTGCTCGTGGCCGGCGTCGCCGGCGCCCTGATCGCGGTGCCGCTGGCCGCCGCGGTCAATGCGGTGGTCCTGCACCTCGCCGACGAGGCGCGCGAGCGCGAGGAGGCCCGGGCCCGCGGCGACGCCGACCCGCCTGCCGACTACGACGAGTTCGAGGACGACCCCGGGTCGTTCGGCGACTTCGAGGCGCTCGAGGAGACGCCGCGACGCCCCTCCCCGGAGCGCCCGGGCCCGGCCTCCGGTCCGGCGACGGGTGGTGCCCCGGCGTGAGCGTGCAGCTGGCCGACGTGCGGGAGGCGTACGCGATGCTCTCCGGCGTCGTGACGCGCACCCCGCTGGAGGAGTCGCGCTGGCTCGCCGGCCTCGTCGGCGGCCCGGTCTGGCTGAAGGCCGAGAACCTGCAGCGGACCGGGTCGTTCAAGATCCGCGGGGCGTACGCGCGGATGGCGCGCCTCTCCGCCGCCGAGCGCGAGGCCGGCGTGGTGGCCGCCTCGGCCGGCAACCACGCGCAGGGCGTCGCGCTGGCCGCCCAGCTGCTGGGGATCCGCGCCTGCGTGTTCATGCCCGAGGGAGCGCCGATCCCGAAGGAGAAGGCGACCCGCGGCTACGGCGCGGAGGTCGTGTTCGCCGGGCGCTACGTCGACGACGCGCTGGTCGCGGCGCGGGAGTACGCGGAGCGCACCGGCGCCGTGCTGATCCACCCGTTCGACCACCCCGACGTCGTGGCCGGTCAGGGCACCTGCGGGCTGGAGATCCTGGAGCAGCTGCCCGGGGCCGCCACGGTGCTGGTCCCCACGGGCGGGGGCGGGCTCGTCGCGGGCATCGGCATCGCGATCAAGGCGGAGCGACCCGACGTGCGGGTCGTCGGGGTGCAGGCCGAGGGCGCCGCCGCCTTCCCGGCGTCACTGCGGGCGGGCAGCCCCCGGGCGCTCGAGACCATGACCACGATGGCGGACGGGATCGCCGTCGGCTGCCCGGGCGCGGTGCCGTTCGCGGCCGTGACCGAGCACGTCGACGAGGTGCTCACCGTCTCGGAGGAGTCGATCTCGCGCGCGCTCGTCGGCCTGCTCGAGCGGGCCAAGATGGTCGTCGAGCCGGCGGGTGCGGCCGGTGTCGCCGCGCTGCTGGAGCACCCGGGCGCGGTGAGCACCCCGGCCGTCGCCGTGCTCTCGGGCGGCAACATCGACCCGCTCCTGATGGGTCGGATGATCCGGCACGGCATGGCCGCCGCCGGTCGCTACCTGTTCCTGCGCGTGACCGTCACGGACTCGCCCGGCGGGCTCGCCGAGCTGCTCGCCGAGCTGGCCGCGGCGGGGGCCAACGTCCTGGACGTGGCCCACGAGCGCACCTCCCCGTCGCTGCACGTCGACGAGGTGCTGGTGCGCATCCAGCTCGAGACGCGTGGGCCCACGCACGCCGAGGCCCTGCTCGCCAGGTTGCGCGAGCAGGGCCGTCGGGTGGAGCTGGGCTGAGGCGGAGCCGTCAGCCGGTGTACGGCACGGCGTCGAGGATCTGCACCTCGAGCGTCTTGCCGTTGGGGGCCTCGTAGCTGACGGTGTCGCCGCGCTTCGAGCCGATGATGGCCGAGCCCAGCGGCGACTGCGGGGAGTAGACGGTGAGGTTCTCCGGCTCGATCTCCCGCGCGCCGAGGAGGAACTTCTCCGCCTCGTCGTCGTCGTCACCGACGAACTTGTAGGTCACGAGCATGCCGGGCTCGACGATGCCGTCGTCCGCGGGCGTCTCGCCGACCTGAGCCTTCTGCAGCATGTCCTCGAGCTGGCGGATGCGGCCCTCGAGCTTGCCCTGCTCCTCGCGGGCGGCGTGGTAGCCGCCGTTCTCCTTGAGGTCGCCCTCGTCGCGGGCGGCGGCGATGCGGTCCACGACCTCCTGGCGGGCGGGCCCCTTCAGGTGCTCCAGCTCGGCCACCAGCTTCTCGTGGGCGTCCGCCGTCAGCCAGATGACATCGGTGTCGCTGGACTGCGTCATGTACCTCTCCTAGCAGCAAGGCCGGGCGGCGTTGGGCCCACCCGGCCGATCGTCGTAGTGCGAAGCCCCGCCGGGTCCGGACGTTGGCGTCCGATCACGACGGGGCAGGGACAGAACGGCCAGTGTAGCCCGTGGGCCTCAGGACGCCAGGGGCTCAGCGGGGGCGGCGCTGGTCCGGGGTCGTGCAGCCGACCAGGTCGACGGCCGTGGCCTCGGAGGTGGTGCGGAAGGTGGTCGTGATCCGCCCGCCGTCGGCGTCACCGGCGTCGGTCGGCACCACCACGACCGCGGACCCGACCGCGGCCTTGTTGCGGTTGAGGGCCTCCACCCGGCACTGCGCGACGACGCCCTCGTCGAGGGAGACGTCGAAGCTGACCTCGACCTGCTCGGCGTCCAGGACCTCCCAGCTGACGAGCTGCGAGGTCGCCTGGGGCGATCCGTGGAACCACGCGGTCCAGACGAGCCAGCCGCCGGCCAGCACCGCGACGACCGCGGAGGCCACAACCACGGCGCGACGTCGACCCGGGCGCGCGAGGCCGTAGCGGTCGGCGAGATCGGGTGCGGTGCGGCCACGGGTCACCCGGCCATGGTGTCATCCGTCCGCCACCTAGGATGAGGCGCATGCCCGACCTCGCCGGACTGCGTCTCCTGCACGTGCACGCCCACCCCGACGACGAGTCGAGCAAGGGGGCCGCGTCGACCGCCCGCTACGTCGCCCAGGGCGTCGACGTCCACGTCGTCACCTGCACCGGTGGCGAGCGCGGGTCGGTGCTCAACCCGCGCATGGACCGTCCCGAGGTGTGGGCGGACATCAGCTCGATCCGGCGCGCCGAGATGGACGCCGCCCGGGAGATCCTCGGGATCACCCAGCACTGGCTCGGCTTCGTCGACTCGGGCTGGCCCGAGGGCGACCCGAAGCCGCCGCTGCCCGAGGGCTGCTTCGGCCTCGTGCCGCTCGACGACGCGGTGGAGCGGCTGGTGCGGCTCGTGCGCGAGATCAAGCCGCACGTGATGACGACCTACGACGAGCGCGGCGGCTACCCGCACCCCGACCACATCCGCTGCCACGAGGTCTCCGTCGCGGCGTTCGAGGCCGCGGGCGACCCGGAGCGCTTCCCGGAGGCGGGGGAGGCGTGGCAGGTGGACAAGCTGTACTACCACCACACGTTCAACCGTCCGCGCACCGAGGCGCTGCACAGCGAGATGGTCAAGCGCGGCCTCGACTCGCCCTACGCGGAGCGGCTCGCCTCCTGGAAGCCCGAGCCCGAGTGGGACGCGCGGATCACCACCCGCGTGGAGTGCGCGGAGTACTTCGGCGTGCGCGACCAGGCCCTGCTGGCGCACGCGACGCAGATCGACCCGGACGGCGCGTGGTTCGCCGTGCCGCTCGAGGTCTCCCAGGACGCCTGGCCCACCGAGGACTACGAGCTGGTCGTCTCCCACGTCCCGACCGAGGTGCCCGAGAGCGACCTGTTCGCCGGTGTCATCATGGACCGGTGACCACCGCCCTGTCCGACCTGAACCACCTGCTCGACGCGCTCCAGCCGCTGCTCGTCCTCGCCGCCGACCGCGAGGAGGGCCCCGAGCCGGAGGACGTCAAGGCGGGGTGGACCGGGTTCGCCGTCTTCCTCGGGCTGATCGTGGCCACCGGCCTGCTCCTGTGGAGCATGACGCGGCACGTGCGCAACGTGCGCCGCGACCAGGACGCCGAGCAGGACCACGGGCCCGACCTCGACGACCTCGACGAGGGTGGCGACCGCGGTGACCGCGGCACGCCCGGCGTCCGCGACGTCTAGGCCGGTCCGTCGCGCAGGACGCGCTTGAGCAGCTTGCCCGACGCGTTGCGCGGCAGTGTGCCGACGAGGTGGACCTGCTTCGGGGTCTTGAACCCCGACAACCGCTCCCGGGCGTGGGCGACGAGCGCCTCGGGCGTGACCGCGGCGCCGTCGCGCAGCACGACGTACGCCGTCACCGCCTCGATCCAGCGCTCGTCCGGCGTCCCGACGACCGCGACCTCCGCGACGTCGGGGTGCGTGTAGAGCGCGTCCTCCACCTCGCGGGAGGCGACCAGCACGCCCCCGGTGTTGATCACGTCCTTGATCCGGTCGACGACCGTGAGGTAGCCGGCCGCGTCCACGGTGACGAGGTCACCGGAGTGGAACCACCCGTCGCGGAAGGCCTCGGCCGTCGACGTCGGGTCGTCCCAGTAGCCCTCGCACAGCTGCGGCGAGCGGTAGACGACCTCGCCCTGCTCGCCGGCGGGCACGGGCGCGCCGTCGCCGTCGAGGACCGCCAGCTCGACGTTGAGCACGGCCCGGCCGCACGAGTCCGGACGCTCGGCGTGCTCCTCGGGTCGCAGCACGGTGGCCAGCGGGCCGATCTCGGACTGGCCGAAGCAGTTGTAGAACCCGAGGCCGGGCAGCTGCCGCTGCAGGCGCTCGAGGACCGGCACGGGCATGATCGAGGCGCCGTAGAACGCCTTGCGCAGCGACGACAGGTCGCGCGTGGCGAGGTCGGGGTGCCCCGCCAGCGGCACCCAGACGGTGGGCGCGAGGAAGAGCGAGCCGAGACCGCGCTCCTCGACGAGGCGCAGCAGCGTCGGCACGTCCGGCGTCTCCACGAGGTGGTTCGTCGCGCCGACGGCCAGGGAGGGCAGCAGGAAGACGTGCATCTGCGCCGAGTGGTAGAGCGGCATCGGGTGCAGCGGGTCGTCGTCGGGGCCGAGGTCGAGAGCGGTGATCGCGGAGACGTACTCGGCCAGCAGCGCGCGGTGCGTCATCATCGCGCCCTTGGGCCGCGAGGTCGTGCCGGAGGTGTAGAGCAGCTGGACCAGCTCGTCCTCGGCGACCGGCGCCTCGCCGGCGGGCAGCACCGGCGCGTCGGCGTCGGCGCCGGGGTCGGTGGCCAGCGCCAGGAGGGTGTCGTCGGCGTCGCGCAGCGCGAGCACGAGGTCGACCGAAAGGTCTTCGAGCACCGCGTCGAGGTCCGCTCGCAGGGCGGGGTCGACGAGCACGGCCCGCGCCCCGGACTGCCCGAGCAGGTACGCCAGCTCCTCGCCCTTGAGCGCGTAGTTCACCGGCACGTGCACCAGGCCGGCGCGGGCGCAGGCCAGGTAGCCGACGAGGTACGCGTCGGAGTTGGTGCCGTACGCCGCCACCCGGTCGCCGCGGTCGAGGCCGCGCTCGCGCAGCCCGCGGGCCGCGTGGGTGACGGCCCGGTCGAGCTGGGCGTAGGTCCAGGTGCGGGGATCGTCGGCACCGAACACCAGCGCGGTGCGGTCGGGCGTACGCGCGGCGCTGCGGCGCAGCACCCCGTCGACGGTGTGGGCTCGGGCGGCGGCTGTGGTCGTCGTCACGCCGCCATCATGCCGCCGCGCCCCCAGGTCAACCCTTGAGCAGCTGCCGGGCCATCACGAGCCGCTGGACCTGGTTGGTGCCCTCGTAGATCTGGGTGATCTTCGCGTCGCGCATCATCCGCTCGACGGGGAAGTCGCTCGTGTAGCCGTAGCCGCCGAGCAGCTGCACCGCGTCGGTCGTCACCTTCATCGCCACGTCGGAGGCGAAGCACTTCGCGGCGGCGCCGAAGAACGACAGGTCGGGGTCGTCGCGCTCCGACTTCGCGGCGGCGACGTAGACCATCTGGCGCGCGGCCTCCAGCTGCATGGCCATGTCCGCGAGCATGAACTGGATGCCCTGGAAGTCGGCGACGTGCTTGCCGAACTGGCGTCGCTCCTTGACGTAGCCGACGGCGAAGTCGAGGGCGCCCTGCGCGACGCCGACCGCCTGGGCGCCGATGGTGACCCGGGTGTGGTCGAGGGTGCGCAGCGCGAGCTGCAGGCCCGTGCCGGGCTCGCCGATCATCCGGTCGGCCGGGATGCGCACGTCCTCGAACAGCAGCTCCCGCGTCGGGGAGCCCTTGATGCCGAGCTTCTTCTCCGGCTCGCCGAAGGTGAAGCCCTCGTCGGAGCGCTCGACGACGAACGCGCTGATGCCCTTGCCGCGCGGGGCGTCGGGGTCCGTCACCGCGAGCACGGTGTAGAGCTCGGACTCGCCCGCGTTGGTGATCCACGACTTCTGGCCGTTCAGCACGTACGTGTCGCCGTCCGCCGTCGCACGGGTGCGCATCGAGGCGGTGTCGGAGCCCGCGTCGCGCTCGGACAGGCCGTAGGAGAACAGGGCCTCGCCGCGCGCCAGCGGCGGCAGGTAGCGCTGCTTGAGCTCCTCGGAGCCCGCCAGCAGCAGCGGCATCGAGCCCAGCTTGTTCACCGCGGGGATCAGCGAGGACGAGACGCAGGCGCGGGCGACCTCCTCGATCACGATGCAGGTGGCGAGCGCGTCGGCGCCGACCCCGTCGTAGGCCTCCGGCACGTGGGGGGCGTGGAAGTCGGCGGCGACCAGCGCCTCGTGGGCCTCGCGGGGGAAACGGGCGTCGGCGTCGACCTCGGCCGCGTACGGCGCGACCTTGGCCTCGACGACGTCGCGCACGGCGGCACGCAGGTCGTCGTGGTCCTCGCTGGTGCGGAACAGGTCGAAGTCGCCGGTCCCGGACATCGCGGCGCTCACTTGTCGTAGGTGTAGAAGCCGCGTCCGGTCTTGCGGCCCAGCAGGCCCGCCTCGACCATCCGGGCGAGCAGCGGCGGCGGTGCGTACAGCTGCTCCTTGAACTCCTCGTAGAGCGACTCGGCCACGGCCTTCGTCGTGTCGAGGCCGATGAGGTCGGCGAGCGCGAGCGGACCCTGGGGGTGCGCGGCGCCGAGGACCAGGCCACGGTCGATGTCCTCCGCGGTCGCGAAGCCGGACTCGAACATGCGGATCGCCGAGAGCACGAAGGGGATCAGCAGCGCGTTGACCACGAAACCGGCGCGGTCCTGGCACAGGATCGGGTCCTTGCCGAGGCTGGTGGCGAACTCCCGCGAGCGCTGGGTGGTCTCGTCGTCGGTGAGGAGGCTGGGGACGAGCTCGACCAGCTTGAGGACGGGCACGGGGTTGAAGAAGTGGATGCCGAGCACGTGCGTCGGGCGGCTCGTGACCACCGCGAGCTTCATGATCGGGATCGAGGACGTGTTGGAGGCGAGGATCGCGTCGGGGGAGGTGACGATGCGGTCGAGGTCGCGGAACAGGGCGGTCTTGGTCTCCTCGTCCTCCACGATCGCCTCGACGACCAGGTCGCGGTCGGCGAGGTCCTCGAGGTCGGAGGTCACCCGGATCCGGTCGAGCACGTCCGCGGCGCTGTCGATCTTGCCCTTGGCCTCGGCGCGCTGCAGGGACGCGGTGATGCGGCTGCGGCCGGCGTCCGCGCGCTCCGGGCTCGACTCGACCACGACGACGTCGTAGGACGAGCGTGCCGCGACCTCGGCGATGCCGGCGCCCATCAGACCGCAGCCGACGACGCCGACCCTCCGGACCTGCGGGTGGGTGTGGTCGTTCATGGTGCCTCCTCACGAGTTGGTATCCAGTACCGTATCGCGGGTACTGCGTTCTCGTTCTCCTAGGATGTCGCCCATGCCGGACCCCCGGTCCTCCACCTCGCCCGCGTCGCGCGCCGCGGGCTCCGTGCGCACGCGTCTGCAGCGCGCGGCCCTGGACCTGTTCGACGAGAAGGGCTACGACGGCACGACCGTCGACGAGATCGCCGAGCGCGCCGGCGTCGGGCGCACCACCTTCTTCCGGGCCTTCCGGTCGAAGGAGGACGTCATCTTCCCGCACCACGACGAGCTGCTCGAGCAGGTGCGTACCCGCCTCGCCACCTCGCCGGCGACCGAGGCCAACGGCCTGGTCGCCGTGTTCGAGGCCACCAGCCTGGTGCTGCGCCACTACGTCGATGAGGGCGACCTGGCGGTGCGCCGCTACCACCTGACCCGCACGGTCCCGAGCCTGCGCGACCGCGAGGTCGCCGGCCTGCGGCAGTACCAGCACGCGTTCTGGGACCACATCCGCACCTGGATGCCGGACGACCTGCAGGCCAAGCTGATGGCGGCCTGCGTGACGACCGCCCACAACACCGTCCTGCGCCAGTGGCTGCGCGGCGAGGTCGCCGACCCGTGGGCGACGTTCAACCGGGCGATGGCCCAGGTGCGCGAGCTGTTCGAGGTCCGGGGCGGCGCCGACGGCGCCACCGTGGTCGTGCTCGACGGCGCCGGTGCCGACCCCGCCCAGGTGGGCGCCGCGGTCGAGCGGGCCCTGCGCGCCCGCGCCTGAGCCTCAGGGTCGGGGCGGCAGGCCGGTCCCGACCGCGCCGGCCTCCGGTGTCGTTGCGGTCGCGGCCGACGTCGCGTCACCCGTCACGCGGCCGCGGCGACGGCGTCGCACCAGCGCGGCCACGGGCAGCGCCAGCAGCAGGGCGAGGCCGACCCAGGGGAGCAGCACGCCGGCCACCACGGCCACGCCGCCGCCGAAGGACGCGAGCGCGTCCCAGCCGTCGGTCAGCCCGGCGAGGAACCCGTCGTCGTCCGTCGTCTGCTCCTCGGTGTCGTCGTCGGTGCGCTCGAGGTAGACGGTGAGGGTGGAGTACGCCGTCGCGTCCTGCAGGTAGGCCAGCTGGGCGCTCAGTCCGTCCAGCTCCGACTGGCGCCGGGTGAGCTCCGCCTCGATGGACACGATCTCGGCCAGGTCCTCGGCCTCCCCGAGCAGGGCCTCGATGCGGGTCAGGCTCGCCTGCTGGGCCCGCACACGCGCCTCGGTGTCGACGACCTGCGTGGTCACGTCGTCGAGGGAGCGCGACGCCGAGACGACCTCGGCCACCCCCTCGAGCGCGGTCATGGTCTCGTCGAAGACGGCGCTGGGCACGCGCAGCTCGAGACGGCTGCCGTCCGCCTCGCCGTCGGCGTCGGTGGTGGTCTCCTCACCGACGACCTGACCGCCCGCCTCGTCGGCGACGCGCTGCACGTCGCGGCGGGCCTCGGCGACGTCGTCGGCCTCGAGGTCGACGGTGCCCGTGGCGATGATGGCCGGCTCGCGCGGCGCGTCGGCGCCCGGCGCCCGCTCGGTCCCGTCCGCACCGGAGTCGGCGCCGGAGTCGGCGCCGTCCGCCGCGTCGTCGCCCGGGCCCTGGCTCGGCGCGGCGGGCGCCTCCTGCGGAGGTGCGGCCCCGCTCTCGGTGCCGGCGCCGCGGTCGGCCTGCGAGGAGCCGCCCGCGTCGTCGGACGTGGAGCGCGAGTCGTCACCCGCGGAGCACGCCCCGAGCAGGACGGCGGCGGCGAGGACCGGGACGAGGGCGGCGCGGCGGGCGCGGCGGGCGCGGCGGGGCGGGCGGGGTGCGCGGGCGGCGGCCCGCGGCGACGGGAGCGAGGAGGCGTTCATGGGGGTGGGACGGCCGCTCCCGCGATCCGGTTCCGTCGGCCGCGCCCGCCGGTCGCCCGCGGGGCGCGCCGTGGCACGCTGGGGCCATGGCACGGGTGGTCGTGGTCGGCGGCGGGATCGCAGGACTGGCGGCGGCGCACCGTCTCGCCGCTCGCGAGGACGGCACCGAGGTCGTGCTCCTGGAGGCCGACGACCGGGTCGGCGGCAAGCTGCGACACGCCGAGGTCGCCGGGGTCACCGTCGACGTGGGGGCCGAGGCGATGCTGGCGCGGCGGCCCGAAGGCGTCGACCTCGCCCGGGCCGTCGGTCTCGACGTGGTCCACCCGGCGCTGGCGTCGTCGCGGATCTGGACCCGCGGAGCCCTGCGCCCCCTGCCGCGCAGCCTGATGGGCGTACCCCTCGACCTCGAGCAGCTCGAGGCCGCCGGCATCCTCACGCCCGACGAGCTGGCGCGCGTGCGCGCCGAGGCGACGCTGGGCGCTGAGGCGGTCGAGACGGGGGAGGACATCACCGTCGGCGACCTCGTCGACCGTCGGCTCGGGCCCGCGGTCACGGACCTCCTCGTCGAGCCGCTGCTGGGCGGGGTGTACGCCGGGCACGCGCGGCTGCTGTCCGCCCGGGCGGCCGTGCCGCAGCTGCTGGCGTTCGCCGCCCGCGGATCGCTGCTGGAGCAGGCCGCCGCCATCCCCACCACCTACGACCGGCCCGTGTTCGCGGGCCTCGAGGGCGGCATGGCGCTCCTGCCGGCGGCGCTGCAGGCGGACCTCGTCGCCCGGGGCGTACGCGTGGTGACCGGGACCGCGGCGCGGACGCTGCACCACGACGCGGGCGGCGGCTTCGTCGTGGGCACCGACGCGGGGACGGAGCCCGCCGACGCCGTGGTGGTCGCGCTGCCGCCGGCGGCCGCGGGCCGCCTGCTCGAGGCCGTCGCGCCCACGGTGGCCCGCGAGCTGGCCGCGGTGGTCACCGCGTCGGTCGCGGTGGTGACCTTCGCCTTCGACGCCGACGACGTCGGCGCCGCGGGCCTGGAGGGCTCCGGGTTCCTCGTGCCCCCCGTCGAGGAGCGGCGGATCAAGGCGTCGACGTTCTCCTACGCCAAGTGGGACTGGGTCGGGGCCGCCGGCGCCGCCGCCCCCGTGGGGCCGGTCGCGCTGCTGCGGACCTCGCTGGGCCGGGCCGGCGACGGCGCCCTCGAGCGGGACGACGCGAGCCTGGTCGCGGACTCGCGCCACGACCTGGCCGCGGCCGTCGGGCTGCGCGCCGAGCCGCGCGGCGTGCACGTCCAGCGCTGGCCCGACGGGCTGCCGCAGTACGGACTCGGCCACCTCGACCGGGTCCGGCGGATCCGCAGCGGCCTGGCCCGGGTGCCCGGCCTGGCGGTCGCGGGCGCGGCCTACGACGGCGTGGGCGTGCCGGCTGTGATCGGTTCCTCGTACACGGCCGTCGAGAGCGTGGCCCCGGTGCTGGACAATGGGGCCCATGAGCGCCGAGGTTGAGACGACGACGTCCCCCGCCGACCAGGGCACCGAGCAGGGCAACGACCCGCAGGCCCACCTCAAGACCAACGCGGCGAAGCTGCGCGAGATCAACGAGACGGCCCGCTACACCATGTGGTCGGTCTTCCGGCTCGCGACGGTGCTGGGCCCCGACGCCAAGCGGCGCCGCGAGGCCAAGGAGGTCGAGAAGCTGTTCGCCGACCTGGCCGGCGACGACGTCGTGGTGCGCGGTGTCTACGACGTCTCCGGCCTGCGCGCCGACGCGGACGTGATGGTCTGGTGGCACGCCGAGACCTCCGAGAAGCTGCAGGCGGCGTACAACCGCTTCCGCCGCACCGCTTTCGGCGCCCGCCTCGAGCCCGTCTGGTCGCAGCTGGCGCTGCACCGTCCCGCGGAGTTCAACCGCAGCCACGTGCCCGCGTTCCTCGCGGACGAGACGGTGCGCCAGCACGTGTGCGTCTACCCGTTCGTGCGCTCGTACGAGTGGTACCTGCTGCCCGACGAGGAGCGCCGCGCCCTGCTGGTCGAGCACGGCAAGATGGCGCGGCCCTACCCGGACGTGCGCGCCAACACCGTCAGCTCGTTCGCGCTCGGCGACTACGAGTGGATCCTCGCCTTCGAGGCCGACGACCTCGGGCGCATCGTGGACCTCATGCGCGAGCTGCGCGCCTCGGGCGCGCGGCGCCACGTGCGCGAGGAGGTGCCGTTCTACACCGGCGCGCTGACCCCCGTGCGCGAGCTCCTCGACCGCCTGCCCTGAGCCCGGAGGAGCCGTTCGGCCGGGCGCCCCGTCGGAGCACCATGACCCCGACGCGACACCCCGCCCCCGCCCCCGCGCCCTCGCCCTGCCGGCGCCCGCGGCCGAGCCCTGGGACGAGGCGAGGGCGACCGCGGTGGTGCGTGAGGTCGGTCGGCTCCCCGGCCACGTCGGATCCGGAGCGGTCGACGGTCAGGGCGTGGTGCACGTGGTCTTCGACGACGGGACGCTCCAGGACCGGGTCGACGCCGAGCACGGGCCCGGTCACGTCGCGGTGGTCTCGGCGCTGCGGCCCGTCGGTCCCACGATGTGAACACGGTGGAGCCACCAGGTCGAGCGGACTGGTAGGAATTGGTCCGTGCCCCAGACGTGTCGTTGTTGTCGCTGTCGCTGAACGCGACGCCCTCGACGACCCCACACGTCCGCCGACCTCGGTCGCGCTCCCGGCTGGTGCCCGGGATCCCCGCGCCGGTCGGCCTCCACCTCAGGAGAACCCGTGCACACCCCTTCCGCCCCCCACGTCCGTGACGGCCTCGCCGTCCTCCCGCTGCTCCAGACGCTCCGCGAGCTCGCCGCGGAGCCCGGCCTCGACCAGCTCGTCGACGTCCACCACCCCGAGCGCCAGTCGCTCGAGCTGACCTCGAGCCCCGACCTGCAGGTCTGGCTGCTGACCTGGCCGCCCGGCCACCGCACCGGCTGGCACGACCACGGCGCCTCGCGCGGCGCGTACACCCTGCTCCTCGGCTCGCTGACCGAGTACACCTGGGAGCTCGGCGACCCGGCCGCCTGGCGCGTCGGTCGCGGCGAGGCGCGGGCGTACGCCGGCGGTCACGTCCACGACGTCCGCAACGAGTCCGACGCGCCGGCGCTGTCGGTGCACGCGTACGCCCCGAAGCTGGTGTCGATGACGCGCTACGTCCCCTCCGGCGGCCGCCTCCAGGTCACCGGGGTCGAGCAGGCGGGAGTCCAGCTGTGAGCACGCTCGCCCTGCCTCGCTACGAGGAGATCTGGTTCGACGGCGTCGACGACATGCTCGCCGAGGCCCGCGCCCGCCTCCAGCGCCTCAGCCCGCGGGCGGCCTACCAGGCCGCGCTGTGGTCGACGGCCGTGCTGGTCGACGTGCGGCCGGAGTCGCAGCGCGCCGCCCAGGGCGACATCGACCCGCGGCTGGGACCGCTGGCCGTCGAGCGGATCGACCTGGAGTGGCTGCTCGACCCGCGCAGCGCCGCCCGGCTGCCGATCGCCTTCTACGACCTGCCGGTCGTGGTGGTCGACGCCGAGGGGACGACGTCGTCGTTGGCGGCTGAGTCGCTGCAGCGGCTCGGGCTGCACGCGGCCACCGACGTCGTCGGCGGGTTCGCGGCCTGGCGACGCCAGGGGATGCCGGTCAGCCCTCCCGCGGCTCGAGCGTGAGCGCGATCGAGTTGATGCAGTAGCGGTCGCCGGTGGGCGTGCCGTAGCCGTCGGGGAACACGTGACCGAGGTGCGAGCCGCAGGTGGCGCAGCGGACCTCGACGCGGCGCATCCCGTGGGAGTTGTCCTCGATGTACTCGACCGTGTCCGTCACGGGCTGGTAGAACGACGGCCAGCCGCAGCCGGAGTGGAACTTCGTGTCCGACTCGAACAACGTCGTCGAGCACGCCTTGCAGCGGTAGACCCCGACGGTCTCCGTGTCGGTGTAGGTGCCCGTGAACGCCCGCTCCGTGCCGGCCTGGCGCAGCACCGCGTACTCGTCCGCCGACAGCTGCGAACGCCACTCGGCGTCCGACTTCTCCACCTCGTAAGCCATGGGTCCCACGGTACTGCCGGCGCACCAGCGCCGCGGTGCGAGCCGGCGCGGCTCAGGGGTCGGAGGTACGCACGCGGTGCAGCAGGTGGGTGCCCTCGAGGCCCTTGAGCGCGGCCTCGCGCGGCTCGGTCAGCCGGGCCCGCAGCGCGGGGTCGACGAGATCGGTGGCCACCGCGTCACTGACCAGCACCTCGCCGCCCCGGGCGAGGCCGGCCACCCGGGCCGCGTACGCCACGTTGCGGCCGAACAGGTCGTTCTCGCGGTGCAGCACGGAGCCCCGGTGGATGCCGATCCGCACCCGGACCCGGGTCTCGGCGCGGCGCCGGCCACGACCCTCGAGCGCCTGCTGCACCGCGCACGCCGCGGCAACGGCGTCGTCGGCGGGACCGAACGCGACCATGAAGCCGTCGCCCTGGGTCTTCACGACCTGACCGCCGCGGGCCTCGACCGCGCGTCGCACCACGCGGTCGTGCCGCGCCAGGAGACGCACCCACGCGCGGTCGCCGAGGCTCTCGTTGAGCGGGGTCGAGCCCTCGATGTCGGAGAAGAGGATGGCCACGCGGCCGTCGCGCGCGGCGAGCCGGACGAGGTCGGGCCGTTCCACCTGGGCCCAGCCGGCGAGCTCCTCCACCGACGAGCGCAGGGCGCCGCCCACACCCTGGTCGCGGACCCGCTCGACGGTCTCCCACACGGCGCGGACCGCCTCGCGCGGCGCCGGCAGGGCCGCGACCAGCTGACCGCCGCGCCCGCGGGGCCGCTGCAGCTCCTCGCGCAGACCGGCCACCTCGACGGCCAGGGCCTGCGCGGCGCGCCGCGCGCGCGACCACAGCACCGCCAGCACGGCCACGGCGACGAGGGCGACGACGAGCAGCACGAGGCCCACCACCAGCAGCGTCTGCGCGGTCGGGTCGGACACGCGCGCATCGTGCCAGACCCGGCTACGTTGGGCCCATGGCGAGCAAGACCCCGGCGGCCGAGGTGGTGGTGGGCGAGCGCGCCGTGCGTGTCTCCAGCCCCGACCGGGTCGTCTACCCGGCGACGGACACCACCCCCGAGCTGACCAAGCTGCAGGTGGCGCAGTACGTCGCCGACGTCGGCGACGGCCTGCTCCGCGCCATGCGCGACCGGCCGGTCGCGCTCGAGCGGTGGCCGAAGGGCGTGCTGCCGGGGATCACGCTGGCGACGGGCCGCCCGGGGGAGAAGGCCGACGCCTTCTACCAGAAGCGGGTGCCCACCGGCGCGCCCGACTACCTCGAGTCGGTGGAGATCACCTTCCCCTCGGGACGCACCGCCCGGGAGATCTGCCTCACCGAAGCGGCCGTGGCCGTGTGGTGCGCGCAGATGGGCACCATCACCTTCCACCCGTGGCCCGTGCGCCGCGACGACGTCGACCGGCCCGACGAGCTGCGCATCGACCTCGACCCGCAGCCGGGCACCACCTTCACCGACGCCGCGCGCGTGGCCGCCGTGGCCCGCGAGCTTCTGGCCGAGCACGGGATCACCGGCTGGTGCAAGACCTCCGGCAACCGCGGGGTGCACGTGTACGTGCGCATCGAGCCCCGGTGGGAGTTCGGGGACGTCCGCCACGCCGCGATCGGCTTCGCCCGCGAGCTCGAGCGTCGCGACGAGCAGGTCACGACGGCGTGGTGGAAGGAGGAGCGCGGCGAGCGGATCTTCGTGGACTTCAACCAGAACTGCCGTGACCGCACCATCGCCTCGGCGTACTCCCTGCGTCCGCAGCCCGGCGCGCCCGTCTCGACGCCGCTGACCTGGGAGGAGCTGGCGGCCCTGTCGGACCCGCGCACCCTCAACCTGCTCACCGTGCCGGAGCGGCTCGCGGACGGCGACCCCTGGGAGGGCATCGACGACGTCGCCCACTCGATCGAGCCGCTGCTCGCGATGTTCGAGGAGCAGGGCGCCGTCGAGATGCCGTTCCCTCCCGACCACCCCAAGATGCCCGGCGAGCCGCCGCGCGTGCAGCCGAGCCGCAAGAACGAGGCGAACTGGACCGACGCCGAGGCGTGAGCCCGGCGGACGGCCCGGAAGGTCGGCTCAGAGCCCGGTGACGCCCTCGCCGTGGCCGTCGGCCTGCTCGTCGAACGTCTCGTGCTCGAGCAGGTGCAGCACCGGGACGTCGAGGTGGCGGCGCGCCCGGGAGGTCCAGTCCACACCGAAGAACTCGGCCACGGCGTGCGAGGTGGTCAGCACGATCACCTCGTTCGCCTCGACCGTGCCGACCGTGGCCCGCAGCGCCTCGATCGGGTCGTCGTCGACGACGGCGCCCTGGGCGGCGGCGCCGTCGGCGCGCAGCAGGCGCAGGGTCTCGGCCAGGCCCTGCTGGGCCTCGGACTCGCTCTGCTCGTGCAGCTCGGCGAAGTCGATGCCGCTCATCGCGGTCGCGGGGGTGCCGAGCATGTCGCCCGACCCCAGCGTGCCGACCGCGGTCGCCACCCGCTCGGCCGCGTCGTCGACGGGCAGGAGCACGTCGTAGACGACGTCCTCGCCGAGCTCGACGTGCAGGGACGTCACCTGGCGGGCGTCCAGCTCGGAGAGGGGCTGCTCCACGAGCAGCACCACGTGGTAGGTCATCGGGACTCCTCGGGGTCGGATCCGGTGCGGGTGCCGACCGGGGTCAGCACGGTGGTGAGGTCGTAGCCCACGGGCTCGTCGAGCTGGTCGTAGCCGCAGGACGCGGGCTCGCGGTCGGGCCGCCAGCGCTTGAACTGGGCGGTGTGCCGGAAGCGGCGGCCCTCCATGTGGTCGTAGCCGACCTCCAGCACCCGCTCGGGGCGCAGCGGGGTGAACGACAGGTCCTTGCCGGCGCTCCAGCGCGACTGCGTGCCGGGCACGCGGTCCGGGTTGGCGACGGCCCACTCCTGCCAGGCGCCCCACGGGTGCTCGGCGACGTCGCACACGAGCGGGGCCAGCTCCTCCATGAGCTCGGCGCGCCGCTTCTCGGGGAACGAGGCCGCCACCCCGACGTGCTGCAGCGTGCCGTCGGCGTCGTGCAGCCCCAGCAGCAGCGAGCCCAGCAGCGGGCGCTCGGGCGTGGAGGTCTTGTGCTCGCGCAGGCCGGCGAGCACGACGTCGGCGGTGCGGGCGTGCTTGATCTTGAACATGGTGCGGCCGTTCTCGGTGTACGGCGCGGCGAGCGGCTTGGCGATCACGCCGTCCAGGCCGGCGCCCTCGAACTGCTCGAACCAGCGCTGCGCCTCGGCAGCGTCGGTGGTCGTGCGCACGAGGTGGCAGCCGGTCAGCCCGGCGCCCGCGCCGTCACCCTTGCTGCCGGCCTTGCCGGCGAGGTGGGCCAGGGCCTGCTCCAGCGCGGCGCGGCGCTCGGCGAAGGGCCGGTCGACGTACGCCCGGTCGTCCAGCGCGAGCAGGTCGAAGGCCACGAACCCGGCCGGGGTCGTCCCGGAGAGCATCGTGACCCGGGAGGCGGCCGGGTGGATCCGCTCCTGGAGCAGCTCGAAGCCCAGCCGGGGGGTCCCTGCCTCCGTGACGGTCGCGACGTACAGCTCGCCGTCGAGGACGCAGCGCGCCGGCAGCTCGCGCCGCGCCGCCTCGACCACCTCGGGGAAGTAGCGGGTGAGCGGCTTGGTGTTGCGCGAGGTCAGCTCCACCTCGTCGCCGTCCTTGAACAGCAGGCAGCGGAACCCGTCCCACTTGGGCTCGAACGAGAGCCCGCCCGGGTGGCGGGCGGGGTCGGGGACGCCGGCGACCGACTTGGCGAGCATCGGCCGGACGGGTGGCAGCACGGGCAGGTCCACGACGCGACCCTATCCAGGTCCGTCGTCCTACGGGAGCGTCACTTACCCTGGGACCGCGCACGGCGGCGTCCGCGCGCGGTCCCCGGTTGCTCTGCTGGCACGGGCGGGCGGACTTTGAATCCGTTTTTCGTTGGTTCGATTCCAACCCGGGGAGCCCGTCGTCCGCGGGTGTCGGCCGAGCGGCCGACCCGCACTAGGGTGGGGCGCCATGAGCGACCTCACCGTCATCGTCCTGGCAGCCGGCGGCGGCACCCGCATGAAGTCCAAGACCATGAAGGTCCTGCACCGGGTGGGCGGACGGAGCATGGTCGGCCACGTCCTGGCGGCGTCGCAGGCGGTCGCCCCGCGTCGGGTCGTCACCGTCGTCGGCCACCAGCGCGAGGAGGTCGGCGCCCACGTGCGCGAGCTCGTGCCCGACGCCGTGCTGGCGGTGCAGGAGACGCAGGAGGGCACCGGTCACGCGGTGCGGGTGGCCGTCGAGGCCCTCGGCGGGAGCGTCAGCGGCACCGTGGTCGTGCTCACCGCGGACACGCCCCTGCTGCGCGGCGACAGCCTGGCCTCGTTCGTCGCCGACCACGACGCGGCCGAGCGGGCCGTCAGCATCCTGTCCGGCGAGGTCGCGGAGCCCTTCGGGTACGGCCGGATCGTGCGCGACGCCGACGGCGACGTGCTGGCCATCGTCGAGCAGAAGGACGCCGACGCGGCCCAGCGCGAGATCACCGAGATCAACTCCGGGATCCTGGCCTTCGACGGCGGGTTCCTCACCGACGCCCTGGGCCGGATCGGCAACGACAACGCCAAGGGCGAGTACTACCTGACCGACGCCGTGGGCCTCGCGCGCGACGCGGGCCTGACGGTGGGGGCGTACTGCCTCGAGGACGTGCGCCAGACCGAGGGCGCCAACGACCGCGCGCAGCTGGCGGCGCTCGGCAAGGAGATGAACCGTCGGATCCTGCACCACTGGATGACCGAGGTCGGCGTCACGATCATGGACCCCGACACCACCTGGATCGAGGACGACGTCGTGCTCGCGCCCGACGTCACGATCCTGCCCAACACGCAGCTGCTGGGCGCCACCGTGGTCGCCGAGGACGCGGTCGTCGGCCCGGACACCACGCTGGAGGACTGCGAGGTCGGCGCCGGTGCGCGCGTGGTGCGTACGCACGGCCAGCTCGCCGTGGTGGGGGAGCGGGCGGTCGTGGGGCCGTTCGCGTACCTGCGCCCGGGCACCCGGATCGGTGCCGACGGCAAGGTCGGCACCTTCGTGGAGACCAAGAACGCGGTGCTGGGCGCCGGCGCCAAGGTGCCGCACCTGTCCTACGTGGGCGACGCCGAGATCGGCGAGGGCACCAACATCGGGGCGGGCACGATCTTCGCCAACTACGACGGGGTCGCGAAGCACCGCACCGTCGTGGGACGCGCGGCCCGGACGGGGTCGAACAACACGTTCGTCGCGCCGGTGAGCATCGGCGACGGCGCCGGGACGGGTGCCGGCACGGTGGTGCGCGAGGACGTCCCGCCGGGCGCGCTGGCCGTCTCCGCCGGCCCGCAGCGCACCATCGAGGGGTGGGCCGAGCGTCGCCGCCCGGGCACCGCGCAGGCGCGCGCAGCGGCCGAGGCGGGCGCCGGGGACGCGGGGGAGACCCCGGGGCGTCCACCGCAGCGACCCTGAGTTGGCCCGGGCCCGGGCGTAGGCGAGAATCTGCGGGGCCCGACCGCGAGGCGCGGCCCGTCCCCCCGCACCCGAGCAAGGAGCGCACCGCCGTGAGCGGAATGAAGCTGACGACCGAGAAGAACCTCATGGTGTTCAGCGGGCGGGCGCACCCCGAGCTCGCCGAGCAGGTCGCGGAGCTCGCCGGCACCGGCCTGGTGCCCGCCTCGATGTACGACTTCGCGAACTCCGAGAAGTACGTGCGCTACGAGGAGTCGGTCCGCGGCTGCGACGCCTTCGTGATCCAGAGCCACACGGCTCCGATCAACGAGTGGATCATGGAGCACCTCATCATGGTCGACGCGCTCAAGCGCGCCTCGGCCAAGCGGATCACCGTGGTCATGCCGTTCTACGGCTACAGCCGCCAGGACAAGAAGCACCGCGGCCGCGAGCCCATCTCGGCCCGCCTCGTCGCCGACCTGTTCAAGACCGCCGGTGCGGACCGCCTCATCTCGGTGGACCTGCACGCCGACCAGATCCAGGGCTACTTCGACGGCCCGGTCGACCACCTGATGGCGCTGCCGATCCTCGCCGACTACGTCCGCGACAAGTACGGCTCGGAGTCGGACCTCGCGGTCGTCTCCCCGGACGCCGGCCGGATCAAGGTCGCCGAGCGCTGGTCGGCCCGCCTCGGCGGCGTGCCGCTGGCCTTCATCCACAAGACCCGTCGCACCGACCGCCCGAACGAGACGCAGGCCAACCGCGTCGTCGGCGAGGTCGAGGGCCGGATGTGCGTGCTGGTCGACGACATGATCGACACGGGCGGCACGATCGTGAAGGCCGCCGAGGCGCTGATGGCCGAGGGCGCGAAGGGCGTCATCATCGCGGCGACGCACGGCATCCTGTCCGACCCCGCGGTGGACCGGCTCAAGAACAGCCCGGCCACCGAGGTCATCCTCACCAACACGCTCCCGCTCGCCGAGGACAAGCACTTCGACAAGCTCACCGTGCTCTCGATCGCGCCGCTGCTCGCCCGGGCGATCCGCGCGGTCTTCGAGGACGGCTCGGTCACCTCGATGTTCGAGGGCCACGCCTGAGCGAAAGTGGTGAAGCGACCACCGCTCGCGTCGCCCGCCCTTAGGCTGCTCCCGCCGCACAACGTCCACGGCCCGCGGGGGAGCGCCGCCCGGGGGCAGCTCTCGAGGTAGGTCATGGCTCCACGTCACCGGTCGGCCGGTTCCCACAGGTCCTCGCGCGTCGCCCGCCCGCCGGTCCGGCGGCGGATCGCGGCCCTCGCCGTGACGGCGCTCGTGACCGCGGGACTGGTGGCCGCGCCGCAGGTCGCGTCCGCCGCGGAGCCGGACGTCCTGCGCACGGTCGACGTCACCATCGGGGACGACGGCAGCGTGACCGCGGTGCGCAGCACCCTGGTCACGGACACCGACGGCCGGGTCGAGCAGGAGACCGAGGAGCTCGCGCCCTCGTCGGTCGACCTCCCGGTGCGCGTGCTGACGTCCTACCGCTCCGACGACGGGGCCGGCACCGACCTGTCCGACCTCGCCGGCTACTCCGGTCCGCTGACGATCGACGTCACGGTGCAGAACACGACCGTGCGCACCGAGTCCCTGGAGTACACCTCCAACGGCGCCGGGGTGCGCGAGTACGCCCAGATCGGCAGCCCCCTGACGGTCGTCGGCGGCGTCGCGCTGCCGGGCGCGACCCGGGTCGTCACCGGCGACGCGGGCGGGACCGGTGGCACGGGCGACACGGGTGGCACCGGCACGAACGGCGTCCTCGGCCAGGACGCCGAGGGCACCCAGGTCGTGCAGTGGTCCGCGCTGCTCGCGCCGCCCCAGCTGGCCGCCACCGCCACCTTCCGGCTCGCCCTCGACGTCGACGACTTCGAGGTCCCGACCTTCGACCTCGCCGTCCAGCCCGGTCTGGTCACCGACCCGTCCGTCGAGGCCCTGCTGACCTCCGCGTTCGCGGAGCGCCCGGGCAGCAGCCGCACGCTGCAGCTCGCGACCCTGGCGACCATCTCGAACGTCAACGCCACCCTCGACACGGTCGGCACCTCGCTGGACGAGATCAGCACCGCGCTGAGCGCCACCGCCACCTCCTTCGGCACCAACGCCCGCGCCGGCCTCGAGACCGCCAGCGGCTCGCTCGAGCAGCGCATCGACGGCACCATCGGCGAGCTGGGCTCGGCCTCCTCCACGCTCGACGCCACCATCTCCGCGGCTCGCGCGGACGGGGTCACCTCGCTGGCCGACTCGCTCGAGCAGATCCGTGGCGTCCTCGGCACGGGGCCGGCCGGCCCGGGCGCCGTCCCGACGCCGGGAACGCCCTCGGCCTGCACCGGCGGCGGCGCCCTGGAGCCCGCCGACACGCTGCTGGGGCTGCTCGCGAGCATCCGGGGCAGCCTGGACGCGTACGGCAGCGCGACCGAGCAGTGCCGCGCCACCCTGGTCGCGGACCTGCGGGCGTCGGTCGGCGACCTGAGCCAGGTCGACGGCGCCGGCTGCGCGAGCGGCGCGGGCCGCTCGGCCATCTGCGTCCTCGCGGACGCCCGGGGCGGCATCGACGGCGCGCTCGCCGAGCTCGCCGGGCTCGCCACCGCGGTCACCGACGCGCAGGTCTCGACCGACGCGGCGCTGGGCGACGTCGTCGACACCATCGGCGGGCTGCGCAGCGCGGTCGCCGCGGTCGGCACCAGCCTGGACGGGATCGGCGGCGCCGGGGTCGACGGCGTCGAGACGGCCGTCGACGACGTCGTCGCCGAAGCCACGGGCGCGCTCGGCGACCTGCGCGACCAGCTCGTCGCCCTGCAAGGCCTCACGGCCGCCAACGGAAGCCTCGCCGCCGGGATCGGCGAGCTCGCCGACACCGCCACCGCGCAGCTCGCGCTGGTCGGCCCGGGCGGTTCGCTGCGCTCCGGGATCGATGCGCTCCTCGGCCTCGTGTGCGGCACGCCGGTCGGCACAGTCTCGCAGGACCTCCTGGACCTGCTCGCCTCCGTCGTCGACCTGCAGGTCTGCCCCGAGGAGTCGGAGTCCGTGGTCGCCGACCTCGACCTGGTCGAGGACGCGTGGGGTGCCGTCGCCGCGCTGGTCGGCACCGGCACGTCCGCGCTGCCCGCCCTGCTGGCCGAGATCGACGCCGCGCTGCTCCCGCTGCTCGGCAGCCTCGACGCGGTGGTGGGCTCCCTCGAGGCGGCCACCGCCGACGACGGTGCCGTCACGGCGGCGTTCGCCGGTCTGGCCGGCCAGCTCGACGCCCTCACGGGCACGGTCGAGAGCATCGTCGGCGCGCCGGTCGCGACCGGCACCTGCGACACCCCGGTGGGCACCCCGGCCTCCTTCGAGGACCTCGACGCCCTGTGGGAGCGCGCCCAGTGCCGCCTCGACGCGACCGAGACCGCCGTGGGCGGCTACGTCGCCGCGGCCAACCAGTCGTTCGCGGACGCCGACGGCTCGCTCGTGACCACGGCCCGGGGGCTCGAGTCCGTCCGGGGTCGCGCGACGGGGAGCCTGAACGGCTTCCTCGGCGACCTCGTCGCGGGGCTGGACGCCACCGGCACCACCGCCCAGGCGGCGGGCGAGGCCCAGGCCGAGCGGATCGACGCCGACGCGACCGCCAGCACGCAGGGCACCCGCGACCGGCTCACCGGCACACTCGACGGCGCACGACGCACCCTCACCGCCGACCTCGGCGCCACCCAGGCCGACCTCGGCGGGACCCAGGCGTCCCTCGCGGCGGACCTCGCCCGGGTGCTCGCGGCGCTGGGCGCGCCGATCGCCGCCGACGGCACGGGCGGCGCCGGCATCATCGGCGCCCTCGGCCGCAACTCGGTCGCCGCGTCGAGCTCGCTGGGCGAGGTGACGGAGGCCAACGGCTCCACCGCCGAGTTCGGCGCCCGCCGGGCGCTGGACCTGCGGGCGATCGACCGCTCGCAGCAGCAGTTCCTGCGGGCCAAGGACCGCGAGGACGAGCTCTCCCGCGACGGCGTCGACGCGACGGCGGGGACGGTCCGGACGGTCTTCACGTTCCACGTGGGCGGTCGCTGATGCGCCGCCGCGCCGGGCGCCTCGTGGCCCTCGCGCTGACGCTGGCCCTGGCGGCGTCGGCCTGCACGGGCGACGGGGACGACGCGTCACCGGCGCCCGACCCGCAGGACCCGGTCGCACCCGCACCCGTGGCCCTCGGCGGCGCGCTGGCGGACGTGGACGGGCCGGTCTCGCTGGGCGTGCTCGTCAGCACCGGGGCGCCGTCGGCGGAGGGCGGCGACCTCGCCGCGTCCGCCGAGGGTGCGGTGGTCGCGCGCGAGCGCGTACGCGCGGGCGGCGGCGAGCTCGAGCTGGTCGTGCGCGACGACCGCGGCGACGCCGCGACGGCGCTCGACGCGGTCGGCGAGCTGGCCGACGCCGGTGTGGCGGGGATCGTGCTCGCCACGACCGGGCCCCACGTGGTCGACGCGGTCGCGGCCGCGGCGGCGGAGGGCCTGCCGGTGGTGCTGCCCTACGGCGCGCCGGGCGACCTGCCGACCGGCGCGTGGAGCACGGCGCCGTCCCCGGCGGCCGTCGGCGCCACCCTCACCGCGGGTCTGGCCGACCTGCGGTTCACCCGTCCCTACGTCGTGAGCGTCGACGGCGCACTCGTCGACGGGGTCGAGGGCGCCCAGAGCCTCAGCACCACGTCCGACGCGCTCGCCGCGGCGGTCGGTCGCATCGAGGCCGCGGCCCGCGCGGAGACCGTCGACAGCGTCGTGGTGGCCGGCCCGCCCCGGGCCCAGGCCCAGGTGGCCGCCGCCGTGCAGGCGCTGAGCGACGGCGGCGGAGCGGCCCAGGGGACCGTCGACGCTCTGCCCGTGGCCCTCACGCCCCAGGCCCTCGCGCCGTCGTTCGCGACCGAGCTCGCCCAGGCGGGAGGCGTCCTCGGCGGCCAGTTCCTCTCGGCCGGGCCGGACGCCACCGACGCCACCACCCTGTCCGGGGGCACCGCCGGCGACAGCGCGGCTGCGTACTTCGCCGCCCTGCGCACCGCGGCCGCCGACACCGACGTCGCGAACCTGCTGGGCGACGGGCCGTTCGGCGCCACCGCGGACGCCGCCGACCTCGCCAGCCACGACGCCGTCGTCGCGCTGGTGCGCGCCGTCGAGGAGGCCGGCACGACCGAGCCGGCCGCGGTGGCGGACGCCCTGGGCGGGCTGGCGCTGGACTCCTCGTCCGGGCTCGCCGGCGCCCCGCTGGACTTCACCGACGCGCAGGCCCTGCCCGACGCCTCGGTCGTGCTGCTGACGGCGACGACCGACGACCCGGGGGTGCGGCCCGCCGCCACGGCGACGCCCGCCGCGGGGGGCCGGCTCTACTGGTTCGCGGCTCCGGGCGGCGAGTGAGTGGTCCAGCACGAGGGACGCCGCTCGCTCGGCAGCCGCTACGAGCTGCTGGAGCGTCTGGGGTCGGGCGCGATGGGGGAGGTGTGGCGTGCCGTCGACCGGACCACCGGCGCGCCCGTCGCGGCCAAGCTGCTGCGCGAGGCGTACTCCTACGACACCGAGATCGTCACGCGCTTCGTGCGTGAGCGCTCCATCCTGCTGAACCTGCGCCACCCGCGGATCGTGCAGGTGCGCGACCTGGTCGTCGAGGGCGACCAGCTCGGCATCGTGATGGACCTGGTCGAGGGACGCGACCTGCGCGCCCACCTCAAGGAGGTCCGCACGGTGCCGGCCGCCGAGGCCGTCGCCGTGACCTGCGAGGTGCTGGACGCGATCGCCGCCGCGCACGCGGCGGGCGTGCTGCACCGCGACATCAAGCCCGACAACGTGCTGCTCGTCGGCGGCGTGCCGGGTGACGGTACGGGCGTGCGGCTCTCGGACTTCGGGATCGCGCGTCTGGCCCACGACTCGACGGTGCAGTCGACCGGCCTGATCGGCACGCCGGGCTACATGCCGCCGGAGCTGTTCCAGTACGGCCGCTTCAGCCAGGCCTCCGACGTGTACGCCGTCGGCATCCTGCTCTACGAGCTGCTCGGAGGCCGCACGCCGTTCGCGGGCAAGGGCACCGTGCACACGATCGGCAACCGGCACGTCACGGTCGACCCGCCGCGGCTGCCCGTGCACCCGCTGCTGTGGACCGTCATCGCGATCATGCTGGCCAAGGATCCGTCCACGCGGCTGTCCGCCGCCGCGACGGCCCAGGCGCTGCGGGACCTGCCCGTCGAGGCCTTCGACGCGCCGGCGCTCCCCCCGCAGGGCGAGCCCGAGTCCTGGGACACCGCGCAGCGCACCGTCGTGCGACCGCACGCCGCGAGCCCGGCCGTCGGCGGGGCCGGCGACGCCGTCGCCCCGGGCGGCACGGAGCCGAAGCCGTTCGCCGCGCCGTTCGCCGCGTACGCACCCGAGGCGCCGCGCGAGACGCCCCCCGTCCCGGCGCCGCCCCCCGCGGCTTCCACCGAGCCCTCCGCCGCGCCTTCGCCCGAGGCTGCGCCCGGCGGCCGCCACGCGCTCCCGGCACGCGCGGGCACCGACCCCGCCCCGACCGATCCCGCCCGACGTCGCCTGTGGATCGCCGCGGCCGTCGCCGCGGTGGCCGCGGTGGTGATCGCCGTGTCGGCCTTCGCCCTGCTGCCCGGAGGCTCGGACGACCCCGACCCGACCGCCGCGGTCTCCGAGCTGCGCGCGGACCTGCCCCTGCAGCGGGTGGGCACGCCGCCGACGACGTCGCCGAGCGGGCTCGTGGTGTCGCGGTCCGCGGTCTACGACCCGGCGGCGACCAGGGTCGACGTCGACCTCGCCGTCACGCCGCCGACCGCGACGGGGGCCGCGGCGACGGCCGGGGTCGCGGTCTCGGTCCTCGTCTTCCTGCCCGGCAGCGCGGAGGAGCCCGGGACCTGCCCCTCCGACGTGACGTGGGAGGGCGCCACCGCCCAGCGCGTGAGCGCCAACAGCTCGGGGGTCCAGCAGGCCTGCGGCTGGTCGGTGTCGGTGCCCTCGCAGTCGCGCACGGTGCAGGTCACGGCCGGCGTCGTCGTCGACCTCGGGACCACCGACGCCGCGCTGGAGTCGTGGGAGGACGCGTCGGAGCAGCTGCTCGCAGCGGCGGTCGCGGACACGACGAACACCAACCTGGTGTTCCCCGCCCAGCGGGTGGAGGGCGTCGCCCTGCTCGTGCAGCCCACGACGCTCGGCCAGCAGCAGCGGGCGGGGGTCACCGTGCAGGCGGAGCACCCGGGCGGCTCGACGGCCATCTTCAGCTCGGGCGCCCAGGCCTCGCCCGAGCTGCTCCAGCTGACCGGGGGCACCCTGCCGCGGCTCGACGCCTGCGACGCGCTGGAGGTCACGGCCGGGCAGGCCCTGTACGCCCGCTTCGCCTCGACCGGGTGCGACGTCGTGGCCGAGGTCGGTCGCTTCGCGGCGCCCCCGGTGCGGGTCACGATCACCGGCCTGTCCAGCTGACGGGGCACTGTCCGGCCGATTGGTCCGTGCGTACGCACGGCGCTATCCTTGTGCGGTTGCCTCGGCGAGGGAGCCCGTCATCGGGTCTCCGTGATCGACAGGGCCGGCCGGACTCCCGTGTCCGCCGCGCTGTCACGCCGCGGCCGACCGACCTGGCGCCGCCACGGCGCACCAGCACCACCCTCGAGGAGTCCCGCATGTCCAGCGAGAAGATCGCCGCCGAGCAGCGCACCGAGTTCGGCAAGGGCGCCGCCCGCCGCATCCGTCGTGCCGACAAGATCCCCGCCGTCGTCTACGGCCACGGCATCGACCCCATCCACCTGACCCTGCCGGGCCACCAGACCATGCTGGCCCTGCGCCACGGTGGCGCGAACGCGCTGCTGGAGCTCGACATCGACGGCTCGAACCAGCTCGCGCTGACCAAGCACGTCCAGGTCGACCCGATCCGTCGCGTGATCGAGCACGTCGACTTCGTCGCGGTCAAGCGCGGCGAGAAGGTCACCGTGGACGTCCCCGTCCACGTCGTCGGCGAGGCCGCTCCGGAGACGCTCGTCGTCACCGAGAACGCCACCGTCACGCTCGAGGCCGAGGCCACGCACATCCCCGAGCAGATCGAGGTCTCGGTCGAGGGCGCCGAGGCCGGCACCCAGGTCCAGGCCTCCGACCTCGACCTGCCGAAGGGCAGCACGCTGGTCACCGAGGGCGACGTCCTCGTCGTCAACGTGACCGCCGCGCTGACCGCCGAGCAGCTCGACGCCGAGCTGTCCGAGGCCGAGGCCGAGGCCGGCATCGAGAAGGACGAGGCCGACGACGCCGAGGCCGACGCCGACGCCGACGCCTCGGACGACGCCTCCGAGGACTCCGACTCCGAGTGATCTGAGTCCTCCACCGCACGACGACGAAGGGCCGGGGAAGCCGATGTCCGACACGCCGACCGCCGAGGTCTGGATCGTGGTCGGGCTCGGCAACCCCGGCCCTCGTTACGCCGGCAACCGGCACAACATCGGCTACCTCGTCGTCGACGAGCTCGCCTCCCGGCAGCGCGCGGCCTTCCGCGCGCACAAGACCGGACGCGCGGACGTGGTCGAGGGTCGCGTGGGCCTGCCGGGAGCCGCGGGGCCGCGGATCGTGCTGGCCAAGCCCCGCTCCTACATGAACGAGGTCGGCGGGCCGGTCAAGGCCCTCGCCACCTTCTACAAGGTCCCGCCCGCCCGGATCGTCGCGATCCACGACGAGCTGGACATCGCCTTCGGCACCCTGCGCGTCAAGCTGGGTGGCGGCGACAACGGGCACAACGGACTGAAGTCGATGCGCTCGTCCCTGGGCACGGGCGACTTCCACCGGCTGCGGGCCGGCATCGGCCGCCCGCCCGGCCGCCAGGACGTCGCCGACTTCGTCCTCTCCGACTACTCCCGGGCCGAGGCCAAGGAGCTGCCCTTCCAGGTCGGCGACGCCGCCGACGCCGTCGAGTCCCTCGTCAGCGACGGCCTCGAGCGCACGCAGCAGCGCTTCAACTCCTGACCCCGTCGCCTCGCACGCCTCGTGGCGTCGGTCACGTCGACAGCACCTTCCCCCTCGGCGGTCGTTGAACGTGGTTGCACCATGGCGGAGTGGGCAGTGTGCCCGCAGCACCGTGGGTGGTGCGCGAGCCGGGGGGCTCGTCACAGGGACGTAGGGGGGAGAGAGCCCGATGGTTGATCGCGACCACGGGCGGTCCGGCGATGCCTGGACCGACCTGATCGAACGGACGCTGCGGGGTGCGATCGACGTGACCGAGGTGAGCGTCGCGCCGCGCGCCGTCGGTCTCGAGGACGGCTCCGCCACGGGCCTGAGCGTCGGCGGTGACGAGCTGCAGATCGTCGTGCGCAGCCGCGGAGGCGGGGACGACGGAGTGGTGATGTGCCTGTCCCGCCCGGGACGTCCCTTCGCCCCCGACGAGCGCGAGATCGCCGAACGGATCGTCGGTGCGCTCGACCACATGGTGCGCGACGGAGCGCTGGGTCGCCCCGAGGCGCTGGCCCCGGCGGTCGTCGCCGACACGCTCGAGCGGGTGCTGCACGCCCTCGACGAGCTGGTGGCCGCGTCCGTCCTCGAGCGGCTCACGACGGTGGCCCGGCACTTCTCGCGTCACCTCGGCGCCGCTGCCTGGTGGGTGGGTCAGAATCCCGTCGACGGTGTCCTGCAGCGCGCCGCGAGCGACGTCCGCGGCGTGCAGGGTGCTCCGGCGGCCCGGTTGGCCGAGGTCCTCTCCGTGCCCGAGGTGACGTGGCGCGACGAACGGACCGCCGTCCTGCTCGAGGGCGGGTCCTACGTGGCGTGGGCCGGCGACTCGGCCGGCATGGCCGCCGAGATGGAGTCGTGGGGCGGCGTCGTCACGCTGGTGGCCGCCGGTGGCTACGACCTCGACGCACGGCAGTGGCTGGTGGTGCTGTTCGGCGACCGGACCTCCCCGGACCTGCGCCACGCGCAGGCCGCGCTCTCGGCCGCCGTGCAGGTGGCCATGGGCTTCCCCCGCTCGCCCCGTTCCTGAGGCGGCCGGCCCGCCCCGGGGCCCGGTTCAGCCGGTGCGGCGGACCGCGACGAGCGCCGCGCGCACGTGCTGGTCGAACGCGGCGTCGGCGTCCTCCATGAGCAGTCCCACGTGGCCGAAGAGCTCGAGGCACACGAAGCCGTGCACGCTCGCCCACAGCGAGACGAGCAGCGAGACCATCTCCGGCATGACCTCGGCGTCCTGGGCGACGAGGCGCGCCGCCTCCAGCACGTCCGCGCGGACGGCGGGCGTCGCTGCGCCCGGGGTGATCGCGACCTCGCCCGCGGCCATGTCGCGCAGCAGCACCTCGAACGGGACGCGGTAGAACTCGAGCAGGTGGGCGCGCCAGGCCTCCGACGCGCGCGTGTCGGGACGGTCGGTGCGGAAGATCAGGCCGAAGTCGGCGGGGTGCTCCAGGCACCAGCGGCGGTACGCGTGGGCGACGGCGACGGCGCGGTCGACCGATCCGGCCGACGTGTCGGCCTCGACCGCGGCGGCGAGCGTCGCCGAGACCGAGTCGAACGCGTCCCGGGCAAGGGCCTCGAGGAGGTCCTCCCGCGACTCGAAGTAGCGGTAGATGGCGGAGGGGGTCATCCCGACCTGTCGCGCGACCGCCCGCAGGGACAGGTCGCCACCGTCGGGTGAGGGCGCCAGCAGGTCGTGGGCCGCCGCCTTGATCTCGTCGGTCGTCGCCAGCCGGGTCCGCTCGCGCCGGGGGAGCGCCGCCCCCCGGGCGGCCGCGCCCGCGGAGAGCGGCAGGGCGCTCTGAGGTCCGCTTTCCGAGTCCATTGCGCTCACCCTACTCAGCCTCGGCTTCCCTGTGGGGTCCCGACCTTGGTCCTGGGACCCCAGTACCACGCACCGGCGCGCGACATGCCGCCCCCAAGTAAAACTTCCCTGTTCTCGTTTGACAACGGTGTTCATATTTGTGAACAGTGTTCTCGCTGGTCTAGTCCACCCTGAAGTCGATGGAGGAGAGCTCGTGGCCCGGTTGCTCGGCAACGCTCCGGCTCCCTCGTTCCCGCGCACCTCGGTGACGCCCCTTCCGCTCGAGGCCGCCGGGCCCGGGGAGCAGGCCCACGCCGCGGCACTGGCCGTGCCGCCGGAGCCCGCCCACCCGTGGCGCCGCTCGCTCGTCCGGGCGTCGGCGCGGCTCGAGCTGCTCGCCGTCGCGGTCGCGGGCACGGCTGCCGTCGCGCTGCCGGGCGCGAGCCCGGTGCTCGCAGCTGTGGTCGCACTCGCGTGGCTCGTGGTCTCCTCCCGCCACGGCGGCTCGGGCCCGTTCGCCGGGCTGCCGACCACCGGGGCCGCCGCCCTGGGCGCCGGGACGCTCGTCCTCGCGCTCACGCCGGTGCCGGGATCGGTGGAGGAGGTCTGCCTGGTCGCCGGCTTCCTCGCCGCGGTGGTGGCGGGCGTACGCCTCCTGGTCCACGCCCTGCGCGGGCGGCCCCGGGTGGTCGTGCTCGTCGGCGCCCGCGCGTCCGAGACCGTGCGGCTGCGGGGTCGCGCGCAGGTCGTCGCGACCCTGGCCGTCGACGTCGCGCTCGACCGGCACCGCGACGTGCTCGCCCGCCTGGTGCGCAGCGCCGGCGCCGACGCCGTGGCGGTCGCGCCCGGCCTCCTGGCCCGCACGGACCTGGCCGCCCTGGCGCGCAGGCTCGAGGGCACCGACGTGCCCGTCGTGCTCGTGCTGGACCGGATCGCCGGTCGTCGGGTGCGCGTCGGCGCCGCCCGGGGGGCGTACGGCCGCACCCTGGTCAGCGTCACCCCGCCCGGACCCTCGCGCGCCACGCGCTGGACGGGCGCCGTCCTCGACCGGGTGCTCGGCGCGCTCCTGCTGGTTCTGAGCGCCCCGCTGCTCGTCGGGGCGCTCGTCCTGGTGCGGCTCGACAGCCGGGGCCCCGCCCTGTTCCGCCAGGAGCGGGTGGGTCGGCACGGACGCCGGTTCGTCATGCTCAAGATCCGCACGATGCACCAGGGTGCGGAGGCGCAGCGCGCACGCCTGGCGGCGCGCAACGACGCCGACGGCGCCCTGTTCAAGCTGCGCAGCGACCCGCGGGTCACGCGCGTGGGCCGGTGGCTGCGGCGCACCTCGCTCGACGAGCTGCCCCAGCTGTGGAACGTGCTGCGCGGCGACATGTCGCTCGTCGGCCCCCGTCCGGCCCTGCCGGGCGAGGTGGCCGCCTACGACGAGCAGGCCCGGCGCCGCCTGGCCGTGAAGCCGGGGCTCACCGGCCCCTGGCAGGTCGGCGGCCGCTCGGACCTCCCGTGGTCCGTCGCGGTCGACCTCGACGTGGCCTATGCCGACAACCACTCCGTCGCGGGTGACCTCGTCATCTGCGCCCGGACCGTGTCCGCCGTCGTGCGGGCGAAGGGAGCGTACTGATGCCGGACGACCACGTCCTCCTGGTGAGCACGCAGGGCGGTCACCTCGCCCAGCTGCTCTCGCTGCGCGAGTGGTGGGGGCCGCGCCGACGCACGTGGGTGTGCCCCGACACCGCCGACGTGCGGGACCGCCTCGCCGACGAGCGGGTGGTGACGTCGTACTCGCCGACGACGCGCAACGTGCCGAACCTGCTGCGCAACGTCGCGCTCGCCTGGCGCGTGCTGCGACGCGAGCGCCCCGACGTCGTGGTGAGCGCCGGCGCGGGCGTGGCCGTGCCCTTCTTCGTGGTCGCGTGGCTGATGCGTGTCCCGACCGTGTTCGTCGAGGTCTACGACCGCGTCGACAGCCCCACGATGACGGGGCGCCTGTGCGGTCCGTTCACCACCCGTCGGGTCGTGCAGTGGGACACCCAGCTCGACGTCTACCCGGACGCCGTCGTCGTGGGACCGCTGCTGTGAGCGGCCTCGTGGTGGCCCTCGTCGGCACCGACCACCACCCGTTCGACCGTCTCGTCGGCTGGATGGACGCCTTCGCGCGCCAGCACGCCGCGGCGGGGACCCGCGTCGTCGTGCAGCACGGCCACTCGGCCGCACCCTCGGTCGCCGAGGGCCGGGCGTTCCTCGGCCACGACGAGCTGGTCGAGCTGGTCGGCGCCGCCGGCGTCGTCGTGTGCCACGGCGGGCCGGGCACGATCATGGACGCGCGGCGCGTCGGCCACGTGCCCGTCTGCGTGCCGCGCGACCCCGAGCGCGGCGAGCACGTCGACGGCCACCAGCTGCGCTTCGCCGAGGTCGCCGAGGGCGCCGGCATGGTCCAGCTCGCCACCTCCCGCGACGACGCGCTCGCGCGGGTGGAGCAGAGCCTCGAGGCCTCGGCGCAGCTCGTGGCGAGCGACGCCTCCGCCCACGCGGCGGCCGCGCGGTTCGCGCACCACGTCGACCCCGTCGTGGGCCGGCGCGTGCGGCGGATCCGCTCGGTGCGCCGGGCCCTGCTCTCGCGGGTGAGCCGATGAGCGGCCTGCGGCGCCTCGCCGCCGCCCTGCGCCTGGACCTCGGCATGGGCCTGCGCCACCTCGTCCTCGTGTCCGTCGCCGGGTCCGCGTTGGTGCCGCGCCCCGTGCGCTGGGCGATCTACCGCCTGGCCGGCCTCGACGTGCGTACCCCCAACGTCTTCTCCGGCGTGCGCATCACCGGCCGCCACCTCGCGGTGGGCCGCGACACCTTCGTCAACCACGACTGCTACCTCGACGTCGCCCGGGGCCGCGTCGAGATCGGCGAGGGCTGCCACCTCGGGCCCCAGGTGATGGTGCTGACCGCCTCCCACCGGGTGGGCGACGCGGGCGCCGACCGGTCGTCGGAGTACGCGACCACGCGGATCGGCGACCGGGTCTGGCTCGGCGCGCGCACCACGGTGCTGCCCGGGGCGGTCGTCGAGGACCGCTGCGTCGTGGCGGCCGGTGCGGTCGTGACCGGCCGGCTGGCCGAGGGCGGGGTGTACGCCGGGGTGCCCGCGCGCCGGATCGGCGAGGTGGCGGCGGCATGACCCGGGTCCAGGACGGTGCAGCAGCGGGGCCGGCAGCGGGAGTGGTCGCCGGGGTGCGCCCGGTGGCCGTGCTGCTGCTGGGCTACCCCCTGTGGTGGGCGCTCGGCGTCCAGCTGCCGTTCTGGGCGCTCGCGGCCGCGCCGGTCCTGGTCTGGCTGTGGCTCAACCGCCGCACGATCGTGCTGCCGCCCGGCTACGGCGCGCTGCTGCTCTTCCTCGGCTGGGTGCTCGCCTCCGGCCTGACGCTGACCACGGTGCGCTACGCGATGGCGTACGGCCTGCGGCTCGTGCTCTACGTCGCCGTGGTCGCCATCGGCATCGCGGTGTGGAACGCGCTGCGCCACGGCTACCCGGCCCGCCGGGTGGTGACCTGGCTCGTCGCGTTCTGGGCGGCCGCGATCCTGCTGGCCTACCCGGGCATCCTCGTCAGCAACCTGGAGTTCACCAGTCCCCTCGAGGCCCTCCTGCGCGCGCTCGGCATCGACGACCCGTTCCTGACGTCGCTGACCCACCCGGAGTTCTCGGAGTACGACCAGCTCTACGGCGCACCGCGGCCGAGCCCCCTGTTCGCCTACACGAACGACTGGGGCGCCGCCGTCGGCATCCTCCTCCCGGTCGGGATGTACGCCTTCGTCACGGCGGCCGGACGCCGCGAGAAGGTGCTGCTCGGCCTGCTCCTGCTGGCCTCCGTCCCGCCGGTGCTCGTCTCGCTCAACCGCGGGTGCTGGATCACGATCGGGGTCGCGCTCGCGTGGGTCGTCGTCCAGCGCGCGCTCAGCGGCGACCTGCGTCCCGTGGCCGCCGTCGGCGCCACGGTCGCGGCGATCGGCGCGACCGTCGTGCTCGTGGAGCCGCTGCGCCGGGCGTTGACCGCCCGGTTCGAGTACGGCAACACCAGCACCCGCGCCACCCTCTACGAGGCCTCCTGGGACCTCGCGCTGCGCTCGCCGCTGCTCGGCTGGGGCGCGCCGCAGAGCTCCGAGGGCCTCGCCGACAGCAACGACGTCTCCATCGGCACCCACGGCCAGCTCTGGACGATCCTCGTCTCCCAGGGCCTGGTCGGGCTCGGCCTCTTCGTGCTCGCCGTCCTCCTCGTCTGGTGGCACGCGCGGCCCGCGAGCGGCGCCCCCGAGGTGTGGCTGCACGCCCTGGGGCCGGCGCTGCTCGTGCAGATCGCCTTCTACGAGGTCCTGCCCGTGCCCCTCGCGGTGGCCCTGCTCGCGCTCGCCGTGTGCGGCACGCAGCGCCGCCGACCCACGCTCCCGTCCCACTCCCTCGCAGGAAGGCTGGTCACGAACGATGACTGAGAACGTCAGGCCCGACGTCGCCCCGGGCGGGGGTGACCCCGTGGACGAGGCCCCCCGCCCCGACGCCACCACCGACCGCAGCGCCGACCGCAGCACCGACGATTCCCGGCTGCGGACCCTCCCCGCGCTCGGGACGGCCCTGCGCACGGGCTGGCGCCACCTCGTGGTCGGCCTCGTGCTCGGCGTCGTGGCCGGCGGTCTCGTCGCGGCGACCAGCCCGTCGGTCTACCAGGCGACCACCACCGTGCGCGTCGGCGGGGGACTGGTGCCGGTGGGCGACTTCCGGCCCGACACCCTCTGGGCCGAGGACCAGGTCGCGCTCGCCGGCACCGCTCCGGTGCGCGACGCGATGGCGGCCCGGATCGGCGGCGGCATCGACGCCGACGACGTCGCCGACAGCCTGGCGGTCACGGCCGAGACCAACAGCAACTACCTGGTCTTCACCTGGACCGACGACGACCCCGCGGCCGCCGAGCGCGGTGCCGACCTGGCGGCCCTCGTCTACATCTGGCAGGCCAAGGAGGAGGCCGAGCAGCGCTGGCAGGGCCACGACACGCTGCTCGTCTCCCTGATCAAGCAGCTCGACGACGACGACCCGCGCGCCGAGGACCTGCGCGCCGAGCGCGTGCAGCTCGAGGAGACGGTCGTGGACCCCGGCAAGATCGCCGGCCGGGCCGAGGGCACCGCGCGGCAGACCTCGCTCGGCACGCCCTCGCACCTGCTCGCCGGCGGCCTGGGCGGGCTCGTGCTGGGTGCGGTGTCGGCGTACCTGTGGTTCGTGCGGCGCAGGGACGTCGCCGTCGAGCCCGTCGACCGCGTCGCGCCCGTCGGCGGCCCCGCGCCCGACCGCGCGCCCCTGCTGCCGCCGCTTCCCGGGAAGCGGCCCACCCCGGCCACCCCGGCCACCCCGGTGACCGCCTCCGCGTCCCCGACCGCGGGACCGGAGGAGCCCGCGGCGAGGACGGAGGGCGGCATCCTGGCCCGCTTCCGCGAGCGCGGCTCGGGCTCGGCCGCGGCGACCCCGACGGGTCCCGTCGAGCACGCCGACCCCCGGATGCCGGTGCTCGGCGAGCTGCGCCTGGACGCCACCGACGCGGCGCTCGCGCCGCTGGGTCGCTCGGTCGTGCGCTGGATCCTGCAGCGCGAGGACGCGGGCGGCCCGGGGAACGGGGGCACCGGCCCGGAGGCGGGCGTGCTGCGTCTGGGTGTGTACGCGACGCCCGACGCCCCCGAGCGCTCGACCGAGCTCGTGCGCCGGGCCCTGCGGGCGGTCGGCGCGGACGGCCGGCTGGAGATCGAGGAGGTCGACGCGAGCCTGGCCGGCTGGCGCCGCGAGTTCGAGGCCTGCCGCGGTGTGCTCCTGGTGACCGGCGACGGCGCCTGGTCGGACGAGTCGGTCGCCGTGGCCCGGATGCACCTGGAGCTGGTCGAAGTCGAGGTGCTCGGCCTGGTGCGGGTCGGGGGTGGGTCGCGTGCCTGAGCCGACCCACGAGAACCCCGGCGTGAGCGTCGTCATCGCCACCCACGACCGCGACCGCACCCTGGCCCGCGCGGTGCGCTCGGTGTGGGAGCAGAACTATTCCGGCGAGCTCGACCTCGTCGTCGTGGTCGACGACGGCCGCGACCCCGCCGACGTCGAGGTGCCGGGTCCCGACGACCCGGCACGGCAGCGGCTGCGGGTCGTGGCCAACGACCGTGCCTCCGGCGTCGCGGGTGCCCGCAACACCGGCCTCGGGCTGGCCCGCCACGACCTCGTGGCGACCTGCGACGACGACGACGTCTGGCTGCCGGGCCGGCTCCTGGCGCAGGTGGCCCGGCTGCGCGCGGAGCCCGACCTGCTCGCCGTGGGCGGCAGCGTGCGCGTCGTGCGCGGGGACGTCCACGTGGTGCGGCGCGCCCCGCAGGAGCGGGTGCTGCTGCAGGACCTCCTCGACTCCCGGGTGATGGAGCTCGCCCCGTCGGCGATGCTCTACCGGCGGCGTCCCCTGGCGCTGGCCGGCGCCTGGGACGAGACCCTGCCGGGCGGCTACGCGGAGGACTACGACCTGCTCCTGCGGCTGGCGCGCACCGGCCCGCTCGGGCTGGTGCCCGACGTGGTGGCGGACATCCACTGGAACGGCGGCTCGTACTTCTTCTCGCGCTGGCGCACCAACGCCGCCGCCCTCACCCAGCTGCTCGAGCGGTTCCCGGAGTACGCGGCCTCACCGCGCGGCCGGGCCCGGATCAGCGGCCAGATCGCCTTCGCCCATGCGGCGGTCGGCGACCGTCGCGGCGCCCGCCGCTGGATGCGCCGCGCGTGGACCGACCACCGGCGCGAGCCGCGGGTGCCGCTGACGGCCCTCGTGCTCGCCGGCGTCAGCGCCGGGCGCATCCAGGCGGCGCTGCAGGCCCGCGGCCGCGGTGTCTGAGGTCGTCGCGCGCCCGGCGCGGGAGGCGGGGCCGTCCCCGGACGGCGGTCGTCGCGAGCTCGCGCGCAGCGGCGCCGTCTCCCTCGTCGGGTCGCTGGTCGCGGCCGTGGGGGGCTTCGCCCTGACGATCGTGGTCGGCCGGCTCTTCGGCGCGCACACCGCCGGGCTGTACTTCCAGGCCGTCGCCGTCTTCATGATCCTCAACGGCGTCGCGCTGGCCGGCAGCGACACCGGCATCGTGCGGGCGCTCTCGGCCCGCCTCGCCCTGGGGCGCCCGGACCGGGCGCGGCTCGCGCTGCGCCTGACCCTCACGCCGGTCCTGCTGTGGAGCGTCGTGGTCGCCGCGACGCTGGCGGTGCTCGTGGACGACCTCGCGGCCACGTTCCCCGCGGCCGACCGCCAGGTGGTCACGGCGTACCTGTGGGTGCTCGTCGGCACCCTCGTCGTCTCTGCCTGCGGGCAGGCCGCCCTCAACGGCACCCGCTCGCTCGGCACGGTCGGGCCCTTCGTGGGCCTCTACCAGGTCGCGCTGCCGCTCACGCGTCTGCTGGCCGTGGGTGCGCTGTGGTGGACCGACGCGCCGGCGGGTTGGCTGCTGCTGAGCTACGCGGTGCCCCTGGTGCTCATGGACGCCGCCGCGGTCGCGATCCTGGTGCGCGCGCTGCGCCGTCGTGACGCCGCGTCCCCGGACCGCAGCGCCGCGCCGGAGCCCTCCCGCGCCGACGAGGCCCGTGAGCTGTGGGGGTTCAACCTGCCGCGCGGCGTCGCCTCGTGCCTGGAGCTGGGCCTGGTCTGGGCCGACGTCATCATCGTCGGGATCCTGCTGGGGCCGGCCGCCGCCGGCGCCTGGGCCGCGGCGTCGCGGTTCGTCACGACCGGCACCATGGCGATGGAGGCGCTGCGCCTGCAGAGCGCCCCGGCGATGGCCTCGGCCTGGGCGCGGGGGGACCGCCGCGGGCTCGGCGAGGTCTACGGCGTGACCGCCGTGTGGCTGGTGCTCGCGTCCTGGCCGCTGTTCCTGCTCCTGGCAACCCACGCCCCGCTCGTGCTGGCGCTGGTCGGGCCGGAGTTCACGGTCGCGGCGACGCCGCTGAGCGTGATGGCGCTCGGGATGCTCGGCTACGTCGCGCTCGGCAACGTCAACGCCGCCCTGCTGATGGCCGGCCGCAGCGTCGCCACGGCCCGCAACACCGGCGTCGCGCTGGCGGTCAACATCGGGCTCAACCTGCTCCTGGTGCCCGCTCTGGGCCTGCTCGGCGCGGCCGTGGCCTGGGCCGTCGCGCTGACCCTGGACTCCCTGCTGTGCCTGCTGCGCAGCGGCGTCGACCTGCCGCTCGTGCTGCCGGGGCGCCAGCTCCTGGCCGCGGGCGGCGCCGCGCTCCTCGCCTTCGGGGTCCCGGGCGTCGCAGTCCGCGTCCTCGCCGCCCCCACCGCCGGCTGGCTCCTCGCGCACGTCGCGGTCGGCGCGGTGGTGTACGCGGCCCTCCTCGCCGCCCTGCGCCGACGGCTCGAGCTCGACCGGCTCGACCTCGCCCCCGCACTGCGCCGGCTGGTCCCGCACCGCCGGCGCCCCTCGACCGATCCCACGACCGATCCGACGTCCCACCCCGGGAGGAACCCATGAGCAGCCTGGACGACTCCGGCGTGCTGCGGCGCGCCAAGGCCCTCGCGCCGCGACCTGTCAAGCGGGCGGTGGGTGCGGGCGTACGCCTCGGCGGCGCCGCGACCGCCGCGCTGCGCCCCGGCCCCGACCTGCTCGTCGTCGGCGCGAAGCGCAGCGGCACGACGTTCCTGTGGTCGGCGCTGCTGGCCCACCCGCAGGTGATGCCGATGCTGCCGGCCGCGCAGCACATCAAGAGCCCGCACTGGTTCACGCGTCACCAGGGGATGCCGGAGGCGTGGTACCGGGGCCACTTCCCGACCGTCGCCGCCCGCGAGCGGCACCGCGCGCGCCACGGCGGCGCGTTCACCGTCGAGGCCGACCCGCTCTACCTGTGGGACCCGCGGGTGGCCGAGCGGGCCCGGCACGCGGTGCCCGACGCCCGCGTCGTCGTGCTGCTGCGCGACCCCGTCGCGCGCGCCCACTCGCACTACCGCGAGCGGGTCAAGGCCGGGGTCGAGCGCCTCGACTTCCTCGCCGCGCTGGACGCGGAGGACGCCCGGCTGGCCGGCGAGCCCGAGCGCATGGCCGACGCGCGCTACTACGCGCGGGCCTGGGACTGGTACTCCTACCGCGCCCGCGGCGAGTACGCCCCGCAGGTGCGCCGCTGGCAGGAGACGTTCGGGTCCGAGCAGGTCCTGGTGCTGCGCAGCGAGGACCTGTACGCCGACCCCGCCGCCACCCTCGCCCGGGTGCAGTCCTTCGCCGGGCTGGACGTGCACGCGCCCACGTCGACGCGGCGCAACGCCGTGCCCGGCGCCGACCTGCCGCCCGCCGCGCAGGAGCGGCTGCGCGAGCACTTCGCGCCGCACACGCACGAGCTGGCCCGGCTGCTCGGCACCGGGGAGTGGTGGTGAGGGCCGTGCGGGACGGGACGCAGAAGAACGGGACGAGGAGAGGTTCGATGACACGCACGCAGGGGCGCCGCTGGCGCGGGGCCGGGGCGGTGGCGGCGGTGCTCGCCGCGCTGCTCGTGGGCCAGATGACGGGGGCGCCGGCGGCGCATGCGGCGACGACGTTCTCGGACGCGCCGCTGCCGATGGCGCAGACGAACGGTCCGGTCTGGACGGTCGAGATGGCCGGCGGCCGGATCTACGCGGGTGGCTCGTTCACTTCGACCCGCCCCTCCGGCAGCCCGGCGGGCACGGGGGAGACGAACCAGGCGCAGCTCGCGGCCTTCGACCCCGCGACGGGCGCCCGCATCGCCGGGTTCGCGCCGCGCCTGACGAACGACTGGGACGGCTCGCCCGGCACCGTGCACGCGATGGCGGTCTCGCCCGACGGGCGCACGCTCGTGGTCGGCGGTGACTTCAACCTCGTCGACGGCAAGCGCGCCGAGCACCTCGCCCGCTTCGACGCGGCCACCGGGGCGTTCCTCGGCCAGGTGGGCTGGAACGGCGTCAACGGCACCGTCCGCTCGCTCGCGTTCTCGCCCGACGGGCGACGGCTCTACGTGGGCGGCGCCTTCAGCGTCGCCAGCTGGCAGGCCCGTGACCGCCTCGCCGCGTTCGACCTCACGACGAACGCGGTGACGCCGTGGGCGCCGGTCGCGAGCCTGCCGGTGCAGAACGAGGCGCTGCGGATCACCGCCCTGGCCGTCTCCTCGGACGGCTCCCGCGTCTTCGTCGGCGGGCCGTTCCGGCGGATGAACGGCGCGAGCTACCAGGGCGTGGCGGCCGTGGACGCGACCGACGGCCGCAACGTCGGCTCGTTCCGCAGCGACTACCTGCTCGCGCCCTACAACTGGGCGACCACCCTGCAGGTCGTCGGGACCACCCTCTACCTGGCGGGACGCGACGACTACTCGGGCTCGGCCGACCGGCGCGAGGGCGTCTCCGCGATCAGCACCACGACGGGGACGCGGCAGTGGTACTCCCAGTGCTACGGCGACACGTTCGACGTGCTGGCCGTGGGCCAGGAGCTGTACGTGGCCTCGCACGCCCACGACTGCAGCCGGGCCGGCGGCTTCGGGGAGACCAACCCCAGGCGCTACGTGGCCATGCACGTGCTGGACCGCAGCACCGGGCGGGTGAAGTCGGGCTTCCAGGTCCTCACCAACGGGACGTCGAACGACCCCGACTCGTTGCTCCTCTCGCGCAGCCTCGCCACCGACGGTCACTACCTGGTCATGGGCGGCGGCTTCACGTGGGCCCAGGGTCGCCAGCAGGCCAACCTCGTGCGCTTCGGGGCGGGATGAGCCCCGTGACCCGGGACCGCACGTGGAGCGACGTCGCCGGCGTCGTGTGGCCCGCCGCCCACGGCGGCGGGTGCGCGATCGAGGCCGTCGGAAGTCCCGCGGTGGCCGGGGGAGAGGCGTACGAGCTGGTGCGCTTCGCCGGGCGCGTGCGCTACGTCGTCTCGGACGCGCTGTCCCCGCGGGCGCGGCGCCGGGTGCTGCTCTACGGCAACCGGCTGCGGGCGCCGGCGCGCCGGCTCGCGCGGTCGGCGGTGGCCTCGAGCTACCTGCTGCGGCGGCCCCGTCCGGCGGCCCGGGTGGTCGCCGAGGCCGACCTGCTGCACCTGCGCGGACGCGTGGCCCGGTCGCTGCGCCGCCCCGAGGCCGAGGTGCACCTGACGTTCGCGGTGCTCGAGCGCGACGGCGCGCCCCGCCCCACGGTGCTCGCCGTGGACCGCCACGGCACGCCGCTGCTGTTCCTCAAGCTGGGCGCGGGACCGGCGCGTGCCGCCGCGCTGGCCCGCGAGCGCGACGCGCTGGACCGTGCGACCCGGGCCGTGCCCGCGGCCGTGCAGGTGCCGCGGCGCCGGCTGTGGCTGCGCTCCGGGGACGTCACGGTGCTGGGCACGGAGCCGCTGCGCCCCGACGTCGCGCCGGTCTCGTCCGCGGACCCCGACGCGACCTGGCCGGCGCTCGACGCCCTGGTCGCCGCGAACCCGCGCTGCGACCTCGCGCTGGCCGCCTCGCCGTGGCTGGTGCGGCTGCAGCGGGTCGCCGAGGACCTGCGGGACGGGCCGCACCGGGACCTGTCGCTGGTGGCCGACGCCGAGCGGCTGCGCCGGCTGGTGGTGGGCTACCGCGCCCGGCACGGCGCCGAGGTGCTCGCCCACGGCCTGCGCCACGGCGACTGGTCGTCGTGGAACCTCGGCTGGGCGCCGGCGTGGCAGGGACGGCGGCTGACGGTTTGGGACTGGGAGTACGGCGAGCAGTGGGCGCCGTTGTCGCTCGACCGCCACAACTGGTTCTACGCCCGCGCGACCAGCGTGCGGGGGCAGGCGGCCGCCGACGCCGCCGCGGACCTGCTCGCCGAGGCGCGCCCGCAGCGGCGCGGCGAGGTCGCGACGGGGCCGTTGACGACGCGCCTGTTCCTCCTCGACATGGCCGCCCGTCGCCTCGCGCTGGCCGCGGCGGGGGAGGTCGGGTCCGGGCGCGCGGCCGACGAGCTGCTGCGCGTGCTCGCCGACGACCTGGGCTGAGGGACCCGGGACGGCGGCGGGCCCGCTCGCCTAGGCTCGGCCCGTGCCGAACGACGACCACGCCCTCGCCGCCCAGCTCGCCGACCTCGCCGGGGAGCTGCTGCTCGACCTCCGGGTCCGGGCGGTCGCCGAGAGCTGGGACCCGACGGACCTCAAGGACGCCGGCGACCGCCGCGCCCACGAGCTGATCGTCGCGCGGCTGGCGCAGGAGCGTCCCGACGACGCGGTGCTCTCCGAGGAGGGCAAGGACGACCGCTCCCGGCTCGACGCCGAGCGGGTCTGGATCGTCGACCCGCTCGACGGCACGCGGGAGTACGGCGAGCCGCCCCGCGAGGACTGGGCCGTCCACGTGGCGCTGTGGGAGCGCGGCGAGCTGGTCGCCGGCGCCGTCGCGCAGGCCGCGCTCGAGCAGACCTTCAGCACCGGCGCGCCGCCGGTGCTCCCCGCGGCCCGCGCGGGCGCCCCGCGGGTCGTCGTGTCCCGCACCCGCCCGCCCGAGGTCGCCCACCGGGTAGCCGAGGCCCTCGGCGCGGACCTCGTGCCCCTCGGCTCGGCCGGCGCCAAGGTGATGGCGGTGGTGCGCGGCGTCGCGGACGTCTACGTGCACGCGGGCGGGCAGTACGAGTGGGACTCGGCCGCCCCGGTGGCCGTCGCCCGGGCCGCCGGTCTGCACACGAGCCGGCTCGACGGCAGCCCGCTGCGCTACAACCAGCCCGACGTCTACCTCCCCGACCTCGTCGTCGCGCGGCCCGAGCTCGCCGCCCGGGTGCTGGCCGCCGTCGCGACGTGAGCGGCCGGCCCACGCCCCGCAAGCCGGCGCCCCGCAAGCCGGCGTCCCGCAAGCCGGCACCCCGCAAGCCGGCACCCCGCAAGCCGGCCGCGCGCAAACCCGCCGCGCGCAAACCCGCCGCCCGCAGGCCCGCTGCCCGCAGGCCCGCCGGCGGCGGCCGGCCCCTCGCGGTCGTGACGGTCCTCGCCGCCGTCGCGGCCGTGGGCCTGGGCGGGGCGTGGTGGCTGCAGCGCGACGACGCCGTCGTCGAGCCCCGGCGCGGTCCGTCGGCGCTGGGCGGCAACGTGCCGCCGGTGAGCGAGGCCTCCCCGCTGGTGCCCGCGGGCGCCACGTCCGTGCCGGTGGTCGACGCCGCCTGGACCGCCGACGTCGCGGCCCGCACCGGGATCCCGCCGACGGCCCTCAACGCCTACGCGGTGGCCGAGCTGCGGATCAACGACGAGGACCCCGCCTGCTCGATGGGGTGGTCGACGCTGGCCGGGATCGGCTGGGTCGAGTCGCGCCACGGCACCATCGACGGCGCGGTCCTGCACCTCGACGGGCGCGCCCTGCCGCCGATCGTCGGACCGGCCCTCGACGGCACGGGTGGGTTCGCGGCCCTGCCCGCCCACCCCGACCTCGTCGAGTTCCACGGCGACGAGGAGTGGGACCACGCGGTAGGCCCCATGCAGTTCATCGGCTCGACCTGGGCGCGCTGGCGCTCCGACGGCGACGCCGACGGCACGATGGACCCGAACGACGTCGACGACGCGGCGTACGCGGCGGCGCGCTACCTGTGCCACGACGGCCACGACCTCGCCACCGCCGAGGGGTGGGCCGCGGCCGTCTTCTCCTACAACCACGACCAGGCCTACGTCGACGCCGTCTACGCGGCGGCCGCCGACTACGCCGAGCGCTCGTCGGGCTGAGCGGGGGAACGCAGCACGATCCCGACGGTCACGTCGTCGCCCCCGACGTCGGCGGGCTCCTCCAACCAGCCCGGCAGCCGCTCGGCGACGTGGTCCGCCCCTCCGGTCGCGGCGTGGTGGGCCAGCTGCTCGCCGACGGGGCGCCACCAGTCCGGGCCGTCGACGCGGCTGACGCCGAACCCGTCGGTGCACACGAGCGCGAGGTCGACCTCGGCGGCCGGGACGACGGCGTACCGCAGGGAGGCCAGCGGGTCGTCCTGGCACAGCGACGTGGTCGTCGCACCGTCGAGCAGCGGGTCGAGCGGCATCGGGCGGCGGGCGGCACCGCCGCGGTCCACGAGCACGACCTCGCCGTCGCCGAGCTGCAGCGCCCCGACCCAGCTCGGCGTGGCGACCAGCGCGAGCACGGTTGAGCCGTAGGCGAGGACGTCCACCGCGCCGTCGGCCGCCGCGTCCTGCTGCGCGTCCTGCTGCGCGTCCTGCTGCGCGTCCTGCCGCCCGTCGTGCCGGTCGGCGTGCTCGGCCACGGCCTCGCGCCAGCGCGTGACGAGCTCCGGGCCCACGACGGTGACGAGGTGGTGGTGCACGTCCGCGGTCCCGGCGGGCTCCACCTCGGTCAGGTACGCCCGCAGCGCGGCCACCGCGGCGTCCACCGCGAGGCGCGACCCGACGTCCGAGCGGGCGTGCCGGGCCGCCCCGTGGCCGTCGGCGACGGCGACGACCGTGGCGGTGCCGTCGGTCCACGTGCGGTGGGCGTCCTGGTTGGGCAGGTCGCGGCGTACGTGCGAGGCGCCGCGCCGCGTGGCGGCCACGGCGCGCCAGGTCACGCGGAGCCCCAGACGTCCTCGCCGGTGAGCTCCGGCGGCAGCACCGAGATCCCCGTCGAGGTCAGCGCCGGCATGGAGGCGCCGCGGCTGGCCGCGCGGGAGGCCCAGGCCATGCACTCGACGAGCTGCTCGGGGTTGTCGGCGCGCAGCACCGGGACCTCGTCGTCGCCGATGAAGCGCCGCAGGCTCGGCAGATCGGCGTCGCGGCCGACCCCGAGCGCGAGGCGGACCGCGCCAGCGCCGGCACGGGTGGCGAGCAGGCGCGCCATCCCCGTCGCGACGTCGGTGCCGGTGGTCGCGGTCGGCCTGCCGTCGGAGACCAGCACGATCGCGGGCGGGTAGGCGCCGTGACCGCTCGCCGCCTCGGCGTCGAGGTCGGCCATCGCGTCCGCGAGCAGGACGAGCGCGGAGCCGAGCTCGGTGAGGCCCTGGGGCACGGCCTCGAGCGGTTGCCAGGTCAGCTCCTCGACGGGCGTCGGCGTCGCGAGCACCCACCACGGCTGCGTCGCGAAGCCGAGCACGCGCACGAGCAGCCGCGTGTGGGGGTTGGCGCGCGCCTCGTCGCGCAGGCGGGGGAGCACCTCGCGCAGCGCCGTGTTGAGGGCCTGGATGCGGCCCCCGCGGCGCATCGACCCGGAGAGGTCGAGCACGAGGACGAGGTGCAGCGGTCGGCGGCCGACCGCGCCGCCGAGCCGGTCGGTCACCCGCGCGACGATATACCCTGCGCTGCGGGCGGGGGAGGTGTCGCGGGTGCTGGCCGACGGGGCGGAGATCGAGGTCGCGCGGCGTGGCCGTGCCCGGGTCGTGCGGCTCATCGGCCGGGGCGGCCAGGGCGTCGTGCACGAGGTGCGCACCGACGACGGCGAGACCCTGGCGCTGAAGTGGTACCACCCGCACAGCGCGACCGCGGAGCAGTACCGCGACGTCCGCGCCCTCGTCGAGACCGGGCCGCCGCACCCGCGCTTCCTGTGGCCGATCGCCATCGCGCGCTCGCCGGAGCGCGACGGGTTCGGGTACGTGATGCCGCTGCGGGCGCCGCACTACCTGGAGCTCACCCACCTCCTCTCGGGCCGCGGCCCGGACGGCGAGCCGCTCGAGGTGACGTTCGCGTCGACCCTGGTGATCTGCCGCCAGCTCGCGCTCGCGTTCCTCAAGCTGCACGCCCACGGCCTGGTCTACCGCGACATCTCGTTCGGCAACGTCTTCTTCGACCCGGCCACCGGGGACACCCTGGTCTGCGACAACGACAACGTGAGCGTCGACGACGGCGGCGGACGGGTCCTGGGAACGCCGTTCTTCATGGCCCCTGAGGTCGTGGCGGACCCGGCGTACGCCACCCTGCCCTCCACCGACACCGACCGGCACTCGCTGGCCGTGCTGATCTTCTACACGCTGATGATGGGGCACCCGTTCGAGGGTGAGCGCACGGGGTCCGGCCTGCGCGACCAGGGCTGGCTGACGCGGCACTTCGGCACCGACCCCGTCTACTGCCTCGACCCGTCGCGCGACGACAACCGGCCGCCGGAGCTGGTCCGCACGTACGCGGGGATCTACCCGCGGCTGCTGCTCGACCTGTGCGAGCGCGCGTTCGTCGCCGGCGCCCGCGCCCCGCTGGAGCGGGTCACCGAGGGCGAGTGGGTGCGGGCGATGGACCAGCTGCGCGACCTGCTGGTCGCCTGCGCAGGGTGCGGCACGACCTGCTTCTGGGACCCCGACGAGCCGGGGCGGACCTGCCGCACCTGCGACGCGACCGTGGTGCCGCGGATGCGGTTGGCCGTCGGGCGCAGCCGCACCGTGGCGCTGAGCCCGCTCGCGACGCTGCGCACCGACCACGTCGCCGACGCCGCCCTCGCCGCCCACGACAGCGACGTCGTCGGACGGGTGGTCGTGCACCCCGAGGACCCCGACCGGTGGGGCCTGCGCAACGTCGGCGACGAGCCGTGGACGGCCGTGTACGCCGGTGACCTCGAGCGCGCGGTCGCCCCCGGCGGGACGGTCGAGCTGCAGGTCGGCCTGCGCCTGCGGGTCGCGCGGGCGCACCTGCTGGTGAAGGGACCGCCGCGCGGCCGCTGAGCCGTCGACGCTCAGGGGTGGCGTGGCACGCGGATGTCGTACTGGGCGACCTTGCGGTAGACGGTGGCCCGGCTCATGCCCAGGCGGCTCGCCGCGTCCGCCATGGTGATCCCCGGGGTCGTCAGCACGCGGACGATCTCGTCGCGCTCGAACGACTCGATCCGCGAGAGCCGGCGCCCCGGCGAGGACAGGACGTGCGGCGGCAGGTGCTGGACGTCGACGACGTCGACGCGCACGACCGCGTCGCGCACCACCTCGGCGAGCTCGCGGACGTTGCCGGGCCAGGCGTACGCCCGTAGCGCCGCAGCCGCGGCGGGGGACAGGGGCACCTCCCGCCCGCGCACCCGTCGTGCGACGTGGTGGGCGAGCGGCAGCACGTCGTCGGGCCGCTCGCGCAGCGCCGGCACCTGCACCACGGCGTGCGGCCGCGCGCCGATGGCGGCGGGCAGGTCGGCGTACTGCTCGACGGTCACGGCCACCGGCGTGCCCGCCGCGAACATCGTCACGAGCCGCTCGGCGGCCCAGGCCGGCAGGGCGTCGACGTCGCGCACCACGACCGAGGTGTCGGCCTTGGCGAGCTCGGGGGTCCACAGGGCGAGCCACGCCCCGACGTCGTGCGGCTCGGGCACGCTCGCGGCGAGGATGCGGTCGCGACCCCGCCGGGAGCGCTGGGCCTGCGCGGCGAGCGTCGTGCGCCCCGACCCCGGCTCGCCGACGACGACCAGCACGTGCTCGGCGGCGAGCGCGGCCGCGGCCTGGGCCAGGGAGTCGCGCCACGCCCCGGACAGGTCGTCGAGACGTCCGCTCCCGGGCTCCAGGCGCGGTGGTTCCACCCGGAAGACCGTGCCCCGCGGGGCGGGGCGCCCCCGCCGCCCGTGCGCGCGGGCCAGCATCAGCGCCGCGGTGCTGCTCGCCGCGGACTGGGCCAGCGCAAGCAGGAGCTCGTGGGAGGACCGGGACCAGGTGGTCAGGTTGACGCTGCCCTCCAGCCGCCCGCTGAGCGGGTCGAGGACCGGGGCGGCCGCGCACGTGTAGCCGCTCAGGCTGAGCGAGTAGTGCTCCTCGGCCCGCACCAGGCTGGGTTGGCGGTCCGCCAGCGCGAGCCCGAGGCCGTTGGTGCCCGCGTCCCGCTCCGCGTAGGAGAAGCCGGGGGCCAGGTGGACGCGGTCGAGGGCCCGCAGCAGCTCGACGTCGCCGCTGAGCCGGTTGATCACGAGGCCGTCGGCGTCGGTGAGCATGAGGCTGACCGGTTCGGCGGCGAGGGTGCGGTGCAGGTCGGCGAGCACCTCCCGGCCGCACTCGACGAAGAGCGACTCCTGCTCGCTGGTGCCGGCGAAGACGGGCTGGACCTCGTCGGCGGGCACCCCGTAGTCGTGACTGCGCTGCCAGGAGGCGCGCAGGCGACCCGGCGCCGTGGTGGCCGGCGAGCCGACGGCGTGGTCCGTGCGCGGAGCGTGCCGTTCGGGCGATCGTCCGGGGGTCTCCACGGTGCCTCCAAGGGCGGTGGGCGGGTGATCCACGTTACATCCGCCGCCTCTCGGTGCCGCCGCGCGGGCGTCTCAGATTGAGACGCCGGGGCGTGTCACATTGAGACGCGCGACCCCCTCCCGCCGACTCCCGCCCGCCCTAGCGTCGGGGCGATCCGTGACGCAGGTCACGGGAGGACGGAGGACGATCGTGTACAGCAAGGACGGCGAGGACTACTTCATCGTCGACGCCCACGTGGCCCTGTGGGACGCGCGGCCGGAGAACCAGCGCAACATCCATGGCAAGCAGTTCATCGACTGCTTCTACGACTACCACCGCAACCTCTCGCCCGAGAGCGAGGTGTGGACCTACGAGGAGTACCTGTACTACGGCGGCGAGCGGCTGGTGCATGACCTCTTCGAGGTCGGCCACGTGGACCACGCGATCTTCCAGCCGGCTCACCTCGGCGAGTTCTACCGCAACGGCTTCGGGCAGACCGAGGAGTCCTGGGCGCTGACCCAGGCCCACCCGGACCGGCTGACGTACAACCACCACTTCGACCCCCGCAACGGGGAGACGGGCCTCGACCAGCTGCGGCTCGACGCGGAGCGTTTCGGCCTGAAGGGGGTCAAGCTCTACACGGCCGAGTGGCACGGCGAGTCCCGCGGCTACAAGCTCGACGACCCCTGGTCGCGGCGCTACCTCGAGGAGTGCCTGGCCCTGGGCATCCGCAACATCCACATCCACAAGGGCCCGACCATCCGCCCGCTCGACCGCGACGCGTTCGACGTCGCCGACGTCGACAAGGTGGCCAGCGACTACACCGACCTCAACTTCGTGGTCGAGCACTGCGGGCTGCCCCGGCTCGAGGACTTCTGCTGGATCGCCACGCAGGAGCCCAACGTGCACGCCGGCCTCGCGGTCGCGATCCCGTTCATGCACACCCGGCCGCGCTACTTCGCCCAGATCATCGGCGAGCTCCTGTACTGGCTCGACGAGAACCGCATCCAGTTCTCCTCGGACTACGGCCTGTGGACGCCGCGGTGGCTGGTGGAGCGCTTCGTGGACTTCCAGATCCCCGAGGACATGCAGGGCGAGTACGCACCGATCACCACCGAGCAGCGCAAGAAGATCCTCGGCCTCAACGCGGCCGCCATGTACGACATCGAGGTGCCCGAGCACCTGCGGCTGCCCGAGCCGGCCGGCCCGCAGGCCCCTGTCGAGGCCACGGCGGTCGCGTGATGTCGGCGGCCACCCTCACCCTCGCCGAGGTCGACGTGCGCCGGGCGCTCGATGTCGTCCTCGACCCGGAGCTGGACGAGCCGATCACCGACCTCGGCTTCGTGCGCAGCGTCGACGTCGACGCCACCAGCGGACGGGTCGAGGTGCACCTGCGGCTGCCGACGTCGTTCTGCTCGCCGAACTTCGCGTACCTCATGGCCTCCGACGCCAAGGACGTCGTCACCGCGCTGCCCGGCGCCGCCGAGGTGGTCGTCGAGCTCGACGACCACCACGACTCGCCGATCATCAACGCCGGGCTCGCCGCCGACGCCGGCTACCGCGGCACGTTCGGTCACGAGGCGGAGCGCGACCTCGACGACCTGAGGCGGACCTTCCGGGTCAAGGCGCACACGGCCGCCCTCGAACGCTGCCTGACCGCGCTGCTGCGCGCCGACCCCGACCTCGCCGTGGCGGCGGTCGGCGAGGTCCGCCTGCGCGACCTGCCCGACGACGACCTGACGGCCGCGCTGCACCGCCGCCGCCGCGCCGTGGGTCTCGGCAACCACCGGGACGCGCGCGTCCTGGTCGACGAGCACGGTGTCGAGCCGGCGACCGACCAGGTGCCGCTGGCCCTGCGCCGGGCGCGCTCCACGCGCATCTCGGTGGACGGCAACGCGCACTTCTGCCGCGGGCTGCTGCGCACCCGCTACCCCGGCTCCGAGGTCGACCAGACCGACCGTGCCGACGACCCGGACCACGGGTCGGCGACCACCTTCATCCCCCTCTCCGAGATCCAGGAGCGTTCCGCATGACCAGCACGATGCGCGCCGTCCAGGTGGTCGGCTACCACCAGCCGCTGCAGATGACCGAGGTGCCGGTGCCCGAGCCGCAGGGGCCCTTCGACGTCGTCGTCCGCATCGGCGGCGCGGGGGTGTGCCGCACGGACCTGCACATCCTCGAGGGTCAGTGGGCCGAGAAGTCCCAGGTCACGCTGCCCTACACGATCGGGCACGAGAACGCCGGCTGGGTGCACGCGGTCGGCAGCGCGGTCACGAACGTGGCGGAGGGCGACAAGGTGATCGTGCACCCCCTCATCACCTGCGGCCTGTGCCGCGCCTGCCGGTCCGGCGACGACGTGCACTGCGCGACCAACCAGTTCCCCGGGATCGACACGAACGGCGGGTACGCGGAGTACCTGCGCACCTCGGCCCGCTCCGTGGTGAAGCTGGACGACGCGCTCGAGCCCGCCGACGTCGCGGCGCTCGCGGACGCCGGGCTGACGGCGTACCACGCCGCGGCGAAGGCGGCGCGGCGACTGACCCCGCGCGACCGGTGCGTCGTCATCGGCGCCGGGGGTCTGGGCCACATCGGCATCCAGGTGCTGCGGGCGCTCGCGCCGGCGGAGATCGTCGTCGTCGACCGCAACCCCGACGCCGTGAAGCTGGCCCTGGCCGTCGGCGCCGACCACGGGGTGGTGGCCGACGGCGGCCACGTCGAGCAGGTGCTGGAGCTGACCGACGGGGCGGGCGCCGAGGTGGTGCTCGACTTCGTGGGCGAGGGCGGCTCGACGTCGGAGGGCATCGCGATGACGCGGAAGGCCGGCGACTACCACGTGGTCGGCTACGGCGAGAACGTCGACGTCCCGACCATCGACCTGGTCTCGGCGGAGAAGAACGTCATCGGCAACCTCGTGGGCTCCTACGACGACCTCCAGGACCTGATGGCGCTGGCCGCGCGCGGGGCGGTCACGCTGCACACGCAGAAGTACGCGCTCGACGACTTCGCCACCGCCGTCGGCGACCTCGACGCCGGGCGCGTGCGGGGCCGCGCGATCCTCGTGCCGTGAGCGCCTCCCCGGCCCCGGGTGTGGATCCGCCGGGGCCGGGGAAGGCAGTGCCGCGTGCTGCCGTCCCACGAGCAGCTGCGCCGGTTCGCGCAGCAGATCGGTCTCGCCGCCTTCGACGACGCCCCGACGCTGCGCGCGCTGCTCGACGACCTGCTCGACGAGGACGCGATGGCGGCCGCGGACGTCGCGCTGGTCGTCGAGGCGGCACGGCACCGGACGATGGCGCGGCTGCGGGCGGAGGTGCGACGCGGCCGTCCGGCGGAGGCGGCCGTCGACGCCGCCGGGGCCGACCTCGCCCGCGCGCTCGGCCCGGGGGTGGGTCGGGACCCCGCCGGTCCGGCGTGGGCGTGCGCCGCCCTGGCGTACGCCGCCGGGTGGCTCGAGGAGCCGACCGTGCAGCGGTACGCCGCGGCGCGCGGCTCCCTGGGCGCCTCGACGTGGACCGGCGCCGTGGTCGTGCCGCCGCCCGCGCCCACCGGGCCACCCGCACCGTCCTGGGCGGCCCGCCGACCGGATCCCCGGTCGCCCGCGACCCGGCCGCGCGGCGACCGGCTCCGCTGGGTGCTCGCGGCCGCGCTCGCCGTCGTGCTGGTGACGGCCGGCGGCGTGGCGACGTACCTGCTGGCGCGCGACGACGCCGGGGGACAGGACCCTGGGGCGTCGGGGTCGTCGGGCTCGACCTCCTCCGGCTCCCCGGACGCCGAGGGGGTCGAGGCGTACGCCGCGCTGGGCCCACGGCTGGGGGACTCGCTCGCGGAGTGCGCCGAGGGTGACGCCGCCGGCGGCGAGTCCGGCCGGCTCGCCTGCGTGGTGAGCGACCCGGGCGACGCCGACGAGGCGACGGCGACGCTCGTGACCTACGAGGACGAGGCGGCGCTCGAGGACGGCCGCGACGAGGTCGTCGACCACGAGATCGGCACGCGGTACAGCGCGCAGGACGCGGGGGTGTTCTGGAGCTTCCAGGACGTCCGCACGGGCGCGGTGCAGGTGTGGTGGGACGACGTCGAGGCGCTGCAGTCGGTGCACCTCGTCGGCACCTACGCCCCCGGCAGCAGCGCGGAGCTGTCGTTCGAGCCGGTCGACGCGCTGGAGTCGCTGGTCGGTGTGTTCGAGGGCGCGGGGTCGGCGGTGGAGTACCCCGACGCGATCGAGGACGAGGGCGTCGCGCAGCTGGCGGAGGACTTCACCCGCGACGACTCGCTCGACCTCGCCTCGTGCGCGGTCCGGGGCCAGCACTTCGACCCGGGCGAGCTCGAGGAGAACCGGTGCGCGAGCGCCGACGGCTCCCTCGTGGTCTTCCTCGTGCGCTCGGCGGACGCCCAGGCGCAAGAGGCGTACCGCAACAGCATCCTCACCGCGGCGCGCGCCGACCGCGACGGCACCGTCGACGTCTGGATGCGGCCGGGCTCGCCGGGCGACGTGCCGGGCGCCTGGATCCACTACCGCCAGGCCGACCGGGCGTACGTCTACTGGGAGGACGAGGAGTGCCTCTGCTACGGCTTCGCGCTGCGACCCGACGGCGACCTGGACGCGCTGCTCGAGTGGTGGATCGGCCCGCAGTGACGCGGCAAGACCCGGCTCGACCCGCCGGCGCGCGGAACTCCGGCTGTGCTTCGGGACCGAACGGGAGCGACGCAGGCGTCGAGGTCGAGGTCGAGCTCGACGAAGGCGAGGCCGGGCGCGTGGTGTCTAGGGCCGTCGGACGAACCTGACGGTGGTGTGGCCGAGGGGGTGTCGGGTGCGGCGGGTCTCGTAGTGGGGGTCGTGGACGGTGCGGTGGTGGTGGCCGCAGAGGAGTCCGGCGTCCTTCGTCGAGGTGCCACCGCCGGCGGACCAGAGGGTCCAGTGGTGGACCTGGCACTGGTGGGCTGGGCGGTCGCAGCCGTCGGTGACACAGGTCCTGTCGCGCAGGCCGATGGCGAGCCGTTGGGCCTTAGAGTGATAGCGCTGCGCTCGGCCGAGGTCGTGGATCTCGCTGGCACCGCCCAGGACGGCCGGCACGAGATGGGCCGAGCAGGCGAGCCGGCGGGCTTCGGCGGCGCTGATCCGTCCGCCGGTGTCGAGCGTGGCGACGCCGAGGTCGCGCAGGAGGGCGTCGAGGTCGAGATTGATGACGACGGTGGCGTTCGTGCCGCCCACCTCGGGCAGGTCGCGGGCGTCCAGGGCCTCGATGAGCTCGACGAACGCCTCCCCTCGGCGCAGCGGCGACGGGGTCCCGGTCGTGAACCGGTCCGCCTCGTCGGGGTTGGCGTTCTTGTGACCGGGTGCGGCGTAGGCGTCGAGGGCCTTGCCGAGCATCTCGGCGTGCAGGGTCGGCAGCACGCCGCGGATCGACGTCCTGCCGTCGCCGAGATCGCGCAACGTCAGCGACGCCGTCGCCATCGCCGAACGCTCCTCGGCCGCCAGCAACCGCGCCTCGTGCGCCTCACCGACCTCGGGGGCAACCACGTCGAGGATCCGCTTACCGAGCTTGCGCAGAGCGAGGGCGTCGAACCGGCCCGCGTTCTCGACCAACACCGCCTCCGCGTGACCCACGGTCTCGACGTCGATGTCATCGGGCAGCGCGTCGAGGGCGCGAACGATGACGTCGGCCTGGTCGATCGACACGGCGCCGGCTGCGGCGGCCGCGGCCAGACGTACGTACCTCTCCGCGGACTGACCGACCCGCACCACCCGGTGCGCCTCACCCCGCGTCGTCCCGGTCGCGTTCGCGAACCACACCGCCGTCGACGGCGACCCGTCCACCCGACCCACCTGCAGCTCGTCCGCGCGGGACGCGAGCTTGGCCACCAGTCCCGACGCGCGGCTGATCAGCTGCTGCGCAGCCACCAGAGCCGACCGCGCGTCCACCTCACCGAGCGTCAGCAGCCCGAGCTCGAGCGCATCCCCGACCCCACGATCAGCACGCGCCAGCGCCGCCAGCACCGGATGCCCCGATCCCGGCGAGAAGGTCCCCCTGCCATGGACTCACTCAAGCACCCACCACCGACAGTTCCGCCCCACGTCGGCCCACGCTGTGGAGGGACCGAACCGCGTGCCGCCGAGACCCCGACTTCGTGCCGCTTCACTCGACTTGGGACCCGTTCAAACAGGGTCTAGGTCGAGCGTTACCCGGTGAACCGGGTAATCCAGAGGGGCCAGCGCCCGCCGCGCCTGTCGGACGCCCGACGTACGCTGTTCCGGTTGCCCCGCACCACCCTGAGGAGCCCGCGCGTGCACCTGTCCGGCCTCGCCGACGCCGTCCTGGCCGACCCCACCCTCGACGAGGCGCTCGCCGGCGCCAGGGACCGCAGCGAGCGCGTCCTCGACCTGACCGGGCCCGGCGCCCTGCGTCCGTTCCTGGTGAAGGGTCTGGCCGACACCGGCCGCACCGTCCTGGCGGTCACGGCCACCACCCGCGAGGCCGAGGAGCTCGTCGCCGCGCTGGGCGACCTCCTCGACCCGGCGCACGTGGGCTACTACCCGAGCTGGGAGACGCTGCCGCACGAGCGGCTGAGCCCGCGCAGCGACACGGTCGGTCGTCGGCTCGCGGTGCTGCGTCGCCTCTCCCACCCGGGCGACGACGCGGCGAACGGTCCGCTGTCCGTCGTGGTGGCGCCGGTGCGCAGCCTGCTGCAGCCGCAGGTCGCGGGCCTGGGCGACCTCGAGCCGGTCGAGCTCGTCGCGGGCACGACCGCCGGGCTCGAGTCCGTCGTCGCCGGCCTGGCGGGCGCGGCGTACACCCGCGTGGACCTCGTCGAGAAGCGCGGCGAGTTCGCGGTGCGCGGCGGCATCGTGGACGTGTTCCCGCCGACCGACGAGCACCCCCTGCGCGTCGAGTTCTGGGGCGACGACGTCGAGGAGATCCGCAGCTTCTCCGTCGCCGACCAGCGCACGCTCGAGAAGGTCGACCGGCTCTGGGCGCCCCCGTGCCGCGAGCTGCTGCTCACCCCCGAGGTCCGCGCCCGGGCCGCTGCGCTGGGCCAGGCGCACCCGCAGCTGCGCGAGCTCACCGAGAAGATGGCGGAGGGCATCGCGGTCGAGGGCATGGAGTCGCTTGCCCCGGTGCTCGTCGACGAGCTCGAGCTGCTGGTGGACGTCCTGCCGGCCGACGCCCACGTCCTCATGCTCGACCCGGAGCGCGCCCGGCGCCGGGCCGCCGACCTCGTCGCCACCAGCGAGGAGTTCCTCGCGGCCTCGTGGGCGGCCGCCGCGAGCGGCGGCCAGGCGCCGATCGACCTGGGCGCCGCGTCCTACCGGGCGTACGCGGACGTCCGCGAGCACGCGCTCGGTCGCGGCCAGGCCTGGTGGAGCATGAGCCCGTTCGGCATCGACGACCCGTCGGCGAGCGACCCCGCGCCGGTCGCGGACGCCGCCACGGCGGGCGTGCCCAGCCGCAGCCTCGGCGCGCAGCCCGCGGAGGCCTACCGAGGCGACGTCGAGAAGGCCATCGCCGACGTGTCCCGCTGGCGTGCGGACGGCTACCGGGTCGTGGTGCTCCACCCCGGGCACGGTCCGGCGCAGCGCACCGTCGAGGCCCTGGCCGACCGCGACGTGCCCGCCCGCCTCGTCGACGCGGTCGAGGACCTGCCGCCGACCGACGTCGTGACGGTCAGCTGCGGCGCCATCTCGCAGGGCTTCGTCGACGACGCCAACCGCGTCGCGCTGCTGACGGGGGAGGACATCTCGGGGCAGAAGGCGTCCACGCGCGACATGCGCAAGATGCCGGCGCGCCGCAAGCGCCAGATCGACCCCCTCGAGCTCAAGGCCGGCGACTTCGTCGTGCACGAGTCGCACGGCGTCGGCAAGTTCGTGGAGATGAAGCAGCGCGAGGTCGCCGGCGCGGTGCGGGAGTACCTGGTGCTGGAGTACGGCGCGTCCAAGCGCGGCGCGCCGCCGGACCGGCTCTACGTGCCCGCCGACACGCTCGACCAGGTCACGCGCTACGTCGGCGGCGAGGCGCCCTCGCTGGACCGTCTCGGCGGCGGGGACTGGACCAAGCGCAAGGCCCGCGCCCGCAAGGCGGTCAAGGAGATCGCGGCGGAGCTGATCAAGCTGTACGCCGCGCGCCAGGCCACCCAGGGGCACGCGTTCGGGCCCGACACGCCCTGGCAGCGCGAGCTGGAGGACGCGTTCCCCTACGCGGAGACGCCCGACCAGCTGACCACGGTCGACGAGGTCAAGTCCGACATGCAGCGCACCGTGCCGATGGACCGGCTGGTGTGCGGCGACGTGGGCTACGGCAAGACCGAGATCGCCGTGCGGGCCGCCTTCAAGGCCGTGCAGGACGGCAAGCAGGTCGCGGTGCTCGTGCCCACGACGCTGCTGGTCACCCAGCACTTCTCGACCTTCGCCGAGCGGATGAGCGGCTTCCCGGTCAACCTGCGGGCGCTGAGCCGGTTCCAGAGCGACAAGGAGGCCTCCGCAGTCCTCGAGGGCCTCGCGAACGGCGAGATCGACGTCGTCATCGGCACCCACCGCCTGCTCAACCCCGACATCCGGTTCAAGGACCTGGGCCTGATCATCGTCGACGAGGAGCAGCGCTTCGGCGTCGAGCACAAGGAGCAGATGAAGCGGCTGCGCACCAGCGTGGACGTGCTCGCGATGTCGGCGACGCCGATCCCGCGCACGCTCGAGATGGCGGTGACCGGCATCCGCGAGATGTCGACGATCACCACGCCGCCGGAGGAGCGCCACCCGGTGCTCACCTACGTCGGCGCCTACGAGGACCGGCAGGTGATCGCCGCGATCCGGCGCGAGCTGCTGCGCGACGGGCAGGTCTTCTACATCCACAACCGCGTCCAGTCGATCGAGAAGGCCGCGGGCCGCCTCAAGGAGCTGGTGCCGGAGGCGCGGGTCGCGACCGCGCACGGCCAGATGAACGAGAAGCAGCTCGAGCAGGTGATGCTCGACTTCTGGGAGAAGCGCTTCGACGTGCTGGTCTGCACGACCCTCGTCGAGTCCGGTCTCGACGTCTCGAACGCCAACACGATGCTCATCGAGCGGGCCGACACCCTGGGCCTCTCGCAGCTGCACCAGCTGCGTGGTCGCGTGGGCCGCTCGCGCGAGCGGGCGTACGCCTACTTCCTCTACCCCAGCGAGAAGCCGCTCACCGAGACCGCGCACGAGCGCCTCGCCACCCTGGCGCAGCACTCCGACCTCGGCGGCGGCATGGCGATCGCGATGAAGGACCTCGAGATCCGTGGCGCCGGCAACCTCCTGGGCGGGGAACAGTCCGGCCACATCGCCGACGTCGGCTTCGACCTGTACGTCCGGCTCGTGGGCGAGGCCGTCAACGACTTCAAGGGCGGCGGCGACGACCAGCTGGAGGAGGTGCGCATCGAGCTGCCGGTCGAGGCGCACCTGCCGCACGGCTACGTGCCCAGCGAGCGCCTGCGCCTGGAGATGTACAAGCGGCTCTCCGAGGTGCGCAGCAACGACGACGTCGACGTGCTGCGCGAGGAGCTGCTGGACCGCTACGGCGAGCCGCCGATCGAGGTCGAGAGCCTGCTCTACGTCGCCCGCTTCCGCGCCCGCGCCCGCGCCGCGGGCATCCGCGAGGTCACGCTGGCCGGCAAGAACGTACGGTTCGCGCCCGTCGCCCTGCCCGAGTCGCGCGTCGTGCGGCTCCAGCGCATGTACCCGAAGTCGCTGGTCAAGCCCGCCACCGACACCATCCTGGTGCCGCGCCCGCAGACCGCGGTCGTGGCGGGCAAGCCGATCACCGGGCTGGCCCTGCTCGAGTGGGCCGCGAAGGTGATCGACCAGGTCATCGACCCGCCGCAGGCGGCGGCGTCGGCGTGAGCCCGGCCCGGCGCAGGTCGGCGACGAGGGCGTGCGCCACGCCCTCGACGACGACCTCGCGGGCCGGCAGGTCCGCGGCGAGGTAGAGCGCGCCGAGCAGCCCGCGCGGGTGCAGCTCGACGTCGAGCGTGACGCGGGTGCGGGGCCCAGCACCCGGCCCGTGGGCCACGCCGGCGACGACCGCGCGCAGCAGCACCTCGCCGGGGGCGTGCACCACGGCCCGCAGCACGAGCCGGTGGCCCGGGGGCGTCGCGGTCGTCGCGCTGTCGTCGACCTCCCAGAACCCGGCCCGGTCTCCGGCCGCCAGGAACGCGTCGTCCGCGGTGGCCTCCCGCAGCCGCTCCCGCGGGCCGTCCGGGCGCGCCGAGGGGGCCGCGCCCGCCGGGGGACCCAGCACCTGGCTCACCCACCCGTCGAGCACGGCGCGGAACCGCAGCGGGACGGCGTCGCGGTACCACCGCGGCTCCGCGCCGGCCGGCGCCGCTGCCAGCACGGCGGTGACGACCTCGGGGTCCGCCGCGACCTCGACGGTGCGGCGGCTGCGGGTGGGTCGCGGCAGCGCGCGGCCCCAGGGCGCGCGAGCGACGGGCGTACGCCTCACGGCAGCCGCCGCCGCACGGCGTCGCGCAGCGCCTGCTCGGGGTCGACCCCGGCCGCCCGGGCGTCGGCGACCACGGCGAGCAGCCGCTCGCCGACGTCGTCGGAGCCGGGGACCGCCGGGGCCAGGGGTGTCCCGGCGCGATCCGCGCGGTCCAGCACCTTGTCGGCGTGCAGCAGGGCGGGCAGCGTCGGCGGGATCCCCTCGTCGAGGCGGTCGCGCTGCTTCTCGCGGGCCTTGACCGCCTCCCACGCCTCGTTCACCGATGCCGCGTCCGGGGCCTCGGAGGGGACGGAGGGGGCGGAGGGGTCGTCGCCGCCGGAGCCGGCGGGCCCGAACACGTGCGGGTTGCGGCGCACCAGCTTGGCCGTCAGGTCGCCCGCCACGTCGTCGACGTCGAACTCGCCGCGCTCCGCGGCGATGGCCGCGTGGAAGTAGATCTGCAGCAGCAGGTCGCCCAGCTCCTCGCGCAGCAGCACGGTGTCGTCGGTGTCGAGCGCCTCGAGGACCTCGTGGCTCTCCTCGAGCAGGTAGCGGGCCAGGGAGCGGTGCGTCTGGCCGGCCTTCCACGGGCACTCGGCGCGCAGGCGCCGCATCACGTCCGCCAGCACGAGCAGCGGCGGACCGTCGGGGACCGTGGCAGTCATGGTGCCCATCATGACGGGCCCGTCCCCGACGGCCGGGCCTCACGCGTCGCGGGCCCCGGCTTGGCTAGGCTGACCGCCGACCAGCAGTCACGAGGGCACCCCACCCTCGCCCACCCCGGCCCCAACCCAGGAGCAGCAACGTGGCAAGCATCGTCGCCGTCGGCGCCCGCGAGATCCTCGACTCGCGCGGCAACCCCACCGTCGAGGTAGAGGTCCTGCTGGAGGACGGCGTGCTCGGTCGCGCTGCCGTGCCCAGCGGCGCCTCCACCGGCGCGTTCGAGGCGGTGGAGCTGCGCGACGGCGGCTCCCGCTACCTCGGCAAGGGCGTCGAGAACGCCGTCAACGGCGTCTTCGAGAAGATCGCCCCGGCCGTCGTCGGCATCGACGCCGACGACCAGCGCCTCGTCGACCAGACGATGCTCGAGCTCGACGGCACGCCCAACAAGGCGGACCTGGGCGCCAACGCCATCCTCGGCGTCTCCCTGGCGACCGCGCAGGCCGCGGCCGAGTCGGCCGGCCTGCCGCTCTACAAGTACGTCGGCGGCCCCAACGCCCACGTGCTCCCGGTCCCGATGATGAACATCCTCAACGGTGGCGCGCACGCGGACACCAACGTCGACATCCAGGAGTTCATGGTCGCCCCGATCGGTGCGCCCACGTTCGCCGACGCCGTGCGCAGCGGCGCCGAGGTCTACCACGCGCTGAAGTCGGTGCTGAAGAAGAAGGGCCTGGCCACCGGTGTCGGTGACGAGGGCGGCTTCGCGCCCGAGCTCCCGTCGAACCGCGCCGCCCTCGACCTCATCGCCGAGGCGATCGACGTCGCCGGCTACGAGCTGGGCAAGGACCTCGTGCTCGCGCTGGACGTGGCGGCCACCGAGTTCCACACCGACGGTGCGTACACCTTCGAGGGCGGCCGCAAGAGCGCCGAGGAGATGACCGCCTACTACGCCGAGCTCGTCGCGGCGTACCCGATCGTCTCCATCGAGGACCCCCTCGACGAGGAGGACTGGGAGGGCTGGAAGGCCATCACCGACAGCCTCGGCTCGCGCACGCAGCTCGTCGGCGACGACCTGTTCGTCACCAACGTCGAGCGCCTGCAGCGCGGCATCTCCGGCGGCCAGGCCAACGCCCTGCTGGTCAAGGTCAACCAGATCGGCTCGCTCACCGAGACCCTCGACTCCGTCGAGCTGGCCCACCGCAACGGCTACCGCTGCATGATGAGCCACCGCTCCGGCGAGACCGAGGACGTCACCATCGCCGACCTGGCCGTCGCCACGAACTGCGGCCAGATCAAGACCGGCGCCCCGGCCCGCTCCGAGCGCGTCGCGAAGTACAACCAGCTGCTGCGCATCGAGTCGGAGCTCGGCGACGCCGCGCGCTACGCCGGCGCCGGCGCGTTCCCGCGCTACCGCGGCTGACGGCGCCAGCCAGTCAGCCGGCAACCACCCAGCACCACCCGACGAGCGAGAGGACGGACGATGGCCGAGGAGCGTCGCCGCAAGCGGCCCTCCCGGCCCGCGGCCAGCCGCGGGCCGGGCAGGTCCCGTCCGTCCTCCCGCCCGTCCGCACGCCGTACGCCCGCTGCCGCGGCCGCCGCTCGGCGTCCCCGCCCGAAGTTCACCGGGCGGGCGGCGATCCTGGTGCTGGTGCTGGCCGTGCTGACGGTCTCGTACGCCTCGTCGCTGCGGGCGTACCTGACCCAGCGCGAGCACCTGGGCGACCTGCGCGCCCAGATCGACACCACGACCGAGGACATCCGGGCGCTGGAGCGCGAGAAGCGGCGCTGGGAGGACCCGGCGTTCGTCGAGCAGCAGGCCCGTGAGCGGCTGGACTTCGTGCAGCCGGGGGAGACCCCCTACGTCGTCATCGGCGAGGACGGCGAGCCGCTGGGCAGCCACGGCTCGCTCTCCGAGCCGGTCGCGGGCGACGAGCGCGAGGTCGCGCCGGCGTGGTGGGAGACCACCTGGGAGTCGGTGGAGGCGGCGGGCAACCCCGAGGAGGCCGCCGCGCAGGAGCAGGAGCAGGAGCCTGCCGAGGAGATCGAGGGTCCGCCGGTGGGCGGCGAGGAGGAAGACGAGTGACGACGCCCGAGCCCGACGCGCCGACCGTGGCCGCCGAGGACGAGGCCGCCATCGCCGCCCAGCTGGGGCGCACCCCGCGGGGCATCGCGGAGGTCGGGCACCGCTGCCCGTGCGGCAACCCGGACGTCGTGACGACGCTGCCGCGGCTGCCGAACGGCACCCCGTTCCCCACGACCTACTACCTGACCTGCCCCCGCGCCGCGTCACGGATCGGGACGCTGGAGGGCGGCGGCGTGATGAAGGAGATGCAGGCCCGGCTCGGCCACGACGCCGAGCTGGCGGCCGCGTACGCGCGCGCCCACGAGGCGTACCTGGCGGCCCGCGCCGAGCTGGAGCCGCAGGTCGGCGGCGTTCCCGAGATCGCCGGGATCTCCGCCGGCGGAATGCCCGACCGCGTCAAGTGCCTCCACGTGCTCGCCGGGCAGTCGCTCGCCCAGGGACGCGGGGTCAACCCGCTGGGCGACGAGGTCCTCGACGCGCTCGGCGACTGGTGGGCGAGCGGCCCGTGCGTCGGCGAGGGCGCCCCCGCCGAGCCGGCTGCCGACGCCGCGGCCGAGGGTCCGGCGTGATCGCCGCCGTCGACTGCGGCACCAACACCATCAAGCTCTACGTCGGCACGCCGCCGACCGCCGTGGTCCGCACCGCCCGGATGGTGCGTCTCGGCCAGGGCGTGGACGCGACCGGCCGGATCGACGACGCGGCGATGCGCCGCGCGTTCGAGGCCCTCGACGAGTACGCGTCCATCCTCGCGGAGCACCCGGTCGAGCGGATCCGGTTCTGCGCGACCTCCGCCACGCGCGACGCCTCGAACGCGGCGACGTTCCGGGCGGGGGTGCGCGAGCGCCTGGGCGTCGAGCCCGAGGTGCTCAGCGGTGCGGAGGAGGCGGCCCTGACCTTCGCCGGCGCCGTGCGCAACCTCGGCTCCGAGCCGCGCCTGCCGGTGCTCGTGGTCGACATCGGCGGCGGCTCGACCGAGCTCGTGCTGGGGGAGCGGGACGCGAGCGGCGCCGTGGTCGTGACGCAGGCCTTCTCGATGGACGTCGGTTCGGTGCGCCTGCACGAGCGGCACCTGCACTCCGACCCCCCGGGTCCCGACGAGGTCGAGGCCTGCGTCGGCGACGTGGAGGCGGCGCTCGACGCCAGCGGGGTGGACGTCGCCCGCGCCGCCCAGGTGGTCTGCGTCGCCGGCACGGCCCTGACCGTCGGAGCGCTGGCGCTCGGGCACGCGACGTTCGACCCCGCCGCGCTGGACCAGGCCGTCGTGGACCGCTCCGCCGTCGCCGAGCAGGCCGACCGGCTCCTGGCGCTCGACGTGGAGGCCCGACGCGCGCTGGGCCCCATGCACCCGGGTCGTGCGGACGTGGTCGGTGCGGGTGCGGTCGTGCTCGACCGGGTGCTCGCGCGCGCCGGCGTCGACCACGTGACGCTCTCCGTGGCGGACATCCTCGACGGCATCGCGGCCTCGATCGCGACGCCGTGACGACGCCTGCGAGAATGCTCCGGTGACGCAGCACGCCATCACCGTCCTCGGCCACGACCGACCCGGCATCATCGCGCAGACCACCGCCGTCCTCGCGGACCTCGGCCTCAACATCGAGGACACCTCGATGACGCTCCTGCGCGGCCACTTCGCGATGACGCTGATCTGCGCGGGCGGTGCGACCGAGGGCCGCATCGCCGACGCGCTCCTGCCGCTGGCCGACGACGGCACCCTCACCGTGACGGTGCGCGAGGTGCCGGCGGACGAGGGCGCTGCGGCCTCCGGCAGCCCGTACCTGCTGGCGGTGCACGGCGGCGACCGCCCGGGCATCGTCTCCGCGGTCGTCGGCGCCGTCGCGCAGGCGCGCGGCAACGTCACGGACCTCACCACCCGCCTGTCCGGGGACCTCTACGTCCTGCTCGCCGAGGTCGACCTCCCGACCGACGTCGACGTCGAGGCCCTGCGCGCCGTGCTCGCCGAGGTCGCGGACCGGCTCGGTGTCGGCGTCACCCTGCGGGCCGCGGAGGCCGACGAGCTGTGAGCGAGACCCCGACGGCGGTGAACCCCACGGTCGCCGCCTGGTCCGAGGCCGACCTGGGGGTCGACGGGACGGTGCTGGAGGTCGTGCGCGCGCCCGCGACGGTGCTCTCGAGCGTCGGCGCCGAGGTCGACCCGACCGATCCCGCGACCGTCCGGCTCGCGGCCGACCTGGTGGCCACGATGCGCGTCAGCCCCGGCTGCGTCGGCCTGGCCGCGCCGCAGGTCGGTGTCGGCGCCAAGGTGTTCTGCGTCGACGTCTCCGAGCACCCGAAGACCCGCGACCACCACGGCACCTTCGTGCTGTGCAACGCGGTCGTGGTGTCCTCGAGCCGCAACGAGAAGGCCCGCGAGGGCTGCATGTCGGTGCCCGACCTGACCGGCGACGTGAAGCGGCCCTCCCGCATCGTCGTGCGCGGTCAGGTGCCCGGCACGGGCGAGGAGGTCGAGGTCGTGGCCAACGCCTTCGAGGCCCGCGCGCTGCAGCACGAGATCGACCACTGCGAGGGTCTGCTCTTCCTGGACCGGGTCGCGGGCGCCCACGCGATCTACCAGCGCAAGACCTACCTGTGAGCCTGCCCCCGGTCCAGCACCGCCGACGCCCGTAGCCTCGGGCCCGGGCCCCCGTATCCCAACCGGCAGAGGAGACCGTCTTAAAAACGGTCAGTTGTGAGTTCGAGTCTCACCGGGGGCACGCAGCAGGTCGTAGGCCTGCGGGAAGTCCCGCACGTGCCGCCCCAGCTCCTCCCAGAGCCGGTCGACCGCGGCCGCGGCGCCGGGGCGGGCCTCCGCGACCGCACGCAGCCACGAGCGTCCCTCCGCCATGATCGCCGGATCGTCGAGGAGCAGGGCCGCGACGAGCGTGCCGAGCAGGTGCGGCACCTGGTCGGCCACCGCGACGACGGCCGCGCCGCTGCCGCCGTCGCGGGCGCGGCTCACCAGCGCCTCGGCGACGACGGAGAGACCGGGCACCAGCGCGTACGCCTCCCGCGCGGAGTCGCTGGTCAGGGGTGGCGCCGGACGCACCCGGGCGGGCAGGTCGGGCAGGCGCCGCGCGAGCACGGAGGCGGAGGCGGCGTGCGCGGTCGCGCCGAGCCGCTGTGCCCGCACCCCGCCGGGGTCGAAGGCCGCGCCCCCGACCACCACGGGAACGCCGACCGACGTGGACGTCTCGACGTGGCGGCGGGCGAAGAACAGCGACGAGGACAGCGAGGCGCTCACGAGGGTGGCCCGCGGGTTGTGCTCGTCGATCGCGATCTGCAGCGCGGTGGTGGAGACGTCGGGGCCGAGGTAGACGACCCGGTGGCCCGCGTGCTCCAGACGGGTCGTGAGCAGGAGAGCCGGCAGGGCGTGCCACTCCTTCTCGGCGCAGACCATCAGCAGCGGGGCGCCGGTGCGGCGGGCGGTGGCCTGCGCCTCGAGGTCGCGGCGCAGACGGCGGACCACGTGCTCGCCGACCGCGGTCGCGGCGTGCTCGCGCGCGACGCTCCACTCGTTGGCGGCCCACAGGTCGCCGACGCGCAGCTGGGCGGCGGCGACGAGGTCGTCGAGGACGGTGGGCAGGGGGGTGCCCGAGGCCACCAGGTCGGCGGCCACCCGGCCTGCACGCAGGGGGTCGCTCGTGGCGACCGCGTCCCAGTACCCCTCGCGCGCGGCGGTGTCGATCATCCGGCGGGCTCAGACCCCGGTCGGGCGGACGGCCAGGATGGCCGCGTCGTCGCGGTCGAGCGAGTCCACGCCCATGAAGGACGAGACGCTCATCGCCAGGCGCTCGACGACCGCGCTGCTCGGGGCACCGCCGAGGCCGGCCAGGGCGTTCGCGATGCCGTCCTCGCCGAACATGTCGGCGCGACCGCGGGCCTCGGTGATCCCGTCGGTGTAGCAGACCAGGATGTCCCCGATCTCGAGCCGGTGCGTGCTGCTGCCGTACTCCGCGTCCTCGAAGACGCCCAGCGCCGGACCGTGGGACTCCACGTACTCCAGGCGACCGCTGCGACGCAGGATGATCGGCGGCGGGTGGCCCGCGTTGGTGAGGGTGACGTCGTACGCCCCGTCCTCGAGCCGCCGCAGCCGCCCGCACACCGCGGTCGCGAAGCTCTCGATGGGGGAGGTCACCTCGGTGACCAGGACCCGGTTGGTCAGGTCGAGCACGCGGTCGGGGGAGCGGTCGACCAGCGCGGCGGTGCGCACCGAGGAGCGGATGCGCTTGGCGGCCACGGCGGCGGCCACGCCCTTGCCGACGGCGTCGCCGAGCAGCATCGTGAGGTCCTCGTCGGTGCCGTGCAGGTCGATGAAGTCGCCGCCGACGGTGACGTCCTCCTGCGCGACGCGGTTGTAGGAGGCGACGTCGAGGTCGTGCGCCGACGGCAGGGGTGGCGGCAGCAGTGCGGTGCGCAGCACGGACGCGACGTGCCGGTTGTCGGCGACGACGACCGAGACGTCGAGGCTCGTCCCCACGCGACCGGCCACGTCCTCGAGGGCGCCGATCTCCTCGGGCGTGAAGTCCTCGGGACCGCGACGCGCGAGGGTGAGGATGCCGAGCGCTCGGCCGCGCGCCACGAGCGGCACGTGCAGCAGCGAGACGGCGTCGAGCGAGTCGAGCTGCTCGACGAGCGGCGTGGCGCCGAAGAGGTTGCCGAGGACCTCGATCCGCTCGGGGGTGTCGGGCGGCAGGACCCAGTGCTCGGCGGTGCGGCGGGCGAGCAGGTCGCGGATCGCCTCCGCCCGGCGCCGGCCCACGGCGTGGTCGTCGACACCGACGACCTGGTGGCCCGCGGTGCGCCCGACGGCGATCCAGCCCTGGCCGCCGCGCAGGGCGACCTGGGCGAAGTCGGCGACGGTGTCGACGAACGCGTCGACCAGCAGCTCGAGGGCGCGGGTCGGGCGGTGCACGGAGCCCAGGACCTCGCCGAGCTGCGCCAGCAGCGCCTCGTGGTCGCGCCGGTAGCCGCGTCCGGCGTCGGAGAGGGTGCTCACAGCGGGATCCTCGCCGTGATGGTGGTGCCGGCGGCGCGGTTGACGGACCACTCGTCGCAGATGGAGGCGACCATCGCGAGGCCGCGCCCGCGCAGGCCGTCGGAGCTGAGCGCGCCGACGGTGATCTCGCCGTCGCAGCCGGCGTCCACGACGCGCACGACCAGGTGCTCCTCGGCGAGGCTCCAGAGCAGGCTGATGGTGCCGTCCGCCCTCGCCGTGCCGTGCTCCACGGCGTTGATGACCAGCTCGCCGGCCACGATGATCGCGTCGTTGAGGGCGCGGGGCGACAGGTGCAGGGCCGCCAGGTCGTCACGGATCACCGCGCACGTGCTCCGGGCGGCGTCGTCGGAGTGCGGGAGCTCGACGGCGTGCCAGCCGGTCTCGACCGGCTCGGGGGCGGGGGTGGCGACCACGGTGACCTCGGGGACCTCGGGCGACGTCAGGCGTCGACCTGCTGGAAGGGGATCTTGCAGACCGTGAGCACCCGCTGCGGCACGCTGCCCTCCGCGGCGACGAGGGTGATCCGCGCGCCGTTCTTCTTCGCCAGCACCGTGGCGCGGGCCAGCACGCCCACGATGATGCTCGGCAGGAACGTGACGCCGCGCAGGTCCACGGTGAGGCTCTCGGTGAAGCCCTTGCTCGCGGAGTCGATCAGCTCGTTCAGCGCGCGGTGGTCGGCGGCGTCGATGTCACCCGACAGCAGCAGGCTGTCGGACTCGGTCGTCGCGGAGAAGGAGGTCTCGGTCACGGGAGCGATGGTAGTTCAGGATGGGTGAGCGTGCGGCGGCCCGTCCGGCCACCGTGTCCGCACGTCGGCCCTGCTCACCCGGTCGGGTGAGGGAATGTCGGACGCCGGTGGGGCGTTGTGCCGACCGATGTCCACCGAAGCCACGTCGCCCTCCTCCCGCCCCTCCGACCCGTCCGCGCCGCCGTCGCCCGGTACGCCGCGGTTGTCCGTCCTCGACCTCGTGCCGGTGCGCTCCGACCAGGCCTCCGGCGACGCCGTCGCCGCGTCGCGAGCGCTCGCCCGGGTCGCGGACGCGACCGGGTACGAGCGGTACTGGATCGCCGAGCACCACAACATGCCGGCCGTCGCCGCGACCAACCCCCCGGTCCTGATCGCGATGCTCGCGGCCGCCACCGAGCGGATCCGCCTCGGGTCCGGCGGCGTGATGCTCCCCAACCACGCCCCGCTGGTGGTCGCCGAGCAGTTCGCGCTGCTGGAGGCCGCCTTCCCCGGCCGGATCGACCTGGGCATCGGCCGCGCCCCGGGCTCCGACCCGGTGACGAGCTGGGCCCTGCGCCACGGCGGCCCGGCGGGCGCGGACGACGAGGGCGTGTCCCGCTTCGCCGAGTACGTCGACAACGTCCTGGCGATGATGGAGCCCGACGGTGTCGGCCTGCGTGCCGCCGGGCGTACGCACGCGCTGCGTGCGACACCGCAGGCGACGTCGGTGCCGACGGCCTGGCTGCTGGGCTCCTCCGACTACTCGGCGAGCCTGGCGGCGCAGAAGGGGCTGCCGTACGTCTTCGCCCACCACTTCACGGGGGAGGGGACCGAGCGGGCGCTGGAGCTCTACCGGTCGAGCTTCCGGCCCTCGCCCGAGCTGGCGGAGCCGCGCACCTTCCTGACGGTCAACGCCGTCGTCGCGCAGACCCGCGAGGAGGCGCAGCGGCGGGCACGCCCGAACCAGCTGATGATGCTCGCGCTGCGCACCGGCCAGCCGCTGGCCGCCCAGCTGCTGGTGGAGGAGGCCGAGGCCGTCGACCTGCCGGAGTCGCACGCCGCCCTCGCCGACGCCATGCTCGAGCGCTGGGTGGTCGACGAGCCGGTCGGGGCTCGTCGGCGGATCGCCGAGCTGGCCGCGGGCTTCGGGGTCGACGAGGTGATGGTGCACCCCGTGGCGGGTGCCGTCGCGGGCACCGACCCCGCGACCTCGCCCGCACGCGAGGAGACGCTGCGCCTGCTCGCGGCGTGATTAGGAATTGCGGGGGCGCTTCCCTAGACTGGTGCGTCGGCCCAACGTGGGTCTGCTTCGTGGTGCCTCGCGGCTGCCCGGCTCGTCCGGGATGAGGTCCACGGGCGGCTGCACGAGGTCCACTGCCCCGCTCGCGGGGCAGGAGGTTCCCGGGCCGGCCGGACGCCCCTGTCGGGCGACCGGTGCACGACACGGTAGGCGAGAAGCAAGCACGATCACGAACGAATCAGACCGGGTGCATCCCGGCGCGACGGAATGTGAGGACATGGCCAAGAAGGAAGGCGTCATCGAGATCGAGGGCTCGGTTGTCGAGGCTCTCCCCAACGCGATGTTCCGTGTGGAGCTCAGCAACGGGCACAAGGTTCTCGCCCACATCAGCGGCAAGATGCGCCAGCACTACATCCGGATCCTCCCCGAGGACCGCGTGGTGGTGGAGCTGTCGCCGTACGACCTGACTCGCGGCCGCATCGTCTACCGCTACAAGTGACCAGCCGACACACCCCGAAAGGACCTCCTCCGTGAAGGTCAAGCCCAGCGTCAAGAAGATCTGCGACAAGTGCCAGGTGATCCGTCGCCACTCCCGCGTGATGGTGATCTGCGAGAACCCGCGGCACAAGCAGCGTCAGGGCTGACGCGCCCGGGCCCCCGGGCCCACCAGCAGCAGCACCCCACCGTGTTCGCTCAACCCGCACCAGCGGGGGATGCACCTCCGGAGCAGAGGCCGGAGCCGGTGCCCGACACCCGTCGGGAAGACACCGGACGCGACACGACCGACACCTCTGTGCATCCGAAGGGAAACGCCACATGGCACGCCTCGTTGGTGTCGATCTCCCGCGCGACAAGCGCATCGAGATCGCACTCACCTACATCTTTGGCATCGGGCGCACGAGCGCCCAGCAGATCCTCGCCGTCACCGGGGTCGACCCGAACGCCCGCGTGCACACGCTCGGCGACGAGGAGCTGGTGAAGCTCCGCGACGAGATCGAGGCCAACTACAAGTTCGAGGGTGACCTCCGCCGTGAGGTCCAGGCCGACATCCGCCGCAAGATCGAGATCGGCAGCTACCAGGGTCGCCGCCACCGCATGGGCCTGCCGGTCCGCGGTCAGCGCACCAAGACCAACGCCCGCACCCGCAAGGGTCCGAAGCGCACGGTTGCCGGCAAGAAGAAGGCTCGCTGATCCCCGCGTCGGGATCGCTGCCCTCCTCCACTCACTTCACCAGAACTTTCAGGAGATAACGCATGCCCCCCAAGGGACGCGCTGCGGCCGGTGCCAAGAAGGTGCGCCGCAAGGAGAAGAAGAACGTCGCCGCCGGCGAGGCTCACATCAAGAGCACGTTCAACAACACCATCGTCACCATCACCGACCCCACGGGCGCGGTGATCTCGTGGGCCTCTGCCGGCACCGTCGGCTTCAAGGGCTCGCGCAAGTCCACGCCGTACGCGGCCCAGATGGCCGCCGAGGCCGCTGGTCGTCGGGCGATGGAGCACGGCATGAAGAAGATCGACGTCTTCGTCAAGGGTCCGGGCTCGGGCCGCGAGACGGCGATCCGGTCCCTGGGTGCGATCGGCCTCGAGGTCGGCACCATCCAGGACGTCACGCCGCAGCCCCACAACGGATGCCGGCCGCCCAAGCGCCGCCGCGTCTGACCCGACACCAGAGACCAAGGAGAGACTGACCCATGGCCCGTTACACCGGCCCCATGACCAAGAAGTCGCGCCGTCTCGGTGTCGACCTCGTCGGTGGCGACGCCGCGTTCGAGCGTCGCCCGTACCCGCCCGGCATGCACGGCCGCGCGCGCGTCAAGGAGAGCGAGTACCGCGCTCAGCTGCAGGAGAAGCAGAAGGCCCGCATCTCCTACGGCATCCTCGAGAAGCAGTTCTTCAACTACTACGTCGAGGCCTCGCGCCGCACCGGCAAGACGGGTGACAACCTGCTCGAGCTGCTCGAGTGCCGTCTCGACAACGTGGTGTACCGCGCCGGCTTCGCCCGCACGCGCCGCCACGCCCGCCAGCTCGTGAGCCACGGCCACTTCCTGGTGAACGGCAAGAAGGTCAACATCCCGTCGTTCCAGGTGTCGCAGTACGACATCATCGACGTGCGGGAGAAGTCCCTCGAGATGACCCCGTTCATCGTGGCGCGCGAGACGCACGGCGAGCGCGTCGTGCCGGCGTGGCTCGAGGCGGTCCCGAACCGCATGCGGATCCTGGTGCACCAGCGCCCGGTCCGTGCGCAGATCGACGTGCCCGTGCAGGAGCAGCTGATCGTCGAGTTCTACTCGAAGAAGTGACACTGTCCGGTGCGGGGCGGGTGGTCGGTCGACCACTGCCCCGCGCCGGCGTTCGTCCTCGTTCGTCCCACGTTCCACGTCGTTCGGACCCGTCAAATGGTGGGTGGGTCCGGAAAGGAATCACACAGTGCTCATCGCTCAGCGCCCGACCCTCACGGAGGAAGTTGTCGGCGACTTCCGCTCGCGGTTCGTCATCGAGCCGCTCGAGCCGGGGTTCGGCTACACGCTCGGCAACTCGCTGCGTCGCACGCTCCTGTCCTCGATCCCCGGGGCGTCCGTGACCAGCATCAAGCTCGACAACGTCCTCCACGAGTTCTCCACCGTGGAGGGGGTGAAGGAGGACGTCACCGAGGTCATCCTGAACCTGAAGGGCCTGGTCGTCTCCTCGGAGCACGACGAGCCCGTCACGATGTACCTGCGCAAGTCCGGCGCCGGTGACGTCACCGCCGCCGACATCGCGCCGCCGGCCGGTGTCGAGGTGCACAACCCCGACCTGAAGATCGCGACGCTGTCCGACAAGGGCAAGCTCGAGATGGAGCTGGTCGTCGAGCGCGGCCGCGGCTACGTCTCCGCCGTGCAGAACAAGGGTGCGGACAACGAGATCGGCCGCATCCCGGTCGACTCCATCTACAGCCCCGTGCTGAAGGTGACCTACAAGGTCGAGGCCACCCGTGTCGAGCAGCGCACCGACTTCGACAAGCTGATCATCGACGTCGAGACCAAGCCGTCGATCCAGCCCCGCGACGCGATCGCGTCGGCCGGCAAGACGCTGGTCGAGCTCTTCGGCCTGGCCCGCGAGCTCAACGTCGAGGCCGAGGGCATCGACATCGGCCCCTCGCCGGTCGACGAGCAGCTCGCCGCGGACCTCGCCCTCCCGGTCGAGGACCTGCAGCTGACGGTCCGTTCGTACAACTGCCTCAAGCGCGAGGGCATCCACACCGTGGGTGAGCTCATCAGCCGCTCGGAGCAGGACCTCCTCGACATCCGCAACTTCGGCGCGAAGTCGATCGACGAGGTCAAGGCCAAGCTGGTCGAGATGGGCCTGTCCCTCAAGGACAGCGCGCCCGGGTTCGACCCGCAGGCCGCTCTCGCCGCCTACGGCGACGACGACGACGACACGTTCGTCGAGGACGAGCAGTACTGATCCACCCGCTCGGGCGGCCGACCGGCCGCCCGAGCCCACCCTGCGCAGCGCCCGCTGCGCCGTCTACCCCGGTACCTCGCACGGCCGGGGAGAAGAGAGAGAACTGATGCCCACCCCCAAGAAGGGTCCCCGCCTCGGCGGCAGCCCCGCGCACCAGCGTCTGATCCTGTCGAACCTGGCCTCGCAGCTCTTCGAGCACGGCCGGATCGTCACGACCGAGTCGCGGGCGCGCACGCTGCGCCCCGTCGCGGAGAAGCTCATCACCAAGGCGGTCAAGGCCCACAAGGCCGAGCAGGCAGACGACGCGGTCAACTCGCTGCACCAGCGTCGCGAGGTCCTCAAGACCGTCCGTGACAAGGGCATCGTGCACGTCCTCTTCACCGAGATCGCGCCGACCTTCGCGGAGCGCCCGGGTGGCTACACCCGGATCACGAAGCTCGGCCCCCGCAAGGGCGACAACGCTCCCATGGCGGTCATCGAGCTCGTGACCGAGGCGTACGTGGCCAAGGCCGTCACGAAGCCGGCCTCCGGCCCGGCCGCCCCGGTGGCGGAGCCCGCGGACGAGGTCGAGGAGTCGACCGAGACGACGGACGCCGCGGACGAGACCACGGAGGAGTCGACGGAGGAGTCCACGGACGCCGCCGAGGAGACCACCGAGTCCGCCGAGGACGAGAAGAAGGCCTGAGCCTCCCTCACCCGCACGCACCGACGGCCCGTCACCCCGCGAGGGGTGGCGGGCCGTCGGCGTTGTCCGGGGTGCCTACGGTGGGGCGATGAGCGAGGAGAAGGCCCCGGCCGAGAAGCTGAGCACCGACGAGCCCACCACCCAGGGCAGCGCCCGCGAGGCGGAGGCGGGCCAGCACGTGGCGGGCACCGAGCCGCGGCCGGGCCACCCCGATGCGGACCCGACCCCGCCGGCCGACGACGTGGCTCCCACGACCGACGCCCCGGACGTCGCCGCCGCCGCGGAGGAGTCGGGCGGAGAGGGGCTGGTCCGGGACGCCTGAGCCTCAGGTCGGGTCCCAGGCGCGCTCCAGCGCCCGCACGGCCTCGGCACGGGCCAGCCCCGCGCGACGTGCGGCCAGGACGTACGCCGTCAGCGCGGCGTCCGCGTCCGCGTCGCCCGCACCGGACTCGGCGACGAAGGTGCCGGCCCGCCCCCGGGTGACGACCACCCCGTCCTGCTCGAGCTCGCGGTAGACGCGCGCCACGGTGTTCGTGGCCACGCCCAGCTCGGCGGCCAGTGCCCGCACGGTGGGCAGGCGCTCGCCCGGCGCCAGCGACCCGTCCGCGACGGCGCGGGCGACCTGGCCCCGCAGCTGCTCGAACGGAGGGGTGTCCAGGCTCGGGTCGGGAGGCGTCAGCACGGGCGCCACGCTAGGCCATCCGGGCGGGTCCGCCCGCCGGTGTGATGAGGTGGGCCCGTGGACGCGCACGCCCAGCAGCCGGAGCACCCGCCGACGCCCGAGCCGATCCCCGAGCCGGCCCCCGAGCCGGTCCCGTGGGCGGTGCTCGTCGTCGGCGAGGCGCTGGTCGACGTGGTGCGCGACGCCGCAGGCGCCGAGCACGAGCGGGCGGGCGGCTCGGCCGCGAACGTGGCGGTCGCACTGGCGCGCCTCGACCGGCGCTCGTGGCTCGCCACGGCGATGGCCGACGACCGCCTCGGCGGCATCCTGGCCGCGCACCTGGGACGCGACGGGGTACGCCTGGCCGCCGACCCCGAGACCATCGCACGCACCTCGTCCGCGGTGGCACTGCTGGGGGAGGGGGGAGCGGCGACCTACGAGTTCGACCTCGAGTGGCGCCTGGGCCCCGTGGCGGTTCCGGAGGGCGCCGTCGGCTGGGTCCACACCTGCTCGATCGCCGCCGTGCTGCCGCCCGGCTGCGAGAGCGTGCTCGAGACGGTGCGGTCGCACCGGGGCGAGGCGCTCGTCAGCTACGACCTCAACGCCCGCCCGGCCATCACCGGCACCGGCGCGGACGTCATCGGCCGCGTCGAGGCGCTGGTCGCCGAGGCCGACGTGGTGAAGGCCTCGGACGAGGACCTCGCGGCGCTCTGGCCCGACCTGGCCGAGGCCGACGCGGTGCGGCACCTGCGCGACCTGGGGCCGGCCCTGGTGGTCGTCACCCGCGGCGCGGAGGGCGCGGAGTGCCACGCCTCGGCCGGGCGCGTGGCCGTGCCCGCGGTGACGGACCTCGGGGTCGTCGACACCATCGGCGCCGGCGACACCCTCGCGGCGGCGTTCGTCAGCGCGCTGTGGGACCTCGACGTGGTCGGCGCCGGGACCCGCGAGCGGCTCGCGGCGCTCGGGGCGGACGAGCTGCGGGGCGCCCTGGCGTACGCCGTGCGCGCCGCGGCCCTGACGGTCTCGCGACCCGGCGCGGACCCGCCGTACCTCGCCGAGGTCGGCGACCGGGTGCGCTCGTAGGATCTGCGGGTGCGCCTGCGGATCGACCTCGCCTACGACGGCACCGACTTCCACGGCTGGGCCCGCCAGCCCGCGCTGCGGACGGTCCAGCAGGAGCTGGAGGCCGCGCTCGCCCGGCTGCTGCGCGTCACGGAGCCGCCGACCGTCGTGGTGGCCGGGCGCACCGACGCCGGCGTGCACGCCCGGGGCCAGGTGGTGCACGTCGACCTCGACGACGCGACGGTGCTCGCCTCCGCTGGTCGCGGCGACGCCGACCCCGTGACGGCGCTGACGCGCAAGCTCAACGGCGTGCTGCCGCCCGACGTGCGCGTCCACAGCACCCGCACCGCGCCTGAGGGCTTCGACGCGCGCTTCTCGGCCGTGTGGCGTCGCTACGCGTACCGGATCGCCGACCGGGTCGATCTCGTCGACCCGCTGACCCGCCGTCACGTGCTGGCCTGGGGCCAGCCGGTGGACGAGGACCGGATGAACGCCGCGTCCGCCCAGCTCGTCGGCGAGCAGGACTTCGCGGCGTTCTGCAAGAAGCGACCCGGGGCCACGACGATCCGCACCCTGCTCGACCTGGACTGGGCGAGGCACCCGGACGGCATCCTCGTCGGCACCATCAGGGCGGACGCGTTCTGCCACAACATGGTGCGCGCGCTGGTCGGCTGCCTGCTGGCCGTCGGTGAGGGGCGGCGCGAGCCCGGGTGGGCGCACGCGGTGCTGACCGCCGGTGTCCGCGACCCCTCGGTGCAGGTCGTCCACGCGCACGGGCTGGTCCTCGAGGAGGTCGGCTACCCCGACGACGCCGAGCTCGCGCTGCGCGCCGAGCAGACCAGGAAGGTGCGGACCCGTGGGTGACCCGAGGACGGACGGAACGGCTCCCGCCGACGAGCACTACTTCACGGCCGACCCCACGGCGCCGTTCACGCGGCAGCCGGTCGAGGTCGAGGTGTGGGGACGCGACCTCCGCCTGGTGACGGGTTCGGGGGTGTTCGCCCGGGGGCGGCTCGACGTCGGCACCGCGGTGCTGTTCCGCGAGACGGACCCGCCGCAGGACGTGCGCCGCGTCCTGGACCTCGGCTGCGGCTACGGCGTCATCGGGCTCGCCGTGGCGGCGAGCGTCGAGGGCGTCGAGGTGACCGCGGTCGACGTCAACGAGCGCGCGCTGCTGCTGGCCCGCGAGAACGCCGCGGCGCTCGGGCTGGAGGCCCGGTTCACCGCCCGCACGCCGGACGCCGTGGACCCGGACGCGGAGTTCGACGAGATCTGGTCCAACCCCCCGATCCGGATCGGCAAGGCGGCCCTGCACGAGCTGCTGCTGACCTGGCTGCCGCGGCTGGCGCCCGGCGGTCGGGCGGTGCTGGTCGTCGGGCGCAACCTCGGCGCCGACTCCCTGCAGCGGTGGCTCGGCGAGCAGGGCTGGCCGACGACGCGGCTGGCCTCCGCCAAGGGGTTCCGGGTGCTCGAGGTGCGCCGCGGGGACGCGACGGGCTGAGACGGTGCGGGCTCAGCGCGCCCGCCAGCGCCGCCACTCGGCCTCGGCCTCCGCGCGTACCTTCCCGTCGTGCTCGAGGCGCACCCGCGCCGTCACCACGTCGCGCGAGGCGTCGACGATCTCGGCCAGCAGCGTCACCTCCGCGGCCAGCGGGGCCGGGCGGCGGTAGCGGACGTCGAGGCCGGCCGTCACGTAGGGCAGCGGCACGCCCTCGTCCGCGGGCCAGCCGCGCTCGTGCGCCGTGTGCACCACCGCGGCGGCGGAGTGGCAGTCGAGGAGCGTCGCGATGATCCCGCCGTTGAGGAAGCCCAGCCCGTTGTCGTGCGCCGGCCAGGGGGTGAAGCGGGCGGTGGTGAGGTCGCCGTGCTCGCCCTGGCCCGTCGGGGCGAAGCTGCGCAGCCGCAGGCCCGACTCGTTGGCCGGGCCGCAGCCGAAGCAGTTCATGGCGCTGAAGTAGCGGTCCTGGAGGCTCGTCGTCACGGGCCCACCCTGGCAGAGGCGGGGCCGTCGTGGGGTGCGCGGCCGTCAGAGGCCGGGCGCGCTCACCAGGCCGCCGAGGCCGAGCTCGCGCAGCGTGAGCGCGAAGGCGCGGCCCATCGCGGCGTACGTCGGGTCGGCCAGCGTGAGCGGGGCGGGCTCGACCTCGGTGAAGCAGTGCACGGCCAGCTCGGCCCCGTCGGGCAGCGCCAGCACGGCGCCGCCGTGGCGGGTCGTCGCGGTCCAGGCCTGCACGTGCCACAGCACCGTCTCGCTGCTCACCCAGGCCGCCAGCCCCCAGGGGGCGTCGGCGGCCAGCGCGGTGCGTACGGCGTCGTAGGCGGGGTTGCCGGCGAGCGCGGCGAGCATCTCGGCGTGCTCGGCGGGCAGCACCGTGGCGCCGGTGGGCCGGACGCGGGTGCGGTACGCGGTGCGGCGCAGGCGCTCGTTGACCGCGCGCGGGCCGCCCACGAGCGCGAGCAGCGCGTCGGTGGCCGAGGTGAGGGGGACCTCGCCGGGGACGGGTCGCACGGCGTCGGCCAGCGGACCCACGACCGCCTGCGGATCGATGCCACGGTCGACGGCCTGGACGGCGAGGAAGGGGGCCAGCGCGCCGCCGCCGTCGTAGACGGCCATCTCGTCGTGGGTGACCTCCAGGAGGTCCGGGGCGGAGACCACCAGCGACCACCGACGCACCGTCGGTGCGAGCGCCGACCGCCACAGGTCGAGCACCACCTGGGCGGCGCCGACGCGGTCGAAGTGAGTGGTCACGACTGATGACACCACCGCAGGGCACCGCGGCGCACCCGAATGGCGCAACTGCGGCGCGCCGCTGGTCACACCACGCGACGACGCGTGGGCCTCAGCGCAGGGCGTACGTCGCCAGCGAGACGCCCACGTAGTGGGTGACGAAGGCGAGGATGGTGAAGGTGTGGAAGACCTCGTGGAACCCGAACCAGCGGGGCGAGGGGTTCGGCCGCTTCACGCCGTAGACGACGCCGCCCAGGGTGTAGAGGCCGCCGCCCACGCAGATGAGGACGAACGTCGCGATCCCGATCCCGGCGCCGTACTGCGCCGTCGCGCCGCTCGCGAAGCTCGGGATGAAGAACACGGCCGCCCAGCCGAGCGCGATGTAGATCGGGGCGTTGAGCCAGCGCGGGGCGCCGGCCCAGAACACCTTGAGGGCCACGCCCAGCAGCGCGCCCGACCAGACCACGGTGAGCAGGGTGATCCGTTCCCAGCCGTCGAGCAGCATGAGGGTGAAGGGCGTGTAGGACCCCGCGATCAGCAGGAAGATGTTCGAGTGGTCGAAGCGGCGCAGGAACTGCCACGTCCGCGGTGACCACGTGCCGCGGTGGTAGATCGCGGAGACGGAGAACAGGAGCAGGGCCGAGAGGGTGAAGACGGCCGAGCCGACCCGGGTGAGCGTGTCGGGGGACAGGGCGACCAGGACGATGCCGGCCGCGAGCGTGAGCGGCGCGGTCGCGAGGTGCAGCCAGCCGCGCAGCTTCGGCTTGATCTCGCCCAGGGCGTCGCGGACCTGGCGACCGGCGGCGTCGACCCGCTCGCTGGCGGCCTCGCGCAGGTCGTGCACGCCGTCGCGCAGACGCTGGGTGGGAGCGTTCATGGGCCCAGCCTACGTCCGGACGGTCGGGTCGCGGTGCTCGAGGACGAGAGTTCCGCCACGGCCCCGGTCCGCGCGCACCGGGCAGGCGGGCGTCGGGCGGGCGACCTCGCTAGCATCCTCCGGTGGCCCGCAGCTGGAAGTCCGTCGCACGCCGTGCGCTGTACCCCGCGTACGAGGCGCGGCTCGCGCGCCGGCTCGACACGGCGCGGCTGCCGGCCCACATCGGCGTGATGCTGGACGGCAACCGCCGCTGGGCCCGCGCGGTCGGGGCGGACACCGCGCACGGCCACCGGGCCGGCGCCGCGAACATCGAGCCGCTGCTCGGCTGGTGCGAGGAGATCGGGGTCGAGGTGGTCACGCTGTGGCTGCTCTCGACCGACAACCTCAACCGTGCGGCCTCCGAGCTCGAGCCGCTGCTCGAGATCATCTCCGACGCGGTCGACAGCCTGGCCGACCAGCGCCGCTGGCGCCTGCACCCCGTCGGCGCGCTCGACCTGCTGCCGACCGCCACCCGCGAGCGGCTCAAGGCCGCCGAGGCGGCCACGGCCGACGTGGACGGCCTGCTGGTGAACGTCGCGGTGGGGTACGGGGGGCGGCGCGAGATCGCCGACGCCGTGCGCTCGCTGATCCTCGAGGGCAAGGACCGCGGTCTCTCGGTCGAGGAGATCGCCGCCGGCGTGGACGTCGACGCGATCAGCGCGCACCTCTACACCCGTGGTCAGCCCGACCCCGACCTCGTCATCCGCACCTCCGGCGAGCAGCGCCTCGGCGGCTTCCTGCTGTGGCAGAGCGCGGCCAGCGAGTTCTACTTCTGCGAGGCGCTGTGGCCCGACTTCCGCCGCGTCGACTTCCTGCGCGCGGTGCGGGCGTACGCCCAGCGCGAGCGGCGCCACGGCCGCTGACGGGCGCGGCCGTCCCGGCCGCGGTGCCCGTCGCGGCGTTCCGCGACTCGTCACACAGCATTCACACACGGGGTGCGCGTCCTGCCGTGTCGCGGCACCGTGCGGGAGTACCTTCACCGCATCGGCGGGTGGGGAAGCCCGCCGTACCAGGAGGCCCGAGCGTGAGAACTCACGACCGCACCGCACGGCGTGGCTGCCGCGCGGCAGGAGGCGGGCACTCCCGTCTTCGGGTGACGCCTGCGTCCATCTGCAGGAGCTAGGACCGGGCGAGGAGTGCGCGTGCCGGTTCGTGAGGGGTAGACCGTGGCCTCGAACCCGACGCGCGCTACGTCCGTCCGCACCTACGTCCTCGACACCAGCGTGCTGCTCGCCGATCCCGGCGCGCTGCGACGCTTCGACGAGCACGAGGTGGTCCTCCCGGTGGTGGTCATCACCGAGCTGGAGGGCAAGCGTCACCATCCCGAGCTGGGCTACTTCGCCCGCACCGCCCTGCGCGCCCTCGACGAGCTGAGGGTCACCCACGGCCGTCTCGACGCGCCGATCCCGATCGGGGACGTGGGCGGCACCATCCGGGTGGAGCTGAACCACACCGACCCGCAGTCGCTGCCGTCCGGCTTCCGGCTCGGGGACAACGACACGCGGATCCTGGCCGTCGCCCGCAACCTCGCGGACGAGGGCAACGCGGTCACGCTGGTGTCGAAGGACCTGCCGCTGCGCATCAAGGCGTCAGCGGTCGGCCTCAACGCCGAGGAGTACCGCGGCGAGGCCGTCAGCGACTCCGAGGTCGGGTACTCGGGGATGGCCGAGCTGGAGGTGCCGGCTTCGGTGCTCGACGAGCTGTACGACGTCGGGGTGACCGACCTGCCGGACCTCGGGAACGGCCCCGTCGGCCAGGACCTGCTGTGCCACCAGGGCCTCGTCCTGCTCTCCGAGCGCGGCACCGCCCTCGGGCGGGTCGGCGTCGACAAGCGGATCCACCTCGTGCGCGGGGACCGCGAGGCGTTCGGCGTCCACGGCCGCTCCGCCGAGCAGCGCGTCGCCCTCGAGATGCTGCTCGACCCCGAGGTGGGCATCGTCTCGCTCGGCGGGCGGGCGGGGACCGGCAAGTCGGCCATGGCGCTGTGCGCCGGGCTGGAGACGGTGCTCGAGCGCCGCCAGCACCAGAAGGTCGTCGTGTTCCGGCCGCTGTTCGCCGTCGGCGGCCAGGAGCTCGGCTACCTGCCCGGCAGCGAGAGCGAGAAGATGTCGCCCTGGGCGCAGGCGGTCTTCGACACCCTGGGTGCGATGACCTCGCGCGACGTGATCGAGGAGGTCCTCGACCGCGGGATGCTCGAGGTGCTGCCGCTGACCCACATCCGCGGTCGCTCGCTGCACGACGCGTTCGTCATCGTCGACGAGGCGCAGTCGCTGGAGCGCAACGTGCTGCTGACGGTGCTCTCGCGCATCGGCGCCAACTCCAAGGTGGTCCTGACCCACGACGTCGCGCAGCGCGACAACCTGCGCGTGGGCCGCCACGACGGGGTCGTCGCGGTGGTCGACAAGCTGAAGGGCCACCCGCTGTTCGCCCACGTCACGCTGACCCGCTCGGAGCGCTCGCCGATCGCCGCGCTGGTCACCGAGATGCTGGAGAACGTGACCGTCTGAGTCGGGTCGCGGCCCGCGCACGAGCACGGGCCGGCGTACCAGGGCGATCCGGGCCCTGGTACGCCGGCTTGCCTCGCGCCGCGAGGTCCGGCACCCTGGCCTGCGGTCTACCCCCGATCCCGAAGCGAGCAGACCGAGCCTTGTCGAAGAAGCCCCAGCCGAAGCACCGTCGCGCCAAGCACCGCGCCCCCGGCCGCGCCGTCCTCCCGGTCGACCCCGCGAAGGCCCTGCGCACCACCGTCGTGATGACGTCGGTGGCCGCCGCGACGACGGGTGCCGTCGTCGGCGGCGGGGTGCTCAGCGGCAGCGTGGCCGACGAGGCGGGCGCCGCGCAGCTGGCGTCGGGCTCCGTCGCGGACACCGCTGCGGCGCAGGCCGACGGCTCCGCCGCCCGGGTCGACGAGCTCGTGGCCGACCGCGGCGGCGAGACGACGTCGCGCTCCGACTCCCGTGCGGAGACGGACCCCACCAAGGTCGTCGCCCTGTCGACCGAGTCCGGTCCTGCGCTCGCGGCGAGCGAGGACGCCTCCGACCTCGACCCGCGCGACGTCGGCCGGATGCTCCTGACCGAGTTCGGCTTCGGCCAGGACCAGTGGAGCTGCCTGGACTCGCTGTGGACCAAGGAGTCGAACTGGCAGGTCGACGCCGACAACCCGACCTCGTCGGCCTACGGCATCCCGCAGTCGCTCCCCGGGTCGAAGATGGCCTCGGCCGGCGACGACTGGGAGACCAACCCGGTCACCCAGATCCGCTGGGGACTCGGCTACATCGAGGACCGCTACGGCACCCCCTGCTCGGCCTGGGCGCACAGCCAGGCCAACAACTGGTACTGAGCCTCGCCGCGTCGGTGGTCCCGCCGCGTCGTGGTGCCCCGGACGGGCCCGCTCATGCGAGTTGAGAACGCTTCTCGTTATGCTGGCCCGAGGTCACGACACGGAGGTGCAGGATGTTCGCTCTGCTGGGCAAGGTCGGATCCACGCTCGTCACCGGTCTGGTCGGTGCCGCCGCCTGGGACGGGGTGAAGAAGGCGGCCGACTCCGGCGCCGTGCGCGAGGGCGCCGTCGGGACGGTGGCCCTGGGCCTGCGCGGCAAGCGCCGGCTGGAGGCCGGCGCCGAGCGCGTCCGTCTCGCGACCGGCGACATCGTCGCCGAGGCCCGCGAGCGCGTGGGGGAGCAGGTGCCGCCGCCCGGCGCCGACCTCGGCGGCCACGACCACGAGCACTGAGCCGGTGACGGTCCGCCAGGTCGCGCTGGCCGCGGCCGCGGGGCGCGTGCGCTACGCCGTCCCGGCACTGCGCCGCTGCGACGCGCGAGCCGTCGCGGTGGAGAACGCGGTCGACGCGGTGCCCGGGGTGCGCGCGGTGCACGCCTTCCCCCGCACGGGAGCGGTCGTGGTCTGGTTCCGTCCGGGCCGGTGCGACCTCGACGCGGTCCGCCGGGCGGTCCGGACGGGTGTCGACACGCCGGCCGACGCGGTTCCCGCCCGTCGCCCCCGCTCGGCGGAGATCTCCGACGGCGACCTGACACGCATGGTCGTCGGCGGCCTCGCCCTGCTGCTGCTCGGCGGCCGCCGCTACGTGGTCCGGCGCCCGCCGGTCCTCGGGCCGACGTCGCGCACGTTCGCCACCGCGGTCACCATCTTCACCGGCTACCCCTTCCTGCGCGGGGGCCTGCGGAGCCTGCGCGGCGACCGCGCGGCCGGCACCGACGCCCTGGTCTCCGCCGCCACGCTCGCGAGCCTGGTGCTGCGGGAGAACGTGGTCGCGCTGACCGTGCTGTGGCTGCTCAACATCGGGGAGTACCTGCAGGACCTGACCCTGCGACGCACCCGCAACGCCATCCGCGACCTGCTCAGCGGCACGCAGGCGGACGCGTGGGTGCGGGCGGCGGACGGCACCGAGACCCTCGTCGACATCGACACGCTCGAGGTCGGCGACGAGGTGGTCGTCCACGAGCACGTCGCGGTCCCGGTCGACGGGGTGGTCCTCGAGGGCGAGGGAGTGCTCGACCAGTCCGCGATCACCGGCGAGACCCTGCCCGTGGCGGTCGCGGCCGGTGCGGTGGTCCACGCCGGCAGCGTGCTGATGAAGGGTCGTGTCGTGGTGCGCGCCGCCGCGGTGGGTCGCGACACCGCCATCGGACGGATCATCACGCGCGTCGAGGCCGCCCAGGAGGACCGGGCGCCGATCCAGACGGTCGGGGAGGGCTTCTCGCGCCGCTTCGTGCCCGCGTCCTTCGCACTGGCGGGTCTCACCTTCCTCGTCACGCGCGACGTCCGACGGGCGATGACGATGCTGCTGGTCGCCTGCCCGTGCGCGGTGGGCCTGGCCACGCCGACGGCGATCAGTGCGGCGATCGGCAACGGCGCGCGCCGCGGCATCCTCGTCAAGGGCGGGTCGCACCTCGAGGCGGCGGCCCGCGTGGACGCGGTCGTCTTCGACAAGACGGGCACCCTGACCGTGGGACGCCCGGTGGTCACCAACGTCGTCTCCTTCGTCGACGACTGGGAGCCCGAGCAGGTGCTCGCCTACGTGGCGACGTCCGAGATCCACTCGCGGCACCCGCTGGCCCAGGCCGTCGTGCGCTCGACCGAGGAGCGCCACATCGCGATCCCGCCGCACGAGGAGTGCGAGGTGCTGCTGGGTCTGGGGATGCGCACGCGCGCGGACGGCCGGACGCTGCTGCTGGGCAACGAGGCGCTGCTGGAGCGCGAGGGCGTACGCGTGGGGGAGCACGCCGCCGGCTGGGTCCGCCAGCTGCAGGACGAGGCCGAGACCCCGCTCCTGCTCGCGGTCAACGGGCGGCTGACCGGTCTGGTGAGCCTGCGCGACACCGTGCGCCCCGAGGCGCGCGCGGTGGTGGCGGCACTGCGGGCCGACGGCGTCGAGCGCATCGTGATGCTGACCGGCGACCACCCCGCGACGGCGGCCGCGGTGGCGGCCGAGCTGGGGATCGTCGAGTGGCGCGCCCAGGTGCTGCCGGAGGAGAAGCAGGACGTGGTGGCGGCGCTGCGCGCCGAGGGCTACACGGTCGCGATGGTGGGCGACGGCACGAACGACGCCCCGGCGCTGGCCCTGGCCGACGTCGGGGTCGCGATGGGTCTCGGCGGCACCGACGTCGCGCTGGAGACGGCGCAGGTCGCCCTCGTGGGTGACGACCTGCACCGTCTGCTCGACCTGCGCGACCTGTCGCGTCGAGCCGTCGGCGTCATCCGGCAGAACTACGGCATGTCGATCGCCGTGAACGCGGTCGGCCTGGCCGTCAGCGCCGGCGGTGGCCTCTCGCCGGTGCTCGCGGCGGTGCTGCACAACGCGTCGTCGATCGCGGTCGTGGCCAACTCCTCGCGGGTGACCCGCTACCGCGTCGAACCGCTCACGGGTGGGTCATCGACTCCAGGTCGAGCGCCGCGTCGAGCTGCTCCTCGGTGACCTCGCCCCGCTCCACGTAGCCCATCGCCACGACCGTCTCGCGGATGGTCGCGCCGTCGGCGAGCGCCTTCTTCGCGACCTTGGCCGCGTTCTCGTAGCCGATGTACTTGTTCAGCGGCGTGACCACCGACGGCGAGGACGCGGCGTAGCGGCGCATCCGCTCCGCGTCGGCCGTGATCCCGTCGACGCAGCGCTCCGCGAGCAGCACCGAGCTGGTCGACAGGAGCCGCACCGACTCGAGCACGTTGCGGCCCATCACCGGCAGCATCACGTTGAGCTCGAAGTTGCCGGACAGCCCGGCGACCGTCATCGCGGCGTCGTTGCCGATCACCTGCGCGCAGACCATGAGGGTGGCCTCGGGCAGCACGGGGTTCACCTTGCCCGGCATGATCGAGCTGCCCGGCTGCAGGTCGGGCAGGTGGATCTCGGCCAGCCCGGTCGTGGGGCCCGAGCTCATCCAGCGCAGGTCGTTGCAGATCTTGGTCAGACCGACCGCGATGGTGCGCAGCGCCCCGGACAGCTCCACGAGCGAGTCGCGGGTGCCCTGCGCCTCGAAGTGGTCGCGGGCCTCGGTGAACGGCTGACCCGTCGCCTCGGCGAGGCCGGCGATGGCGGCGGCCGCGAAGCCGGCGGGCGTGTTGATGCCCGTGCCGACCGCGGTGCCGCCCAGCGGCAGCTCGCGGACCCGGGGCAGCACGGCCTCGAGCCGCTCGACGCCGTAGCGCACGGTGGCCGCGTACCCGCCCAGCTCCTGGCCGAGCATCACGGGCGTGGCGTCCATGAGGTGCGTGCGGCCCGACTTCACCAGCCCGGCGAACTCGCGCGCCTTGGCCTCCAGCGACGTCGCCAGGACCCCGAGGGCCGGCACGAGGTCCTCGACGACCGCGAGCGTGGCCGCCACGTGGATCGAGGTCGGGAACACGTCGTTGCTGGACTGGCTCGCGTTCACGTGGTCGTTGGGGTGCACGGTCACGCCGGCGCGGTCGGCGAGCGACGCGACGACCTCGTTGGTGTTCATGTTGGAGCTCGTGCCCGACCCGGTCTGGAAGACGTCGAGGGGGAAGTGCTCGTCGACCTCGCCGGAGGCGATCGTGGCGCAGGCGTCCGCGATGGCCGCGCCCTGCTCGGCGCTGATCACGCCGAGGTCGGTGTTGACCCGGGCCGCGGCCGCCTTGACCAGCGCGAGCGCCTGGACGTGGCGGCGCTCGAGCGTCGTGCCGGAGATGGGGAAGTTCTCGATCGCCCGCTGGGTCTGCGCGCGCCAGAGGGCGTCGCGGGGGACCTTCACCTCGCCCATCGAGTCGTGCTCGGTGCGGAACTCTGTGCTGTCGACCTCGGGAGCAGTCATGCTCGTGAGGCTACCCTTACCGCGGTGGCGCGGATCCTCCGGCCGCCTCGTCCACGAGGTGGGGCACGTCGCGGTCCCTGCGGCGCAGGAACCCCGCCAGCGCGCCGAGCGCGCCGAGGCCGGCAGGCAGCCACACCGCCCATCGGTAGGTGTCCCAGGGCGGGTCGGTGCGCACCCGCACGCGCCCGTCGACCAGGACGGCGTGCTCGCCGTCGTCGGGCACCCAGACCGTCAGCTCGGTGCCGGGCCGCAGCAGGCCGCGGCAGCTGGAGTAGCGGCCCTCCTGCACGGCCCCGTCGGCGGTCCACGTGACGTCGTAGTGCCGTCGCACGCCCACGCTGCGGCGCCCGCAGCGGGTCGGGCCGTCGACGCGCTCGTCGACGGTGGCGACGACCTCGTGGGTACGCCCGGTCAGGTGCGCGCGGAGGTCGTCGTGGAGCACGACGCCCACCCCCATCCCGAACAGCGCCACCACGAGGCCGAGGCAGGCCAGGGTCGCTGCCCAGAACCCCATCGAGCGCAGGGTGCCCGCCGCGCGCACCCGCGCGGCCGGCCGGACCGACCGCTCGCCCCGTCGGGCCCTCACCGGGAGGCCAGGTGCAGCCAGTACGACCCGACCCGGCCGTGGTCGGGCACGGCGACCTCGCGGCTCCCGGCCGTCCCGAACACCTCGCGCAGCGCCGCGTCGAGGTCGTCCGAGCGGGCCGCGGACCACACCACCACCGTCCCGCCCGGCGCGAGCACACGGCGTACCGCCTCCAGGGCGGGAGCGGTGTAGAGCGCGGCGTTCGGGCCGTGCACCAGGTTCGCGGGACCGTTGTCGACGTCGAGGAGCACGAGGTCGTACGCCTCGTCCGCGGCCTCCTCGATCGCCACCGCGGCGTCGGCCTCGACGACGCGCAGCCGCTCGTCGGCCAGGTACGCCGGACCGTGGGGCACGGTGCCGTCGCGCATCCAGGCGACGACCGCGGGCTCGATCTCCACGACGTCGACCTGCTCGACGCGGGGGTCGGCGAGGACGGCGTGGGCGGTGAACCCCAGGCCGAGACCGCCGACGAGGACCCGGCGGGGCGAGGAGCACCCCGCCAGCGCCGCCTCGGCCAGGAGGCGCTCGCTGGTCGTCTCGAGCGTGTCCATCACGAAGACGCCGTTGACGCGCAGCTCGTGGGCGCCGTCGTCGCGACGACGCAGCACCACCTCGCCCCGCTCCGACGTGGCGCTGGCGACGGTCCCGGTCTGCTCCACGGGGGTTGAGCGTACGGGTAGCGTCGGCGCTTGAAACGTCAACCTACTCGGAGGTTCCCGTGCTTCGTCGTCTCGTGCTGCCCGCCCCGCCCCTGCTGCGCGACCTCGCGCTCGTGGCGGCCCGGATCGGGCTCGGCGTCGTCCTCGTCGCCCACGGCTGGCAGAAGGTCCGCACCGACGGTCTCGAGGCCACCGGCCAGGGGTTCGACGCCATGGGCGTGCCCGCGGCCGGACCGGCCGCCACCTTCGCCGCGGCCGTCGAGATCGGCGGCGGTCTGCTCCTCGTCCTCGGTCTGCTGACGCCCGTCGTGGCCGTGCTGGTCGCGTCCGTGATGGCCGGTGCCTTCTGGTTCGCCCACCGGGGCACCACCGTCCTGGCCGCCGAGGGCGGCTGGGAGCTGGTCGCCGTGATCGGCCTGGGCGCGCTGCTCGTCGGCGCCGTCGGGGCCGGCCGGTTCTCGCTCGACGCGCTGCTCGCCGACCGGGGGCGTGCCTAGGCTCGACGCATGTCGTCCGACGAGCTGCCGACCGACCGTGCCGCCGTCCTGCGGCTGCGCGGACTGACCTACGACGCGTCGCTCGTCGGACGGAGCCTGGAGGGCGCGCCCGACGTGGAGGGGTACGCCTCCCTGCACCGCGCGCGGGTCGTCGGCCACGGCGCGGAGGCGTTCGCGGCCGCCCGTGCGGCGCTCGACGACTGGCAGGTGCAGCGACGCTCGGGCCTGCGGGTCCTCGCGGACGGCCCGGCGCTGCGGGTCGGTACCGTCGCGGTCGTCCACCTCGGGGCCGCCCGCCTGCTCGGCGGCCGGCTCGCGGTCGCCGCGCCGACGCGCGTGGTCGCGGTCGTCGACGACGAGCGGCGGGCCGGCTTCGCCTACGGCACCCTGCCCGGGCACCCCGAGGCGGGGGAGGAGGCGTTCGTCCTCACCCTGGCCGACGACGGCGTGGTCCGCTTCCGGGTGAGCGCGTTCTCGCGCCCCGCCACCCGGTGGGCTCGCCTCGGCGGCCCGGTGACGGCGTACGTCCAGCAGCGGGTCGTCGAGCGCTACCTGCGCTCGCTCGAGGTCCGGGGCGAGGTCTAGCGCCTCACTTCTCGCGCGAGCGCACCCGGATCCCCGACAGCGGCACGGTCACGGCACCCGACGGGTCGGTGAAGAAGTCGTTGCCCTTGTCGTCGACCACGATGAAGGCCGGGAAGTCCTCGACCTCGATCTTCCACACCGCCTCCATGCCCAGCTCGGGGTACTCGACGATCTCCTGGCTGCGGATGCAGTCGAGCGCCAGACGGGCGGCGGGGCCGCCGATCGAGCCGAGGTAGAAGCCGCCGTGCGTCTCGCAGGCCTCGGTGACCTGCTTCGAGCGGTTGCCCTTGGCGAGCATGACCATGGAGCCGCCGGCGGCCTGGAAGGACTTCACGTAGGAGTCCATCCGGCCCGCGGTCGTCGGCCCGAAGGAGCCGGAGGCCATGCCGTCAGGCGTCTTGGCCGGCCCGGCGTAGTAGACCGGGTGGTCCTTGAGGTAGTCGGGCATCTCCTCGCCCGCGTCGAGGCGCTCCTGGATCTTGGCGTGCGCGATGTCACGCGCCACGATGAGCGGGCCGGTGAGCGAGAGGCGCGTCTTGACCGGGTGCTGGGAGAGCTGGGCGAGGATCTCGCCCATCGGCCGGTTCAGGTCGACGGCGACGACCTCGCCGCCCTCGATGTCCTCGGCCGTGCCGGCGTCGGGCATGTACTGCGCCGGGTCGGTCTCGAGCTGCTCGAGGAAGACGCCCTCGGGCGTGATCTTGCCGAGGGCCTGTCGGTCGGCAGAGCAGGAGACCGCGATGGCGACCGGGCACGAGGCGCCGTGGCGCGGCAGCCGCACGACGCGCACGTCGTGGCAGAAGTACTTGCCGCCGAACTGGGCGCCGATCCCGAAGCCCTGCGTCAGCTTGAAGACCTCCTCCTCCAGCTCGAGGTCACGGAAGCCGTGGGCGCTCATCGAGCCCTCGGTCGGCAGCTCGTCGAGGTAGTGGGCGGAGGCGTACTTCGCGGTCTTGAGCGCGAACTCCGCGCTGGTGCCGCCGATCACCACGGCGAGGTGGTAGGGCGGGCACGCCGCCGTGCCGAGCGAGCGGATCTTCTCGTCGAGGAACTCCAGCAGGCGCTTCGGGTTGAGGATCGCCTTCGTCTCCTGGAACAAGAACGACTTGTTGGCCGAGCCGCCGCCCTTGGCCATGAAGAGGAACTTGTACTCCGGCTTGCCCGAGGTCTGCGGCGTCGAGTAGATCTCGATCTGCGCCGGCAGGTTGGTGCCGGTGTTCTTCTCCTCGTAGGTCGTCAGCGGCGCCAGCTGCGAGTAGCGCAGGTTGAGCTGCGTGTACGCGTCGTAGACGCCCGCGCTGATCGACTCACCGTCGTCGGCCCCGGTCAGGACGCCCTCGGACTTCTTGCCCATCACGATCGCCGTGCCGGTGTCCTGGCACATGGGCAGCACGCCGCCGGCCGAGATGTTGACGTTCTTCAGCAGGTCGAGCGCCACGAAGCGGTCGTTGCCGCTGGCCTCGGGGTCGTCGATGATCCGCCGCAGCTGCGCGAGGTGCGCGGGGCGCAGGAAGTGCGAGATGTCGTGCATCGCCTCGGCGGTCAGGCGTCGGATCGCCTCCGGCTCGACCTGGAGGAACGTGCGGCCGCCGGCCTCGAACGTCGAGACGCCCTCGGTCGTCACGAGCCGGTACGGCGTCGTGTCGGGCCCGATCGGCAGTAGGTCGGAGTAGCGGAAGTCGTCGCCGAGGTCGCCCGGACCTGCCCCGGCGGGGGTCGCTGCGGTGGTCACGGGCGTCACGCTAGACCTGCCCGACCGGGGGGCTGCGCTAAGGCTTGCCTTCCCTGGGGGGCGTGCGTGCTACGGTCCTCGGCATCCACCACGGGAGTCCACGGCAGTGGGCTGAGATGGGGCTGATGCCGCTCCGACCGTCGAACCTGATCCGGGTCATGCCGGCGCAGGAAGTGAGGAGCGCATCTCGTGTCTGCTGTTCGCAGCGACGCGGCCGCCGGAGTGCCGCGTCTGACCCTCCTGGTCGGCCCCGCCGACGACCTCTCCCGCCTCGAGGACCTCGCCCGAGCCGGCGTCGACGGCTTCCAGGTGCGGGCCAAGGCCGCCACCACCCGTGAGCTCGTCGCGCTGACGCGCCTCGCCCTCGCGGCGGTGCGCCCGCACGGCGCGTGCGTCACCGTCGACGACCGGCTCGACGTCGCCCTGGCCACCGGCGCCGACGGGGTCCACCTCGGCGCGGACGACCTCGCGGTCGACGACGCGCGTCGGATCGCCGACGCGAGCGGACGGGACGACCTCCTCGTCGGTGCGACGTGCCGCGACCGGGACGCCGTGGCGCGCGCCCTGGAGGCGGGCGCTGACTACGCCGGCTTCGGGCCCGTGCACCCGACCACCTCGAAGACCGGGCTCCCCGAGCCGCTGGGCGTCGCCGCCGTGACGCGGGCGAGCGGGCTGCTGCCGCTGCTCGCGATCGGGGGGATCGACGCCGGCACGGCCGCCGAGGTCGTGGCGGCCGGCGCGCACGGGGTCGCCGTCATCGGTGCGGTCTGGCGCCCGCCGGACCCCGTGGCCGCCGCGGAGGAGCTGCTCGCCGCGCTGGCATGACGGTGGCACGCACGGGTCTGCGCGTCCTCGTCCGGGGCGCCGGCATTGTCGGCCTCGCGGTGGCCGAGGAGCTGCTGCGTCGCGGCCACGACGTGACGGTCGTCGACCCCGCCCCCGGCTCGGGTGCGTCGCACGCCGCCGCCGGGATGCTGACCCCCGCCTGCGAGGTCGGGTGGGGCGAGGGCGCGCTGCTCGACCTCGGGGTGCGCGGCGCGCGGCTGTGGCCGGCGTACGCCCGCAGGCTCGGGGTGCCGCTGCGCACCACCGGGACGCTGCTCGTCGGTCTGGACCACGGCGACCTGCAGGAGGTCGAGAGGCAGGCCGCCGTGCTCGGCTCGTTGGGACGGGGCGTCGACGTCCTCGACGCGCGCGCCGTGCGTGACGCCGAGCCGGGTCTCGGCCGGGTCGCCGGCGGAGCGCTGCTCGCCGACGACCACGCCGTCGACCCGCGTGCCGTCGTGACCGCCCTGCGCGAGCGCGTGCCCGTGCTGCCCCAGGTCCCCGCCGGTCCACCGACCGCCGACGTCGTCGTGCTGGCGACCGGGGCGCGGCTCCCGGCGCCCTACGACCAGCTGGTGCGCGGGGTCCGCGGCGAGATCCTCCGCGTGCGCAGCGACGACCCGCCCGGTCGCGTCGTGCGGGGGTGGGTGCGTGGCGAGCCCGTCTACCTCGTGCCACGGGCCGCCGCCGCGTCGGGCACGACCCCCGGTCCGGGAGCGACCACGGGCGTCGAGGTGGTCGTCGGCGCGACCAGCGAGGAGCACGACGCGCCCCCGGTCGTGACGGTCGGCGGCGTCGGCCGGCTGCTGGACGCCGCCCGGGCGATGTGGCCGGCCGTCGAGCGCGCCGAGCTGGTCGAGGCCTGTGCCCGGGACCGTCCGGCGACGCCCGACCACCTCCCGCTCGTGGGCGCAGCGCCGGCGACCGACGTGGCACCCGCACCCCGCGTCGTCCTCGCCGCGGGCCACTTCCGCCACGGCGTCCTGCTCGCGCCGCTGACCGCGGCGCTCGTCGCCGACCACCTGGAGACGGGGCGGGTCGAGCCCGCCCTCGACCCCGCCCGGCTCCGCCCACCGACCGAAGGAGCGACCCCGTGCCCGACCTCGTCCTCAACGGAGCGCCCGTGACCACGGCGGCCACCACCGTCGCCGGCCTCGTCGAGGACTTCCTCGACGCCTTCCTGGACCCCCGGTCCGGCGACCTGCAGGGCTGCGCGGTGGCCGTCGACGGCATCGTCGTGCCGCGCGCCGACCACGCCACCACGGCCCTGCGCGACGGCGCCGTGGTCGAGGTCGTGACGGCGGTGCAGGGCGGATGAGCGGACTGGTCCTGGGCGGCGTCCCGCTGCGCTCCCGCCTCCTGCTCGGCACGGGCGGGCTCCCGCGACCCGACCTGCTCGGCCCGGTGCTCGACGCCGCCCGCCCCGGCCTGGTGACCGTCAGCATGCGGCGCGCATCGGGCACCGGGTCCGGGGGGCTCCTCTCGACTCTGCGCGCCCGCGGCGAGGTGCTGCTCCCGAACACGGCGGGGTGCCGCTCCGCCCGGGAGGCGGTGCTCACCGCCGAGCTCGCCCGCGAGGCGCTCGGCACCGACCTCGTGAAGCTGGAGGTGGTCCTCGACGACCGCACCCAGCTGCCGGACGTCGTGGAGCTGCTCGACGCTGCCGACACGCTGGTCCGCGCCGGCTTCTCGGTGCTCCCGTACACCACCGCGGACCCCGGCGTCGCCCGCCGCCTCGTCGACACCGGGTGCGTGGCGGTGATGCCGCTGGGGTCGCCCATCGGCTCGGGCCTCGGCGTCCTCGACCCGCACGCGATCGAGGGCCTGGTCGCCACCGTGGCCGGGCAGGTGCCCGTCGTCCTCGACGCCGGGGTCGGCACCGCGAGCGACGCCGCGCTGGCGCTCGAGCTCGGCTGCGACGCCGTGCTCGCCGCCAGCGCGGTGACGCGGGCCGCGGAGCCCGTCGCGATGGCCCGTGCCCTGCGCCTCGCCGTGGAGGCGGGGCACCTCGCCGCCGGCGCCGGCCGGATCCCGCGTCGCGGGGTCGCCCGCCCCTCCAGCCCGCTGACGGGCCGGGTGGGCACGTGAGCAGCGGTCCCGACGGCTCGCCCGTGCCGAGCACCGACGTCGTGCTGCTGACGGACCGGTCGCAGCTGCGCCCGGGCCGCGACCTGGTCCGGACCGTGCGCGCGTGCGTCGTCGCCGGCCTGCGCACGGTGGTGGTCCGCGAGCTCGACCTGTCGGACGTCGACCGCACCGCGCTCGTCGCCCGGCTGCTCGAGACGCCCGGGCGCGCAGACCCGGGACGCGCAGCGCCCGCCCTCCACGTGCTCAGCGCCCGGACCCTCCTCCCCGGGGCCCACGGGGTGCACCTCGCCGCCCACCAGTCCGTCCCCGACGGCGGGGGCCCGCACGGGCGGTCCTGCCACGACCCCGCCGAGGTGCGTGCCGCGGTCGCGGCCGGCGCGGCCTACGTGACCCTCTCGCCCTTCGCCGCCACCGCCAGCAAACCGGGCCACGGCCCGCCCCTCCCGCCGCAGGCGTACGCCGGGGCCGCCCGCGCCTGCGCCGGCTCGCCGACCCGGGTCCTCGCGCTCGGCGGGGTCGAGCCCGGTTCCGCGGCGGCCGCGGTCCGGGCCGGCGCCGACGGCGTGGCGGTGATGGGCGCGGTGATGCGCGCCGCGGACCCGGCCGCGACCGTCCGTGCCCTCCTGCGCGCCGTCGAGGGGGCGCGGTGAGCACGCCGCTGGTCGCCCTCACCGTGGCGGGCACCGACTCCGGGGGCGCGGCGGGGGTGGCGGCCGACCTCGCGACCTTCGCCGACCACGGCCACCACGGCGCGCTGGCGGTCTCGGCGCTCACCGCGCAGGACACGACGGCGGTGCGCGCGGTGCACGTGCCGCCCCTCGCGTTCCTCGCGGCGCAGGTCGACGCCGTCCTCGGCGACCTCCCCGTCGCCGCGGTCAAGACCGGCATGCTGGGCTCACCGGGCGCCGTGCGGCTCGTCGCGGAGCGGCTCGCGGCGCGGCCGGGACGGCCGCTGGTCGTCGATCCCGTCCTCGTCGCGACCTCCGGGGCGGTGCTGGGGGACCGGGACGTGGCCGCGGCCTACCGCGACCTGCTCCCGCACGCCTCCGTCGTCACCCCGAACCTCGACGAGGCCCGCGCTCTGCTCGGCCTCGACCCCAGCGACGCGACGCCGCCGGCGCTGCTCGCGGCCGACCTCGCCGACCGGGGCTGCGCGGTCGTCCTCACCGGCGGGCCCGCCCCGGGGGCGGCCCCCGACCGGTGCATCGACCACGTCGCGGTCCCCGGCCGGCCGGCGACGCGTGCCGTCCACCCGTGGGTCGACACCCGCAACGACCACGGCTCGGGCTGCACGTTCGCCGCGGCCCTCGCGGCGCGCCTCGCCGGGGGACCCGCCCGCCCCGGCCACCACGACCCGGCCGACCTCGTCGCCGCGGTCGAGGACGCCGCGTCGTACACCGCCGCCCGCCTCGAGCGGTCCCGCGCCTGGCGCCTCGGCGCCGGCCGCGGTCCCGTCGCGCACACGTCCGCCCCCACCCACCCAGGAGGAGACCGATGAACCCCGTCCACCCCGCCCACTCCCGCGTGCTCGTCCCGGCCGGTCCCGACGACCTCCGCGTGCCCGTGACGCGGGTCGCCCTCACGAACGGCGAGACCTTCGACCGCTACTGCACCACCGGCCCCGGCTCCGACCCGGAGGTCGGTCTCCCGGCGCTGCGCACGCCCTGGCTCGACGCGCGCGGCGACACCGCGGCGTACGACGGGCGCCCCACGGCCCTCCTCGACGACGGTCGCGCCGCCCTGCGTCGCGGCGCCGCCAGCGCCGCGTGGCGCGGCACGGCACGCCGGCCGCGCCGCGCGAGCGAGGGGCGTGCAGTGACGCAGATGGCGTACGCCCGGCGCGGCCTCGTGACGCCCGAGATGCGCTACGCCGCCGCCCGCGAGGGCTGCGACGTCGAGCTGGTGCGCAGCGAGCTGGCGGCCGGCCGGGCGATCATCCCGCTCAACGTGAACCACCCCGAGGCGGAGCCGATGGTGATCGGCCGCCGCTTCCTGGTGAAGGTCAACGCCAACATCGGCAACTCCGCGGTCACCTCGTCGGTGGCCGAGGAGGTCGAGAAGCTGACCTGGGCGGTCACCTGGGGCGCCGACACGGTCATGGACCTCTCGACCGGCGACGACATCCACACCACCCGTGAGTGGATCCTGCGCAACTCGCCCGTGCCGATCGGGACGGTGCCGGTCTACCAGGCGCTGGAGAAGGTCGACGGGGAGGCCGACCGGCTCTCGTGGGAGGTCTACCGCGACACGGTCGTCGAGCAGTGCGAGCAGGGTGTCGACTACATGACGGTCCACGCCGGGGTGCTGCTGCGCCACGTGCCGCTGACCGCGGCGCGCGTCACGGGCATCGTCTCGCGCGGTGGCTCGATCATGGCCGGGTGGTGCCTGGCCCACCACGAGGAGAACTTCCTCTACACGCACTTCGACGAGCTGTGCGAGATCTTCGCCGCCTACGACGTCTCGTTCAGCCTGGGCGACGGCCTGCGCCCGGGCTCGCTGGCCGACGCCAACGACGAGGCCCAGCTGGCCGAGCTGCGGACCCTGGCCGAGCTGACGCGGCGGGCCTGGGAGCACGACGTGCAGGTGATGGTGGAGGGGCCCGGCCACGTGCCGCTGGACCTCGTCGAGGAGAACGTCCGGCTCCAGCAGGAGTGGTGCGACGGCGCGCCGTTCTACACCCTCGGTCCCCTCGCCACCGACGTCGCGCCGGGCTACGACCACATCACCTCGGCGATCGGCGCTGCCACCATCGCCCAGCACGGCACGGCGATGCTCTGCTACGTCACGCCGAAGGAGCACCTCGGGCTGCCCGACCGCGACGACGTGAAGACCGGCGTCGTGACCTACAAGCTCGCCGCGCACGCCGCCGACGTCGCGAAGGGTCACCCCCGGGCGCGCGACTGGGACGACGCGCTCAGCCGGGCGCGCTTCGAGTTCCGGTGGGACGACCAGTTCGCGCTGTCCCTCGACCCGGTCACGGCCCAGGCGTTCCACGACGAGACCCTTCCGGCGCCCGCGGCGCGCACGGCCCACTTCTGCTCCATGTGCGGCCCCAAGTTCTGCAGCATGCGGATCAGCCAGGACGTCCGGGAACGCTTCGGCGCCGAGGAGGGCATGCGGCGCAAGGCCGCGGAGTTCGTCGAGCTCGGCGGCACCGTGTACGTCGAGAGCGAAGCGCCGAGGTCGTGACGTCCGTCAGTACGTCGGGCCCGTCGGCGGGCATAGGCTGACTCTCATGACGGAACCGGCACAGCTGCGCATCTCCGACGCCGACCGCCACCAGGTGGCCGAGCTGCTCCGGGACGCCGCGGGGGAGGGACGCCTCGAGCCCGACGAGCTGGACGAGCGCCTCGAGGCGACGTACGGCGCGAAGGTGTACGCCGACCTCGTGCCGATCCTCGCCGACCTGCCGGGGGAGGCGCCGCGCCCCGGCGGTCTCGTCATGCCGCCGCCGGCGCCCTCGCCGGTCTCGTTCGCCAAGGGCCCCGGCGGGCCCGTGCCGTTCGCGCCGCACCACCCGACGAGCGTCGCGGTGATGAGCGGCGTCGTGCGCAAGGGCGTCTGGGAGGTCGGCGACTCCCACTCCGTCTTCACGCTGATGGGCGGCGCCGAGATCGACCTGCGCGAGGCGCGCTTCGGCGCGCCCGAGGTGGTCATCCAGGCGAACACGATCATGGGTGGCATCGACATCACGGTGAACGCGTGGACGAACGTGGTCGTCGACGGCATCGGGATCATGGGCGGCTTCGAGCAGAGCCGCGACAAGGTCGACCCCGAGCTCGACGCGAGCTCGCCGACCGTGCGGGTCAAGGGCGTCGCCTTCATGGGCGGCGTCACCGTGACCCGCAAGCCGATGCCGGGGGAGAAGAAGCGGAAGCGGCTCAAGGGCTGAGCCCCTGAGCCGCTCCCGGTGACGACGCGGCCGTCGTCGGTGCGTCGTCGCCGTCAGGCGTCGCCGACGATCCGGCCCGCGTGGGCGCGGTCGACCGTCAGGTTCTCGCCCGAGGCGGGGTCGAACAGGTGCAGCTTCGACGTGTCCACCCAGATCTCGGCCTCGTCGCCCTCGCTGACGCGGCTGGCGCCGTCGAGGGTGATGACCAGCTGCGTGCGCAGCGAGTCGCCGTCGAGGTCCTTCTCCAGCTGCGCGAGCTGCTTCTGGACCTCCGGCGGGGCCTCGAACGGCAGGTAGGCGTACGTCTCGTTGCCCAGCCACTCGACGACCTCGACCTTGGCGCGGAACGTCGAGCCGTCGGCCACCTTCGAGGCGTCGACGAGCGCGGCGTCCTCGAACGCCTCCGGCCGGATGCCGGCGATCAGCAGCCCCTTGCCCGCGGCCTTCTCCGCCTTCTCCGCGGGGATCTGGACCGTGCCGAACGGCAGCTTCACCGAGGTCCCGTCGACCTCCGCCGGCAGGAAGTTCATCGGCGGCGAGCCGATGAAGCCGGCGACGAAGAGGTTGCCCGGGTTCTCGTAGAGCTCGCGCGGGGTGGCGAGCTGCTGGAGCACGCCGCGCTTGAGCACCGCGACCCGGTCGCCCAGGGTCATCGCCTCGGTCTGGTCGTGGGTGACGTAGACCGTGGTGATGCCCAGCTTCTTCTGCAGCCGCGCGATCTCGGTGCGCATCTGCCCGCGCAGCTTCGCGTCGAGGTTCGACAGCGGCTCGTCGAAGAGGAACGCGTCGGCGTCGCGCACGATGGCGCGACCCATGGCGACGCGCTGGCGCTGACCACCCGACAGGTTGCCGGGCTTGCGCTCCAGGTGCTCGTCCAGCTCGAGCGTCTTCGACGCGTCGCGCACCTTCTGGTCGACCTCCGAGTCGGAGGCGCCGGCCAGCCGGAGCGGGAACGCGATGTTCTCGTAGACGCTGAGGTGCGGGTAGAGCGCGTAGTTCTGGAACACCATGGCGAGGTTGCGGTCGCGCGGAGCGAGGTCGTTGACCCGCTTGTCCCCGATCATCATGTCGCCGGAGGTGATGTCCTCCAGGCCCACGATCATGCGCAGCAGCGTCGACTTCCCGCATCCCGACGGCCCCACGAGGATCACGAACTCGCCGTCCGCGATGTCGATCGAGACGTCGTTGACGGCGGGGAAGCCGTCACCGTACTTCTTGACGATGTTGTTCATCTGAATGCCGGCCACGAGCTCATCCCTTCACTGCGCCGGAGGTGAGACCGGCGACGATCTTGCGCTGGAACAACAGCACGATGACGATGATCGGGACCGTCGCGATGACGGCTCCGGCGGCCAGCAGCGACGCCGGCCGGTTGAACGGGTCGCTGCCGACGAAGAACGACAGCGACGCCGGGATCGGGCGGGCGGCCTCCGTCGACGTCAGCGAGATGCCGAAGACGAAGTCGTTCCACGCGAAGAAGAACGTCAGGATCGCGGCCGTGAAGACGCCGGGCGCCGCCAGCGGCACGATCACCTTGCGGAACGCCTGCCACGACGTCGCGCCGTCGACCTGGGCGGCCTGCTCCATCTCCCACGGGATCTCCCGGAAGAAGGCGGACAGGGTCCAGATCGCCAGCGGCAGCGTGAAGGACATGTACGGGATGATCAGGCCGGGCCAGGTGTCGTAGAGCCCGACGGCACGCCACATGTCGAACAGCGGGCCGACCAGCGAGACCACCGGGAACATGGCGATGGCCAGCGCCGTCGACAGCACGAGCTTCTTGCCCTTGAACTCGAGGCGCGCGATGGCGTACGCCGCCAGCGTGGCCACGATGACCGAGAGCAGGGTCGCGATCAGCGAGATGCCGATCGAGTTGAAGATCGCGCGGCGGAACTGCTCGTTGTCCCAGGCGGCGACGTAGTTGTCCCAGCCGGCGAAGCCGCCCTCGGCCGGGAAGAACCCCGGCGAGCCGTTGGTGATGGCGTCCTGCGACTTGAACGACAGCGAGATGATCCACGCGACCGGCAGCAGGCACCAGATCAGGATCAGGGCGGCGCCGACGACGACGCCGATCTTGCGCAGCGGTGTGTTCCCCATCGTTGTCACCCCTCTCCTCGGGCCTGGGCCAGGTCGACGCGGAACAGCTTGACGATGCCGAACGCGATGATGAGGACCGACAGGAACAGCAGCACCGAGAGCGCCGATCCCATGCCGATCTGGAACTGCTCGATCACCTGTCGGTAGGTGAGGAACGAGACCGACTCGGTGTTCACCGCGCCGTTGGTCATGACGAAGATGTTGTCGAAGATGCGGAAGGCGTCGAGCGCGCGGAACAGGATCGCGACCATGATCGCGGCCCGCATGTTCGGCAGGATCACCCGCCACAGCCGCTGCCACCACGTGGCGCCGTCGACCTTCGCCGCCTCGACCATGTCCTCACTGACCTGCGCGAGACCCGCGAGGAGCAGCAGCGACATGAAGGGCGTCGTCTTCCAGATCTCGGAGACGCAGATCGCGACCAGGGCCGGGAACTGCTCGCCGAACCAGTTGAAGTTGTCCTCCACGAACGGCAGCCACGCGTTGACGAAGCCGTTGGTGCCGCTGAACGCGAACTGCCAGGCGAAGCCGGAGACCACGGTGATGATGCCGTAGGGGATCAGGATCGAGGTCCGGATGATGCCGCGGGCGAAGATCACCCGGTGCATCACCAGGGCGAACACGAAGCCGATCACCAGCTCGAAGAACACGGTGACGACCATGATCGCCACGGTCACCAGCATCGTGCGCCAGAACAGCGGGTCCGTCAGGGCGGTGACGTAGTTCTGCGCGCCCACGAACGACCGGTCGTCCGGCGCGGTCAGGGCGTAGTTCGACAGGGACAGCCACAGGGCCTGCAGCATCGGGAACGCGGTGACGAACAGCATGACCACGAGGGCCGGCAGGACGAGCTTGAGCCCGAGCCGGTTCTCCGCGACCGCGCGGTCGCTGGCCTTCGCCTTGTCCTTGCGGGAGGCGGGTGCGCCCGCGGGCGCCGTCGTGGTGCTCACAGCAGCGCCTTTCCGCCGAGGACGTCACGGATGAAGTTGGCCGAGCGCTCCGGGGTGCGCTCCGGGTCCACGTCCGCCGGCGGGTGCCACGTGCTCTGCACCGACCCCGAGATCTGGTTGTAGAACGCGCTCTTCGGACGCGGCCCGCCGTCCTCGATGCTCTCGCGGAACAGCGTCAGCAGCGTCGGGTCGTAGGCGTCCACCAGCTCCTGCTCCTCGTAGACCGAGGACCGGGCGGGCATCAGGCCGTCGTTGACCGCGAGCGCGAGCTGGGCCTCCGGCGTGGTGACGCACTGCGCGGCCTCGAGGGCGTACTCCGGGTGCTCCGTGTACGCGCCGACACCGATGTCGATGCCGCCGACCGGGGGCTTCGACTCCTCGCCCTCGACGGTGCGCGGGTAGCGCGCCCAGGCGAGGTCGGCGAACTGCTCGTCGGTGAAGCCGTTGGTGTCGTTCGGCTCGTAGTTCTTGTAGACGAACGTCCAGTTCGTCATGAACTCGCCGGCGCCGCCGTCGGGGAACATCGCGCCGAGCGAGGTGCCCTCGCGCGACACGGACAGGTCCGACTGGGCGGCGGGGGAGCCGGCGAGCTGGGCGACCACCTCGGCGGCCGCACGACCGGCGTCGGAGTCGATGTCGACCTGGGCGTCGACCCCGGCCTCCGTGTCGCTCACGATGTCGCCGCCGGCGCCCTGGACCAGGGCGTTGATCCAGACCATGTACGCCTCGTAGCGGTCGGCCTGGACGCCCACGGTGCCGTCGTTCTGCGCTGCGGCGTCGATCACCTGCGACCAGGTCGCGGTGCCCTCCTGCAGGGCGTCGGAGATGCCCGCCGCCTCGGCGAGCGACTCGCGGTACCACAGCACCTGCGTGTTCGCCCACTGCGGAGCGGCGTAGATCTTGTCCTCCCACTGGACCGTGTCGGCCGGTCCGGCGAGCACGTCGTCGTCGACCACGGCGTCCGCGGCGTCGCCCTCGAACTCGAGGAGCCAGTCGGCGTTCGCGAACTCCGGCACGAAGACCGGGTCGAGGCTCATCAGGTCGGTGGTCGAGTCGTTCGCCGCCAGACGGCGTGCCAGCTGCGTGCGCTGGTCGGTGGCTCCGGTCGGGAGCAGCTGGATCGCGATGTCGTACTCGTCCGTGGAGCACTGCTCCGCGAGCGACGTCAACGTGTCCTGTCCGTCGGGGTTGATGTACCAGTTCAGCGTCGGTTTGCCGGACTCGCTGCAGGCACTCAAGGTGCTCGCTGCCAGCACGATCGTTGCGGCGACGCCGAGGGGCCTCCACAGACCCCGTCGTGGCCCGCGCATGTGCGCCACTCCTCCCCATCGAGTTGTAGGGCCCTAAGGTCTAGACCCCTCGCCGTGACTTTGTCCAGCACCAGCGAATTCGGTGTGGACCCTTCGTCGACCTGCTATCGAACGTGCTCAGTGTGACGTACGTCTCTAACGATGGAGCCGGCGGCGCGCGCAGGACCCCCGGAGTATCCGGCGGTCCGCGCCCCCGACGTCGTGAAGGCCCAGCGCCTGTACCCCGAGGTCAGGCGGTCAAACCCGGATCAGGGAGCCTCCGCGCGCCGGGCCGCGCCGAGGATCGTGGCGGCGTAGGTGTCGAGCAGCGCGGTGGGCAGGTCGTGGCCCATGCCGTCGACGACGGTCAGCTGCGCACCGGGCACCGCGGCGGCCGTCGCGCGGCCGCCGGAGACGTGCACCATCCGGTCCTGCCGGCCGTGCAGCACGGCCACGGGGATCGTCAGCGCGCCGAGGGCCTTCGTCCGGTCCGGCTGGGTCAGGATGGCGCCCATCTGGCGCAGGATGCCGGCGCCGCTGACCCCGCGGGAATGGGTCTCCTCGGCGCGGGCCCGGATCGCCTCGGGGCTCTCGGCGTACTTCGGCGACCCGATCAGGCGCGCCATCCGCAGCGTGTTCTCGATGTAGGCCGCCAGGTCCGGGCGTCGCGGCGCGATCAGCGTCGGCAGCAGCCGCGGGTGCTGCCACCCGACGCGTCGGTTGCCCGTGGTCGACATGACCGAGGTCATCGAGCGGACGCGGTCGGGGTGCTCGAGCGCCATCGTCTGCACGATCATGCCGCCCATCGACACGCCGGCGACGTGCGCCGCGTCCACGCCGAGGTGGTCGAGCAGCAGCACGCCGTCCTCGGCGAGGTCGCTCATCGTGTACGGCGTGCGGACCGGCCGGCCGAGGAAGGCCTGCACGACCGTCGTCTTCGACATCCGCTCGCGCACCCGCGAGGAGCGGCCGACGTCACGGTTGTCGTAGCGCACGACGTGGTAGCCGGCCGCCGCGAGGCGGCGGCACAGCCCGTCGGGCCACCACGTCATGTGCCCGCCGAGCCCCATGACGAGCAGGATCGTGGGGTCGGCGGCGTCGCCGTACGTCTGGTAGCAGAGCTCGAGGTCGGCCCGCACCGGGGCGAACAGCTCCTCGGAGCGGCGCACCGCGGCGAGGTCGGACGGCGTGCCGGCGGCGTCGGTCTCGGACATGCGCCCGATTATGACCACGCCGCCCCCACGCGCGGGCTCAGCGCTCGAAGTCGATGGCCGAGTACGCCTGCAGCTTGTCGATCCGGTGCTCCGAGCTGACCTGGCGGATGGTGCCGCTGCGCGAGCGCATCACCAGGGAGTCCGTCACGGCGCCGCCGCCGTGGTAGCGCACGCCCTTCATCAGGTCGCCGTCGGTGATGCCGGTGGCGACGAAGAAGCAGTCGTCGCCCGTGACGAGCTGGTCGGTCGTCAGCACGTTGTCGGGGTCGAGGTCGTGGCCGGCGTCGACGGCGCGCTGGCGCTCCTCGTCGGAGGTCGGCCACAGCCGGCCCTGGATCGTGCCGCCGAGGCACTTGATCGCGCAGGCGGTGATGATGCCCTCGGGGGTGCCGCCGACGCCGAGCAGCAGGTCGACGCCCGAGCCGACGCGCGCGGCCGCGATGGCGCCGGCGACGTCGCCGTCGGTGATGAACCTGATCCGGGCCCCGGTCGCGCGGATCTCGGAGGCGATCTGCTCGTGGCGCGGGCGGTCGAGCAGCACGACGGTGACGTCCTCGGCGGCCGACTTCTTGGCCTTGGCCACGCGGGCGATGTTCTCGGCGACCGGCAGCCGGATGTCGACCACGTCGGCGGCGTCGGGCCCGGTGACGAGCTTCTCCATGTAGAAGACGGCCGACGGGTCGTACATGGAGCCCCGCGGCGCGACCGCGAGCACGGCGATCGCGTTCGACATGCCCTTGGCGGTCAGCGTCGTGCCGTCGATCGGGTCGACCGCGACGTCGCACTCGGGGCCCGTGCCGTTGCCGACCTGCTCGCCGTTGAACAGCATCGGGGCGTCGTCCTTCTCGCCCTCGCCGATCACGACGGTGCCGTTCATCCCGACGCTGGAGATCATCACCCGCATCGCGTTGACCGCCACGCCGTCGGCGCCGTTCTTGTCACCCCGCCCGACCCAGCGGCCGGCCGCCATCGCGGCCGCCTCGGTCACCCGGACGAGCTCGAGCGCGAGGTTGCGGTCGGGAGCCTCGGGCTCGACGCGCAGGTGGTCGGGCTGGTCGGAAACCACGGAGGGGTCAGTCGCCATGGCCGGATCGTAGCGTCCGGTCGCCCCGCTCAGCCGGACTGGACCGGCCCCCGGGGAGCCGGGGCCGCCGGGTAGCGCGTCACGGCGGTCTCCTTGGCCGCCGCCCAGAGCGCCACGTCGGGGGCCAGGCGCAGCTCGGCGGCGGCCGCCGCGGTGACGTCGGCCAGCACGCGGACCCCGTCGGGCGTCAGCACCTGCACCCGGATCTCGTCCCCGTGCGGCGTCAGCTGCTCGACGCGACCCCGCCAGCGCAGGCGGGCCGACCCGACGGGCTCGCTCGGTGCCAGCACGACCGCGCTGGGGCGGAAGGCCATCAGCGACTCGCCGTCGCGCAGGACGTTGAGCCCGACGAGGCGGGCCACGTGGTCCGTGCGCGGCCGCGCGGCGACCTCGACGGGCGTACCGCTCTGGGCCACCCGGCCGTCCTGCAGCACCAGCATCCGGGTGCCCAGGGTGAGCGCGTCGACGGCGTCGTGGGTGACCAGCAGGGCGACCCCGGCGAAGTCGGCGAGGTGGCGGGCCAGCTCCGTGCGCAGCGCGGCGGCGACGCCGACGTCGAGGCCCGCGAACGGCTCGTCGAGCAGGAGCACGTCGGGATCGGTGGCGAGCGCGCGGGCGATCGCGACGCGCTGCGCCTGACCGCCCGAGAGGGCGCCGGGACGTCGTCCCGCGAGGTGGCCGACGCCGAGGCGCTCGAGCTCGGCCTCGGCGCGGGCGCGGGCCTCGCGGGCGGGCGCGCCGCGGGCACGCAGGCCGAAGGCGACGTTCTCGCGCGCGCTGAGGTGGGGGAACAGGGCCTGGCCCTGCACGACGTACCCGACCCGCCGGTCGCGGGGCAGCAGCGGCGGGTGCGTCCAGGAGCGGCCGGCCACCTCGACGTCGCCGCTGCCGGGCAGCAGGCCCGCGATGCTGCGCAGCAGGGTGGTCTTGCCGGCGCCGTTGGGGCCGACCACGGCGAGCACGTCGCCCGTCTCGGCGAGCACCTCGGCGTCGAGCCGGCCGGGCACGTGCAGCCGGGCGCGCAGGCCGCTCACGCGACGGCCCCCGGGCCCGTACCGGTCGAGAGCCAGCGGTTGCGGAGGAGGGCGAGGACGCCGACCGAGGCCAGCAGCAGGATCACCGCGAGCGTCCGGGCGGCCTCCGGGTCGTCGAGGTAGACGGAGTAGATCCGCGACGGCATCGTCTGGGTGATGCCCGGGTAGTTGCCGGCGAAGGTCACGGTCGCCCCGAACTCGCCGAGCGAGCGGGCCCAGGCCAGCACGGCCCCGGCGACGACGCCGGGCAGGGCGAGGGGCAGCGTGACGCGGCGGAAGGCGTACCAGCGGGTGGCGCCGAGGCCTGCGGCGACCTCGTCGTACGCCTCGCCGGCGCTGCGCAGGGCGCCCTCCACGCTGATCACGTAGAACGGGAGGGCGACGAACGTGTGGGCGATGACCACCGCGGTCGTGGTGAACGGGAAGGTCACCCCGGTCAGCTCGCGCAGGGGGCCGCCGACCACGCCGTTGCGCCCCAGCGCGGTCAGCAGCGCGACGCCGGCTACCACGGGCGGCAGCACGAGCGGGACGGTGACCAGGGCCCGCACGAGCCCGCGGCCGCGGAACGGGACCCGCGCCAGCACCCAGGCCAGCGGCGTTCCGAGCCCGATGCAGACGAGCACGGTGGCGCCCGAGGTCAGGGCGCTGAGACGCAGCGCCGCGAGCACGTCGGGGTCCGTCAGGTCGCGCCAGAACGTGCCCCACGGCGTGGCGAGCAGCAGCGTCGTCAGCGGCAGGACGAGGAAGACCACGGCGACGGCCGCCGGCGCCCACAGGAGGGCCGGCGGCCGGCCGAGGACGGACCGGCTCGTCGTGCGGATGGTGGTCCGTGTGCTCACGGGGTGCCGAAGCCAGCCTCCGAGAACACCGAGCTGCCCACCTCGGAGAGGACGAGGTCGATGAACGCCTGGGCGGCGTCGGGGTTCCGGCTCTGGTCGAGGCGGGTGATCGGGTACTCCGTGGCCAGGGGCGTCGGCAGGTCGAAGCTCACGACGGCATCCTCCTCCGCGAGCGCGTCGGTGCGGTACACCAGGCCGGCGTCGGCCTCGTCCGCGACCACGCGCGACAGGGTGGCCTTGACGTCGGGCTCGAGGCTCGCGGGCTCGTTGGTGATGCCGGCCTCCTCGAGGGCCTCCTGCGCCAGGCCGCCGCAGGGCGCCGTCTCCACGCAGATCACGTAGGTGACCGACGGGTCGTCCAGCGACGAGAGGTCGGCGATGCCGGCCGGGTTGTCGATCGGCGCGACGAGCACGAGGTCGTTGGTCGCGAAGGTGACCGGCGACCCGGCCTGGGCGTCGACCGCACGCTCCATGGACGCGGTGTCCGCGGTGGCGAGCACGTCGCCGGGCGCTCCCTCGTTCGCCTGGTCGGCGAGCGTGCCGGAGGAGTCGAAGACCAGCTCGACCTCGACGTCGGGGTGCTCGTCCTGGAACTGCTCGGCCAGCTCGGTGAAGGTCCCGGTCAGCGACGCCGCCGCCGACACGGTGATGGTGCCCGAGAGCTCGTCGCCGTCGCCGGCGGCGTCCTCCCCACCGCCGCAGGCGGCCAGGGGGAGGAGGAGGGCGAGGGGGACGAGGGCGCGGGCGGTACGCATGGTGGGCACGGTGCTCCTGGGGGCGGGACGGTTCACGGACGCTCGACGACGACGCTGGTCGACTTCACGGAGGCGACGGCGCGGGCGCCGGGCTCGAGCCCGAGCTCGGTGGCCGCCTCGGCGCTCATCAGGGACACGACGCGGTACGGCCCGCAGGCGATCTCCACCTGCGCCATCACGCGGTCGGCGACGACGCGGGTGACGATCCCCGGCAGGCGGTTGCGGGCGCTGACCGAGGTGGCGCGCGCGTCGGCCGCGTGGTCCGCCTCGGTGAGCTGCCGGGCGTACGCCGCGAGCTCGGGGCCGTCGACGACCGTGCGGCCGCTGTCCTTGCGGGCGCTCAGGCGACCCTGGTCGATCCAGCGACGCACGGTGTCGTCGCTGACGCCGAGCAGGGTGGCCGCCTCGGCGACGCGATACGTGTCCATGGGCGTAATAGTGCCGCATCTGCGGGCGAGTGCGGACAGAGATACCGCAGGCGCGGGTGTCGGGCATGTTGTGCGACGCAGATGCGCGATCTGATGGCAGTGGTCGGGGGGGGGGGGGGTACGCGCAGGGGCTGGGCGTGCCGGTAGGCCCGGCGAGGTGGTGTCGGCGGGCCTGCCGGTGGTGCGGGGCGGGTGTAGGGCTGTCGTCGGAT
>NZ_JAVYII010000007.1:0-250853 GCF_032378595.1 Nocardioides imazamoxiresistens
TCCAGCTCACCGGACACGGGCACGGTTCCGCCGACCTGGCCGTGCACGCCGAGGGCTTCGCGGGCACGGAAGTCGATGGAGAAGAACCGCCCCGCGTCCGCATCCGCCCGGTCCGCCTCGGTGGTCTCGGGGTCGAACCGCGCCGACGCCTCCGCGACGAGTCGGTCGATCCCCGCCCCCGAGATCGAGTGAGCCACGCGGGCGAGGTTGCGGTCCACGAACCCCGCACCCTCGAACGTGAGGGTCCGAGTGGCGCGGGCGATCCGACGGGCCCGCCACACCTGCACCCCACCCGCAGCGACTCGGCCGGCAATCAGGGGAAGCCGGTGTCGGACCTCGATGGCATCGCCCACGAGCGCGCGACCGGCGTCCTGCGACAGACCCATCGCAGTCACCAGTTCCAGGACCGCGAACTCCGACACCAGCGGCGCGCCGGGACCTCCGTACGCCAGCCACCGGTCCCCACCCGGCGCCGCAGCCAGGGACTCCTCGTCGTCGACCCACATGCCCAACGGGCCGATCGGGTCACCCACCACCGCGTTGCTGGGCGAGCCGCCGCGCAGCACGTCGAGGTGGGCATCGGCGTAGTCGGCAGCCGCGAAGAACGCGGCCGCCTCGGCAGCGCGTTGGGCCCGCATCGCCTCGCCGGCGGCGTCCAGCAGCGCAGCCCGCGACGGGCTGTTGGTGTGCTGCTGGGGCCCCCGATCCATACTCCGAATTCTACTCGAACGTGCGTTCGATAACCAGGGTCGCTGGCCGATCTGTGGAGAGCGTTTCCGCAGGTCAACCCACCTGTCAGTCTTCCCGTGCGTACCCCCACCCGCACCGCCGGCAGAACTTGCAACTCGACGCCCCGAACCGCGGCACAACACGCAACTCGACGCCTCGATCCGTGCCAGATCCGGCACCTCGGGGCACCGGGCGTACCGCCGCCCGTGCCGGAGCCCGCGAGCCCGCCGCGGCCGCGACGTCGGGGGTCGTGCCGCTCGTGCCAGCTCGGCGCAACGGCTCGCCGCATCCGCGGCAGACTCCGCAACTCGACGCCCCGAACCGCGGCACACCCCGCAACTCGACGCCGCCCCGACGCCGCGCCGCGACGCCGCGCCCCGACGCCGGGGCTAGAGCGCGGCGAGCTCGTCCGTCAGGTCGTCGAGGCCGAGGGCGCCGAGGCTCAGCGCAGCCATGTGCCAGGCCTTGAGGTCGAAGGCCTCGCCGTGACGGGCGCGGGCGCGCTCGCGGCCCTCGAGCCAGGCGCGCTCGCCGAGCTTGTAGCTGATCGCCTGGCCCGGCCAGCCGAGGTAGCGCACGACCTCGGAGGTGACGAAGTCCGCCGGCGAGCCCGTGTGGGCGCCGAGGAAGCGCTCCGCCAGCTCGCGGGTCCACACCTCGCCCGGGGCGATCGGCGAGTCGTCGGGCACGCGCAGGCCCAGGTGCATGCCGATGTCGACCACGACCCGCACCGCCCGCAGCAGCTGCGCGTCGAGGTAGCCGATGCGCGCCTCGTCGTCGAGGTAGCCGAGCTCGTCGACGAGCCGCTCGGCGTAGAGCGCCCACCCCTCCGTGGTGCCGCTCGAGGATCCGACCGAGGTCTGGAAGGTCGAGAGCGACGGCGCGACGTGCACCCACTGCGCGAGCTGGAGGTGGTGGCCGGGGACGCCCTCGTGGTACCAGGTGCTGATCAGGTCGTAGACCGGGAAGCGGGTGCGTCCCAGCGTCGGCAGCCACGTGCGGCCCGGGCGGACGAAGCCCAGGGACGGTCGGGTGTAGTACGGCGCGGCGGCGCTGCCGGGCGGCGCGATCATCGCCTCGACGTTGCGGATCGGCTCCGCGATGTCGAAGTGGGTGCCGTCGAGGTCGGTGATGGCGCGGTCCATCATCTGCTGCAGCCACACGCGCACCTCCTCGACGCCCTCGACGACGGTGCCGTGCTCGTCGAGGTGCCGCATGGCCGCGAGGGGGGTGGCGCCGGGCAGGATCCGGTCGGCGAGGTCGACCATCTCGGCCTGGATGCGCCGGTACTCCTCCCAGCCCCACGCGTAGGTCGCCGCGGGGTCGATCGTCGCGCCGGCCACCCGGCGGGCGCTGAAGACGTAGCGGTCCTCGCCGACGGCGTCGGGGGTGCCCGCCGCGGCCGGCAGGTAGGAGCCGGCGAGGTGGGCGCGCAGGTCGGCCACACCGGCCGCCGCGGCGTCCGCGGCCGCGTCGAGCTCGGCGCGCTGCGCCTCGGGGCCGTCGGCGACCAGGTCGTGGAACCACGAGCGGCCGGACCCGAGCCACGCGTCGAGCTGGCCCACGACGGTCTCGACCTGCAGGGGAGCGGCGGTCAGGCCCTGCGCGACCCCGGCGTCCAGCGCGCGCGACCACGAGGCGTACGACGCCGGGAGCGCGTGCAGCCGCCGCCCGATCGCGGCCCAGTCGTCGTCCGTGGCCGTCGGCATCAGGGAGAAGGCGCCGCGCACGGCCTGGGGCGGTCCGAAGATGTTGCGGACGGTACGCAGGTGCTCGCCGCGCTCGTAGGCCTCCACCTCGACGCCGAGGCGGTCGCGCAGCAGCCGCGCGCACCGGGCCTCGACCGGGTCGGTGAGCGCCGGGCCGCCCGCTGCGTCGCGCTCCAGGGCGTCGAGCGCCGCCAGGGTGCGCGCCGCGAGGTCGCGCCGGGCCCGCGCGCCGTCGGGGGAGTGGTCCGGCAGCCGGTCCTCGTGCTCGCGCAGCCCCAGCCCGCTGCTGACCAGCGGGTCGAGGTCGGCCAGGGCGGAGACGTAGTCGTCGGCGAGCGTGCGCGGTGTCGTGGGTCCCGAGGTCATGGACCCCATCCTGCCCCCGGCGTGCGCGGGTGTTGACCGAGGCCGTTGACTGGGGCCATGGCCCTGCTGCTCGTGCGACACGGAGAGACGGAGTGGAGCCGGTCCGGCCGGCACACCTCCGTCACGGACCTGCCCCTCACGTCCGTCGGGGAGGACCAGGCGCGGGCGCTGGCGTCCCGCCTGGCCGACTACGACCCCGTGCTGACCCTGGTCAGCCCGCGCCACCGGGCCCGCCGCACCGCCGAGCTCGCCGGCGCGCGCGACGCCCGGGTCGACGAGCGGCTGGTGGAGTGGGCGTACGGCGACGCGGAGGGCCGCACCACCCTCGAGGTCCGCGAGGACGTGCCCGGCTGGACCGTCTGGAACGGCCCGGTGCCCGGCGGCGAGGAGGCCGCCGACGTCGGGCGGCGCTGCGACGACCTGCTCGCGAGCGTCACGGAGCTGGTGGACGTCGCCGAGCACGACGTCCTGCTGATCGCCCACGCGCACGTCCTGCGCGTCCTCGCCGCCCGGTGGCTCGGCCTGCCGGCCGTCGACGGCCGGCTCCTGCGCCTCGACACGGCGCGCCTCAGCGTGCTCGGCCACGAGCGCGACCAGCCGGTGCTGCTGCGCTGGAACGCGTGAGCCGGCCCGCTTGACGACCCGCGCGCGGGACAGCACGGTTAGGCCCATGCTCGTCGCCGGTTGTCCCCGCTGCCGGTCGGTCGTGACGGAGTGGCAGGGCACGTGGGCGTGCGACGACCACGGCCCGACCGATCCGCTGTGGCGACCCTCCGAACCCACCTACGACTCGTTCGCGGAGCACCTGCGGCGCACGCCGGTCTTCCCGACGTACCTGCCCTGGCCGCTGGGGCCGGGCTGGCAGCTCAGCGACTTCGCCCTCGTCGGGTCCCAGCCCGACTCCAGCACCGCCACGCTGACCTGTGCGACCGGCGTCAGCGCGCTCGACGGGCCGGTCGAGGTGATCGTCGTCGCCGAGGAGCCCGGCGTGGGACTGGGGGCCCGCTGCGCCGGGACCGGGGGCGCCGACCCCGGCGACGAGGTCGGTCGCGGCACCTCCGACGTGCGGGTGCGCCTCGGCCACCAGTCGGTGCCGATGTGGACGGTCTCGACCAGCGGCGCCGACGGTCGCTTCGACCGCTCGGTCGTGGTGGGGGAGGCGTTCGGCCGCTGGCTGTGGATCGTGCTGCGTCCCGCCTCGGCCATCCTGCTGCTGCGCGACGACTGGATCCTCAAGGACGTCTCCGGGCTCGGGCCGCCGCTCGTCGAGCTGCCCTTCGGCGGCGAGCGGCCGACCTGGTGAGCCCCCTGATCGACCTGCACACCCACTCCAGCCGCAGCGACGGCACGCAGACCCCGGCGGAGCTGATGCGCTCCGCCGCCGCTGCCGGGCTCGACGTCGTCGCGCTCACCGACCACGACACCAGCGCGGGGTGGGACGAGGCGGCTGCGGCCGCCGCCGAGGCCGGGGTCGCGCTCGTGCGCGGCATGGAGATCAGCACCGTCTTCCGCGGACGGGGGGTGCACCTGCTCGCGTACCTGCCCGACCCCACCCACCCGGACCTGCGCCGCGAGCTCGACGCGGTGCTGGCCGGTCGCGACGCCCGCGTGCCCGGGATGGTCGAGCGGCTGCGTGGCCTGGGCCTGGACGTGAGCGTCGAGCAGGTACGCCGGCTGGCCGGCCCCACCGCGGCCGTCGGGCGACCGCACGTCGCCGACGCGCTGGTCGCGGGCGGCTACGTCGCGAGCCGGAAGGAGGCGTTCGACCGCTACCTGTCCCCGGGGCGTCCCGCCTACCGCAACCGCGCCGCCGCCGACCTGGAGACGATGCTCGACGTGGTCGCCGCGGCCGGCGGCGTCAGCGTCGTCGCGCACCCGTGGGGACGGCACGACCCCGGCGTCCTCGACGCGGAGGGCCTCGCCCACCTGCAGCAGCGGGGGCTGCTCGGCGTCGAGGTCGACCACCAGGACCACGGCCCCGCGGAGCGCGAGGGCCTGCGCCGCATCGCCGCCGAGCTCGACCTCCTCGTCACCGGCTCCAGCGACCACCACGGCGAGGGCAAGGTCGACCACGACCTCGGCTGCAACACCACGACTCCCGACCAGCTCGAGCGCCTCCTCGACGCCGCCGCGGCGGCGGCCGCCACGTCCGGACGCACGACCCCCCAGCTGCTGCAGCCGTAGCCCGGCGGCGGCTCAGCGGCGGCCGAGCCGCTGGAAGCGCTGCAGCAGGCCCGCGGGCAGGATCCGAGCACCCCTCACCAGCACGCGGTAGCGGCGGGTCGGCACGACCAGGGCGCGTCCCGCCTCGACGGCCGCCAGCGTCTCGGCGACGACGTCGGCGGCCTCGAGCCACAGCACCTTCGGGGCGGAGCCCTGCTCCACGCCCATCCGGCCGTGGAACTCGGTGCGCACGAAGCCCGGGCACACGGTGGTGACCCGCAGGCCCGCCGGGGCGTACTCCGCCGCCGCCCACAGCCCGAAGCGGTTGACCCACGCCTTCGCCGCGCCGTAGGTGCCGCGCGGCAGGAACGCGGCGACGCTCGAGACGTGCACCACCGTGCCGTGACCGCGCGCGGCCATGGCCCCCATCGCCGCGTGGGACAGACGCAGGACCGCGCCGACGAGCACGTCCAGCATGGCCTGCTCGGCCTCCACGGGGTTGTCGAGGAACCGGTCCTTGAGGCCGAAGCCCGCGTTGTTGACGAGCCACTCGACCGGCCGGTCGGGGTCCGCGAGCCGGGCCGCGACCCGGTCCACGTCGGAGCGCTCGGCCAGGTCCGCCACGAGCACCTCGACGTCCACGCCGTGCTGGGCCCGCAGCTCGGCGGCCACCAGGTCCAGCCGGTCGGCGTCGCGGGCGACGAGCAGGACGTCGTGCCCGCGGGCGGCGAGCTGCTCGGCGAACTCGCGGCCGATGCCCGCGGTGCCGCCGGTGACGGCGGCCCGGCCGTGCCGGCCGGGCCGGTCCCGCTGGTCGGGCCGGCCGGGCTGGTCGGGGGAGGAGGTGGGTCGTCCGGTGCTCATGCCCGCCATCATGCCCACGGCGCACGGGCCTCCGGCATGATGGCCGCCATGGGCACCGTTCTCGCGATCGCGAACCAGAAGGGCGGGGTCGCGAAGACGACGTCCGTGGCGTCCCTCGGCGCGGCGCTGGCCGAGACCGGCCGGCGGGTGCTGGTCGTCGACCTCGACCCCCAGGGCTCGCTGACGTTCTCGCTCGGGGTCGACCCCGAGGACCTCGAGCTCTCGGTGCACCAGGTGCTCACGGGCGGGCTGCCCGCGCAGGAGGCGATCCTCGCCACCGAGGACGGCGTGGACCTGCTGCCCGCGACCATCGAGCTGGCCCGCGCCGAGGCCGAGCTGCTGACGCGTACCGGTCGCGAGCAGGTCCTGCGCAGCGTCCTCGAGCAGCTGGCCGACGACGAGATCGTCTACGACTGGGTCCTGCTCGACTGCCCGCCCTCGCTGGGCGTGCTCACCGTCGCCGCCCTGACGGCGGCCGACGGCGTCGTGATCCCGCTGCAGTGCGAGACCCTCTCGCACCGCGGGGTCTCGCAGCTGCTCGACACCGTCCACGACGTGCGGCGCTTCACCAACCGCTCGCTGGAGGTGTGGGGCGTCCTGCCGACCCTCTTCGACGGCCGCTCCAGCCACTCGCGCGCCGTGCTCGAGTCGATCCCCGGCACGTTCGACCTCCCCGTGCTGGAGCCGGCGATCCCGAAGACCATCCGGTTCGCCGAGGCGCCCGCCAAGGGCCGGTCCATCCTCGCCACGGCGCGCACGACCAAGGGTGCCGAGGCCTACCGAGCCGTGGCCCGGAAGCTGCAGGACCGCGCCGGGGCCTGAGCCCCGACGCGGTCCGCGTGGTCCTGCCTGGTCCGGCCCCGGTCAGGCCCGGTCTCAGGCCTCGGCGGTCGCGGCCGGAGCCGCAGCGCCGTCCGAGCCCTGGCCGGCGCCGGTCTCCGACCCGCCGCCCTGACCGGAGCGGCCGCTGCCACCCCGACGACGGCGACGGCGGCGCGGCTTGCTCGTGCCCTCGCCGGAGGCGTCGTCGGCGCCCGGCGTGCCGGCAGCGCCCTCGGAGCCCGCGGTGGCGGTCGCGGCGACGGTGGCGTCGCCGGTCTCGCCCTCCACCGGAGCACCGTTGCGCGTGCGACGGCGGTTGCGGTTGCGGCTGCTGCCCGAGCGCTCGGAGCGCTCCGAGCGCTCGCCCGACCGGTCGGGGCGGTCGGGACGCTCGCGGCGCGGCTGCGGCGCGGCCTCGACGATGCGGCCCTTCGTGCCCTCGGCGATGCCCATGTCGGTGTAGAGGTGCGGGGAGGTCGAGTACGTCTCCACCGGCTCGTCGAACGGCAGGTCGAGCGTCTTGTTGATGACCTTCCAGCGGGTCACGTCGGCCCAGTCGACGAACGTCACGGCGACGCCCGTCGCGCCCGCGCGGCCGGTGCGGCCGATGCGGTGGACGTAGGTCTTGTCGTCCTCGGGGCACGTGTGGTTGATGACGTGGCTGACGCCGGCGACGTCGATGCCACGGGCGGCGACGTCGGTGGCGACCAGGACGCGGAGCTTGTTCTCGCGGAACTTGGTGAGCGCCTTCTCGCGCGCCACCTGCGCCATGTCGCCGTGCAGCGGGCTCGTCGCGAAGCCGCGCTCGGCGAGGTCGTCGGCGACCCGCTGCGCCTGACGCTTCGTGCGGGTGAAGACGATGATCTTGTCGGCGCCCTCGGCCTGCAGGATGCGGCCGATGATCTCCGGCTTGTCGAGGTCGTGCGCCTGGTAGACGAACTGGGCGGTCGCGGGGACCGTCGCGTTCTCGTAGGACGACTCGGCGCGGATGTTCATGGGGGTGCGCATGTGCATGCGCGCCAGGGCGACGATCGCCGACGGCATCGTGGCCGAGAACAGCATCGTCTGGCGGTCCGCCGGCGTCTTCGCGAGCAGGCGCTCCACGTCGGGCAGGAAGCCGAGGTCGAGCATCTCGTCGGCCTCGTCGAGCACGAGCGAGCGCACGTGCGAGAGGTCGAGGGCCCGGCGGTTGGCCAGGTCGAGGAGACGGCCCGGGGTGCCGACGACGACGTCGACGCCGGACTCGAGGGCCTCGAGCTGCGGCTCGTAGCCCACGCCGCCGTAGACGGTGAGGACGCGCACGCCCCGGTCCGAGCCGGCCAGCTTGAGGTCGTTCGAGACCTGCAGCGCGAGCTCGCGGGTCGGGGCGACCACGAGGGCCTGCGGCTTCCCGGCGGGCAGCGCCGCGTACCCCTCGTCGCCGGGGGCGACGGTGCGCTGCACCACGGGGATGCCGAACGCGAGGGTCTTGCCGGTGCCCGTGCGGGCCTGGCCGATGAGGTCGGTGCCGGCCAGGGCGACCGACAGGGTCATCTCCTGGATGGCGAAGGGGGTGGTGATGCCGGCCCGGTCGAGGGCGTCGCAGATCTGGGGGTGCACGCCGAGCGTGCGGAACGTGGTGGTCAGTGTCCTGGTCGCTTCCGTGAGCTTGCTGGTGACGGTGTCGATCGTGTGGCCGACCCGTCGAAGCGCCGCTCCGGGCGGCGGGAAGGAGGTCAACCACGCACATGCCGGCGGGTCTGTCCGCCGAGTGGTCCGGGCGCTCCTCCGCAGGTGCGTCCGGTCGTGGACGCGGCGCGGGGTGCGCTCGGCGGTGGACAGTGTATCCCCTAGGCTGCGCCGCATGACGGATTCCCCCGTGGGTGACCCTGCTGCCACGTCTCCGGCGAGCCCGTCGCAGCCCCCCGTGGACCCGTCGGAGGACCCCTTCGCGGACCCGGCGTACCGGGACGCCGTCGTGGACCTGCTCGGCGCGATCGCCTACGGCGAGATCAGCGCCTTCGAGCGGTTGGCGGAGGACTCGAAGCTGGCGCCCACGCTCGAGGACAAGGTCGCGCTGGCCTCCATGGCCGCCGGCCAGCTGGAGCAGGTCGCCGGCATCCGGCGCCGTCTGGAGGAGCTGGGTGTCGACGCGTTCGAGGCGATGGCGCCGTTCCGCCGCCCGATCGACGACTTCCACCGCCACACCGCGCCGGCGGACTGGTACGAGGGCCTGGTCAAGGCGTACGTCGGCGACGGCCTGGCCCACGACTTCTACCGCGAGATCGCGGCCTTCCTCGACGACGACACCCGCGACCTGGTGATCGCGACCCTCGGCGACGCCGGCGAGGCCGACTTCGTGGTGGGCCGGGTGCGGGCCGCGTTCGAGGTCGAGCCGCGGCTGGCGGGTCGGCTCGCGCTGTGGGGCCGCCGGCTGATGGGGGAGGCGCTCACCCAGGCCCAGCGCGTCGCCGCCGAGCGGGACGCGCTCGCGGGCCTGCTGGCGGGCGGGCGTCCGGGCCTCGACCTCGTGGCGGTCGGCCAGATGCTCTCGCGGATGACGGAACGCCACGCGGCCCGGATGAACCAGCTGGGGCTCGCGCACTAGGACCGGTGTCCGGGCGCTGCCCCGGCCGGCCCGTCCGGGCCGCGCGGGGTGGAACGGGGTGTGTCAGCTGCGGAAGCCGACGGCCCCGATGCTGGGCGAGCCGATCTCGACGTACGCCAGCTTCTCGGTCTTGACGAGGACCTTGCGGCCCTTGGTGTCGGTGAGCTCGAGGACGTCGCCGGCGCCGGTGACGAGCGCGGTCACCGCGTCGCTGTCGAGGTCGGTCTCGACGACGAGCTCGCGCGGCGCGTGCTGGATGCCGATCTTGATCTCCATGGGGGTCCTCCTGGGACGTCGTGGTGCGGCGGGTCGGTACGGGTGGCTCGGGGTGCTGCGGGTGGTGCGGGGTGCTGCGGTGCGGGGACCGTGCTCAGTCCGCCTCGGTCCCGTCGGCGGGCTCCTCGGTCTTGGGGTAGCCGCGGATGCCCCGCCACGCGAGGCCCGAGACGAGCTGGACGGCCTGGTCGAGCGTGATCCCCGAGGTCTCGGAGAGCCAGAACCGTGCGCTGACCTGCGCCATTCCCACGAGGGAGACGGCGAGGAGGCGGGCCGCCTCCGCCGGCAGCGCGGTGTCCTCCGCGATGACCTCCGCGACCAGCTCCGCGGTCTCGGTCGTGACCCGCTCCACCTGGGCCCGCACGGCGGGCTCGCTGGTCAGGTCCGACTCGAAGACGAGCCGGAACGCGCCGGTGTCGTGGGCGACGTAGTCGTAGAACGCCTTGATCGCGGCGGCCACGCGCAGCTTGTTGTCCTCCGTCGAGGCCAGCGCCTCGCGGCAGTTGCCGATCACCGTCGCGCAGGACTCGTCGAGCAGCGCGAGGTAGAGGTCCAGCTTGCCCGGGAAGTGCTGGTAGAGCACCGGCTTGGAGACGCCGGCTCGCTCGGCGATGTCGTCCATCGCGGCGGCGTGGTAGCCCGACGCGACGAACACCTCGAGCGCGGACTCCAGCAGCTGGGCGCGTCGCTCCCGCCGGGGGAGTCGGTTGCCACGCGGACGGGCGCTCCTGCCGCCGAGTGCGAAGTCCCCAATGCCCACGTTCGTTCTCCTTCTCATCGACCGGCGGACCCGGACGCCGGGCGGCGAGCCTACCGCCCGGTCACCTCGGGTCCGGATGGCGGACCCGGTGCGGCGTGGCGCCCGGGTCACGGGAACATGGACGTCGCGGTCGGTGTTGGGCCGTGCACCCGAACGTACGCCCCGGACGAGGAGAACCCGTGTCCTTCCCTGCACTCGTGGAGCCGGCGAGCGAGCTGACCGTCGACGAGGTCCGCCGCTACAGCCGCCACCTGATCATCCCCGACGTCGGCATGGCCGGGCAGAAGCGCCTCAAGAACGCCAAGGTGCTGGTCATCGGCGCCGGCGGCCTCGGCAGCCCCGCCCTGCTGTACCTGGCCGCGGCCGGCGTCGGCACGCTCGGCATCGTGGAGTTCGACGAGGTCGACGAGTCGAACCTGCAGCGCCAGGTCATCCACGGCCAGAGCGACGTCGGCCGCCCGAAGGCCGTCTCCGCCAAGGAGTCGGTGGCGGAGGTCAACCCGCTGGTCGACGTCGTCGTCTACGAGGAGCGCCTCGACAACGACAACGTGCTGGGCATCTTCGAGGGCTGGGACCTCATCGTCGACGGCACGGACAACTTCGCGACGCGCTACATGGTCAACGACGCGGCGTACTTCCTGAAGATCCCCTACGTCTGGGGCTCGATCTACCGCTTCGACGGCCAGGCGTCGGTCTTCTGGCCGCACGCGGTCGACGAGGACGGCCAGAAGGTCGAGGCGCCGTGCTACCGCTGCCTCTACCCCGAGCCGCCGCCGCCGGGCATGGTCCCCTCGTGCGCGGAGGGGGGCGTGCTGGGCGTGCTGTGCGCCTCGATCGGCTCGATCCAGGTCAACGAGGCCATCAAGGTCCTCACCGGGGCCGGCGAGCCCGCGGTCGGCAAGCTCGTCATCTACGACGCCCTCGAGCTGGAGTGGCGCAAGCTGAAGGTCCGCAAGGACCCGCGCTGCGCCCTGTGCGGCGAGAACCCGACGGTCACCGAGCTCATCGACTACGAGGCGTTCTGCGGCGCCGTGTCGGACGAGGCGGCGGAGGCCGCGGCCGGGTCGACCATCTCGGTCGTGCAGCTCGAGCAGATGCTCAAGGAGCGCGAGGAGGGCGGCAAGGACTTCGTCCTGGTCGACGTGCGCGAGCCCAACGAGTTCGAGATCAACCGGATCCCCGGCTCGGTGCTCATCCCCAAGGGCGAGTTCCTCAACGGCAACGCGCTCGGTGAGCTGCCCGCCGACAAGCCGATCGTGCTGCACTGCAAGTCGGGCGTCCGCTCCGCCGAGGCGCTGGCCGTGGTCAAGGGCGCCGGGTACGCCGACGCGGTGCACGTCGGCGGCGGCGTCGTGGCCTGGGTGAACCAGATCGACCCCAGCCAGCCGGCGTACTGACAGCACCTGCGGGGGCGTCGCGGACGGGCCAGGAGGCCCGGCCCGCGGCGCCCCCGCGGTGCGTCCGGGTCCTGCGGCAACCGCCCGGGAGCCGCTTGCTACTCACGCGTAACCCGGAGGTCGGTGTGTCGTTGCCCACATCATGACCACCTCCTCTCGGACCCCCCGTCTCCTCGCCGCCGGCAGCGCCGGCGTGCTGACCGCCGCGCTCGGGCTCGCTGCCGCGACCGCCCCCGCCCAGGCCGCGCCCCGCACCGCCTGGGCCGACGCCTCGACCGCCTCCATCCACCCCGGCGTGCAGATGTACACCGAGGGCGGGCCAGTGCACCGGCAACTTCGTCTTCACCGACGGGGCCGGCTCGACCTACGTCGGCTACGCCGCCCACTGCGCCGGCACGGGCGCCGCCACGGACACGGACGGCTGCCAGGCGGGCTCCCAGCCCCTCGGCACCCGCGTCGACTTCGTCGAGGGCGGCTCGCTGCTCGGCGAGGGCACCCGGGTCGGCGGCGGCACGCTCGTCTACTCCAGCTGGCTCGCGATGGCCGAGAACGGCGAGAGCGACGACGACACCTGCGCGTACAACGACTTCGCCCTCGTGCAGGTCGACGCCGCGGACACCGGCGACGTGAACCCGTCCGTGCCGTTCTTCGGCGGCCCCGTCGCCGTCGACACCGACGGCACCGCGGCCGGCTCGCGGGTCTACTCGTTCGGCAACTCGAGCCTGCGCGGCGGCATCGAGGTGCTCTCGCCCAAGGTCGGTCTGAGCCTGGGCCAGAGCGGCGGCGGCTGGACGCACTCGGTCTACACGCTGACCCCGGGAGTGCCCGGGGACTCCGGCTCCGGCTTCCTCGACGCCGACGGCAACGCGATCGGCACCCTCTCCACGCTCGCGCTGGCCCCGCTGCCCGCGAGCAACGGGGTGGGCGACCTGGCCTCCGAGCTCGCGTACGCCCAGGAGCACTCCGGCATCGACGGGCTGCAGCTCGCCGCCGGCACGGAGCCGTTCCGAGGCCTGTGAGCACCCTGCGGGCCCGCTGAGCGCGCGGGCCCGCCCTCGGCCTCCGTCCGTCTCGGGCATGCTGGGCGGATGGACGCCGAGGAGCACACCGAGCTCGTGCTGCGGGTGGTCGAGCAGGTCCCGCCCGGACGCGTCACCACCTACGGCGCCATCGCCGGTGTCGTCGGCGGTGGGCCGCGGCGCGTGGCAGCCGTGATGAGCCGCGACAGCGAGGGCCTGCCGTGGTGGCGGGTGGTCCGCTCCGACGGCACCCTGCCGCCCCACCTGTGGGAGCGCGCCGGTGCGGAGTACGCCGTGGAGCGCACGCCGCTGCGCGCCGCGGCCCGCGACGGCTCGCGGCCCGTCGACGTCAGCGCCGCCTTCTGGTCGCCGCCCGTCCCGGAGCCGCTGGTCCCGCCGCCCGGGTGAGGGTCGGGCGAGGGCCGGGTGAGGGCCGGGGTGGGGGTTTGTGCCCGGCCGCCCGCGGAGAGGGTGGCGGCGCGGCACGCGACGGGGTCGGACCAGGCGGGAGAGCGATGACGGAGCAGGGCACGATCCGGGTGATGGTGGTCGACGACCACCCCATGTGGCGCGACGCCGTCGAGCGCGACCTCGCGGCCGCCGGGCTCGACGTGGTCGCCGTCGCGGCCGACGGCACCGAGGCCGTCAACCGCTTCCGCGCGACGACGCCCGACGTGGTCGTCCTCGACCTGCAGATCCCCGAGCCCAGCGGCGTCGAGGTGACGGCCGCGGTCCTGGCCCACACGCCGTCGTCGCGGGTGCTCATCCTCTCCGCCTCGGGCGAGCAGGCGGACGTGCTGGCCGCGGTGAAGGCGGGTGCGACGGGCTACCTCGTGAAGTCGGCGTCGCGCGAGGAGCTGATCGCCGCGGTGCGCCGCGTCGCCGGCGGGGACACGGTGTTCACCCCCGGTCTCGCGGGCCTCGTGCTCGGCGAGTTCCGGCGCATGTCGTCCGGCGGAGCCGACGACGACGGCGCCCCGCAGCTGACCGAGCGCGAGACCGAGATCCTGCGCTTCGTGGCGAAGGGCATGTCGTACAAGCAGATCGCGGAGCGCCTCGTGCTCTCCCACCGCACGGTGCAGAACCACGTGCAGAACACCCTGCGCAAGCTGCAGCTGCACAACCGGGTCGAGCTCACCCGGTGGGCGATCGCCCGGGGCATCGACGACGGCGACGACCCGGCCGACGCCGACGGCCCGGTCGGCGACGCCGGCCTGAGGCGATGACCGACGACGACCCCGCGCCGCTGCTGGCCGAGGCCGACGAGCTGTACGGCCTCGCGCCCGGCGACTTCACGGCCGCCCGCGACGCGCGCTCCCGGGCGCTGAAGAAGGACGACCCCGGGCTCGCCGCGTCGGTCAAGGCGCTGCGCAAGCCGTCGACCGCCGCCTGGCTGGTCGACCAGCTGGTACGCCGCGACCCGGCCGCCGTGGACGACCTGCTGCGGGTGGGCGAGGCGCTGCGCGAGGCGCAGGCGACGCTGTCGGCCGACGACCTGCGCGCGTTCACGAAGCAGCGCCGCCAGCTCACCGCCTCGGTCACCACCCGGGCCCGCGCGCTGGGGCGCGAGCTGGGCACCCGGGTGACCGAGGCCGTCGCCGAGCAGGTGGAGGGCACGCTGACGGCGGCGATGCTCGACGAGGGAGCGGGGGCCGCCGTCCGCTCGGGGCTGCTGGTCGCCGCGCTGCGGCCCGCCGGCATGGACGCCGTGGAGGTGGAGGGCGCCCTGGCCCACCCCGCGGCGCTCGGGCACGAGGCGCCGGCGGCGCCCGAGGGGGGCGGGTCCGGGGGCGACGGTCCCGGCGGGGACCAGGGACCCGTGCTGCAGGTCGTGCCCGACCCGGACGCACAGGACCGCGCGGTCGAGGAGGCCCGCGAGCAGGTGGCGGCCGCGGAGGACGTGCTCGGCGAGGCGGAGGCCGAGCTGGCCGACCTCGACGAGGAGGTCGAGGACCTCGAGGCCCGCGGGATGCAGGCGCAGGCGCGGGTGGACGAGCTGCGCACCCGCCTCGCCGAGGCCACGGAGCGCCAGTCCCGCGTCGAGGACCAGCTCGCGGAGGCGGAGGAGGCCCAGGGCGAGCAGCGCGACGTAGTGGCCGCGGCGCGTGCCGAGCGCGACGAGGCGCTGGCGCGGCTGCGACGCCTGACGGGGGAGTGAACGTGCGGCGAGGGGGAAGGAAGCGCCCGGTGCGCGCGTCGGTGGACGCGGTGGGCCGTGGGGGGCACAGTGGGCGCGAGGCGCCCTCGGCGACGCCGGACGGAGGCTTGGGATGACGCAGGACACGGCCAGCACGACCAGGGACGGGACGGGTGAGGAGCCCGAGCTGAAGCGGGTGATGGGCCCGGGGCTCCTGCTCCTGTTCATCATCGGCGACATCGTCGGCGCGGGGATCTTCGCGATCACCGGCAGCGTCGCCGGCCAGGTGGGCGGGGTCGCGTGGCTGCCGTTCGTGGTCGCCTTCGCGATCGCGACGGTGACGGCGTGCTCGTACCTGGAGCTGGTGACGAAGTACCCCCAGGCCTCCGGCGCCGCGCTCTACGTCCACAAGGCCTTCGGGCTGCACTTCGTGACGTTCATCGTCGCGTTCACGGTGATGTGCTCCGGCATCACCAGCGCCTCGACCTCGTCCAGCCTGGTCGCGACGAACCTGCTGCAGGGGCTCGACGGGATCTTCGGGGGCGTGCCGACCGGCAAGTGGGCGACGCTGTTCACGGCGCTGGCGATCATCGTCGTGCTGGGCCTGATCAACCTGCGCGGCGTCGGCGAGAGCGTGAAGCTCAACGTCGTGATGACGGTCGTGACCATGGTCGCGCTCGGCATCGTGATCGCGATCGGCATGGTCGCGGCCGCGAGCGGCGAGGGCGACGTCGGCCGGATCGTCATCTTCGAGACCGAGGGCGACAAGGGGATGTTCGCCGCCGTGACGGTGGCCACCGCGATCGCGTTCTTCGCCATGGTCGGGTTCGAGGACTCCGTCAACATGGTCGAGGAGACGAAGGACCCGCAGCGGATCTTCCCGCGGATGATGCTCACGGGGCTGGGCGTCTGCGTGGTGCTCTACATCCTCGTGGCCATCACCGTCGTGCTGGTCATCCCGATCGACGACATCGCGAACCCCGAGAACCCCGACGCCGGCATCCTGCTCGACGTGGTGCGCATCGGTGCCCCGGACATCCCCGTCGACACCATCTTCCCGTTCCTCACGGTCTTCGCCGTCGTCAACACCGCGCTGATCAACATGCTGATGGCCAGCCGCCTCGTCTACGGCATGGCCAAGCAGGGCGTGCTGCCGCGCGCGCTCGGTCACGTGCTGCCGGGCCGTCGCACCCCGTGGTCGGCGATCGCGTTCACCACGCTGGTGGCCGTGGGCCTCATCACGTACGTGCGCCTGCAGGACGGCACCAGCGTCGTCGGAGCGCTGGGCGGCACGACGGCCCTGCTCCTGCTCGCCGTCTTCGCCGTCGTCAACGTCTGTGTGCTCGTGCTGCGCCGCGACCCGACCCCGGACGACGGCTTCCGCGTGCCCACCTTCCTGCCGGTCGTCGGCGCGCTGGCCTGCGCGTACCTCGTCGGCCCGTGGGCGCGGCTGCCCGAGCAGTACATCCAGTACCGCATCGGCGGCGTGCTGCTCCTGATCGGCGTCGCACTGTGGGCGGTCACCTGGTTCGCGAACCGGGCGCTGCGCTCGGAGCGCACCGGCTTCCGCGAGGTCGAGGACCTGGAGGGCTGAGCGGACCCGCCCCGGGAGCCCGCGGGGCCCGACCGGCGGCTGAAACGGGTTCGGAGGTCGGGGGCCCGGCGGCGTACGCTGGGCCGGTGAGCAGCATCCCCGATCTCGCCAGCCTGCACGCCCTCGGTGCCGCGCAGCAGCCGTCGTACCCCGACGCTGCCGCGGTCGAGGCCGCCGTGACCACCCTCCGCACCGCACCGCCGCTCGTCTTCGCGGGCGAGTGCGACGACCTGACGGAGAAGCTCGCCGCGGTCACCCGGGGCGAGGCGTTCCTGCTGCAGGGCGGCGACTGCGCGGAGACGTTCGCGGGCGTGACCGCCGACAACGTGCGCAACAAGCTGCGGGTCCTGCTGCAGATGGCCGTCGTGCTGACGTACGCGGCCAAGGTCCCGGTCGTGAAGATCGGGCGGCTCGCGGGCCAGTACGCGAAGCCCCGCTCCTCGGACGAGGAGACCCGCGACGGCGTCACCCTGCCGGCGTACCGCGGCGACGCCGTCAACGGCTACGACTTCACCCCCGAGTCCCGCATCCCCGACCCGCAGCGCCTCGTCGACGTCTACAACGCCTCGGCGGCCACGCTCAACCTCGTGCGCGCCTTCACCACGGGCGGCTACGCCGACCTGCGCCAGGTCAGCACCTGGAACACCGACTTCGTGCGCAGCTCGCCCATCGGCCAGCGCTACGAGGCGCTCGCCGGCGAGATCCAGAGCGCGCTCGACTTCATGGCCGCGATCGGCGCCGACCCCGACGAGTTCCACCGCGTCGACTTCCACTCCTCGCACGAGGCGCTGGTGCTGGAGTACGAGCACGCGCTCACCCGCATCGACTCGCGCACGAACCAGCCCTACGACGTGTCGGGCCACTTCGTGTGGATCGGCGAGCGCACGCGCCAGCTCGACGGCGCCCACGTCGAGCTGCTGAGCCACATCCGCAACCCCATCGGCGTCAAGCTCGGCCCGACGACCAGCGCCGACGACGCGATCGCGCTGGCCTCGAAGCTGAACCCGGAGAACACCCCCGGCCGGCTCACCTTCGTCACCCGCTTCGGCGCCAAGAAGATCCGCGACGGCCTGCCCGAGCTGGTCGAGAAGGTGACGGCCGCGGGCCTGCAGGTCGCGTGGGTCTGCGACCCGATGCACGGCAACACGTTCACGGCGAGCTCGGGCTACAAGACCCGCGCGTTCGAGGACGTCGCCGACGAGGTGCAGGGCTTCTTCGACGTGCACCGCCAGCTCGGCACGTGGCCCGGCGGCCTCCACGTCGAGCTCACCGGTGACGACGTCACCGAGTGCGTCGGCGGCGGCGAGGAGCTCGCCGAGATGGACCTCGGCAGCCGCTACGAGTCGGTGTGCGACCCGCGCCTGAACCGGGTGCAGTCGCTCGAGCTGGCCTTCCACGTCGCGGAGATGCTGCGGAGCACGGCGCACTCGTGACCGGGCAGGTCACCTCCGGTCCGCCGGTCGACCTCCGCTCCGACACCGTCACCGCCCCGACCCCGGCGATGCGCGAGGCGATGGCGCGCGCCGAGGTCGGCGACGACGTCTACGGCGAGGACCCGACCGTCCGGCGCCTCGAGGAGCGCGTCGCCGCGCTGTTCGGGCACGAGGCGGCGCTGTTCTGCCCGACGGGGTCGATGGCCAACGTCCTCGCGGTCCGCACGGTCGTGGGGGTCGGCGAGGAGCTGCTGTGCGAGGCGTCGGCCCACGTGGCCCGCGCGGAGCTGGGGGCGCACGCCGCGTACACCGGTCTCACCATGCGCACCTGGAGCGCCCCGGGCGGCCGGGTCGACCTGCCCGCGATCGACGCGCTGTTCGCGCCCGACCTGGGGCCGTACTTCGTGCCGACCCGCGCGATCGCGGTGGAGAACACCCACAACTTCGCCGGCGGTGCGGTCGTCGACCTGGCCGAGCTGCAGGCGCTGCGGGCGTACGCCGACGCTCGCGGCGTGCGCGTGCACCTCGACGGCGCGCGGATCTGGAACGCCCACGTGGCGACCGGGGTGCCGCTCGACGCGTACGGCGCCGTCGCCGACGTCGCCGCGGTCTGCCTGTCCAAGGGCCTCGGCGCGCCCGTCGGCTCCCTGGTCGTCGGCAGCGCCGACGCCGTCGCCGAGACGCGCGTGTGGCGCAAGCGGATGGGTGGCGGGATGCGTCAGGTCGGGGTGCTGGCGGCCGCGGGCCTGCACGCCCTGGACCACCACGTCGAGCGGCTCGCCGACGACCACGCCCACGCGCGGGTGCTGGCCGAGGCCTGGGGCACGGACCCGGGCGAGGTCGCGACGAACATCGTGGTCCGCGAGGTCCCGGACGCTCCGCGGTACGTGGCCCGCCTGCGCGCCGCGGGGGTGCTGGCGTCCGCCGTCGGCGCGCGCACCGTGCGCCTGGTGACGCACCTGGACGTCGACCGCGCCGCGGTCGACCGTGCCGCGGCGGTGCTGGCCGCGCTGCCGCTCGACCCGGACCCCCGGCCGGAGGCGGTGGAGGTCCGCCCGGAGGACGTCACTCCTGCGACGGAGTGACCTCGCTCGCCGGCGCGCCGACCACCTCGACCTCGCTGATCGGCGTGCGGTCCGCACCGCTGTGGCCCGATACGCCGACGATCTCCAGCTCGACCGACCGGGTCAGCGTCGCGGGGATGTCGAGCGTCTGCAGGGACCGGTCCCGGTCGAGGTCCTGCTCCAGCACCTCGCCGTCGTCGAAGGTCCACCGCACCTGGGTGACCACGCGGTTGCGCTCGTACCAGTCGACGGTCTCGCCGCCACCCGTGTCGACCTTGTCGTAGCCGTTGACGAGGCCGACGGAGGTCACCGCGACCTCCTCGTCGAAGGCGACGCTCAACGTCTGTCCCGTGCCGTCGCCCTCGACCCGCCACGCGGTGGCGGGGTCGCCGTCGAGGACGTTGGCCGCCTCGTAGGTGACCTCGTCCCCGGCCAGGCTGCGCCCGGCGGGACCGGTCGCCGACGCCGTGACGGTGGCGAGGTCGCGCAGCGGTCGCGGGTCGTCGACCTCGACCTCCGCCGGGCCCTCCCTCGGGTCCGGCGCCGGGGCGTCACTGCTCGCGGGGGCCTCGCTCGCGCCGTCCCGGGTCTCGTCGGTGCGAGGCTCGGAGTCGCGCAGCACCAGCAGCGAGGTGCCCACGACCGCGCCCACCAGCAGCAGCGCGAGCGCCACCACGAGCACCGGGAGCCGCCGCGACGGGCGACGTCGTGGCGCGGCGGCAGCGGCGCCGGGCACCGGCGGCAGGCCGGGCGGACCGCCGGCCGGGGTCGAGGCGTACGCGCCCGTGGGCGCCACCTCGTCGGCGAAGAGCGGGTAGCGAGGTCCGGAGCCGTACGCCGGCAGCGGGACGAGGTCGTCGAGCGTGCTCGTTCCCGGGTTCGTCGCGGGCTCCGCGCCGGCGTGCCCGACGGCCACCCCGTCGGCCTCCGCGTCGAGGGGAGGCACGGTGACCCGTGGGAGGCGCACGTTCGTGTCCCCGGCGCCCGTGGCCGTTCGGGCACCGGCTGCGCCCGCTGGCGTCGGCACCGGACGGCCGCAGCCCGCGCAGAACCTGCTGCCCTCGAGGAGACGTGTGGTGCAGCCCTCGCAGTGCCGATCGGGGGCCGTCACGCGGCGGCTCCGGCGGCCTCGCGGAGCTTCTTCAGCAGCGCGATGTCGGGGTCGTCGGCGTCGCGGGAGCCCGGGGTCTCCAGCACGAACGGGACGCCGTCGGTCGCCGGGTGGGCGAAGAGCTCCTCGAAGGCGGTCAGCCCGATGTGGCCCTGCCCGATCTTCTCGTGACGGTCGCGCAGCGAGCCCCGGACGTCGAGCGAGTCGTTCGCGTGGACCAGCCGCAGTCGACCGGGCCCCGCCAGCTCCACCAGACGGTCCAGCGTCGCGGCGGCACCGCCCGCCTCGTCCAGCGGGGCGCCCGCCGCGAAGACGTGGCAGGTGTCGAGGCAGATCCCGACCTTGGGGTGGCGCTCGAGCGCGTCGAGGTAGGCGGGCAGGTCGTCGACGCCGGCGCACAGGGAGCGGCCCTGGCCGGCCGTCGGCTCCAGCAGGAGGTCCGGTGCGTCGTCGGCGAGCCGGTCGAGCAGGGGCATCAGGCCGTCGCGCACCCGCCGCAGGGCCGCCGCGTACCGCTCGCCGGCCTGCTCGTCGTCGGCCTCGACGAAGGAGCCGGTGTGCACGACGACACCCTCGGCGCCGATCCGCGCGGCCCGCTCCAGGTTGTGGCCGACGACGGCGACCGAGCGCTGGTAGGTGGTCTCGGTGGGGGAGCCGAGGTTCACGAGGTAGGGGGTGTGCACGAAGGACCGCAGGCCGGCGTCGCGGCAACCGGCGGCGAACGCCGCATCGATGCGGGGGTCGCCCTCGCTGAGGGCCCAGCCGCGGGGGTTGCCGACGAAGACCTGGACGGCCTCGCAGCCGAGCGCCTTCGCCGTCGCGAGGGCGCCGTCTCTGAGGTTCCTGCCCACGGGGACGTGGGTGCCGACGGGGTTGCGCATGGGTCGGCACCTTAGCGCGAGCGGCTCAGAGCACCGTCAACGTCACGGTGCTGCCCCGGCGCACCTGCTCGCCTCCGCCGGGGTCGACCGCGGTGACGTAGCCCAGCCGCCGGTCGGCGCCGAGCAGGCCCTCCTCCTCGACCACGAGCCCGAGCCCCTCGAGGGCGGCGCGTGCCTCGTCGACGCGGTCGCCCACGAGGCCGTCCGGGACGGTGACGAGCTCGGGGCCCTTCGAGACGACCAGCTCCACCGTGTCGCCGAGGTAGAGCGTGCCGTCCGACGGCGACTGGCTGATCACGTCGCCCTCGGCCACGTCGTCGGAGAACTCCTCGGTGACCTCGACGTCCAGCTCGTCGCCCTCGACGTCCGGGTCGCCGCCGCTGAGGGCGGCCTCGGCCTCCCCGGCGTCCTGACCGGTCCAGTCGGTCACCGGGATCGGGCGTCGGCCGAGGCTGAGGACCACCGTGACCCGGGCGTCGCGGCGCACCGTCGTGCCCGGCGCCGGGTCCGTGGACACGACGTGCCCCTCGGGGACCTCCTCGGAGTACTCGGCCTCCCCGTCAACCCAGCTGAGGTTGGTGTCCTCGATCGCGGCGCGCGCCTCGTCCTCGCTGCGGCCCTGCAGGGCCGGGACGTTGTAGACCTCCGGCCCCTGCGAGACGGTGAGCGTGATGGTGCCGCCCCGCACGGCGTCGGCGCCGCCCTCCGGGTCGGTGGCCACGACGCGGCCGGCCTCCACGGTCTCGGAGTAGGCCGGCGCGCCCACCTCGACCGAGAAGCCGGCCTCGCGGGCCCGCTCGGTGGCCTCGGCCTGGGTGAGGTCGAGCAGCCGGGGCGCGGGCACGGTGCGCCAGGCGTCCCAGCCGTACAGCACCGCCGCCAGCAGCGCCACGACCACGAGGAGCCCGAGGAGCAGGGGGCCGCGGCGACGGCGTCCGTCGTCGTCCTCGTCGTCCTCGTCGTCCTCGTCGGGCTCGTCGCCGTCGGACGGGGTCCAGGTGCCGTGCCCGTCGTCGTCGTACGCGCTGTACGCGTCGTCCTCGCCGTCCTGCGCCCACGCGTCGTCGTGGTCCTGCCCGTCCGCGCGGGGTGGCCGGTCACGGGCCGTCGCGCCCACGGCGGCGCCGCCGACGGGTGCGACCGGCAGCACGGTGGTCGCCTCGCCCTCCGGCGGCGAGGGGCGGGAGGCCTGCGCCAGCGCCGGGTAGAGCTCGGCGTCGGCGAACCCGTCGCCGCGCAGCTGGTCCAGCTCGGCCGGGTCGAACGCGTCGGGGGAGGTGTCCTCCGTTCCGCCCTCGAAGGGGCGGGGCAGCAGGTCCGCGGTCAGGTCCGGATCGTCGGCGACACCCTCGCGCAGCGCGTGGGCCACCCGCCGCACGTGGTGCAGCAGCACACCGGCGTCGGCCGGCCGCTGGCTGCGGTCGCGGCTGGTCGCGCGGGCGACGAGCGCGTCGACGTAGGGCGGGACGCCGGGCACCTCGCGCGAGGGCGGCGGGACGTCGGAGTGGACGTGCTTGTAGGCGACCTGGATCGGCGTCTCGCCCTGGTGCGGCTTCACGCCCGTCAGCAGCTCGAAGAGCACCACGCCCAGGGCGTACACGTCGGCGCGCGCGTCGGCCGTGCCGTCGACGACGAGCTCGGGCGCCAGGTAGGAGACCGTGCCGATCAGCACGCCGCCCGTCGTGCTGTGGTGCGAGTCGGAGTCGATGGCCCGGGCGAGGCCGAAGTCGGCGACCTTGATCCGGCCGTCGTCGGCGATGAGCACGTTCTCCGGCTTGACGTCGCGGTGGACGATCCCGGCGCGGTGCGCGGCGGCGACGGCCGCGACGACCGGCTCCAGCAGGGCGAGGGCCTGCGTGGGCCCCATCGGGCTGCGGCGCCGCACGACGTCGCGCAACGTGGTGCCCCGCACCAGCTCCATGACCAGGTAGGTCAGGCCGCCGTCGCTGCCCTGGTCGTGCACGGCGACGACGTTCGGGTGCGAGAGCCGGGCGGCCGCCCGCGCCTCGCGCACGAACCGGTCGGCGAACGAGTCGTCGCCGGTGATCGGGTCCACGAGCCCCGGATGCATGACCTTGACCGCGACCACGCGGTCCAGGCGTACGTCCACGGCCTCGTGCACCGTGGCCATCCCGCCGCGCGCCACCTCGTCCCCGAGCCGGTAGCGACCGTCGAGGAGACGTCCCGAGAGCGCGCCGTCGCGACCGACGCCGGCGGCGCCGGACGTGGGGGGTCGCTCCTCGGGCAGCACGCGGTCAGGATACGGACCGCGCGGGCCACCGGGCGGCGCGACGCACCCGGCCGCGACGTACAGTGCCGCCCATGAGCAGCGCCCCCACCTCGCCCGACCCCGCAGACCTCGGCACCCTCGTCGAGGAGTGGATCGACTGGGCCGAGGCGGGTCGCCGGCTCGGCGTGAGCGTCTCGCGGGTGCGGGTGCTGATCAAGGAGAACCAGCTGGCCGCCGCCGTGCCCTCCCCGGGCGCGGGCCAGCAGATCCCGGCCGCGTTCGTCGAGGACGGCCAGCTGCTGAAAGGCCTCTCCGGCCTCGTGGTGATGCTGACCGACCACGGCTTCGACCACCGCGAGATCATCGAGTGGCTCTACACCGACGCCGACCTGCCGGGCCGCCCGGTCGACGCGCTGGTCGAGAACCGCGGCTCCGAGGTCAAGCGGCGCGCGCAGGCCATGCACTGATCCTCAGCTGGTGCGCCGGGTCGCCGCGGCCGCCAGGTCGCGCAGCGCGTCGTGCGCCGCGGGCGGCAGGGCCGCCGCGTCCAGGGCCGCGCCGGCCGTCGCGGTGAGCTCCTCGATCAGCCGCTCGACGCGGTCGGAGGCCCCCGACGCCTCGATCACCGCGCGCAGGCGCGTCACGTCGGCGGGGGACAGCGGCGTGCCCAGCGACGCGTCGAGGTCGGCGGCGTCGCCGGGGGCGGAGGTCGACAGGGCCTCGAGCGCGAGTGCGACCAGCACCGTGCGCTTGCCCTCCACGAGGTCGTCGCCCGCGGGCTTCCCGGTCGCGGCCGGCTCCCCGAAGACACCGAGCTGGTCGTCACGCAGCTGGAACGCCTCGCCGACCGGCAGCCCGAACGCGCTGAGCGCCTCGAGCTGCTCGTGGCGGGCCCCGGCGAGCGCGGCCCCCACGTGCAGCGGGCGCTCGACGGAGTACTTCGCCGACTTGTAGCGCAGCACCCGCATGGCCTCCTCGACGTCGGCCCGTCCGCGGGCCTGGACGGACACGTCGAGGAACTGCCCGGCGACCACCTCGCTGCGGCACAGGTCGAGCACGTCGAGCGCGGCGGCGACCTCGTCGGGCGCCAGCCCGCAGCGGCGGACCAGCTCGTCGGCCCAGGTCAGCATGAGGTCGCCGAGCAGGATGGCCGCGGCCGCCCCGTACTGCTCGGGGTCGCCGGCCCAGGCCGCGGAGCGGTGCCGGCCCTCGAAGGCGCGGTGCACCGCGGGGCGACCGCGGCGGGTGTCGGAGGCGTCCATGAGGTCGTCGTGCACCAGCGCGCTGGCGTGCAGCACCTCGAGTGCCGCGCACACGCGCACCAGCGCGGCGTCCTGCTCCGGGGTGGGGTCGGGACGCACCGCCAGGTAGCCGGCGTGGCAGAAGCGTGCGCGCAGGCGCTTGCCGCCCGCCAGGCTCTCGCGGGCGGCCACGAGGAGGGCGGCGGCGTCGGGGCCGAGAGGTGCGAGGCGGGTCTCCTGCGCGGTCAGGAAGGCGTCCAGCGCCGCGTCCACCCGGGCGCCGAGGTCGCCCGCCGGGCCCCCGTCGCGCTCGCCGGTCTGGTCCTCGGTGCCCGTCGCGTCGCCCGTCACGCCTGCGAGCCTAGCCACCGCACCACCCGGTGGACGCCCGCGGGGTCGCGGCGCCCACGCCCCTAGGATCGTCCTCATGACCAGCGCCCCCACCGGAGGTCGGACGGCCCCGCGGCCCACCATCGGCGAGCTCGTGCGGGCGGGGGAGCGGTCCTTCTCGTTCGAGTTCTTCCCGCCCAAGGACGCGGCCGGCGAGGAGCAGCTGTGGACCGCGGTCGGCGAGCTGCAGGCGTACGAGCCGACGTTCGTCTCCGTCACCTACGGCGCCGGCGGCTCGACCCGCGACCGCACCATCGCGATGACGGGTCGGATCGCCCGCGAGACCTCGCTGCGGGTGATGGGGCACCTGACCTGCGTGGGCCACACGCGCGCCGAGCTGCTCGAGGTGCTGCAGGCGTACGCCGACGCCGGCGTCCACGACGTCCTCGCGCTGCGGGGCGACCCGGCCGACGGGCCCTCCGCGCCCTGGACGCCGACCGAGGGCGGCTTCCACCACGCCGTCGAGCTGGTCGAGCTCGCCCGCTCCTTCGACGGCGGGTCGGGCCGCTTCGGCGTCGGGGTCGCCGCGTTCCCGGAGAAGCACCCGGGCTCGGCGACCGTGGACGACGACGCCCGCGTGCTGGCCGCCAAGGCCGCCGCCGGGGCCGAGTTCGCGGTCACCCAGCTCTTCTTCCGGCCCGAGGACTACTTCGGCCTCGTCGAGCGCACGGCCGCGGCCGGCGCGCCGGACCTGCCGATCCTGCCGGGGATCATGCCGATCACGAACCTCGGCTCGGTGCGTCGGATGGCCGAGCTGTCGGGGACGGAGGTGCCGCCCGAGGTGCTCGCGCGCTTCGACGGCCTGAGCGACCCGGCCGACGTGCGCCGCACGGGGATCGAGCTGGCCTCGCAGCTGTGCGCCGACCTGCTCGCGGCCGGCGCGCCGGGCCTGCACTTCTACACGCTCAACCGCTCGCGGGCGACGCGGGAGATCTTCGAGGCCCTGCGCATCGGCGTCTGAGCCCCTCGCTCCCGGGCTCAGGCGGGGCCGACGGCCTGCGCGACGAGGCCCGCCGACAGCGCGACGAACGGCAGCCCGGCGCCCGGGGCGGCGTGCGCCCCCGCGGCGAGCACGCCGGGCACCGGCGTCCTGGGGCCCAGGCGCGCGCGGACCGTGCCACGGCCCTGCCACAGCACGCCCCACGGCGACCCGTGCCAGTGCTCCACCTGGTCGCGCGCGGTGAGCGCGACACGGCGCACGACCTGGTCGGTGACGTCGACCCCGGCGCGGGCGAGCGCCGGCACGACGTCGTCGTGCAGCCGCCCGCGCGCCCGGACGGTCCACGCCGCGTGGCCGTCGGGCGCCGTGCCGCCGGTGGACAGCAGGAAGGTGGCGTCCGCGCCGTGCACGACCGTCTCCTCGGCGACGACGGGCAGGTCCTCGTCGCGCAGCGCGAGGTGCACGGTCGTCGCGGGCAGCGCCGGGACGGTCGTCGCCACGTGCCCGGCGAGCGCGGGCAGGCGCCGCGGGTCGATCGCGCAGACGACGACGTCGGCCGGCACCTCGCCCTGCGGGGTCGCCACGGCGACGGCGCGGCCGTCGCGGACGACCACGTCGTCGGCCGGGGTCGAGGTGTGCACGGTGACCCTGCGGGTGGCCAGCCGCCGTTCCAGGGCGTGGGCGAGAGCGGTCATGCCACCGTCGGCGGCGGGGACGGTCCAGACCCCGAAGCGCTGCTCGAGGTACGCCGTGACGCCCGCCCAGGCGGGCACCCGCCGCGGGTCGTGGCCCGCGACGACGGCCTCGTGGACGGCGACCAGCCGCAGGCGCGGGTCGCGCAGCGCCCGCCGCGCGCGGCGGTGCAGGGTCTCGCGGGGGAACAGGACGCGGTGGGTGGCGCGGTCGCCCAGCGAGGGGTCCCAGGGTCGCTCGAGGTACTCCCGGCGCAGCAGGTCCCAGGTCGGGGCGTACGCCTCGACGTGGCCGAGCCACTCGGCACCCAGCCCGGGCCCGAGCTCCTCCAGCGCGTCGTGCTGGGCCTCGCGGGAGCTCCCGGGCAGTCGCAGCACGGTGCCACCGGCGAAGCGGTGCTCGCGCACCAGGTCGCGGTGCTCGAGGACGAGCTCACGGTCCAGCGGGCGACCCGACTTGCGGAACAGGTCGCGCGCGGCGGCCGGCAGCAGGGTGCGGGTCGGCCCGCGCTCCCAGGAGAAGCCGTCGACCTCGAGGCGCTCCAGCGCGCCGCCCAGCCGGTCGGCGGCCTCCAGCAGCGTCACCTCGTGACCGAGCTTGGCGAGCCGGACGGCGGCGGCCATGCCGCCGTAGCCGCCGCCCACGACGACGATGCGGCTCATCGGGGACGGCTCGCGGCGCCTGCGGCGGGGGCGCCAGGTGTGACGGCGGGCTCGTCGGGGAACACAGTCGGTCACTGTAGGGGTCCGCGGCCTGTGGCCGACGCCACGTTCGCGGAAGTGGGCCTCGGATGACGGATCGGTAGCATCCTCGTTTCCGTGCGGTGACGAGGGGATGGACGGGGAGATCAGGTGAGTGCGATGACGACGGACCGCGAGGGCGAGGCCGTGGCGACGACCGGCACGACGAGCGCGGTGGCCGCGTCGGGGACCCCGGGCGCCACCCGCGTGCCCCCGATGGTGAGCCTGGCCCTGCGCGCCGCGAGCGCGCAGATGGTCGTCATGGCGGTGGCCACGGTCGCCACCTACCTCCTCCAGGACGCGCTGCGCGACGCGTGGCTGTTCGACCGTGCGGTCGCGACGAACCAGAGCGTCGACGCCGTGCGCGAGTCCCCGATGCAGGCCCCCGGGTTCTTCCCGGTCGCCCTGACGTTGTTCGTCACCTACGTGCTGCTCGCGCTGGTGCTCGTCGCCATGGTGCGGGTCGGCGCACGCTGGGCCCTCTACAGCCTGACCGCGCTGGTCGTGATGAGCGCGGTGCTGCAGCTGGTGCTGGGCACGACCGCCGGCGCGCCGGTCGTGATCATGCTCCTCGCCGCCGCCTCCGTGGCCCTGCACGGCCTGACCGTCCTGCTCCTGTGGCACCCCGCCAACGCCCGCTTCTTCCGCAACGCGCACAACGGGCACTGGGCCCGCGTCGTCGACGCCGACGAGCGCTGACCCGCCGGTCCCGGAACCGGTCACGGGCCGGTTGTCGGTGGCCCTCCCTAGTGTCGCGATCACATCGAACAGGTGATCGAACACGACGAGGAGTTGCCGTGAGCCCGACCGTTCCCAGTGCCGTTCCCAGCGCCCTTCCCGGCGCCGCGCCCACCGGCGCCACCGTCCTGCCCGCCGCCGCCCACGCGTACCTCGGTCGTGCTGCGACCTCCCTGCGTGACGCGACGGTGGCGACCGACGCGCCGACGCGGTACGCCTGCGCCCACGTCGCCGCGCTGCAGGCGGCCGCCGCTCTCCTCTCCGCCCGCACGACCCCGGTCGCCTCGCCGCGCCGCCGGTCGCGCAACGCCTGGGTGCTGCTGACGGAGACCGCGCCCGAGCTGGCGTCCTGGGCGGCGTTGTTCGCCGCGGGGTCGCAGACCTACCAGGCCGCCCGGGCCGGCTCGACGCGCGGCGTCGCCCTCGCCGACGCGGACGCCGTGCTCGGCCAGGCCGACCGGTTCCTCGCCGTCGTCGAGGGGGAGCTCGGGCTCCTGCCGCACCAGCTGTTCACCCACGAGCCCCTCCGTTCGGCCTAGGCTGCTCGCGGACCTCGGGGTCCCCCCGTGGTCCGTCGTGCCCGGGGCCCTCGCGGCCCCCTGACGAAACGGAGCAACGAACGATGCAGCACGCTCTCGGGAGGCGTCGCCGGCTGGCGGCGCTGGTGCTATCGCTCGGTCTCGGCATCACGCTGGGACCCGTCACACCCTCGGCGGTCGCCGACGACTCCGGCCCCTCGGCCGCGGTCTCCGGTTCGACCTCCGTCGCGGCCCTCGACGTGGCGGCCGCTCGCGCCACCCAGGACGGCTCGAACGCGACCGTCCGCGGCTACGTCGTCGGCCAGCCGACGTCGACCTCGACGGTGGTCACGTCCGACTTCCCCAACGACTACGCCCTCGCGCTCGCCGACGACCCGGGGGAGTCCGACCCGGCGGCCATGCTCTACGTGCAGGTCCCCGCCTCGTTCCGCGCGCAGTGGGGCCTGGCGTCGCAGCCCGGTCTGCTGGGGCAGCAGGTCGACGTCACGGGTGCGCTGCAGGCGTACTTCTCGGCGCCGGGGCTGAAGAGCCCCACCGCCTTCGCGCTCGCCGACGGCACGGCTCCGGAGCCCGAGCCAGAGCCCGAGCCCGAGCCGGGGCCCGGACCGGGTGACGTGCCGGCCGGCTACTACGACGGCACGGAGGGTCTGAGCGGGGCTCAGCTCGAGGCCGCGCTGCACGAGATCATCTCGACCGACGTCGAGGTGCTGACCTACAGCGAGGTCTGGGAGGCCCTCAAGGTCACGGACGAGGACCCGGCGGACAGCGACAACGTCGTCGCGCTCTACAGCGGCTTCTCGCTCCCGAAGTCCGACAACGGTGGCAACGCCGACCAGTGGAACCGCGAGCACGTCTGGCCGCAGTCGCACGGCGACTTCGGCACCGCGCCGGGTCCGGGCACCGACGTGCACCACCTGCGCCCCGAAGACGTGACGGTGAACTCGGCGCGCGGCAACCTCGACTTCGACGAGGGCGGCACGGAGAACTCCGAGGCGCCCGGCAACTTCCGCGACGGCGACTCCTGGGAGCCCCGCGACGAGGTCAAGGGCGACGTCGCGCGGATGATCCTCTACATGTCCGTGCGCTACGAGGGCGGCGACGGCTTCGCCGACCTCGAGGTCAACGACCGCGTCGGCAACGGGTCGGCGCCGAACGTCGGTCGGCTCTCGGTCCTGCTCGACTGGCACGCCCAGGACCCGCCGGACGCGTTCGAGCAGCGTCGCAACGACCTGATCCACAGCGACTTCCAGGGCAACCGCAACCCCTTCATCGACCACCCGGCGTGGGCGGAGGCCATCTGGGGTTGATCCCCGGCCGACCGGCGCTCTAACCTCCTCCTGGTCGAACACGTGTTCGACCAGGAGGAGGTGCTCGCGTGTCCCGACGGTCCGGCCCGGCGACGCCGGGGCTTCCTCTAGGGTGGGCGCCATGGCTGCTGACGGAGGACCCGACGCCCGGCCGCTGCCGGCCGAGCGACGTGCCGATCCCCGCACCGCGATCGTCTTCGACACCCTGGCCGGCGCGCTCGACCAGCCCGGCCGCACGGTGGTCGACATCGGCGGCGGCACGGGCGGCTCGGCCGTCCGGCTCGCCGCCAGCGGCCACCACGTCACCGTGGTCGACCCCAGCCCGGACGCCCTGGCCTCGCTCGACCGCCGCGTGCGGGAGGCGGGGGTCGGGTCCCGGCTCACCGCCCACCAGGGCGACGTCGCCGACCTGGTCTCGCTGGTGCCCGAGGCCGGGGCCGACCTCGTCCTGTGCCACGGCGTCCTCGAGGTCCTCGACGACCCGGCCGCCGCGCTCGACGCCATCGTCTCGCGCCTGCGACCCGGCGGTCGGCTCAGCCTGGTCGCCGGGCAGCGCAACGCGCTCGTCGTCGCCCGGGCGATGGCCGGGCAGTTCGTCGCCGCTCGCGAGCTCCTCGACGACTCCGCGGCCCACGGGCGGACGGGTCGGCGGTTCACCGAGGCGGAGCTGCTCGACCTCGTCGGCGCCGCCGGCCTGGAGGTCGAGTCCGTGCACGGCGTGCGGGTCTTCGCCGACCTCGTGCCCGGCTCCCTCGTCGATGCCGAGCCCGGTTCCGCCGCGGCCCTCGTCGAGCTCGAGCGCGCCGTGGCCGCGCGGGCGGAGTTCCGTCCGCTGGCCACCCAGCTGCACCTGCTCGCCCGCCGCTGACCGACCCCGACGGCACGGGGGCCGGCCGTGATCGGGCCGCCCGACGCGGACGACCCCGAGCTCGCGGCGTGCACCGTGCTGCACGTCGACATGGACGCGTTCTACGCCTCCGTGCTCCTGCGTGACCGTCCCGAGCTCCGTCCCCTGCCCGTCGTCGTGGCGGGCGGCCTGGAACGCGGTGTGGTCCTGTGCGCCACCTACCCGGCGCGACGTCGGGGGATCAGCTCGGGGATGCCGACGGCGCAGGCCGCGCGGCTGGCGCGCGACCTGGTCGTCGTGCGCCCCGACTTCGGTGCCTTCGCGGCCGCCTCCGACGCGGTCTTCGCCGTCTTCGGCACGATCACGCCGGAGGTCGAGCCGCTCTCGCAGGAGGAGGCGTTCCTGCACGTCGGCGGCGCCCGGAGGGTGGCCACGCCGCTGGAGCTCGCCCGCCGGGTGCGTCGCGCCATCTGGGCCGAGCAGCAGATCACGTGCTCGGTGGGAGTGGCGGCCACCCGGTCGGTCGCGAAGCTGGCCTCGCGACGCTGCAAGCCCGACGGGCTCCTCGTCGTCCCGCCCCGCCGGGTGCGGGAGCTGATGGACCCGATGGACGTGGGGGAGCTGTGGGGGGTGGGGCCGGCGACCCGCGAACGGATCGCACGCATCGGTGTGACCACGGTCGGAGAGGTCAGGGCGCTGCCGATCGAGGTGCTCCGCACCGCCCTGGGGTCGGCCGGGGCCCGCGAGGTCCACGCCCTCGTGCGCGGCGAGGAGGCGGGGCGGCTGCACACGGCCTTCCGGGCGCACGAGCGTGCGCGCTCCATCGGCTCGGACCGCACGCAGCCGCGCGACCTGGCCCGCCGCGACGAGGTGCTCGCCGAGGTGCTGCGACTCGTGGTGGAGGTGATGGCCAAGGTGCGCCGCGGCGACCTGCGGGCCCGCGTGGTGTCGCTGCGGATGCGCCACACGGACTTCACCACCCTCACCCGCTCGCACACCTTCACCGAACCGGTCACCACCACCCAGGAGGCGTACGCCGCGCTCGTGGCGCTCCACGACGCCGAGCGGCCCGGCGAGCGGGGTCGGCCGCTGCGCCTGGTGGGGGTGCGCGTCACCACGACAGCAGCCAGCGGTCGCCCCTCCGAGCAGCTGGAGCTGGGTGTCGAGCGTCCGCGCTGGCGCGAGGTCGACGCCGCGCTGGACCGCGTGCGCGGGCGCTTCGGGCGGGGCGCGGTCGAGCCCGCGACGCTCGTCGGAGGACGCCGCGACGGGGGCGGTGACGGGAAATCGGACGTCCGTCTACCGTCCTCACCACCGCCTGCCTAGAATCGTCCTCGGAACAGGCGCACCGTCCCTTCGGTGCGTCGATGCCGGGCAGGACGGCCACGGTCGTCGAGGCTCACCGCCACGGGAGGAACAGTGCCGCTCTCAGAGGAAGAGCTGCGGATGCTCGAGCAGATGGAGCGCGCCCTCCTGGCCGAGGATCCGAAGTTCGCATCCGCCCTGCGCGGCTCGCGCGTCCGCAGCAACGCGCGCAAGCGCATCGTGATCTCCGCCGCCGCGTTCGTCGGCGGCATCGCGCTGCTGATGGGCGGCGTGATGGCCCGCGTGGAGATCGTCGGCATCCTCGGCTTCGTCGTGATGCTGGGCGCCGCCGTCTTCGGTCTCACCGCCCTGCGGTCCCGCACCGCGGTCGGCGCCGATCCCGCCGAGCACGCGACCGAGGGCCTCACCGTCATCGAGGGCGGCCGCCGTCCTCGCCGCTCGGGTCGCTCCCGCAGCGGCGCCTCCTCCTCCGGCTCCTTCATGGAGCGCATGGAGGAGCGGTGGCGTCGGCGTCGGGACAACGGCGGCTACTGAACCACCCACGACGTCGGCGCCTCGGCGCCGACGTCGTCGTCGTGCCCGGGGTGTTCGCCGGGCCGTCCCCGGCGTCGCGCTGCTGACCGGCCGCCCTGCCTGACGGTCGGCGCGGCCCGCCCGTGGAGAACGGCGCCCGGGCCGCGCCCGCCTCCGCGTGACGCCCCCGCGTCACGCCTCCGCTGCACGTGCCTGCGCGTCACTCGTCCGCGTCGGGCTCGTCCGCGCGTCGGCGCCCGAGCAGCGAGGGGGGTGCGAGGCGCGCGATCCAGCGCCGCGACCGCGGCAGCGTCGTGGCCCGCGCCTCGAGGACGGCCAGCGCCCCGTCGACCTGGTCCGCCCCGGCCGCTGCGCCCGTGCGAGCCGCGTCGCCACGGGCGTACCGCTCCCGCTCGACGGCGACCACCATCGTCTCGAGGGTGCGGACCGCACCCGCGGGCGCGGCGTCCGCGTCCGGCCAGTCGTCGAGCACGGCGCGTGCGGTGGCCGCGGGCGAGCGGTCGTCCGGCCAGTCCAGCCGGTGGTCCACCCAGCCGTCGCGCAGCTCGGCCCAGGCCCCCTCCGCCCCCTGGCGCCGGCGAGCCCGGCGTCTGCGGGCGCGGGCGACCGCCGGCAGCAGCGCCAGGCCCAGCAGGAGGACCGCGCCGGCCAGGACGGCGAGCGAGACCACGATCCACCGGGGCACGCCGGCCACCCGGTCCGAGCGGTCGTCGCCGGGCTCGTCGGCGTCGGCCTCGTCCGGGCTGCCGGGGGTCGCGGTGGCGGACGGGGGAGTGCTGGTGGAGGGCGGCGCCGTCGTGGGGGTGCTCGGCTCGGCCGACGGGTCCTCGGCGGGAGCGCCGGTGGCGTAGGGCGGCACCCGCGCCGCCCGCTGGGCCGGGGTGGGCTCGAACCGCACCCAGCCGGCGCCGGGGAAGTACAGCTCCGGCCAGGCGTGCAGGTCGTGGGCGCTGTACTCCCACGTCCCGGCACCGTTCGGCTGCGGCTGGAGGAAGCCGACCACGACCCGGCTCGGGATGCCGATCTCGCGGGCCATCACGGCCATCGCCGACGCGAAGTGCTGGCAGAAGCCGGTGCGCGTGTCGAAGAGGAACTCGGTCAGCGCGTCGTCGCCCTCGGCGGAGACGTCCAGGTCGTAGGAGAACTGGCGGGGGTCGCGGAAGTACGTCTGCAGCGCGAGCGCCGCGTCGTACGCGTCGTCGGCGCCACCGGCGACCTCCTCGGCCAGCGCGGTCACCCGCTCGTCCACCTCGGGGTCGGCGACGTAGAGCCCGTCGACGTCCACGCCGGCGTCGGTGTCGACGAGCTGCTCGGTCGTGAGGCGTCGAGGCCGCTGCTCCAGCGACCACGAGCGACCCGCCACCGTGGTGTCGCTGCGCGGGAAGTCGCCCGCCTGCGGGCGGTAGCGCCAGCCCTCGTCGGCGCGGATGGCGGTGAGGTCGTCGAGCACGGGCAGCCACGTGGACCGGAACGCGTCGGTGGCCTCGAGCTCCCAGGAGACCTGGGGGTCGGTGGCGCTGACGCCCTCGGGTCGCACGATGCCCTCGCCCAGCGGACGCTCGTCGAGCTCGCCGGCCACCCACTGCTGCAGGTCCTCGTCGAACTCGGCGAGCACGCTGACCCGGAGGTAGGAGGGCGCCGGGGTCCGGGGGTCGCGGGTGCGCAGCTCGACCAGCGGCACGTCCTCGCCGCGCTGCAGGTTGCCCTGGAGGTTCGCCGTCGGGTCGTCGAGCACGACCGCGTCGCCGGAGGCCTGACCGGTGCGGGCCCGGTCGAGGATCCCGAGGTCGAGCACGGGAACGAGCAGCGGCACCAGCACGGCGAGCGCCACGGTGGCCGCCCCGACGACCGGTGCTGCGACCGGCAGGCGGGCGGGGGAGCGCCCCGCCCGGTGCGGACGGCCCCAGGCGGCGGTGTCGACCTGCTCCTGGGCGGCGAGCAGCGCCAGGTAGCCGACGGCGCCGACGACGCCCCAGACGACGACGGAGTCGTCCTGGAGGATGGTGACCGGGAGGCTGTAGGCCGCGAGCAGGGGCAGGCCGACGACCGGCGCGGCGCGCACCGTGCCGGCCAGCGTGTCGCACATCCACAGCAGCGCGAGGGTGGCCACCACCAGCAGCGGTCCGATGCCGCCGTCGACCGAGGGCACCGGGGGCGGGTACGCCCGAGCCGCGTCCGTCGCGTCCGCGAGCCGGTCGACGACCTCCCCGAACGCGCCGGGCCCCGGCCAGGCGCCCGCGACGATCGCGGTGCCCAGCAGCACCGCCACCGCCAGCTGCACGAGGGCGGTCACGACGGCCGGGAGCCGCGCGAGCCGGGCGAGCGCGCCGCTCAGCACGAGGGCGGCGCCGCCGACCACGGCGGGCACGACGAGCTGGGAGCGGTCCGTGGTGAACCCGTCCCAGGACTGCAGCACGACGATCGCGGTCGCCATCGCGAGCGCGGCGGTGGCCGTCGGTCGCAGCACCCGGCCGACGACCCCGCCGCTCATCGACGCCTCCGGCCCAGGGCGCCCCACACCCGGTCGGGCGGGTCGTGGGGCCCGACCGCCGTGCTGCGCCAGCCCTGGGACGCCAGCCAGCGGGGCGGTGCGGACGCGTCACCTGCCGGGCTCTCGAGCGCCCACCGCTCGACGTCGAGGACGGCGGCCAGCGTGGTGGTGCCGCGGCGGGCGACGCCGGCGAGCGTCGTCGGGTCGCCGGGGGCGGCGCGGCCGAGCACCGCGACCGTCACGTGCCGCTCGCCGCCGCGCGAGTGGTCGCCGAAGCGGGCGAGGTCGGTGCGGGTCGACAGCCCGACGACCGCCAGCAGGTCGAGGGCCGCCGCCGCGCCGCCCGTCCCGGGCCCGGCCAGGGCGCTGGTCCCGTTGGCGTCCACGAGGTGCACGGTGTAGCCCTCCCGGCACAGGTGGGCGCAGATCGACGCGGCCAGCTCGACGGCGTGCTCGAGGGAGGAACCGAGGCCCTGCCCGTCGTGGGCCGACGCGCGGTTGTCGAGCAGCACGGTGGCGTGCGCCTGCCAGGGGTCCTCCTCGCGGCGCACCATGAGGTCGCCGGTGCGGGCCGTGGTGCGCCAGTGCACGCGGCGCAGGTCGTCGCCGCGGCGGTACTCGCGCACGCTGGCGTCCTCGGCGCTGCCCACCGCGGCGGCGCGGGGGCGGTCCTCGCCGCTGGCGCCGGAACCGCCCTCGAGGCGGATCCGGGGCAGCGGGGTCGCCCGCGGCCGCACCGTCAGGGTGGAGGTCCGGCTGAAGCCGCGCACGGCCTCCACCATCCCGAAGGAGTCCCGGGCGCGGACACTGGCGGGGCCGACCTCGTAGCGGCCGCGCACCTCGGGGCGTACCTCGTAGGTGACGGTGTCGTGCCACGCGCCGTGCACGCCGCGCACCACGACCCGAGCGCGCTGGCCGAGGACGTACGGCACCCGGTCCTCGACCAGCAGCACGCCGCGGGGCGCCGCTCCCGCCGTGCCGATGGCCAACGAGACCTGCGCCGGCGCGCCGACGTCGACGTGGCCGGGCACCAGGGCACGGCGCACGTGGACGTCGAGCCGGCCCGACCGCGTGGTCAGGAGGCTGACGAGCGGGACGGCGCAGGCGAAGACGCCGGCCCCCACCAGGGCGGGCTGGCCGAGCACCACGGCGCACGCCACCGCGGTGAGACCGGCGGCGACGAAGGCCCGACCACGGACGCTGAGCTCGGTGCGCGGCCGGGCGCCGGGACTCACCGGCGCGGCACCGGGACGCTCGACGCGGCGCGGTGCACCACCTCGGCGGCCGCCCGGTGCCCGCCGCCCGCGTCGGCGTGGAGGGCGACCCGGTGGGCCAGCACCGGCACCGCGAGCGCGAGGACGTCGTCGGGCAGGACGAAGTCGCGGCCGCCGACCGCGGCGAGCGCCTGGGCGGCGCGCACGAGGTGGAGGGTGGCGCGCGGCGAGGCGCCGAGCGCGATCTCGGGGGTCGACCGGGTGGCCCGAGCGATCGCGACGGCGTAGCGCTGGACCGGCTCGGCGACGTAGGTCTGCGCGACGATGCCGACCAGCTTGCGGATCTCGGCGGCGTCCGTGACCGGCTCGAGGTCCGCCAACGGGTCGCGGCCCGTGTGGTGGGCGAGCATCGCCACCTCGGCCGCCTCGGGCGGGTAGCCGAGGGACACGCGCATCATGAAGCGGTCGCGCTGCGCCTCGGGCAGGGCGTACGTGCCCTCCATCTCGACGGGGTTCTGGGTCGCGACGACCATGAAGGGGGCCTCGAGCGCGTAGGTCGAGCCGTCGACGGTGACCTGGTGCTCCTCCATGCACTCCAGCAGCGCCGACTGCGTCTTGGGTGAGGCCCGGTTGATCTCGTCGCCGATGACGATGTTGGCGAACACGCCGCCGGGGCGGAACTCGAAGGCCCGCGTCTCCTGGTTGTAGACGGAGACACCGGTCACGTCCGACGGCAGCAGGTCGGGCGTGAACTGGATGCGCCGCACCGACGAGTCGATGCTGCGGGCCAACGCCTTGCTCAGCATCGTCTTGCCGACCCCGGGGACGTCCTCGAGCAGGAGGTGGCCCTGGGCGAGCAGCGTGACGACCGCCGAGCCGACGACGTCGCCCTTGCCCTCGATCACCTTCTCGACGTTGCGCCGGATCCGTGCCGCCGTGCGTGCCACGGTCTGCGCGTCGGAGTGCTGCCCACTGCTCATCGGTCCCTCGTCTCTCGTCGCGCCCGGTGCGCCACCACCGTAGGGCCGGAGGGCAACGCCGCGCCGGTGGTGCGCCGGATCGGGACCGGAATCGGCCCCGGCCCTCCCCGGCGCTCCACCGCCGGCTGCGTGTCCCCACCAGCCCTCCACCTCGCCCCACCCCGGGCGAGAGCCGCCCGGCCGGCGTCCCCTCAGTGCCCCGACGGGCGGGCGAACGCACCCCCACGCCCCACTTCGCCGTCCGAAGCGCGACGGCTCCAGCCAGCCGAGGGAGAGCGAAAAGGGGCGAAAGGGGGCGCGGTGGAGCGCTGGTGGTTGCGTAGGGAGGAAAGTGGAGTAAAGTGGAGCGCACGGGAGCAGTGGGGAGTCATCGCTCGTCGAGTGGAGGTGGCCGGTGTTCGTCGGCACTTTCACGCCCAAGATCGACGACAAAGGGCGGCTCTTCCTGCCCGCCAAGTTCAGAGAGGCGATGGCCGAGGGGCTCGTGGTCACGCGTGGGCAGGAGAACTCTCTGTCCGTGTGGTCGCTCGCGGGCTTCGAGCGGTTGACGGCGCGTCTGCAGGAGGCGTCGATCACCGACAAGGGCACGCGCGACTACATGCGCATGCTCTTCGCCGCCGCTTCGAACGAGGCACCCGACAAGCAGGGCCGCATCGGCATCCCTCCGGTGCTCCGGCAGTACGCGGGGCTCGAGAAGGACGTCGTCGTGGTGGGAGTCATGAACCACCTGGAGATCTGGAACCCCGACTCGTGGGCGGCGTACAGCGCCGAGCAGGAGCCGAGGTTCTCGGCCCTCAGCGAAGAGGTCTTCCCCGGCGTCTGAGCCGGGGCGGCAGCAGGACGGGCACGACAGCAGGAACAGCAGCAACAGAACAGTGACGTACGGCGAGGTCTCGGGCCCGCCTCCTCCCGGTCTGGGGCACCTTCCCCGGTTCCAGACCGCGACCGGAGGCGGGCAGGGACCTGGCCGTACGTCATTTCCGTATCGGGTCGAGGGTCGAGGCGTGAGGGGTCGGGCGATGACGGTCGACGTGCTCGTGGTGCTCCCGCAGGGGGGACCGCGGTGAGCGACGTCCCCGAGGACGACGCGCCCGCGCACGCCCACGTACCCGTCCTGCTCGACCGGGTGGTCGAGCTGCTCGCCCCGGCCCTCGCGACCCCGGGGGCGGTGCTCGTCGACTGCACGCTCGGCATGGGCGGTCACTCGGAGGCGGTGCTCGAGCGGCTGCCCGACGCCGTGGTGATCGGGATCGACCGCGACCCCGAGGCGCTCGCCCGCGCCGGCCGTCGGCTCGAGCGCTTCGGTCGTCGCTTCGACGCCGCGCACGCCACCTACGACGAGATCCCCGACGTGCTGGCCGAGCGCGGTCTCGACCCGGTGGGCGGCGCGGGCGCCGTCCTGTTCGACCTGGGGGTCTCGTCGCTCCAGCTCGACGAGCTCGACCGTGGCTTCGCGTACCGCGCCGACGCCCCCCTCGACATGCGGATGGACCCCACGCGCGGCCCGACGGCCGCCGACGTCCTCAACACCTACGAGGCCCCCGAGCTGACCCGGGTGCTGCGCGACTTCGGCGAGGAGAAGTTCGCCCGCCGGATCGCCGACGCCGTCGTGCGGACACGGGCGGACGAGCCGTTCACGACCTCGGCACGGCTGGTGGAGCTGCTGTACGCGGCCATCCCGGCGCCGGCGCGCCGCACCGGCGGCCACCCGGCCAAGCGCACGTTCCAGGCGCTGCGGATGGAGGTCAACGACGAGCTCGGCGTGCTGCGCCGCGCCCTGCCGGCCGCCCTCGACGCGGTGGGGATCGGCGGTCGCGTGGTCGTGGAGTCGTACCACTCGCTGGAGGACCGGCTGGTGAAGCGGGCCTTCGCCGCGGGTGCGCGCACCGAGGCGCCCGACGACCTCCCGTTCGTGCCCGAGGAGGCGCAGCCGGAGCTGCGGCTCGTCACGCGCGGCGCGGAGAAGGCCGACGAGGCGGAGATCGCGGCGAACGCGCGGGCGGCGTCGGTGCGGCTGCGCGCCGCCGAGCGGGTCCGTCGTCGAGACCCCGGTGGGAGCGCCGGCAGGAGCGGCGGCACATCTGGCAGGACGGGCAGGGACGGGCAGGGACAGGACCGGACGGGAGGACGCCGACGATGAGCACGTCACCGCAGCGCTGGAAGGTGGTCCCTCGGTTCGCCGAGGAGGCGGTCGAGCGCGCCCGCCTGGAGGTGGTCCCGCGGGTGCGGGCCCGGGCTCCGCGCGTGCCCTTCGTCATCCTCGTCTCCGCCGTGCTGCTCGCCGGCACGGTCGGGCTGCTGCTGTTCAACACCTCGATGCAGCAGGCCGCGTTCACGGGCGCGGCGCTCGAGGAGCGCGCGGAGGTGCTCACGGCCCGGCAGCAGACGCTCAAGGGCGAGGTGGAGCAGCTGCGCGACCCGCAGCGGCTCGCCGAGGCGGCCGTCGCGCAGGGGATGGTGCCGGCGGTGACGCCGGCGATCCTCGACCTGCGCGAGGGGGCCGTGGTGGTGCAGGGCGAGCCTGCCTCGGCCGACGACGCCCTCGACGTCAGCACGCCGGAGCCCGCCAAGCCCTCGGTCCTCACGCCGGCGCCGATCGTCCGCGAGGTGCCCGCCGAGACGGTGGCCCCGGAGCAGCCCGCGACGCCCGAGCAGGGTGCCGCGCAGGGAGCCGAGCAGGGTGCCGCGCAGGACGGGGCCCCGACGGCGCAGCAGCAGGAGCAGCAGGGCGTCGAGGCGCCCCAGCAGCAGGGCCAGCAGCAGGGCCAGCAGCAGGCCCCCTGACGACACGCGTCGCCTCCGCCGACTCGGCGTGCGGAGGGAGTATCAAGAGCAGCACAGGTCACACCAGCCTCATCAGCCCCATCAGCAGCAACCGTCACTTCAGGCCCTCCGGCACCATGAGGTGACCGGTCAGCCCGACCGACGTCCACGACCCGAGGAGCGACGAGCCCGTGCCCCCACGCCCCGCCCCCCGGCGTACGCGCCGCTGGTCCGGCCGCCGCGGCTCCGCGCACGTGCGGATGCGGATCGGTCTGGTGATGATCGCGATGGTCGTCTCGCTCTTCGCCGCCCGGCTCGTGCAGCTGCAGGGCATCGACCCGGGGGAGTACGCGGCCATGGCGGCCGCGCGGGGCACGCGCGAGGTGGTCCTGCCCGCGGCCCGCGGCGACATCCTCGACCGCAACGGCGACCCGCTGGCCGCCTCGGTGGAGGGCCTGATGGTCATCGCCGACCCGTCGCAGACCTCCGACGACGCCCCCGAGATCGCGCGGATGCTCGCGGACGGGCTGGGCGCCGACTACTTCTCCACGCTCGAGAGCCTGCGCACCGACGGCAGCCGCTACGAGTACATCGCCCGGCGGGTGCCGTCGACGACGGCGCTGCAGGTCGTGCGCGACATCTCCGACGCGGGGTTCCGCGGCGTCTACACGGAGGCCGACCCGGTCCGGGACTACCCGGCCGACGAGGTCGCCGCGAACCTCCTGGGCTTCATCGGCACCGACGAGCCGCTGGCCGGCCTGGAGCTGACGTTCGACGAGCAGCTCGCCGGCACCGACGGCGCGGCGCAGTACCGCGTGGGCGGCGGCAACCGGATCCCGCTGGGCGAGAACTCGGAGACCGAGCCGGTCGACGGGACGGACCTGACGATCACGATCGACCGCGACGTGCAGTGGTACACGCAGCAGGTGCTGCGCCAGACGGTCGACGAGTGGGGCGGCGAGTCCGGCACGATCGTCGCGCAGGACGTGCAGACCGGGGAGATCCTGGCCCTGGCGGACTACCCGACCTACGACGCCAACAACCCGCTGCTGGCCGACGAGAGCGACCTCGGCTCGCGGGCCCTCAACGACGTCTACGAGCCGGGCTCGGTGCAGAAGGCGCTCACCATGGCGGCGCTCATCGACGCCGGCAAGGTGACGGCCTCGACCCGGGTCACGGTGCCGCCCTACCTGGAGCGCCAGGGGCAGCGCATCGGTGACTACTGGGACCACGACACGCTGCGCCTGACGCTGGCCGGCGTGCTGGCCAAGTCCTCCAACATCGGCACGGTGCTGGCCAACGACGCCTTCACCTCCGAGGAGCTGTACGGCTACCTGCAGGACTTCGGCCTGGGCCAGGCCACCGACGTCGGTATCCGCGGCGAGGCGGCCGGCACGCTGCCCGCGCCGGAGGCGTGGACCCAGATGGAGCACGACCGCATCGCGTTCGGGCAGTCGCTGTCGGTCAACGCCCTGCAGATGGCCAGCGCCATCAACACCATCGCCAACGACGGCCTGTACGTCTCCCCGTGCCTCGTCGAGGGCAGCGCGACGACCGCGGACGGCACGCAGGTGGGCACCGACCAGCGCACGACCCGGCAGGTCGTCAGCGCCGAGGCCGCCCGGATGACGGCCGAGATGATGGAGCGCGTCGTCGACCCCGAGGCCGGTGTCGCCCCGGGCGCGCAGATCCCCGGCTACCGGGTGGCGGGCAAGACCGGCACGGCGCAGCGCGCGGTCGACGGCGGGTACGACGGCACGACCGTCAGCTTCGCCGGCTTCGCGCCCGCCGACGACCCGCAGTTCACCGTCTACGTCGTCGTCCAGGACCCCGACAGCGGGGGCGGCGGCACGGTCGCGGCGCCCGCCTTCGCGCAGGTGATGTCCCACCTGCTGCGCAAGTACGCGGTCGCGCCCACGGGCGCCGCGCCCTCCGACATGCCCGTCGAGTGGTGACCGGCCGCCGGACTAGGCTGCCCCGGGTGATGTCGACGCCTCCGAGCCCCCCGACCGACGACGCCCTCGCCGCGGCGCGCCCGCGCTCCGCCCCGAGCGTCGCGCTCGGCGACGTCGCACGGTGGGTCGGCGCGCAGGGCCCGGCCGGTGCCGACGGTGCCGACGGCGTCGCGGTGCGCGGTGTCACCCTCAGCACGCGCCGGGTGGCCCCCGGCGACCTCTACGCGGCCCTGCCCGGCGCCCGGGCGCACGGCGCCGACTTCGCGGCCGACGCCCTGGCCGCCGGCGCGGTGGCCGTGCTCACCGACCCCGACGGCGCCGCCCGGCTCGTGGCGGCCGGGGGAGCGGGCGTACCCGTGCTCACCGTCCCCGACCCGCGGGCGGTGCTCGGGTCGCTGGCCGCGCGCCTGCACGGGCGCCCGGCGGAGCGGATGGCGACGGTCGCCGTCACCGGCACCCAGGGCAAGACCACGACCACGCGGCTGGCGGAGGCGGCCCTGACCGCTGCGGGCACGCCGGCCGCGGTGGTCGGCACGGTCGGTACGCGGGTGCGCGGGGTCGACGTCCCCACCTCGCTGACCACCCCCGAGGCGCCCGACCTGCACGGCCTGTTCGCGCGGATGGTGGAGGACGGCGTCGAGGTCTGCGCCATGGAGGTCTCCAGCCACGCGCTGGTGCTCGGACGCGTCGACGGCGTCGTGTTCGACGTCGCCGTCTTCACCAACCTGGGGCGCGACCACCTGGACTTCCACGCGGACGTGGAGGAGTACTTCGCGGCGAAGGCGTCGCTGTTCACCCCGCAGCGTGCGCGCCGGGCGCTCGTCAACGTCGACGACGAGCACGGCCGACGCCTCGTCGGCCTGGCCGCCGAGGCGGGCCTGGAGGTGCGCACCTTCTCGCTGCGGCCCGGCGCCGCCGACTGGTGGGTCGACGACGTCGTCGCGGAGCCCGAGGGCTCGCGCTTCACCGTGCACGGCCCGGGCGGGGCGGTGGAGACCACGACGGTGCCGCTGCCCGGCGACTTCAACGTGGCCAACGCGCTGGCGGCGCTGGCGGCCCTGGTCGAGGCCGGGCAGGACCTGGCGGCCGTCGCCGACGGTCTCGCCCGCTCCGGCGGCGTCCCGGGCCGGCTCGAGCGCGTCGACGTCGGGCAGGACTTCACCCTGGTCGTGGACTACGCCCACAAGCCCGACGCCGTGGCGGCGGCCCTGTCGACGCTGCGGCCGCTGACGAGCGGGCGGGTGCTCCTCGTGCTCGGCGCCGGCGGCGACCGCGACCCGGGCAAGCGGCCGCTGATGGGTCGCATCGGTGCGGAGCTGGCCGACGTCCTCGTGGTCACCGACGACAACCCCCGCACGGAGGACCCCGCCGCCGTGCGCGCCGCCGTGCTGGCCGGCGCCGCGGAGGTGCCCGAGGACACCCGCGCCCAGGTCGTGGAGATCGGCGACCGGCGCGCCGCGGTGCGCCACGCCGTGACGGCCGCGCGTCCGGGCGACATCGTCGTGGTGGCCGGCAAGGGTCACGAGACCGGCCAGGAGGTCGCCGGGGTCGTGCACCCCTTCGACGACCGCGTGGTCGCCGCCGAGGAGGCCCGAGCCGTGCAGGAGCGCCGATGATCCCCCTCACCCTCGCCGAGATCGCCGCCGCGGTCGGCGGCACCGTCGACGGCACGGCCGGTGACGGCGACGGGTCCGGCGGCGACGTCGTCGTCGACGGCGTCGCCACCCTGGACAGCCGCGACGTGGCCCCCGGCGGCCTCTTCGTCGCCGTGCCGGGCGAGCACGTCGACGGCCACGACTACGCGCAGCGCGCCGTCGCGACCGGCGCCGCCGCGGTGCTCGCCCAGCGACCCGTCGGTGTCCCCGCCGTGCTGGTCCCGGACACCACGGTCGCCCTCGGACGCCTCGCCCGCGCGGTGCTGGAGCGCGTCGACGCCGGCGTCGTCGCGCTGACCGGCAGCCAGGGCAAGACGGGGGTCAAGGACTACCTGGCCCAGGTGCTGGCCGCCGACGCCCCGACGGTCGCCACCCTCGCCAACCACAACAACGAGCTGGGCGTCCCCCTCACGGTGCTGCAGGCCGACGCGGACACCCGCCACCTCGTGGTCGAGATGGGGGCGCGCGGCGTCGGCCACATCGCGTACCTCTGCGACATCGCCCCGCCCCGCGTCGCCGCCGTGCTCAACGTCGGCACCGCGCACGTGGGCGAGTTCGGCTCGGTCGACAACATCGCGCGCGCCAAGGGCGAGATCGTCGAGGCGCTGCCCGCGGACGGGCACGCGGTGCTCAACGCGGACGACCCCCGGGTGGCGGCCATGCGCCCGCGCACCGCGGCCCCGGTGCTGACCTTCGGCGAGGCCGGGGACGTGAGCTGGCGCGGCCTGGAGCTCGACGCGCTCGGGCGCCCCAGCGTGGAGCTGGGGTACGCCGGCGCCTGGGCGCCGCTGCGCCTCGCGGCCTCCGGCGCCCACCAGGTGCCCAACGCGGCCGCGGCCGCCGCCCTCGCCCTGTGCCGCGGCCTGGACTTCGAGACCGTCGTCGAGGCCCTGTCCGCGGCCCGGCCCGCCTCGCGCTGGCGCATGGAGGTCACCGAGCGGGCCGACGGGCTCGTGGTGGTCAACGACGCGTACAACGCCAACCCCGCCTCGATGCGCGCCGCGATCGACGCGCTGGTCGCCATGGCCGCGGGACGGCCGGGACGCGCCGTCGCGGTGCTGGGGGAGATGCGCGAGCTCGGCGCCGGCGCGGACGAGGAGCACGAGCGCCTCGGCCGCGCGGTGGCGCAGGCCGGCGTCGACGTGCTGGTCGCCGTCGGGGGAGCCGAGGGTGCCGGGGCGGCCGGACGGATCGCCGCCGGGGCCCGGGCCGCCGGCGACGTGGAGACCGTCGTCACACCCACCCGGGACGAGGCGCTCGCCTGGCTGGGTGACAATGTCTCGGCTCACGACGTGGTGCTGGTCAAGGCGTCGCGCGGGGTCGCCCTCGAGGTCGTCGCCGACGGTCTGCTGGGCGCGGCCGCGGGAGCCGCAGCGACCGGGGCGACCGGAGAGGCCGGAAGGGCCGGAGAGGGAGGACCGACGACGTGAGAGCGATCCTGCTCGGGGGTGGACTCGCGCTGGTGCTGTCCCTGCTCGGCACACGCGTGGCGATCAGCGTGCTGTCGGCCAAGGGCTACGGCCAGGAGATCCGCGACGACGGTCCGACGTCGCACCACACCAAGCGCGGCACGCCCACGATGGGCGGCATCGTCATCATCTTCGCGTCGGTGCTGGGCTACCTCGTCGCGAAGCTGGTGACGTGGACGCCTCCGTCGGCCTCGGCGTGGCTGCTGCTGTTCCTGTTCGTCGGCCTCGGCATGGTCGGCTTCCTCGACGACTTCATCAAGATCTACAAGCAGCGCAGCCTGGGTCTGCGCAGCAAGGCGAAGATGGTCGGCCAGACCCTCATCGCGCTCACCTTCGGCGTCCTGGCGCTCTCGCCCTGGCTGGAGTCGCCGACGAACGGACGCACCCCGGCCTCGACGAACGTGTCGTTCCTGCGCGACATCGAGTGGCTGGCCCTGCCCGCGATCCTGGCGGTGCTGCTGATCTGGCTGATCATCGCGGGCACCAGCAACGGCGTGAACCTCACCGACGGGCTCGACGGCCTGGCCGCGGGCGCGGCGACGATGGTCTTCGGGGCGTACACGCTGGTCAACATCTGGCAGTTCAACCAGATCTGCCCGCCGGGCTCGTCGGTCGGCTACTGCTACGAGGTCCGCGACCCGCTCGACCTCGCGATCGTGGCGGCGGCGATCACCGGTGCCTGCTTCGGCTTCCTGTGGTGGAACGCCTCGCCCGCGCGGATCTTCATGGGCGACACCGGCTCGCTGGCGCTCGGCGGGGCGCTCGCCGGCCTCGCCATCCTGACCCGCACCGAGCTGCTGCTCGTGGTGCTCGGCGGACTGTTCCTGCTCGAGACGCTCTCGGTGATGCTGCAGGTCGGCTTCTTCAAGGTCAGCGGCGGCAAGCGGATCTTCCGGATGGCCCCCCTGCACCACCACTTCGAGATGCTCGGCTGGGAGCAGGTCACCGTCGTGATCCGCTTCTGGATCATCACGGGCATCTTCGTGGCGGCCGGCATGGGCATCTTCTACGCGGAATGGGTGGCCAACCTGTGACCTCGCCGGACCTCGACACCCTGGGCCAGCGCGACCCCTGGGACGGCGTGCGCGCGGTGGTCGCCGGCTTCGGCGTCTCCGGCTTCGCCGCCGCCGACAACCTGACCCACCTCGGCGCGCAGGTGACGGCGCTCGACGAGTCGAGCGCCGGCGACCGGCCGGAGAAGGCCGAGCTGCTGGAGGTCCTCGGGGCCACGGTCCGGCTCGGCGAGGGCGCGACCGCGGTCCTGCCGGAGGACGTCGACGTGCTCGTGACGTCGCCGGGCTGGCGTCCGGACGCCCCGCTGCTCGCGCAGGCCGCGGCCCGCGGGGTGCCCGTGTGGGGCGAGGTCGAGCTGGCCTGGCGCCTGCGCGACCCCGAGCGTCCCGCGCCGTGGCTGGCGGTGACCGGCACGAACGGCAAGACCACGACGGTGCAGATGCTGCACGCGATCCTCGAGGCAGCCGGGCTGCGCAGCGCCGCCGTCGGCAACGTCGGCCGCCCGGTCGTGGAGGCCGTGATGGACCCGGCGGGCTACGACGTCCTCGCGGTCGAGCTCTCGAGCTTCCAGCTGCACTACACCGACTCGATGGCGGCGGAGTCCGCGGCGGTGCTCAACCTCGCCGAGGACCACCTGGACTGGTACGCCGACCTCGCCGCCTACGGGGCCGACAAGGCCCGCGTCTACGAGCGCGTCCGCCGCGCCTGCGTCTACAACGTCGCCGACCCCGCCACCGAGGACATGGTGCGGGAGGCCGACGTCACCGAGGGCGCGCGCGCCATCGGGTTCACCCTCGGCACGCCGGGCCCCAGCATGCTGGGCGTCGTCGACGACATCCTGGTCGACCGGGCGTTCATCGAGGAGCGGCACACGAGCGCGGCCGAGCTGTGCACGATCGGCGACCTGGCCTCTCCCGCGCCGCACTTCGTCGCCAACGCCCTCGCCGCCGCGGCGCTGGCCCGCGCCCACGGCGTCTCCCAGCAGGCGGTGCGTGACGGCCTGCGCTCGTTCCGTCCCGACGGCCACCGCATCGCCGACGTCGGCGAGGTCGACGGGGTGCGCTACGTCGACGACTCCAAGGCGACGAACCCGCACGCCGCGCAGTCGTCGCTGCAGGCGTACGACCCCGTGGTCTGGGTGGCCGGGGGCCTGGCGAAGGGCGCGCGCTTCGACGACCTGGTCCGTGCCGTCGCGGACCGGCTGCGCGGCGCCGTGGTCTACGGCCGCGACCGGGACGTGATCGCGGACGCGTTGTCGCGACACGCCCCGCAGGTCCCGCTCATCGTGCTCGGTGAGGACGACACTTCTGCCGACGGCGATCCCATGGCGCGCGTCGTCGGGGCCGCAGCGGGCCTCGCCCGCGAGGGCGACACCGTGCTGCTGGCCCCGGGGTGCGCGTCCATGGACATGTTCGCCAACTACGGCGCTCGCGGGGACGCGTTCGCCGCGGCCGTCCGACGGAGGGCCGCGCAGGACTGACGGGGCCCTCCGGGGCCGGACCGAGGGAGGGAGCTGCCGGGTGACCACGCTCGACGACCCGCCGGTCCGACCTCCTCGGCCCTGGTCCGGTCGCCGCGGACGTCGTGCGCCGTGGGCCGACGCGCTCCAGCGCACCCTGCAGCGCCCCCTGACGCCGTACTACCTGCTCCTCGCCGCGTCGTCGCTGCTGATGGTGATCGGCCTGGTCATGGTGCTGAGCGCCTCGAGCGTGTACGCCTACCGCGTCACCGGCGACTCCTACACGGTCGTGCGCCGCCAGCTCATGTGGGCGGCCATCGCGGTCGTGGGCGTGCTGGTGGTCAGCCGGATCCCGATGCGGGTCGTGCGGATGCTGACCTGGCTGGCGCTCCCGGTGGTCGCGGTGCTGCTCGGCCTGACCCAGACCGGCCTCGGTCGCGAGGTCGGCGGCAACACGAACTGGCTCGCGCTCGGGCCGGTGCAGATCCAGCCCTCCGAGCTGGCGAAGCTGACGATCGTGCTGTGGGCGGCCGACGTGTACGCCCGCAAGGAGAAGATGCTGGGCAACGTGCGGCACATGCTGGTGCCGGTCGTGTTCCCGGTCGTGGCCGGCATGATCGGACTGGTGCTGTGGCAGCGCGACCTCGGCACCGCGCTGGTGTTCTTCGCGATCGCGTTCGCACTGCTGTGGGTGGTCGGCTTCCCGGTGCGCTTCTTCGCCGTCGCGCTGTCGGTGGTGGGTGTCGCCCTGCTCGTGCTGACCTGGACCAGTGCCGAGCGGATGCGCCGGATCACGAACTTCGCGAACCCCTTCGAGGACTTCCACGACGCCGGCTGGCAGCCGGCGCACGGCCTGTTCGCGCTCTCCTCCGGCGGCGTCCTGGGCCAGGGGATCGGCGCGAGCCAGCAGAAGTGGGGCGACCTGCCCGAGGCGCACACGGACTTCATCTTCGCCGTGCTCGGCGAGGAGCTCGGCCTGGTCGGCACCGTGCTGGTGCTCGGACTGTTCCTCACGATCGCGGTCGCGGGCGTGAGGCTCGCGACGTCGACCGAGGACCCGTTCGTGCGCTACGCCAGCTTCGGCATCGTGGTGTGGCTGCTGGGCCAGGCCATGATCAACGTCGGTATGGTCCTCACGCTGCTGCCCGTCATCGGCATCCCGCTCCCGCTCGTCTCCTACGGTGGGTCGGCGCTGGTGCCGTCGCTGGTCGCGCTCGGTCTGCTGATCCTCTTCGCCCGACGGGAGCCGGCGGCCGCGGCCGCGCTGGCGGCCCGGCGGCGCGTGCCGCGCTGAGCCACCGGCTCGACCGGCCGGAGCAGGACAGCCCACGACCAGAGAAGAGAAGGAAGGCCCGACACGTGCGAGTGCTGCTCGCCGGCGGTGGGACCGCCGGCCACACCTCCCCGCTGCTGGCGACCGCCGACGCACTGACGCGGCGCGACCCGGCCACCGAGATCCTCTGCGTCGGCACGGCGCGGGGCCTCGAGACGCGGGTGGTGCCCGCGGCGGGCCACGAGCTGGCGCTGATCCCCCCGGTGCCGCTGCCGCGGCGACCCAACGCCGACCTCGCCATGGTGCCGAAGCGCCTGCGCGCGGCGGTCAAGGAGGCCGGGGCGGTCATCGACCGGTTCGGGCCCGACGTGGTGGTCGGCTACGGCGGCTACGTCTCCATGCCCGTCTACCTGGCCGCGCGACGACGCCGGCTCCCGCTCGTGGTCCACGAGCAGAACGCGCTGCCGGGCATCGCGAACAAGGTCGGCGCCCGCGTCGCGCAGCGCGTGGCGGTCAGCTTCCCGGACACGCCGCTGCCGCGCGCCACCTACGTCGGCCTGCCCATCCGGCAGATGATCTCCACCCTCGACCGCGGCGCGCTGCGGGCCGAGGCGCGCGCCCGGTTCGGTCTCGACCCCGACCTGCCGACGCTGCTCGTCACCGGCGGGTCGCAGGGCGCGCGACGCCTCAACCAGGCGGTCGCGGCCTCCGCGGGCGCACTCGGCGCGGCCCGGGTGCAGGTGCTGCACGTCGTGGGCCCGAAGGGCGAGGCCGCGCCGGAGCGCGTGGCCGACGTGCCCTACGTGGTCGAGCACTTCGTGGAGCGGATGGACCTGGCGTACGCCGCCGCCGACCTGGTGCTCTGCCGCTCCGGGGCCTCGAGCGTCACCGAGGCCGCGGCCGTCGGCCTGCCGGCCGTCTTCGTGCCCCTGCCGATCGGCAACGGCGAGCAGGAGCTCAACGCCCGCCCCGTGGTCGACGCCGGCGGCGGCCTGCTCGTCGCCGACGACGCCCTGAGCCCGGAGTGGATCGGGGCCACCGTCCCCGGTCTCGCGAACGACCCCGCGCGACTGGCCGCGATGGGGGCCGCCGCGTCGGCGCTGATCCCGCGGGACGCCGACGAGCGGCTGGCCGAGATCGTCGTCGAGGCGGCCGGCGCCGGCGGGGGTGCCCGATGAGGGTGCCCGTCCCCGACGAGATCCTGCCCGCCGACCGGCTGGGGGCCGTGCACTTCGTCGGCATCGGAGGTGCCGGCCTCTCGGCCATCGCGCGGATCATGCTCGCGCGCGGCATCCGGGTCTCCGGCAGCGACGGCGCCGCGTCCAGCACGTTGGACGCGCTGGCCGCCGCGGGGGCGACGACCTACGTGGGCCACGCGGCCGCACAGGTCGGCGACGCCGACACGCTGGTGGTCTCCACCGCCGTGCGCGAGGACAACCCCGAGGTCGTCGAGGCGTACGCCCGCGGACTGCGCGTGCTGCCCCGCTCCGCGGGCCTCGCGGCCGTGATGGCGGACCGCGACGTCGTCGCGGTCGCCGGCACCCACGGCAAGACCACCACGACCTCGCTGCTCACCACGGCCCTGGTCGCCGCGGGGGCGGACCCCTCGTACGCGGTCGGCGGCGAGCTGGCGCAGACCGGCACCAACGCCCACGACGGCGCGGGTGCGCTCTTCGTGGCGGAGGCCGACGAGAGCGACGGCGCCTTCCTCGTCTACCGCCCCCGCGTCGCGGTGGTCACGAACGTGGAGGCGGACCACCTCGACGTCTGGGGCACCGAGGAGGCCTACCGCGGGGCGTTCGAGGAGTTCCTCGGGCGGATCGAGCCCGGCGGCCTGCTCGTCGCCTGCGTCGACGACCCGGGCGCGGCCGACCTCGTGGCGACGGCCCGCGCGCGCGGGATCCGGGCGCTCGGGGTGGGGGAGAGCGACGAGGCGGACTGGCGGGTCGTCGACGTGTCCTTCGCCGGCACCACCTCGACCTTCTCGCTGGCGTCGACCGGGGGCGTCGAGGTCGGTCCCGTGCGGCTGCAGATCCCCGGGCGCCACTACGTGCTCGACGCGGCCGCGGCGCTGGTCGCGGGCATCGAGCTCGGCCTCGACGCGGAGGCGCTCAGCGCCGGTCTCGCCTCGTTCGCCGGCACGCGCCGGCGGATGGAGTCGAAGGGCGAGGTCGCGGGCGTGCGGGTCTACGACAGCTACGCCCACCACCCCCAGGAGATCCTCGGCGACCTGCAGGCGGCCCGTTCGGTGGCCGGCGACGGCCGTCTCGTCGTGGCCTTCCAGCCCCACCTCGTCTCGCGCACGCGGATCTTCGGCGAGGCGATGGGGCGGGCGCTCGGCGGCGCGGACGAGGTCGTGGTGGCGGACGTGTACCTGGCCCGCGAGGCGGCGGACCCCGACGTCACGGGCGCCCTCGTCGCCGGCGCCGTGCCGCTCGCCGAGGAGCACGTGGCCTTCGTGCCGGAGCTCGCCGACGTCGCGGCCGAGCTGGTGCGCCGGGCCCGCCCCGGCGACCTCGTGCTCACGCTGGGCGCCGGCAGCATCACCGACGTCGGCCCGGCCGTGCTCGCGCTGCTGGAGGGCGGCCGGGCGGGGTGACCGACGACACCCGCGTCCTCTTCGAGCAGCGCCGTCGGCGCGGCCGGTGGTCGCGCTGGCGCTGGGCGCTGATCTCCGTGCTGGTCGTGGCCCTCGCCGGGGGCCTCGGCTGGCTCGTCTACTTCTCGTCGGTGCTGGCGGTGGCCGACGTCGAGGTGCAGGGCACGTCCGTGCTCGCGGTGGACGAGGTGCGCGCGGTGGCCGGGGTGCCCGAGGGGCGCCCGCTGGCCCGCGTCGACCTCGACGCCATCGAGCGTCGGGTCGAGTCGATGTCGGCCGTGCGGGACGCCGAGGTGAGCCGTGCCTGGCCCGACGGCATCAGGATCGAGGTCGACGAGCGCGTCGCGATCGCGGTGGTCTCCACCGACGACCGGTTCCGTGCCCTCGACGCGGAGGGCGTGACCTTCCGCGACCTCGACGCGCCGCCGGACGACCTCCCGCTCGTCGAGCTCGGCGAGGAGGCGGGCTCCGAGGCGGTGCTGGAGGCCTCCCGCGTGGTCGCTGCCATGCCGCAGCGCACCGCGGCCCGCGTGGCCTCGATCAGCGTCGCCTCCGTCGACGAGATCACGCTCGAGCTGCGCGACGGCGCGACGGTGCTGTGGGGGAGCGCGAGCGACTCCGACGACAAGGCCGAGGTGCTCGACGTGCTGCTCGCCCAGGGCCTCGAGGTCAGCGAGTACGACGTCAGCGTGCCGGGTCGCCCGACGACGCGCTGAGCCCGCCGAGCACGAAGGCCACCACGACGTCGGCCGGCACCGTGCGCGGCCCCAGCACGGCGTGGACGAGCGGCACCGCCGACTCCGCGTCCGCGACGAAGTCCCCGGTCGACACGCCGTCGGCGAGGATGCGGCGCAGCACCGTCTCGACGGCCTGCACGTGCTCGCGGATCTCGCGCAGCGAGGCGTCGGAGAGCAGCCCGTAGACCTGCGGGCCCAGCCCGAGGTGGAACTGCTCGCCCTCGGCCAGGTGGTGGTGCAGGTAGCGGCGCAGCCGCTCCGGCGGCGTCGTCGCGTCGGCGAGCACCGCGGTCAGGTCGGCCAGGTAGCGGTTGGTCTCGTGGGTGGCGAACGCGACGACGACGGCGTCCTTGTCGCGGAAGTGGTGGTAGATCGTCGTGCGGCCCACCCCCGCCCGCTCGGCCAGCTGCGCCATCGTGATCGCGTCGAAGCTGCGCTCGGCGACGAGGTCGACGAACGCCGCGAAGACGCGCTCGCGGATCTGCTCCCGGTGGGAGCTCAGCGAGTCGCCGGTGATCTTGGGCACGGGTGGGGGCTGCGCTCAGACCTGCGGCACGACGGCCCCGAGGAGCGCGCCCATCCGCGTCGCGGCCGCCCGGCCGGCCTCCAGCACCTCGCTGTGGTCCAGCGGCTCGCCGCTGATGCCGGCCGCGAGGTTGGTGACGAGCGAGAGGCCCAGCACCTCGAGGCCGGCCTGGCGGGCGGCGATCGCCTCGAGGGTGGTGCTCATCCCGACCAGGTGGCCGCCGATGGCGCGCACCATGGCGATCTCGGCGGGGGTCTCGTAGTGCGGGCCGGGGAACTGGACGTAGACGCCCTCGTCGAGCTCCGGCTCCACCGTGCGGCACAGGTCGCGCAGGCGCGGGGAGTACAGGTCGGTGAGGTCGACGAACTCGGCGCCCTCGATCGGGGAGGTCGCGGTCAGGTTGATGTGGTCCTTGATCAGCACCGGGGTGCCGGGCGTCCACGTCTCCTTGAGACCGCCGCACCCGTTGGTCAGCACGATCGCGCGGCAGCCGGCCGCGGCAGCGGTGCGTACGCCGTGCACCACCGCGCGCACGCCCTTGCCCTCGTAGAAGTGCGTGCGGCTCAGGAACACCAGCACGCGACGGTCCCCGGCGCGCACCGAGCGGATCTTGCCGGAGTGGCCGACGACGGCGGCCGCGCTGAAGCCCGGCAGGTCGGTGGTCGCGATCTCCGCGACGGTCTCGCCGAGCATGTCGACCGCGGGCAGCCACCCGGAGCCGAGGACGACGGCGACGTCGTGCTGCTCGACGCCGGTGAGCTCGGCCAGTCGCTCCGCGGCGGCGCGGGCGCTCTCGGCCGGCGTCGCGGTGGTGGCGGGGACGGGGCTGGGCGCAGTCGGCTCGGTGTTCGTCACGGCGCCGACTCTAGGCCAGGAGGCGTGGATCACGCCCGTCCGCGCTACCCGATCTGGGGGATTCGCCCGGCACGCCCGCGCCGACGCGCGACCGTGCGCCCGACGCTGCGCCCGTGACCACCCGACCGCGCCCCGTGCCCACCGTCGTGCTGCTCGTCCTGGCGCTGGGCGCCGCGCTGCTGGGGGTCACCACGACCACCTCCGGCGGGGCCGCCGCCGCGGTCGACCCCTGCGCCACGGGCAGCGTGATCGCCTGCGAGAACTCCAAGCCCGGCACGCCGGTCGAGGAGTGGGACGTCGACCGCGCCGGCGACGAGTCCATCCAGGGCTTCGCCACCGACATCAGCGTCGACCTCGGCGACCGGATCGACTTCAAGGTCGACACCGACGCCCGGGCGTACACGGTGACGATCTACCGCACCGGCTGGTACGGCGGCGACGGCGCGCGCCGGATCGCTTCGGTCCAGCCCTCGGCCCGGCTGCCGCAGGTCCAGCCCGAGTGCATCACCGACACGGTCACCGAGCTCTACGACTGCGGCAACTGGGGGGTCTCCGCCTCGTGGACGGTGCCGACCACCGCCGTCTCCGGCGTCTACGTCGCCCGCCTCGAGCGCACCGACACCGGCGGGGCGAGCCACATCACCTTCGTGGTGCGCGACGACGCCAGCACCTCGGACGTCGTCTTCCAGACCTCCGACACCACGTGGCAGGCCTACAACGACTACGGCGGGTCCGACCTCTACCGGGGCGCCGCCAACGGGCGGGCGTACAAGGTCAGCTACAACCGTCCCGTGCTGACCCGCGGCGGCATCGGCGGACGCGACTTCTACTTCGCGAACGAGTACCCGATGGTGCGCTTCCTGGAGCGCAACGGCTACGACGTGACCTACCAGGCGGGCGTCGACACCGACCGGCGCGGCGACCTGCTGACGAACCACGACGTGTTCCTGTCCGTCGGTCACGACGAGTACTGGAGCGGGGCGCAGCGCGCCCACGTCGAGGCCGCCCGCGACGCGGGCGTGCACCTGATGTTCCTCAGCGGCAACGAGGCCTACTGGCGTACGCGCTGGGAGCCGTCCGCGGACCCCTCGCGCACGGCGTACCGGACGCTCGTCTCCTACAAGGAGACGTGGGCCAACGACAAGATCGACCCGTCGGCGGAGTGGACCGGCACCTGGCGCGACCCGCGGCAGGCCCCGCCCTCGGCGGGCGCGGGCCGGCCCGAGAACGCACTGGTGGGCACGGCCTACATGGTCAACTACAGCGACCTCGCGCTGCGGGTCAGCGCCACGGAGGGCCGGCTGCGGCTGTGGCGGGGCACCTCGCTGGCGTCCCTGGCGAGCGGGACGACCGCGACGCTGGCGCCGCACACGATCGGCTACGAGTCCAACGAGGACCTCGACAACGGGCACCGGCCACCGGGGCTCGTGCGGCTCTCGACCACGGTCGGGGCCGTGCCGGAGTACCTGCAGGACTACGGCAACACGGTGGCGCCGGGCACCACGCGCCACCACCTCACCCTCTACCGCGCCGCCAGCGGGGCGCTGGTGTTCAGCGCCGGCAGCGTGCAGTGGAGCTGGGGTCTCGACGCCGAGCACGACTCGCCGTTCGCGCCGGCGCCGGCGGACGTGCGGATGCAGCAGGCCCAGGTCAACCTGTTCGCAGACATGGGCGTCCAGCCCGCCACCCTCGCGCCGGGACTCGTGCGCGCGACGGCGTCGACGGACACGACCGGGCCGACCGTGAGCGTCGCGGCGCCGACCGCCGGGGCCGCCGTGCGCAACGGCGCGGTGGTCCGCTACTCGGGCACGGCCACCGACACCGGAGGCGGCCGGGTCGCGGGCGTCGAGGTCTCGACCGACGCGGGCGCCACCTGGCGGCCCGCCACGGGCACCACCTCGTGGACCTTCGACCTCGTCCAGCCCGGCGTCGGCAGCGTCGGGCTGCTGGTGCGCGCCGTCGACGACAGCGCCAACATCGGCCCCACGGCGACGCGGTCCGTGCAGGTCAGCTGCCCCTGCTCGCTGTTCGGCGCCACCGTGCCGGCGGTGCCGGCGGCCGCCGACACCGGCGCGGTCGAGCTCGGCCTGCGCTTCGCGCCGACCCGCGACGCGTTCGTCGCGGGCGTGCGCTTCTACAAGGGCAGCGGCAACACCGGCACGCACACCGGCACGCTGTGGTCGGCCACCGGCTCCCGCCTGGCCACCGCGACGTTCACCTCGGAGACCGCTACGGGCTGGCAGACGGTCCGGTTCACCTCACCGGTGCCCGTGGTGGCCGGCCAGACCTACGTGGTGTCGTACTCGGCGCCGGCGGGCCGCTACGCCATCGACGACGACGCGTTCAACGCGGCCGGCAGGCGCGCCGACCCGCTGTCGGTCGCCGGCGGCTACGGCGCCCCGCCGGCCGGCGTGTTCGCCGCCGTCGGCGAGTTCCCCGACCGCAGCTTCGGCAGCAGCAACTACTTCGTCGACCCGCTCGTGACGATGACCGACGACTCGCCGCTGACGCTCGACCAGCAGTCCCCGCTGCCCGGCTCGTCCTCGGTCGCGGCCGACGCCGTGGTCTCGGCGCGCTTCTCCCGCTCGGTCGTGGCCACCAGCGTGACGGTGCGGGTCGTCGACGCCGTCGGCGCGCAGGTGCCCGGGGCGACGGCGTACGACGCCGCCACCCGCACCGTCACCTTCCGTCCCTCCGCGCCCCTGGCCGGGGCCGTGCGGCACACCGTGACCGTCACCGGCCGCGACGCGGCCGGCATCTCGCTCACCGCGACGCCCTGGACCTTCACCACGGCCCGTCCCGCCTCGCCCGTCGGGGTCTGCCCGTGCTCGCTGTTCGACGACGGCACCACCCCCACGGTGCTCGAGGACGTCGACACGGCGCCGGTGACGCTCGGGGTGCGGTTCCGCCCGAGCGTGGACGGCACCGTCACGGCGATCCGCTTCTACAAGGGCCCGCGCAACACGGGCACCCACACCGGCACGCTGTGGCGCGCGGACGGCACGTCGCTGGCGACGGGCACGTTCACCGGCGAGTCCACCGGCGGCTGGCAGACGCTCGTGCTCGCCACGCCGGTGGCGGTCACGGCCGGCACGGAGTACGTCGCGTCCTACCGCGCTCCGGGGGGCCGCTACTCGGCGAGCCCCAACGCGTTCGCCGCCTCCGACCTGTCCCGCGGACCGCTGCAGGTCACCAGCACGGCCGGCGCGTACACGTACGGCACGGGCTTCCCCGGCTCGTCGTCGGCGACCAGCTACCTCGTCGACGTCGTGGTGGAGCGCCGCGAGCCCCCGCTGACCGTCGTCTCGAGCGACCCGGCCGCCGGGGCCGTCGGGGTCTCGCCGACCACCGCGGTCGGCGTCACGTTCAGCGCCCCGCTCGGCTCCGGCCACCAGGTCGCACTGACCCGGGTCGACACCGGCGCCGCCGTCGCCGGCACCACGACCCGCAGCGCCGACGGGACGAGCCTGCGGTTCGTGCCGACCCAGGCGCTGCCGCTCGACACGGAGGTGCGGGTGACGCTCACCGGGCTGCGCAGCACCTCGGGCGCGACCCTGGCCGACCAGACCTGGACCTTCCGCACCCGGGAGGCGGGCGCGCTGGCCGAGCAGACGCTCCTCGGCTCCGCCGTGCCCGAGGTCGCCGCGGTCGACGAGAGCGCGCCGGTGGAGGTCGGGGTCGCCTTCCGGGTCCTGCGGCCCGGGCGGATCACCCAGCTGCGGTTCTTCAAGGGGCCGGGCAACGACGGCCTGCACGTCGCGTCCCTGTGGGACGCCTCCGGGCGTCGGCTCGCGCGGGTCGACGTGGCGGGGGAGACCGCGTCGGGGTGGCAGACCGCCTCGCTGTCGACCCCGGTCTCCGTGGCTCCCGGCCAGGACTACGTCGTGTCCTACCTCGCGCCGCGTGGCCACTACTCCGCGACCCGCGACTTCTTCGCGCAGCCGCACACCTCCGGCGACCTGGTCACCTCGAGCGGCGCCAACGGCCGCTACCTGTACGGAGCGGCCGGCGGGATGCCGCTCTACAGCTGGGGCGCCACCAACTACTTCGTCGACGTCGCGTTCGTGCCGGACGCCCGGCCGGTGACGCTGGAGGAGTCGAGCCCCGCCGCCGGTGCGAGCGGCGTGCCCCTCGACGCCCTCGTGCGCGCCCGGCTCTCGGTGCCCGTCTCCGCCGGCTCGCTCTCCCTGCGGGCAGGGACGACGAGCGTGGCCGGCACGGCGTCGATCTCCGCGGACGGGCGCGAGGTGGTGCTCGATCCCGCCCAGCCGCTGGCGCCCGGCACCACGTACACCGCCACGCTCTCCGGGGTCCGGTCGACGGAGGGCACCACCCTCGCGACGACGACCTGGACGTTCGAGACCGAGGCGCAGCAGCCCACCACGACGACCCACACGCTGTTCGGGTCGACCACACCGGCGATCGGGGCCGTCGACGAGTCCGACCCGGTGGAGCTGGGCGTCGTCGTCACCCCGAGCGTGAGCGGCGACGTGACCCGGATCCGCTTCCACAAGGGCAGCGGCAACACGGGCACGCACGTCGGGTCGGTCTGGACGCTGGACGGCCGGCTCCTGGGCCGGGTGACCTTCACCGGGGAGTCCGCGAGCGGCTGGCAGAGCGCCGCCCTCGCCACCCCCGTGCGACTGACGGCGGGCACGTCGTACGTCGTCTCCTACCTCGCGCCCCGCGGGCACTACTCGGTGACGCCGGGCGGACTGAGGGCGGGGGCGGCCTCGGGGCCGCTCACCGCGGCCGCGCAGGACAACGGCCGGTACGTCTACGGCGCCGGCGGCGGCTTCCCCACCCGGTCGTGGGACGCGGCCAACTACTTCGTCGACCTCGAGTTCCGTCCCGCCGGCTGACACCCCGTCCGCCCCGTCGGCCCCGTCGGCCCCGTCGGCCGGGGACGGCCGGGTCTCAGGGGCCGGCGACGACGGTGGGCGACCAGGCCTGCTCGACGAGCAGCTGCGGCGCCGCGCCGGCGCGCTCGACGTCGAGCGACCAGACGTCGGTGACGCCGGCCTCGTCGGCGCGGGGCACGCCGTACATCAGGGTGTCGTCGTCGAGCCACGCCGCCTGGTCGTCCACGCCCCGGGTCTCGCCGGCGAGCACGGTCTCCTCGCCGCTGGCCAGGTCGAGCACCGCGAAGGACCAGTGCGTGCCGGGGGCGTCGTCGTCGACCTTGTACGCCAGGCGCGTGCCGTCGGGGGAGAGCGAGGGGCACTCGACGTTGGTGCGCAGGGCGGTGAGCGTGCGTGTGGTCAGGTCGCCGCGCACGAGGTGCGTGACGCCGCCGGTCGCGACGGTGGCGTAGAACCACCGGTCGTCGACGAACGTCACGCCCCACACGTTGCGGTCGACCGGGGCGACCTCGCGGCCGTCGACGACGAGCCGGAAGTCCTCCAGATCGCCGGCGTCGCCTCCCGACGAGCCGTCGGTCGCCCGGATCTCGGTCGCGGTGGAGAACCCGCTCTGCTGGTAGGAGTGGCCGGTGACGAAGGTCGTGGTCGCGACCAGCGAGCCGTCGGGGGAGAGCCGGGTGCGGCTCGGGATGCCCGGCAGCGGGGTGGTCGCCCGCGGTTCCAGGTCGGCCCCGAGCTCGACGAGCGCGTAGCGGGTGACGACGCCCCGCTGCACCTGGAGGCAGGAGACGCGCGAGCGCGACGCCGCCACCCGGTCGCACGCCACGTCGCCGACCGCTCGGGGACCGGCCGGGTCGTCGAGGGCGACCGCGGCGAGGTGGCCGTAGTCGCGGTCCAGCCCCGTGTGGCGGAAGACGATCGCCGGTCCGGCGGCGGTGAGGTCGGCGAGGTCGGTCAGCCGGTGCGAGGCGACCGCGACCGAGGGAGGCGTACGCGCCTGCTCGCGCTGCTCGGCGGCCTGGCGCAGGGCGAGACCCGCGGCCGCGAGGCCGACCAGCACGACGAGCGCCGTGAAGACCGCGACGCGAGCGCGCCGCGTCACGCCGGCACCGGCGCGCGGTCCACCCCGCGCACGGCGAGGAGGGCCGGCGGCACCAGGCAGGCCAGCACGGTCGCGACGACCAGGAGCGCGTTGGCCGGCCCGACCCAGAACCACAGCAGCCCGAAGCCCGCGGAGGCGCCCATGCGGCTCACCGCGACGACGGTCTGGGCGGTGGCGATGCCGCGGGCCCGGAAGGCGGGCGCCACGACGCGGCCCGCGACCGCGGCGAGCACGCCGTCGGTCGCGGCGTAGAACAGGCCGAGGAGCACGACGGTGAGGACGGTGGCACCCAGGGCGCCGACCGGCCACGCCGGCGCGAGGTACGCCGCCACCAGGGCGACGTGGCCGAGGACCATCGTGCGGGCGCGGCCCCAACGGTCGGCGAGGGCACCGAGGGGCACGGCGAGCAGCAGGTAGGTGACGCTCGTGCCCACGTAGAGCAGGGGGAACCAGTGCACCGCGAAGCCTCCCTGGTCGAGGAGCGCGAGGTAGAGGAAGCCGTCGCCGACCGTCACCAGCCCGAGCAGGCCGGCGACGACCAGCAGGCGACGCACGGCGGGAGACGCCAGCTCGCGCCAACCCCCGTCCGCCGGCCCGTCCGGCGGATCCGCGCTCGGAGCGCGCTCGGGGTCGCGGCGCGCCACGCGCGGCCGGTCCTCGACGAACAGGCCCAGCAGGGCCAGCCCGACCAGCGCGAACCCGAGCGAGACCACCATGACGGTCAGGTAGCCGCCGGGGATCCACCACAGCAACGCGAACGCGACGAGCGGTCCGAGGACGGCGCCGGTCGTGTCGAGCGCGCGGTGCACGCCGAAGGCCAGCCCCACGCTGTCTGCCGGTGCCGCGGCGCTGATCATCGCGTCGCGCGGCCCGGTGCGCAGGCCCTTGCCGACGCGGTCGAGGGCGACGATGGCGCCGACCGCGCCGGCGCCGGTCGCCACCAGCAGCCCGACCCGCGCCACGCAGCTCGTCGCGTAGCCGGCGAAGGCCACCCACTTCGGGCGCCCGGAGCGGTCCGCGCCCCAGCCGCCGGCGATCCGCACCAGCGCGCCGACGCCCTGGTAGAGGCTGTCGACGAAGCCGTACGCGACCGTCGACAGGCCGAGCCCGAGCGTCAGGTAGAGGGGCAGGACGGCGGCGACCGACTCCGACGAGACGTCCGTCAGGAGGCTGACGAGACCGAGGGTGACGACCACCCGCGGCACGCGCCGACGTCGGGGTGCGGTTGTCGCGGTGGCCGGGGGCGCGCCGTGGTCCTCGCGCACGGTCACGTACACGTCAGACGTCCTCGCGCAGCAGGGTGGCGAACAGGCTGTAGACGTCGCGCTCCGGACCGACGGTCACCACCACCGAGCTGCCGCCCCGGCGCAGCGCTACGGCGGAGCGGCCGGGAAGCGCGCTGGTCGCGACCTCCTCGAAGCCCTGGCGCCGCAGCTCGGCCAGGTAGAAGGCGACGACCTCGTCGCCCCCGGCCCCGGCCGCGACGAGCGCGACCTGGACGCGCTCGGTGGACGGCGACAGGCTGCTGGTGCGCACCGTCGAGCCGGGGACCGGCGGCACCACGTCGGCCGGGTACGACGGCACCAGCCGCCCGACGGCGCTCTCGGCCGAGGTGGGGAACGGCCCGTCGACCCGCGGCGTCGGCTCCTGCGCCTCGTCCGCGGCGCGCACGGCGTCGCCCGGCTGCTCGGTGGTCTCGGTGGTCGGCGCCGCCTCGATGCCGCCGGTGGGGCTGGAGCCGGGCGGCGGCGGGGCGCCGAGGGGGGCGGTGGCACCGGGCCCCGCGACGTCCCCGTCGCCCGGCTCGCCGGGCTCACCGGGCTCACGCGGCCCACCGGGGCCGTCGTCCGTGGGGCCCTCGCCCTGCGCGGCGTCACGACGCCCGTCGCCGCCGGGTCCGCCACCCGGTTCGCCGAGGAACGGCGACGTCACCACCACGAGCGTGACGGCGAGGACGACGGCGAGCAGCGCGGCGGCCGCGGCGCGACGCACGCCGATGGCCCGCAGAGCCTGTCTGGCGCTCATCCGACGACCTCCACCCGCGCTCCGACCTGCGCCCCGGGCGGTCGCCCGGGCGGGGACCGCGGGCCGAACCTAGGAGCGCTCGCGTCCCGACCGCGGCCGCCGCGGACCACTTACCCAATCCGGGGGAGAGGCACGTCACGCCCCCGGCGCAGCCAGGTGCCACCGGGTGGTCGGCCGCGCCCGGCCGGGTGGATAGGCTGGACCCCGTGACCCACTTCGATGTCCTCGTCCTTGGTGCTGGCCCCGGTGGATACGTCGCGGCGATCCGAGCTGCGCAGCTCGGTAAGTCCGTCGCCGTCGTGGAGGAGAAGTACTGGGGAGGTGTCTGCCTCAACGTCGGGTGCATCCCGTCCAAGGCCCTGCTCAAGAACGCCGAGCTCGCCCACACGCTGACCCACGACAAGGCCAAGTACGGCATCGAGGGCGACGCCACGATGTCCTACGGGCCGACCCACAAGCGGTCGCGCCAGGTGAGCGCCGGCATCGTCAAGGGCGTCCACTACCTGATGAAGAAGAACAAGATCACCGAGATCGACGGCTGGGGCACCTTCACGGGCCCGAAGGCGATCGACGTGAAGGACAAGGACGGCAACGTCACCTCGTACACGGCCGACGACGTCATCATCGCGGCCGGCGCGAAGGTCCGCACGGTGCCCGGCGTCGAGATCAGCGAGAACGTGGTCACCTACGAGGAGCAGATCCTCGACGAGACCCTGCCGAGCTCGGTCATCATCGGCGGCTCGGGCGCCATCGGCGTCGAGTTCGCCTACGTGATGAAGAACTTCGGCGTCGACGTCACGATCGTGGAGTACCTCGACCGGATCGTGCCCACCGAGGACGCCGACGTGTCCAAGGAGCTGCTGAAGCACTACAAGAAGCTCGGCATCAAGATCCTCACCTCGACGGCCGTCAAGGGCGTCGAGGACACGGGCTCGGGCGTCAAGGTGACCGTCGCCCCGGCCGCGGGCGGCGACGAGCAGGTCCTCGAGGCCGACAAGATGCTCGCCGCGTTCGGCTTCGCGCCGCGCCTCGAGGGCTACGGCCTGGAGAACACCGGCGTCGAGCTGACCGAACGGGGTGCGATCGCGATCGACGAGTACGGCCGCACGAACGTGGACGGCGTGTACGCGATCGGCGACGTCACCGGCAAGCTCATGCTGGCCCACGTCGCGGAGGCCATGGGCATCGTGGCCGCCGAGGTGATCGCCGGCGAGGAGACCATGCCGGTCGAGTACGACTTCGTCCCGCGCGCCACCTACTGCCACCCGCAGATCGGCTCGTTCGGCTACTCCGAGCAGCAGGCCAAGGACAAGGGCTACGACGTCAAGACGGCGACCTTCCCGTTCAGCGCGAACGGCAAGGCGCAGGGCCTCGGCGACGCCGTGGGCTTCGTCAAGGTGGTCGCCGACGCCGAGCACAACGAGATCCTCGGCGCCCACATGATCGGCCCGGACGTGACCGAGCTGCTGCCCGTGCTGACGCTGGCGCAGAAGTGGGACCTGACGGCGGACGAGGTGGGGCGCAACGTCTTCGCGCACCCGACGCTGACCGAGTCGGTCAAGGAGGCCATCCACGGCATCTCCGGCCACATGATCAACCTGTGACGTCACCCGACGGCCAGCAGCCCGCAGGTGGAGGGACCGACATGAACCGCGTCGTCATCATCGGGGGCGGCCCGGGCGGCTACGAGGCCGCCCTGGTCGCCGCGCAGGCGGGCGCCGACGTCACCGTCGTCGACAGCGACGGCCTCGGTGGGTCGGCCGTCATCACCGACTGCGTGCCCAGCAAGACGCTGATCGCCACGAGCGAGCTGATGACCGAGCTGGCCGGGTCGGCCGAGCTGGGCGTCGGCTTCCTCGGCGAGGCCGGCGACGCCGCCACCTCGATCCGGGTGGACCTCGGCAAGGTGAACGCCCGTGTCAAGCAGCTCGCCGCCGACCAGTCGGCCGACATCGAGCGGCGCCTGGTGCGCGAGGGCGTGCGCGTCCTGCAGGGACGCGGACGTCTCGACGGGCCGCAGCGGGTGCAGGTGGAGCTCGGCGACGGCGGCACGGAGACGATCGACGCCGGCGCCGTGCTGGTCGCGACGGGCGCCTCGCCCCGGGTCCTGCCGAGCGCCGTGCCCGACGGCGAGCGGATCCTGACCTGGGAGCAGGTCTACGACATCACCGACGTGCCCGAGAAGCTCGTGGTCGTCGGCTCGGGCGTCACCGGGGCGGAGTTCGCGTCGGCGTACCTCTCGCTCGGCATCGACGTCACGCTGGTCTCCTCGCGCGACCGGGTGCTGCCCGGCGAGGACGCCGACGCGGCGGCCGCGCTCGAGGACGTGCTGACGCGTCGTGGCATGAAGGTGCTCGGACGCTCGCGGATGGAGTCCGTGACCCGCGACGGCGACGTCGTCACCGTCCGGCTCACCGACGGCACCGAGGTGGAGTGCTCGCACTGCGTGCTGGCGCTCGGGTCGGTGCCGAACACCGCGGACCTCGGTCTGGAGGAGGCCGGCGTCCTCGTCGACGACGCCGGGTTCGTCCGGGTCGACCGGGTCTCGCGCACCACGGCGCGGGGCGTGTACGCCGCCGGCGACTGCACCGGCGTGCTGATGCTCGCCTCGGTCGCCGCCATGCAGGGCCGCATCGCGATGTCGCACCACCTCGGCGACGCCGTCGCGCCGCTGGACCTCAAGAAGGTGTCCTCCAACGTGTTCACGTCGCCGGAGATCGCGACCGTCGGGTGGACGCAGCAGGCGGTCGACTCCGGGGAGATCCAGGCGGAGACGGTCCTGCTGCCGCTGTCCGGCAACCCGCGCGCCAAGATGCAGGGCGTGCGCGACGGCTTCGTGAAGCTGCTGTGCCGGCCCGGCACCGGCATCATCGTCGGCGGCGTCGTGGTGGGTCCGCGGGCCTCGGAGCTGATCCACCCGGTGGCCGTGGCGGTGGGGGAGTCCCTGACCGCCGACCAGCTCGCCAGCGTGTTCACGGTCTACCCGTCGATGACCGGGTCGATCGCCGAGGCGGCCCGCCGCCTGCACCACGTCTGAGCGCCTCGCGCGCGTCCGTGCCGGAGCACCCCGTCGGGTGCTCCGGCACGGCCGTCTCGTCGTCGTGACGCGCCCGTCGCCGACCACCTCCGAACTACTCAGTTGTAGTTAGCACGATCAGATTGCAGCGCCGTCGCGCGCGTGGTCGGATCATCGTGCACACCAGTCACACGACCCCCACGGGTCGCACGCGTACCGCTCTCGGATCCCCCGTCCCCGTCCCTCGGAGCCTCCATGCCCTCCCGCAGCCCCCGTCCCCGCCTGCGCCTGCTCGGCGTCGTCCTGCTCGGCATCGGCATCGTGCTCGGGGCCCTCGGGCCCGCGACCGCGGTGCCGGTCAACCAGTCGATCACCATCCCCAGCCGGGCGACGGTGACCTTCACCGGGCACGGCTTCGGGCACGGCATCGGGATGTCGCAGTACGGCGCCCGCGGCGCCGCCCGCGCGGGTCTCAGCTCGTCGCAGATCCTCGGGTTCTACTACCCGGGCACGCAGCAGACGACGGCCGCGGACGTCTGGGTGGACGTGCGGATCACGAAGGACTCCGACGGCGACGTGCAGGTCGCGTACCGCAACAACCTGCAGGTGGTGGACCGCCACACGGGCAGCCGCTTCACCGTGCCCGGCGGCCGCTCGTCGACCTGGCGGCTCGCCAGCTGGGGCGATCGCACGACGCTGACCTACTGGGCGAACGGCCGCTGGACCAACTACCACTGGTCGCCCGGCACGCTGGAGTTCTACGCCGACGGCAGCCCGATCACCCTGCTGACGAACAACAACCGCACCCGCACGCAGTACCGCGGGTTCCTCAAGGCCGCCGTGCCCTCCCCGGGGTCGTGGCGCCGCGAGACCGTGAACTCGCTGCCGCTCGACTTCTACCTGCGCGGCGTCGTCCCGCACGAGATGCCGAGCAGCTGGGAGCCCGCGGCGCTGCAGGCCCAGGCCGTGGCCGCCCGCACGTACGCCATGCGCCTGCGCGCCCAGCCGGCCACCAGCTACTACCACCTGTGCGACACGACGAGCTGCCAGGTCTACGGCGGCTACGGCGCCGAGGCCCAGCGCTCCAGCGACGCGATCGTGGCGACGTCCCGCCGCATCCTGACGGTGAACGGCACGCCCGCGCTCACGCAGTACTCCTCGTCCAACGGCGGATGGTCCGCCCGTGGCTCGCAGTCGTACCTGCCGGCGAAGCAGGACCCGTACGACACCCCGGCGATCAACCCGAACCACAGCTGGCGGGTCTCCTTCACCGACGCGGACTTCGAGCGCCGCTGGCCCCAGCTCGGCGACCTGACCGGCCTGACCGTCACCGACCGCACCGGCGACGGCAAGTGGAGCGGCCGCGTGAACTCGCTCACCCTGCGCGGCACGCGGGGCTCGGTCACGCTGACCGGCGCGCAGGTGCGCTCCTCGTTCGGGCTGAAGTCCACCTGGTTCGCGGTCTCCGCGGCCCAGCGCTGATCCACGCGCTGCGCCGGTACGCCCGGTACGCCTCGGCGGGCTGTCCTCAGGGCAGCTCGCCGACGCGTACCTGGGCGCCGTGGCCCAGGTCGAGCACGTCGCCGGAGGCCAGGCGCGCCGGCACGGAGGTCAGCCGCACCGGCTGCTCGCCGCGACGGCACAGGAACGTGCCGTTCGTGGAGTCGAGGTCGGCGGCCGTGACGTCCCAGCCGTCGGGGCGGATCTCGAGGTGGGTCGCGGACACGTGGGGCTCGGGGATCGTCACCAGCACCGCCTCCTCCTCGCGGCCGGCCCGGGCCCGGGGCGCCCGCCCGACGACGACGGCCGCCTCGATGTCGACGTCCTGGCCGCTGCTGGTGGTCAGGCGGCCGAGGGAGGGGCGCGCCACGGGGCGCGGGGGGCCCGCGACCGGAGCGGCGCAGTAGCGGCAGGAGTCGCTGCCCGGCCGGTTCGGGTGGCTGTTCGAGCACAGCTCGCCGAGGACGGGGGTGCCCGGACCGCGCCACGGCCGGGGGCCCGGGGTGCTCGGCGCGCCGGGGGCCGGCACCAGGCCGAGAGGGCGTGCCGACGTCGAGGGGGAGTGGATCGTCGCGCCGTCGTGGACGACGGGCGCCGCGGCGGCGGGGCGATCGGCGGTCATCCGCCAGGCCGGGGCCGTCGCGGAGGAGCCGGCAGCCTGCGGCGTGCGTGGGCGCTGCAGCCGTCGGGCCCGCACGACACCGGAGAGCAGCGGCAGGAGCTCGTCCTCCTCGTCGGCCGGCTCCGTCGGGGCCGCGGGGGCGGCGGAGCGGACGGCGATCCACTCGACGTCCTCGGCGGTCCGTTCCGACCAGGTGGCGACGCCGCCGCCGGTGACGGAGCGGTCGACGGCCCCCCGCGCGCTGGCGACGAAGCTGCCGCGCGCGGCGAGGAGCACGCCGCGGTCGGCACCGGGCACGTGGAGGGCGGCGGCGAAGCCGGGCAGCTCGACCGTGCGGCGCCCGGTGGCCTGCAGGAGCACGTCGACGAAGGCGTCGAGCTCGAGGTCGCCCTCGAGCTGGTGCCAGAGCCGGCCCACCGCCTCGGCGCCGGCGCCGCGGTCGAGGACGGCGACGCCACCGGTCCAGGCCACGCCGAAGTGCTCGCCCGGCAGCCAGCTGACACTGACCGGGGTGGCCGCGAGGGCCCGCGCCCGGCGCTCGTCGCCGAGGGAGGGCCCCGAGGGGTCCGTCGAGTCGAGCTCGCTCACGCCTGATCCTCTCGTGTCGACGACCGGGCCCGCCGTTCCTGGACGGGTGTCAAGACGCGTGGGTCGGAGCCTAGCGGACGACGGCGACGAGGTCGCCGCCCTCGACGGGTCGCGTGCCGGTGAAGGGGAGCCGCTCGACGGTGCCCGCGCGGGGGGCGGTGATGGCGGCCTCCATCTTCATGGCCTCGATGGTCGCGAGGGTGGCGCCGGCCTCGACCTGGCTGCCCTGCTCGACGACGACGGTGACGACGCCCTGGAACGGGGCCGCCACGTGGCCGGGGTCGCTCGGGTCGGCCTTCTCCGTGGTGACCTCGTCGGCGGCCACCGAGCGGTCGCGCACGGAGATCGGTCGCAGCTGGCCGTTGATCGTGCACATCACGGTGCGCAGGCCCCGCTCGTCGGCCTCGCTGACGGCCTCGAGCCCGAGGATGAGGGTCTTGCCCTCGTCGAGCTCGACGGTGTGCTCGCCCCCGCGCCGCAGCCCGTACAGGTAGTCGAGGGTCGCGAGCCGTGAGAGGTCGCCGTAGGCCTCCCGTGCGGTCCGGAACTCCCGGGTGGGACCGGGGAAGAGGAGCTCGTTGAGGGCGTCGCGGCGTCCGGGCCCGGCGTCGGCGAGCGCCGCCTGCTGCGCGTCGTCCAGCGGGGTCTCGGCGGGGCGGGCGGCGCGGCCGGCGAGGGCCTTGGTGCGGAAGGGCTCGGGCCAGCCGCCGGGCGGGTCGCCGAGCTCGCCGTTGAGGAAGCCGATGACGGAGTCGGGGATGTCGTGCTCCCCGGGGTTCTCGGCGAACTCGGCGAAGCGCTCGGGGGTGTCGATGCCCTGGCCGACGAGCGAGAGCGCGAGGTCGCCGATGACCTTCGAGGACGGGGTGACCTTGGGGATGTTGCCGAGGATGTCGTTGGCCGCGGCGTAGGTGTCCTCGATCTGCTCGAAGCGCTCGCCGAGGCCCAGGGCGATGGCCTGCTGGCGCAGGTTGGACAGCTGGCCGCCCGGGATCTCGTGGCGGTAGACGCGCCCGGTGGGCGAGGAGAGGCCGGACTCGAAGGGGGCGTAGACGCGGCGCACGGCCTCCCAGTACGGCTCCAGGGCGCTGACGGCGCCCAGGGAGAGACCGGTCGCGCGAGCGGTGTGGTCCGTCGCCGCCACGAGCGCCGTGAGCGACGGCTGGCTCGTGGTGCCGGCCATCGTGGCGGTCGCGGCGTCGACGGCGTCGACGCCGGCGTCGACGGCGGCGAGGAGGGTGGCGAGCTGGCCGCCGGCGGTGTCGTGGGTGTGGAGGTGGACGGGGACCTCGAAGCGCTCGCGGAGGGCGGTGACGAGGGTGCGGGCGGCGGGGGCGCGCAGGAGGCCGGCCATGTCCTTGATCGCCAGGACGTGGGCGCCGGCGTCGACGATGCGTTCGGCCAGGCGCAGGTAGTAGTCGAGCGTGTAGAGCTGCTCGCCGGGGTCGGAGAGGTCGCCGGTGTAGCACAGGGCGACCTCGGCCAGGGCGGTTCCGGTGGCGCGCACGGCGTCGATGGCGGGGCGCATCTGGTCGACGTCGTTGAGGGCGTCGAAGATGCGGAACACGTCGATGCCGGTGGCCGCGGCCTCGGCGACGAAGGCGTCGGTGACGGCGGTGGGGTAGGGGGTGTAGCCGACGGTGTTGCGTCCGCGCAGCAGCATCTGCAGGTTGATGTTGGGCACCGCCTCGCGCAGGGCGGCGAGGCGCTCCCACGGGTCCTCGGACAGGAACCGCAGCGCGACGTCGTAGGTCGCGCCGCCCCACGCCTCGAGCGACCACAGCTGGGGCGTGAGCCGGGCGACGTGGCCGGCGACCCCGAGCAGGTCGTGGGTGCGCACCCGGGTGGCCAGCAGTGACTGGTGGGCGTCGCGGAAGGTGGTGTCGGTGACCGCGACGGCCTCCTGGGCGCGCAGGCGACGGGCGTACCCCTCGGGGCCCAGCTCCTGCAGCGCCTGGCGCGAGCCGGACGGGGGCGCGGTCTCGAGCACGTCGGCGTCGAGGTGGGGGAGCTTCTCCGTCGGGTCGAGGGAGACGGGCGCCTCGCCGTGCGGCCGGTTGACGGTGACGTCGGCGAGGTAGGTCAGCAGGCGGGTGCCGCGGTCGTTCGAGGCGCGTGCGCTCAGCAGCTCGGGGTGGGTCTCGATGAAGCTGGTCGTGACGCGTCCGGCGGTGAAGTCGGGGTCGGCCAGGACGGCCGAGAGGAACGCGATGTTCGTCGACACGCCGCGGATGCGGAACTCGGCGACCGCGCGGCGGGCCTTCTCGACCGCGAGCTCGAAGGTGCGGCCCCGGCACGTGAGCTTGGAGAGCATCGAGTCGAAGTGCGGGCTGATCTCGGCGCCGGCGTACGTCGTGCCGCCGTCGACCCGCACCCCGGGGCCGCCCGGGGAGCGGTAGGTGGTGATCTTGCCGGTGTCGGGGCGGAACCCGTTGGCGGGGTCCTCGGTGGTGATGCGGCACTGCAGGGCCGCGCCGCGCAGCTGGATCGAGTCCTGGCTCAGGCCGAGGTCGGCGAGGGTCTCGCCCGCGGCGATGCGCAGCTGGGACTGCACGAGGTCGACGTCGGTGACCTCCTCGGTCACGGTGTGCTCGACCTGGATGCGGGGGTTCATCTCGATGAAGACGTACTCCCCGTCCGGGTTCAGCAGGAACTCCACCGTGCCCGCGCAGGTGTAGCCGATGGCCTTCGCGAACCTCACCGCGTCCGCGCAGATCCGCTCGCGCAGCTCGGGGTCCAGGTGGGGGGCCGGGGCGATCTCCACGACCTTCTGGTGACGTCGCTGCACCGAGCAGTCGCGCTCGAACAGGTGGATGACCTCGCCGGTGGCGTCGGCCAGGATCTGCACCTCGATGTGGCGCGGCTCCACGACCGCCTGCTCGACGAACACCGTGGGGTCGCCGAACGCGGCCTCGCCCTCGCGCATGCACGTCTCGACGGCCTCGCGCAGCAGCTGCTGGTCGGGGCCGGGCTCGTCGACGCGGCGCATGCCGCGCCCGCCGCCGCCGGCGACCGCCTTGACGAACAGCGGGAACGGCAGCTCGGCGGCCGCCGCCACGATCGCGTCCACGTCGGTGGAGGGCTCCACGCTGCGCAGCACCGGTACGCCCGCCGCCTTCGCCGCCGCGATCGCCCGGGCCTTGTTGCCCGTCAGCTCCAGGACCTGCGCCGAGGGCCCCACGAACGTGATCCCCGCGGCCGCGCACGCCTCCGCCAGCGCAGGGTTCTCGGACAGGAAGCCGTAGCCGGGGTAGACCGCGTCGGCACCGGCGGCGACCGCGGTCGAGACCACGAGGTCGGGGTCGAGGTAGTTGCGCACCGGGTGGCCCTCGTCGCCGATCTCGTAGGCCTCGTCGGCCTTCAGCCGGTGCTCGGACCAGCGGTCCTCGTGCGGGAACACCGCCACGGTCCGCACGCCCAGCTCGTACGCCGCGCGGAACGCCCGGATCGCGATCTCGCCGCGGTTGGCCACCAGCACCTTCGAGAACATGGGGCCGAGGTTATCCAGGTCACGTTCCCGCCGGGGCGCGGGTGTCCGAGGAGTGGGTCAGCGGCGCCGACGGCTCGCCCCGCTCGGGGCACGGACCAGGAAGGTGCGCCCCGTCCGCCGCCGCAGCAGACCGATCAGCACCCACACCACGAACCCGCCGAACAGGCCGACGAAGACCCCGGCGACGACGCCGAAGACGGTGTCCTCGCGACCGGTCGCCTCCTCCTGGGCGGCCCGGCGCTCGTCCACGACGTCCTCGATCCCGTCGGGCAGCGCCCGCGCCCACTCCGTCATCCGCAGACCCGCGTCGCCGAGCATCTCGTACTGCTCGATGGCCTCGTAGGCGCTCGCCTCCTCCGGCGTCAGCGTGAACCCCTGCTCCTCGAGCTGGTACGAGGGCGGCAGGGGCCGGTCGCCGCTGAGCCGGACCTGGCCGGTGACCGTGCCGTCGGGGCTCTGCTCCCACAGCACCAGGAGACCGTCCACCGTCGCGTTCGCCATCATCTGGTCGAACGCGTGCCCCGCCTGGCGGTAGCCCGCGTTCCAGGACTCCTCCACGACCAGCACGAACATCGGTGCCTGCTCCTGGTCGATGACCTGCTCGAGGGCGGCCTCGTCCTCGGGGGACAGGTACGCCGACGAGCCGGGCGCCACGACGACGTGGTCGCCGTCGGCGAACGCGTCGAGCGCGTCCTGCACGACGTCGCCGGGGACGAGGTCGTCGCGGGTGGACGGCGCCGACCCGTCGAAGCGGCCGACGACCGCGAGGCAGGCGAGCACGCCGCACACCAGGCCGACGAGGGTCGGGGCCAGTCGGCGCACGAGGCCGTTCACGACGCACCTCCCGCGCGTCGCGCCCTGGCGACCTGGGTCCACAGGTCGTCGGTCAGGGCGCCGTAGCCCGTGCGGGCCCAGACGTCGTCGCGCGCGAAGTAGGGCTCGCGGCGCAGCCCGCGCTGCACCACGAAGGGGTGGGAGAGCGGGCCGCGGGCGCAGGCGCGGCAGACCGGCACCTCGACCCCGGCGGCGCCGACGTCACGCCGGTCGGTCGCCTCGCCGTGGAGCGGATTCACGTAGCAGGGGCGGTACGCCGGTGCGCCGGGGTCCTCGAGCGCGCGACGCGCGATGCGCGCCAGGACGAGGGCGCCGACGAGGTCCGGCTCGCGGCGGTGGCCGCGGCCCGCGTGGTCGAGCAGGGTGCGCGCGGCTGCCAGGGACCCGTCGACCCGGTCGCGCACCGCGTCGTCCAGACGCCGTCCGGCCCGCGCCGCACGCAGGTCCTCCACCTGCGCGACCTCGTCGGCCACCGCGGAGCGGAGCGTCGGGACCGCGTCCGACTCCGGCGACGTCGCGTCCTTCCTCAGGCGGACCGCCGCGGACCCGCCGGTGGGAGTGGTGGGCGCCGTGGCGCGCCAGGTGAGCGCGGTCCTCACGACGAGCGCGACCACGATCGTCACCAGCACGAGGGCGGTCGTCGGGACGAACGTCGCCTGGAACTCGTCCGAGGCGCTGCCGTCGCGGTCGTACTGCCACTCCGGCTTCTGCCAGACGCCGGCCAGGTACTGCGCGGGGTCCTCGCCGTTGTCGGCCAGCTGGTCGATGCCGTACGCGACCCCGCCGACGAGCGCGGTGACGGACCCGTCCTCGTCGGACTGTCCCGGCACCCAGTCGAGGCGGACGTCCTCCCACGCTCCGGTCCCGGCATCGGCCGGGTAGAGGGAGTGGGGGTCGGTGGCGGCGAAGTAGACACCGTCGCCGAGGCGGTCCGCGAGCCGCACCGCGAGGTCCTCGGCGGCCTCGCTGCCGTAGTCGCCCTGCGCCAGGCCGGGCACGTCCGGCACCAAGGCGACGTAGACCGGCACGCCCGCCTCCGCCGCCTCGGCGACCTTGGCCGTCAGGGCCGCGTCGACCTCGTCGCGCGCGCCGTTGCCGAAGAGGGGGTGCACGAGCACGGGGTCGTCCCGCAGGGCGGCGACGACCTCGTCGAGGGTGGGCGCGTCACCGAGGACGTCGCGGGCGAGGTCCTGGCCCGGGGGTGTGGGCTCCTGGCTCATCGGCGCGCCCGGTGCAGCGCGGTCACGAGGTCCGGGACGAGCGCGCCGAACCCGGTGTCGGCCCACGGACGGGCGTCCGTCTCGAAGTAGTGGCGGGGGCTCCCGTCGACCATGACGTCCAGGATGGCCGGCTTCCCGCCCCGCTTGAGGTCGCGGCGGCAGCGGGTGCACAACGGCGCGTGCAGCCGTTGTCCGCCGACCTCGACGTCCCGTTCCGTGGTCCCCGGACCGTGCAGGGGGTTGAGGAAGCACGGGGCCTGCGGCGACCACGCCCTGCCGCGCGACGCGGCCGCGAGCGCCGCGCGTCCGCGCTGCGCCAGCACCAGCCCGCCGACGCCGTCGAGCAGCGGCACGTCGTCGGCCGGGTCCTCGGGCCGGAGCACCCGGCGCGCCGCGTCGTAGTGGTCGAGGGCTGCCTGCCACGAGTCCGCGTCGCCGCGAGGGGTCAGCTCCGCGGCGTCGACGGCCTCGCCGAGCGCGAGGAGCTCGTCGCGACCACGGGTGACGACCCGGGCGTCGTGGGCGGCCCGCACGAGCTCGACCGCCGACGGCGGCAGCGTGTACGCCGCGCCGCGCGAGCCCTGTGCGGACGCGCGGACGCCTCGCTCGGGCGTACCCGGCCGGGCGCCGGAACGGGCGCGGCGGGAGAGCAGGACGCCGGCGACCACGATCGCGAGGACCGCGCCGGCGCCGAGGAGGACGGTGCCGCCCGCTCCGTCGGACCCCTCCTCCTGGGCGCGGTCCTGCTCGCGCGCCTCGCGCACGGAGCCGATGTAGCTGTCCCACTGCGTGAGGTCGCCGTCGACGCGGGCGGCCATCGACTCCGTGAGCAGGACCAGACCGTCGCCGAGGTCGTCCTCGACCTGGTTCACGTCGAGAGCGTCGAAGTCCGTCGGCAGCTTCTCGGAGACGGACCAGCCGCGGTCGGAGAGGGTGTACGGCGCGATGCCCTCCCGCTCGGCGTAGTCGGCGGAGTAGAACCAGTCGGTGGCGACGTAGAGGCCCTCCAGGGGATCGCCGTCCGTGACGCTGCGGTCGTGCACGCGGGTCAGCAGGCTGTCCATCGAGCCGAACCGGCCCGTCTCGGAGACGTCCTCGACCACCACGTAGACCGGGGCGCCGGCCTCGCGCAGCTCGGCGAGGTTGGCCTCGATCTGCTCCTGCTGCTCCGCCGGGACGAGCTGGGCGGCGCTGGGGTGCACGTACAGCCCGTCGGCTCGCAGCTCCGCGAGGATCGTCTGGACCTCGTCCTCCGCCACCGTCACCTCGTCTGGTCGTCCCCCACCCCGGACGGGGCCTGGCTCAGCGCCGCCGGGGATACCCGCGAAGGGCCGGTGGCACACCTATTCTGCGCCACCGGCCCGTTCGACCCCCAGGGGTGGTCGAGCATCAGGAGGACGCGGCGCGCAGCTTCTCCAGCAGGGGCTCGGCGGCCTCGGCGAGGAAGGCGTCGAGCGAGGAGTCGCCGACCTGGACGAGGGCGACGTCGGTGAAGCCGGCCTCCCAGAACGGCTTGACCGCCTCGACGATGGCGTCGAGGTCGGGGCCGCACGGGATGTTGTCCGCGACGTCCTCGGGCCGCACGAACTGGGTGGCCCCGGCGAAGCCCGCGGTCGTCGGCAGGTCGGCGTTGACCGACCAGCCGCCCGCGAACCAGCGGAACTGCTCGTGGGCGCGGGCGACCGCGGCGTCGCGGTCCGGGTCCCAGCAGATCGGGATCTGGCCGACCGCGCGCGCCGGACCGGAACCGATCGTGGGCGCGCCGTCGGTGCCGTTCCACGCGCTCACCAGGTCGGCGGAGGGCTCGGTGGCGACCAGGTGGTCCGACAGCGGGGCGAAGCGCTGCACCGCCTTCTCGCCCCCGACGGCGACGCCGATGCCCACGGGGGTCTCCGGGAGGTCCCAGATCCGGGCGGAGTCGACGCGGAAGTAGTCGCCCTCCCACGTCACGAGGTCGCCGGTGTGCAGCGCCCGGATGATCTCGATCGCCTCGACGAGCATGTCCTGGCGGGCGTCGACGCTCGGCCAGCCCTGCCCGACCACGTGCTCGTTGAGGTTCTCGCCGGCGCCGAGGCCGAGCGTGAAGCGGTCGTCGGAGAGCAGCGCCAGGGTCGCGGCCTTCTGCGCCACGACGGCCGGGTGGTAGCGGATCGTCGGGCAGGTCACGTAGGTCATCAGGTCCACGCGCTCGGTCGCCTGGGCCACCGCGCCCAGGACGCTCCAGGCGTACGGCGCGTGGCCCTGGGCCGCGAGCCAGGGGAAGTAGTGGTCGCTGGCGACCTCGAAGTCGAAGCGCGCCCGCTCGGCGGCCACGGCGTGGCGCACCAGGTCCTTCGGGCCGGACTGCTCGGTCATGAGGGTGTAGCCGAAGCGTGTCGTCATGGCCCCACTGGACCACCGGGCACCAAAGCCGCGGGGCCGGGCCGCCCGGAGGCGACCCGACCCCGTGGTCGGACGGTGCTGGGGTCGGCCGGTGCGGCCGCCGCCGGAGTCAGTCCTTGAGCTCGCAGACCACGCCGCCGTTGGTGACCGTGGCGCCCACCTCGGCGTCGAGACCCGTGACGGTGCCGGCCTTGTGCGCCTTGAGCGGCTGCTCCATCTTCATCGCCTCGATCACGACGATGGTGTCGCCCTCGGCGACCTCCTGGCCCTCGGAGACCACGACCTTGACGATCGTGCCCTGCATCGGGGAGGCCACCGCGTCGCCGGAGACGGCGGCGCCGGCCTTCTTGCCGCCCTTGCGCTTGGGCTTCTTCGCGCCCGCCGCGGGCCCGGCGGAGAGCCCGCCCAGACCGGCGGGAACGACGACCTCGAGGCGGCGACCGCCGACCTCGACGACGACCGTCTGGCGCTCGCCCGCCTCCTCGGCCTCGGCCGCCTCGCCGCCGAACGGCTCGATCTGGTTGTCGAACTCCGTCTCGATCCACTGGGTGTAGACGTCGAACGATCCCTCGCCGGAGGGGTTGGAGGAGCCGACGTACGCGGGGTCGGAGACCACCGCGCGGTGGAACGGGATCACCGTCGGCATGCCGTCGACCACGAACTCGCCGAGCGCGCGGCGGCTGCGCTCGAGCGCCTGCGTGCGGTCGCGGCCGGTGACGATCAGCTTGGCGACGAGGGAGTCGAACGAGCCCGGGACGGTCTCGCCGTTCTCGTAGCCGCCGTCGAGGCGCACGCCGGGGCCGCTCGGGGGGCTCCAGGCCGACAGCGTGCCGGGAGCGGGCATGAAGTTGCGCCCGCCGTCCTCGGCGTTGATCCGGAACTCGATCGAGTGCCCGCGGATCTCCGGGTCGCCGTAGCCGAGCTCCTCGCCGGCCGCGATCCGGAACATCTCGCGCACCAGGTCGATGCCCGTGACCTCCTCCGAGACGCAGTGCTCGACCTGCAGGCGGGTGTTGACCTCGAGGAAGGAGATGGTGCCGTCCTGGGCGACGAGGAACTCGCAGGTGCCGGCGCCGTAGTAGCCGGCCTCGCGCAGGATCCGCTTGGAGGACTCGTAGAGCTCCTCGAGCTGCGCGTCGCTGAGGAAGGGCGCGGGCGCCTCCTCGACCAGCTTCTGGTTGCGGCGCTGCAGCGAGCAGTCGCGGGTGGACACGACCACCACGTTGCCGTGCTGGTCGGCGAGGCACTGGGTCTCGACGTGGCGCGGCTTGTCGAGGAACTTCTCGACGAGGCACTCGCCGCGACCGAAGGCCGTCACGGCCTCGCGGACGGCCGACTCGTAGGCGTCGGGGATCTCCTCGAGGGTGCGCGCGACCTTGAGGCCGCGGCCGCCGCCGCCGAAGACCGCCTTGATCGCCACCGGCAGGCCGTTGTCCTTCGCGAACGCGACGACCTCGTCGGCGTCGGCGACCGGGTCCTTGGTGCCGGGCGCGAGCGGCGCGTTCGCCCGGTCCGCGATGTGCTTCGCCTTCGCCTTGTCGCCCAGCGCCTCGATGGCCGACGGCGGGGGACCGATCCACGTGAGCCCGGCGTCGATGACGGCCTGGGCGAAGTCGGCGTTCTCGGCGAGGAAGCCGTAGCCGGGGTGCACCGAGTCGGCGCCGCTCTGCTCGGCCACGGCCAGGATCTTGGCGATGTCGAGGTAGGACTCGGCGGGCGTCGCACCGCCGAGGGAGTGCGCCTGGTCGGCGAGCCGGACGAACAGCGCGTCGCGGTCCGGCTCGGCGTAGACGGCGACGCTGTCGATGCCCGCGTCCTTGCAGGCACGGACGACGCGGACCGCGATCTCACCGCGGTTCGCGATGAGCACTCGACGCAACGGCTTGATCTCGGGCACGGGCACTCCTCGACAGGTCGGTTCACGAGCGGCGACGGACCCTCCGGCGAGGGCAGCCGCTGGGGAGTCTAGGGCGAGGGCCGGACGTGTCGACGGGGGGTCCGGTCCTCGGTCCCATTTTTCCGGTACGTCGTCCCGCTGTCGATGCGGCGTCGCCGGGGCGCCCGGCGTCCGTCGGCCCGAGGTCGCCGGACGGTAACCTCGTCGCCGTGGGGGGACAGGGTCGGCGCTGGCGGCGCCTCGGCGCCGAGGTGAGCCGGTTCAGCCTCGTGGGCGTGGTGGCGACCTTCGTCGCCGTCGTCCTGTTCAACGTGCTGCTGCACGGGGCGTGGCTCGTGGAGCCGCTCCTGCGGGACCGGCCGCTGACCGCCTACGTGCTGGCGAACACCGTGGGGATGCTCGTCAGCTACAACGGCACCCGCTACTGGGTCTTCAAGCACCGCACGGCCCCCGGCGACGACAACGGCTTCTGGGCGTACGTGGTCATCAACGTCGCCACGATGGCGCTCCCGGTGGCCTGCCTGTGGTTCAGCCGCAACGTGCTGGGGTTCACCGACCCCGTCTCCGACAACGTCGCGGCCAACGTCGTCGGCCTGGCGCTGGGCTTCGCGGCCCGCTTCTACCTGTTCCGCCAGGTCGTGTTCAACCAGCCTCGGCGTCGCGTGGGCGCCACAGGTCCGGCCACGCGTGACCGAGTCGAGCCAGGAGCACCCTGAGCAGCGGCACGCTGACCCCCACCACGTTGTGCGGGTCGCCGTCGACGCCGGCGACGAAGGCTGCCCCGAGACCCTCGAGCGTGAAGCCGCCCGCGACCGCGAGCGGCTCGCCGGTGGCGACGTACGCCTCGATCTCGGCGTCGCTGGGCTCCGCGAAGCGCACGAGCGTGGAGCCGACCTCGACCTCGCCGCGACCGCTGGCCAGGTCCAGCACGGCGTGACCGGTGTGCAGGACGCCCGTGCGGCCCCGCATCCGGTGCCACCGCTCGACGGCGACCTCGGCGGTCCCGGGCTTGCCGTGCGCCTCGCCGTCGACCTCGAGGACGGAGTCGCAGCCGAGCACGACGGCGTCGACGGGCAGCTCGTCGCTCCGGGCGGCGACGGCGTCGCGCTTCAACCGCGCGAGCTCGGCGGACAGCTCCCGCGGCCCCAGGCCGTCGGCCACCGACTCGTCGACGCCGGAGACGACCACGAGGGGGTCGAGGCCGGCGGTCCGCAGGGTGCGCAGGCGGGCGGGGGAGGCGGAGGCGAGCACGAGGGTCGGCACACGGGCACCGTACGTGGCGGCCGTTTCGAGGAATGTCGGTGCGCTCGCCTACGTTGGCCCATCGCCCCCGCAGCTCCGTCGAGGAGACGTGGTCGGCCGCCCGCTCCACCCGACCGACCTGACGGAGGCCCCGACCCGTGCCGCGCACCACCTCGACCACCCGAGCCGGCCTGCGAGTGCTGGGGGTGGCGATCCGTCGGGAGCCCTGGGTCTTCGCGGTGGCGGCGATCGGCAGCGTCCTCTTCGGGGCGCTCACGGTCGCCGACGCCTGGGTGCTGGGCTGGGCCACGGAGAACGTCGTGCTGCCCGCGTTCGACACCGGCGAGGTGGGCTCCGGCGCTCTCGTCGCCGTGGTCGCGCTGTTCGTGGGCGTGGCCATCCTGCGGGCCGCGGGGATCGTCGCGCGGCGTCTGGGCGCGGGGATCATGCAGTACCGGATGGAGGCGCACGACCGGAAGGCCGTGACGCGGCAGTACCTCGCGCTGCCGATGGAGTGGCACCACCGCCACCCGACCGGTGTGCTGCTGTCCAACGCCAACTCCGACGTCCAGGCTGCCTGGGGCCCGGTCGCGCCCCTGCCGATGGCGGTCGGCACGATCGCGATGATGGTGATCGCCGTCGTCCAGATGGTGCTGACGGACCTCGTGCTGGCCCTGGTCGGCCTGCTGGTCTTCCCGGCCGTCATCGTGGTCAACCTGTGGTTCCAGCGGAAGACGTCGCCCCTGATGACGCGCGTCCAGGAGCTGCGCGGCGAGGTCAGCGAGATCGCCCACGAGTCCTTCGAGGGCGCCCTGGTCGTCAAGACCCTGGGCCGCGAGGCCGAGGAGACCCGCCGCTTCGCCGAGCGCAGCGCCGAGCTGCGCGACGTCGCGATCCGGGCGGGTCGGCTGCGGGCCGCGTTCGACCCGCTGCTGAACGCGCTGCCGAACGTCGGCGTCCTCCTCGTGCTGGTCGTCGGCGTCGCCCGGGTCACCACGGGGGCCAGCGACCCCGGGTCGGTGGTCACGGTGGCGTACCTGCTGACCATCGTCGGCTTCCCGATCCGCTCCATCGGCTGGTTGCTCGGCGACCTGCCCCGCAGCGTGGTGGGGTACGACCGGGTGCGGGCGGTCCTGTCCGCGGACGGCTCCCTGACCTACGGCCCCGAGAGCGTCGAGGGCTCCGACGTGCGCCGCGACGGCGCGCACCTCGAGGTCGACGGGGTCGACTTCTCCTACGTCGCGGGCGCGCCCGTGCTGCAGGACCTCTCGTTCGACGTCGCCCCCGGCCGGACGGTCGCCGTCGTCGGGGCGACGGCCTCGGGCAAGAGCACCCTCACCTCCCTGCTGACCCGATTGGTGGACCCCGACGCCGGTGCCGTGCGCATCGACGGCGTCGACCTCGCCGACCTGCGCTACGGCGCCCTGGCCGAGGCGGTGGCCGTCGTGGGACAGACGGCGTTCCTCTTCGACGACACCGTGCGGGGCAACGTGGCGCTGGGCACCGACGTGGACGACGAGGCGGTCTGGGCCGCCCTGCGCACCGCGCAGGCCGAGCAGTTCGTCCGACGGCTGCCGCACGGCCTCGACACCCAGCTGGGGGAGCGGGGCACGACCCTGTCGGGCGGCCAGCGACAGCGGTTGTCTCTGGCCCGCGCCCTCGTGCGCCGCCCGCGGCTGCTCGTGCTCGACGACGCCACGTCCGCGGTCGACCCTGAGGTCGAGGCCCGCATCCTCGGTGCGCTGCGTGCCACCAACGACGCGACGCTGCTCGTGGTCGCCTACCGCAAGGCCACCATCGCGCTGGCCGACGAGGTCGTCCACCTCGAGGACGGGCGCGTCGTGGACCGCGGCACCCACGCGGACCTGCTCTCCCGCGACGCGGGGTACGCCCGGCTGGTCACGGCCTACGACCTGCCCGATCCCGGGGGGCCCGGGGGCCCCGCCGGCACGACCGACCCGAGTGCGACGGAGGCCGTGCGATGAGCGTGAAGGTGGCCTCCGGCGAGGAGATCGGCGCGATGGCGACCATCCGTCGCGGCGTGCGGCACTCGCCCGAGCTCGCCGACGGGATCGTCGGCACCCTGCTGCTCGCGGTCGTCGCGACGGGCGGGCAGGTCGTGATCCCGATCGCGGTGCAGCAGACCCTCGACCGCGGCGTGAACGCGCCGGGCGGCACCGACGTCGGCTTCACCGCGCTGGTCGCGGCCCTGGCGGCCCTGGCCGTCCTCGTCACCGGGGTGGCGTCGTACTTCATGACCAAGCGCCTGTTCGTCGCCGCGGAGACGGGATTGGCGTCGCTGCGCGTCAAGGCCTTCCGCCACGTCCACGACCTGCCCCTGGGCACCCAGGACTCGGAACGTCGCGGGGCGCTGGTGTCGCGGGTGACCAGCGACATCGACCAGGTCAGCCAGTTCATCGTCTTCGGTGGCGTCCTCTTCGTGGTCAGCGTCGGCCAGGTGCTGGTCGCGACCGTCGTGATGGCGGTCTACGACTGGAAGCTGACCCTCGTCGTGTGGGTCTGCTTCGCCCCGCTCTTCCTGTCGTTGCGGTACTTCCAGCGCAAGCTCTCGGCGGCGTACGGCATCGTCCGCCGCCAGGTCGGCGTGATGCTCTCGGCCATCGCCGAGCCCGTCGTCGGGGCGGCCGTGGTCCGCGCGTACGCCGTCGAGGGGCGCACCCAGGAGCGCATCGACACCGCCGTCGACACCTACCGGGCCGCCGCGGTGCGGGCGCAGGGCTTCACCGCCGTGACCTTCTCGCTCGGCGGCATCTCGGCGGGGCTGGCCAACGCCGGCGTCATCGTGATCGGCGTGTGGCTGGGGCTGGCCGGCGACATCACGGCGGGCGAGATCCTCGCCTTCGCCTTCCTCGTGACCCTGTTCGTGGGCCCGGTGCAGATGGGCACGCAGATCCTCACGGACGCCCAGAACGCGATCGCCGGATGGCGGCGCACCATCGGTCTGCTGGACACCCCGGCCGAGCTCGTCGACCCGGGAGAGGCCGGCGCGGACCTGCCGGACCGCGCCGTGGACGTCGAGATCGACCACGTGTGGTTCTCCTACCCCGGCGGCGAGCCGGTGCTGCGCGACGTGACCCTGCGGATCCCCGCCGGTCGACGCGTCGCGGTGGTGGGGGAGACCGGGTCGGGCAAGTCGACGATCGCCAAGCTGCTGACCCGGCTCGCCGACCCCGACTCCGGCTCGATCCGGCTCGACGGCACCGACCTGCGCGACGTGCGGGGAGCGTCGCTGCGGCGCCGGGTCGTGCTCGTGCCGCAGGAGGGGTTCCTGTTCGACGACACCGTGCTCGCCAACGCGCGCTACGGCGACCTGGACGCCGACGAGGCCCGGGTCACGGCCGCCGCGGCCGAGCTCGGTCTCGACGACTGGCTGGCGGACCTGCCGCACGGCCTGGCCACCCGGGTGGGCCAGCGCGGCGAGTCGCTGTCGGCCGGGGAGCGCCAGCTCGTCGCGCTGCTGCGGGCCCACCTCGCCGACGCCGACCTGCTCGTCCTCGACGAGGCGACCAGCGCGGTCGACCCCGCGCTGGAGATGCGGATCAACCGGGCGCTGGAGCGGCTGATGGCCGGGCGCACCTCCGTGACGATCGCCCACCGGCTCTCGACCGCCGAGTCCGCCGACGACGTCGTCGTCGTCGACGCCGGCGAGGTGGTGCAGCACGGCCCGCACGCCGAGCTGGTCGGCCAGGCCGGCAGCGTGTACGCACGGCTGCACGCCTCCTGGATCGCCCAGCGGGAGGTGCGGGCGTGAGCGCGGGCCTCGACGCGGATACTGGTGGGGTGAGCCCGTTGCCCGCCGACCTCGCCGCCCGCCTCAAGCGCACCGCCGACGGGCTGGTGGCCGCGATCGTGCAGCAGCACGACACCGGCGAGGTGCTGATGCTCGGCTGGATGGACGACGAGGCGCTCGAGCGGACGCTGACCACCGGTCGCGCCACGTACTGGTCCCGCTCCCGCGGGGAGTACTGGGTCAAGGGCGCCACGTCCGGCCACCACCAGCACGTGCGCGAGGTCCGGCTCGACTGCGACGGCGACGCCCTGCTCGTGAAGGTCGACCAGGTCGGCGCCGCGTGCCACACGGGGGAGCGCACCTGCTTCGACGCGGACCTGCTGGAGCTGCGGTGAGCGGCGTCGGCCCCGGGGCCCGACGCACCTTCGGCCCCGTCGTCCTCGTCGGTGTGGCCGCCGCGGGCCTCGTCGCGTTCGGCGGCACCCGCACGTGGGCCGACACCGGCGGCGCGACGGGCCCGGTCGCCGGCCTCGGCCAGAGCGGGATCGCGACGACCGCCGACCTCGGCGAGTCGCCCCTCGCCGCTGCCCTCGGCCTCGTGGTCCTGGCCTGCTGGGGCGTGGTCCTGGTGACCCGCCGCTGGTTCCGCCGCGTGGTCGCGGGGCTCGGCGCCGTGGCGTCGCTGGGGGTCGTCGCAGTGGCGGTCGCGGCCGCCCGCACGCTGCCCGACGACGTCGCGGCCGAGCTCGCCCGCTCGGGCACGCCCGGCGTGGAGCCCACGCTGACCTGGTGGCTGGCCGCGACCGGCGTCGCCGCCCTGGTCAGCGCGCTGGCGTTCGCGGCCGCCGTGCGCCTCGCGCCGAGCTGGCCGGAGATGGGCTCGCGCTACGACGCCCCCGGGGGCGACGGCGCGGGGCGCGAGGCCGGCGCCGGCACCGCGGACACGTCGACCTCGACGTCGCTCGACCTCTGGAAGGCGATCGACGCGGGCGACGACCCGACCGCGGGCCCCACCGCCGGACCGACGCGCTGACCCGACCCGTCGTCCCGCGCCCCCCGCACCTAGACTCGTCCCCGGCCCGACCAGCAACCAGCAGCAACCCCGAGGAGCCCAGCATGGCCAACAACCACGGCAACACCCCCGCGGCGTGGACCGGTGTCTCGGTCGCCCTCCTGGGCTTCGCGGTGGGTTCGGTGGGCCTGATGCTCGACCCGATCAACATGGTGGTCTTCTGGGTCGGCCTCGCCCTCGCCGTCGGCGCCTTCTTCCTGTTCCTCGTGCTGGCCAAGATGGGTCTGCACGAGGAGAAGCACTGACCTCGGTGACCGTCCTCGACGACATCGTCGCCGGCGTCCGGGAGGACCTCGCCGAGCGCGAGGCCCTGGTCCCGCTCGCCGAGCTCCGGGCGCGTCTCGGTGACGTCGCCCCGGCGCTCGACCCGCTGCCCGGCTTCCGCGGCCCCGGCACCGGCGTGATCGCCGAGGTCAAGCGCCGCAGCCCCAGCAAGGGGCACCTGGCGGACATCCCCGACCCGGTCGCGCTGGCGCAGCAGTACGCGGCCGGCGGCGCGGCCGCCATCAGCGTCCTGACGGAGCAGCGCCGCTTCGGCGGCTCGCTCGGCGACCTGGTCGCCGTGCGCGCGGCGGTGGACGTCCCGCTGCTGCGCAAGGACTTCGTCGTCACCGACTACCAGGTCCTCGAGGCGCGCGCGGCCGGCGCCGACCTGGTCCTGCTCATCGTCGCCGCGCTCGACGACCCCACGCTGCACCGCCTGCACGACCTGGCCCGCGACCTCGGGATGACCGTGCTCGTCGAGGTCCACGACGAGGCGGAGACCGAGCGCGCGGCAGCGCTCGACCTGCAGCTGCTGGGGGTCAACGCCCGCGACCTCAAGACGCTCGAGGTGCACGCCGATACCTTCGGCCGCCTCGCCCCGCTCGCGCCCGCCGGCGCGCTGCTGGTCGCCGAGTCCGGCATCGGCGGCGTCGCGGACGTCGAGCGCTACACCGGCGAGGGCGCCCACGGCGTGCTCGTCGGCGAGACCCTCGTCAAGGGAGGGGACCCCGCCGGCGCGGTGCGCGCCATGGCGGCCGTCGGGACAGGAGCTGCACGATGACCCGCTACGAGGTCGACGACGCCGGGTACTTCGGCGAGGCCGGGCAGTGGGGCGGCCGGTTCATGCCGGAGGCCCTCGTCGCCGCGCTGGACGAGCTGACCGAGGCGTGGCAGGAGGCGATGGCGGACCCGTCCTTCCTGGGCGAGTTCGAGGCGATCCTGCGCGACTACGCCAACCTGCCCAGCCCGCTCTACGAGGCCACCCGCCTCTCCGAGCAGGTCGGCTGCCGCGTGCTGCTCAAGCGCGAGGACCTCAACCACACGGGCGCCCACAAGATCCGCAACGTGCTGGGCCAGGCGCTGCTGACCAAGCGGATGGGCAAGAAGCGGGTGATCGCGGAGACCGGAGCCGGCCAGCACGGCGTCGCCAGCGCCACCGCGGCCGCGTACCTCGGTCTCGACTGCACGGTCTACATGGGCGCGGTCGACACGCGCCGCCAGGCGCTCAACGTCGCCCGCATGCAGCTGCTGGGCGCGGAGGTCGTGCCGGTCGACACCGGCAGCGGCACCCTCAAGGACGCCATCAACGAGGCGTTCCGCGACTGGGTCGCGAGCGTCGACCACACCGCGTACCTGTTCGGCACGGCCGCCGGGCCCCACCCGTTCCCCAGCATGGTGCGCGACTTCTGCCGCGGCATCGGCGACGAGGCGCGGGCGCAGGTGCTGGAGCGGTACGGCCGCCTGCCCGACGCCGTGACCGCCTGCGTCGGTGGCGGGTCCAACGCCATCGGGCTGTTCGCCGGCTTCCTCGACGACCCCGAGGTCGCGATCTGGGGCTTCGAGCCCGGGGGCGACGGCGTCGAGACCGGCCGGCACGCGGCTACGATCACCGCCGGCGAGTCCGGGGTGCTCCACGGGGCGCGGACCTTCGTGCTGCAGGACGACGACGGCCAGACCGTCGAGTCGCACTCGATCTCCGCGGGCCTGGACTACCCGGGCGTCGGCCCGCAGCACTCCCACCTCGCCCACGTCGGGCGCGCCACCTACGCGCCCGTGACCGACGCGCAGGCCATGGACGCGATGTCGCTCCTGGCGCGCACCGAGGGGATCATCTGCGCCATCGAGTCCGCCCACGCGGTGGCCGGCTCGATGCAGCTGGCCCGCGAGCTGGCCGCGACGAAGGGGCCCGAGGCGATCGTCCTGATCAACCTCTCCGGGCGCGGGGACAAGGACATGGGCACCGCCATCGAGTGGTTCGGCCTGGGCGACGCGGGACGGGGCGTCGAGGCATGAGCGTGACCCCCGCCTTCGAGCGCGCACGGTCGGAGGGCCGCGCCGCCCTGGTCGGCTACCTGCCGGCCGGCTTCCCCGACGTGCCCGGCGCGGTCGACGCGCTGCACGTCATGGTCGACGCCGGCTGCGACGTCATCGAGATCGGCCTGCCCTACAGCGACCCGGTGATGGACGGACCGACGATCCAGGCCGCCGCCCAGCAGGCGCTCGAGGGCGGCTGCCGCACGGCCGACGTCCTGCGCACGGTGGAGGCGGTCGCCGCGACCGGCACGCCGACGCTGGTGATGACGTACTGGAACCCCGTCGAGCGCTACGGCGTCGAGCGGTTCGCCGCCGACCTGGCCGGCGCGGGCGGCGCGGGGCTGATCACGCCCGACATCACGCCCGACTACGGCGCCGAGTGGATCGCGGCGGCCGACGCCCACGACCTCGACAAGGTCTTCCTCGTCGCCCCCTCCTCGACCGACGAGCGCGTCACGATGACCACGGCCGCGTGCCGCGGGTTCGTGTACGCGACCGCCGTGATGGGCGTGACCGGTGCCCGCACCACCACCTCCGACCTCGCCGGCCCGCTCGTGTCCCGCACCAAGGCGCTCTCGCCCGCGGGGGCGTACCTGCCCGTCGGTGTCGGCCTCGGCGTCAGCACCGGCGACCAGGCGGCCGAGACGGCTGCGCACGCCGACGGCGTCATCGTCGGCTCCGCCTTCGTGCGCACCCTGCTGGAGGCAGGCGGCGACCGGCAGGCCGGGCTCGCCGCGCTCCGGACGCTGACGGCCGACCTGGCCGACGGCGTGCGTCGCGCCCGCGTCGCCGGCTGAGGGTCGCTCGCCGAGGCCCGTTTCCGACCTGGGGGAGCGGCAGTCCATGATGGGCGCCATGCTCTCCGTGCTCGGCACCCTCGCGCTGCTGCCGCTGACCATCCCCAGCCCGGCCGAGGGGGTCTGGAACCTCGGCCCCGTGCCCATCCGCGGGTACGCGCTGTGCATCATCGCGGGCGTCGTGGCGGCGGTCTGGATCGGCGAGAAGCGCTGGCAGGCGCGCGGCGGCGCCTACGGCGACGTCCAGGACATCGCCCTGTGGGCGATCCCGTTCGGCCTGGTCGGCGCGCGGGCGTACCACGTCGCGACCGACTGGGAGCTCTACTTCGGCGAGGGGCGGCGCCCGATCGAGGCGTTGTACCTGTGGAACGGCGGGCTCGGGATCTGGGGCGCGATCGCGCTCGGCGCGGTGGGCGCGTACATCGGCGCACGCCGCAAGGGCATCAGGTTCCTGCCGTTCGCGGACGCCCTGGCGCCGGGGCTGCTGGTCGCGCAGGCGCTGGGCCGGTGGGGCAACTGGTTCAACCAGGAGCTGTTCGGGCGCCCGACCGACCAGCCCTGGGGGCTCGAGATCGACCCGGCCTACCGGCCCGACGGCTACGAGCAGTACGCGACCTTCCACCCCACGTTCCTCTACGAGTTCCTGTGGAACCTCGCCGCGTTCGCCCTCATCATCTGGCTCGACCGCCGGTTCCGGCTCGGGCACGGCCGGGTGCTGGCCCTCTACGTCGCCGCCTACACCGCCGGTCGCGGCTGGAACGAGATGCTGCGCATCGACGAGGTGCAGCTCAACGACGTGCTGGGCCTGCGCTGGAACGTGTGGGTCTCGCTGCTCCTGCTGCTCGGGTCGCTGCTGTACCTCTACCTGCACCGCGGCCGGGGCCGCGAGGAGGCGGTGTACGTCGAGGGCCGGGCGCCGCTGACCGAGGACGAGTCCGAGGGCGAGGCCGACGCGAAGGCCGACGCGAAGGCCGACGCGAAGGCCGACGCGAAGGCCGACGGGACATCGTCCTCCGACGACGACGTCGCGACGGACGATCCCGCGCCGCGCGGCGGCTCGACCGCCGACTGACCGTCGAACGGGCGCCGTCGCGCCCGTCGTGCACGACCACGCCGGGCCCGGCGTGAAACCTGGCGTAGCGCGCAGGTTTCACGGTGGTAACCTGAGCGCCTGCAGGGCCAACGTCGTCCCTCCTCAGTGAGCCCCGGAGGCCACGCAGACCCGGCGATCGCCGATCTCGTCCGTGCCACCTCCGCGGCCCGCACCCAGCACAGCTACGTCCGGTTCGTGCACGCACGGACGGACCCCGACGACGGGAGAGCATCCGTGCCCATCTCGCACGCGATCCCCGAGGCCCAAGGGCTCTACGACCCTCGCTTCGAGCACGACGCCTGCGGCGTCGCGTTCGTGGCGACGATGACCGGCGTGGCCAGCCACGACATCGTCGCGAAGGCGCTCCAGGCCCTGCGCAACCTCGACCACCGCGGCGCCGCGGGCGCCGAGCCCAACTCGGGCGACGGCGCCGGCATCCTCCTGCAGGTGCCGGACGCGTTCCTGCGCGCCGTCGCGGGCGTGGAGCTGCCCGAGGCCGGCCGGTACGCGGTCGGCGTGGGCTTCCTGCCCGCCGACGCGGACGACCTCGCCAAGACCCGCACGAAGATCGAGGAGATCGCCGCCCAGGAGGGCGTGCGCGTGCTCGGCTGGCGCGACGTCCCGGTGGCCCCCGAGGTCCTCGGTTCGATGGCGCTCAGCGTCATGCCGACGTTCAGCCAGCTCTTCCTCGCCCCGGTCGACGAGTCGGTCACCGGCATGGACCTCGAGCGGCTCGCGTTCTGCGTGCGCAAGCGGGCGGAGCGCGAGGCGGAGGCGTACTTCCCCTCGCTCTCGTCGCGCACCCTCGTCTACAAGGGCATGCTGACGACCGACCAGCTCGACCACTTCTTCCCCGACCTGCGCGACGAGCGCATGGCCTCGGCGATCGGCGTCGTGCACTCGCGCTTCTCGACCAACACGTTCCCGAGCTGGCCGCTGGCCCACCCGTTCCGGTTCATCGCCCACAACGGCGAGATCAACACCGTGATGGGCAACCGGAACTGGATGCGCGCCCGCGAGGCGCTCCTGGCCTCCGACGTCATCCCCGGCGACCTCGACCGGCTCTTCCCGATCTGCACCCCGGGCGCCTCGGACTCGGCGTCGTTCGACGAGGTGCTCGAGCTGCTGCACCTCGGCGGCCGCAGCCTGCCGCACTCGGTGCTGATGATGATCCCCGAGGCGTGGGAGAACCACGGCGAGATGGACGACGCCAAGCGCGCGTTCTACGAGTTCCACGCCTCGACCATGGAGGCCTGGGACGGCCCCGCGTGCGTCGTGTTCACCGACGGCGCCCAGATCGGCGCGACGCTGGACCGCAACGGCCTGCGCCCCTCCCGCTTCTGGGTCACCGACGACGGTCTGGTCGTGCTGGCCTCCGAGGTCGGCGTGCTCGACATCGACCCGGCGACCATCGTGCGCAAGGGCCGGCTGCAGCCCGGCAAGATGTTCCTGGTCGACCTCGAGGAGCACCGCATCGTCGAGGACGAGGAGATCAAGGCCGGCCTCGCGGCCGAGCAGCCGTACGCCGAGTGGCTCGCGGGCGGTCTCCTGCACCTCAAGGACGTCCCCGAGCGCGAGCACATCGTGCACACGCACGCCTCGGTCACGCGCCGCCAGCAGATCTTCGGCTACACCGAGGAGGAGCTGCGCGTCCTGCTGACGCCGATGGCGAACGCGGGCGCCGAGCCGATCGGCTCCATGGGCACCGACACCCCGATCGCGGCGCTGAGCGAGAAGCCGCGACTGCTGTTCGACTACTTCGCGCAGCTGTTCGCCCAGGTGACGAACCCGCCGCTGGACGCGATCCGCGAGGAGCTCGTCACCTCGCTCAACGGCTCGATCGGCCCCGAGTCGAACCTGCTCGCCCCGGGCCCCGACTCGTGCCGCCAGATCGTCCTGCCGTTCCCGGTGATCGACAACGACGAGCTGGCCAAGATCCGCCACATCAACCGCGACGGGGAGCACCCCGGCTTCGTCACGCACGTGGCGCGCGGCCTCTACGAGGTCGAGGGCGGCGGCGCCTCCATGGCGCAGCGGATCGCCGAGATCTGCGCCGAGGTCAGCGCCGCGATCGCCGACGGGGCCCGGATCATCGTGCTCTCCGACCGGCACTCGACCCGCGAGCTCGCCCCGATCCCGTCGCTGCTGCTCACGGGCGCGGTGCACCACCACCTGGTGCGTGAGAAGACCCGCACCCAGGTCGGCCTGCTCGTCGAGGCCGGCGACGTGCGCGAGGTCCACCACGTCGCGCTGCTGGTCGGCTACGGCGCGGCCGCGGTGAACCCGTACCTGGCGATGGAGTCCGTCGAGGACCTCGCCCGGGCCGGCTACTACGTCACGGCCGACCCGCAGGTCGCCGTGCGCAACCTCGTGAAGGCGCTCGGCAAGGGCGTGCTCAAGGTGATGAGCAAGATCGGCGTCTCGACGGTGGCCTCCTACACGGGCGCCCAGATCTTCGAGGCCGTCGGGCTCTCGCAGGAGCTGGTCGACGCGTACTTCACCGGCACCACCTCCAAGCTCGGCGGCATCGGCATCGAGACGGTCGCCGAGGAGGTCGCGCGGCGCCACGCCACGGCGTACCCGCCGAGCGGCGTCGCCCCGTCGCACCGCGAGCTGTCGATCGGCGGCGAGTACCAGTGGCGTCGCGAGGGCGAGCCGCACCTGTTCGACCCGGAGACGGTCTTCCGCCTCCAGCACTCGACCCGCGCGGGCCGCTTCGACGTGTTCCAGCAGTACACGCAGCGGGTCGACGAGCAGTCCGAGCGCCTCATGACGCTGCGCGGGCTCTTCCGGCTGCGCAGCGCCGAGGACGCCGGGCGCACGCCCGTCCCGCTCGAGGAGGTCGAACCCGTCGAGGCGATCGTCAAGCGGTTCTCGACCGGCGCGATGTCCTACGGCTCGATCTCGCAGGAGGCGCACGAGACCCTCGCGATCGCGATGAACCGGCTCGGCGCGAAGTCGAACACCGGTGAGGGCGGCGAGGACCCGGAGCGTCTGCACGACCCGGAGCGACGCAGCTCGATCAAGCAGGTCGCCTCGGGCCGCTTCGGCGTCACGAGCGAGTACCTGACCAACGCCGACGACATCCAGATCAAGATGGCGCAGGGCGCGAAGCCCGGCGAGGGCGGGCAGCTGCCCGGCCACAAGGTCTACCCGTGGGTGGCCAAGACCCGGCACTCCACGCCGGGAGTGGGCCTGATCAGCCCGCCGCCGCACCACGACATCTACTCGATCGAGGACCTGGCGCAGCTGATCCACGACCTCAAGAACGCCAACCCGGCGGCCCGCATCCACGTGAAGCTGGTCTCCGAGGTCGGTGTCGGCACGGTCGCGACCGGTGTCTCCAAGGCGCACGCCGACGTCGTCCTGATCTCCGGGCACGATGGCGGCACGGGCGCCTCGCCGCTGACGTCGCTCAAGCACGCGGGCGGTCCCTGGGAGCTCGGGCTCGCCGAGGCGCAGCAGACGCTGCTGCTCAACGGCCTGCGCGACCGGATCGTGGTGCAGGCGGACGGTCAGCTCAAGACCGGCCGCGACGTGGTCATCGCCGCCCTGCTGGGCGCCGAGGAGTTCGGTTTCGCGACGGCCCCGCTGGTGGTCTCGGGCTGCATCATGATGCGCGTGTGCCACCTGGACACCTGTCCGGTCGGCGTCGCGACGCAGAACCCGGTGCTGCGCGAGCGGTTCAGCGGCAAGGCGGAGTACGTCGTCAACTTCTTCACCTACATCGCCCAGGAGGTCCGCCAGTACCTGGCCGACCTCGGCTTCCGCAGCATCGACGAGGCGGTCGGCCAGGTCGCCAGCCTCGACGTCGAGCGTGCGGTCGACCACTGGAAGGCGTCCGGGCTCGACCTGGCGCCGATCCTGCACGTGCCGGACAACGTGATGTTCCCGGACCAGGACCTGCGCTGCACCGGCACGCAGGACCACGGCCTGGACAAGGCGCTCGACAACGAGCTCATCGCCATCGCCGCCCCGGCGCTGGAGAACGGCGAGCCGGTGCGGGCCCAGGTCGCGGTGCGCAACGTCAACCGGACGGTCGGCACGATGCTCGGCCACGAGGTCACGAAGCGCTACCGGGGCGAGGGGCTGCCCGAGGGCACCATCGACATCACCTTCACCGGCTCGGCGGGCCAGTCGTTCGGCGCGTTCGTGCCGCGCGGTGTCACGCTGCGCCTCGAGGGCGACGGCAACGACTACGTCGGCAAGGGCCTGTCCGGCGGCCGCATCGCGATCCGCCCGGACCGCTCGGCCACGTTCGCCTCGCAGGAGCAGATCATCGCCGGCAACACGATCGCCTACGGCGCGACGTCGGGCGAGATCTTCATCCGCGGCGGGGTCGGCGAGCGCTGCTGCGTGCGCAACTCCGGCGCGCTGGTCGTGACCGAGGGCGTGGGCGACCACGCCGCGGAGTACATGACCGGTGGACGCCTGGTGGTGCTCGGCAAGACGGGCCGCAACTTCGCGGCCGGCATGTCGGGCGGCATCGCGTGGGTGCTCGACCTCAAGCCGTGGCGGGTCAACGACGAGCTCGTCGACCTGCGTCCGGTGGAGGGCGAGGCCGCCGAGGAGCTGCACGCGTACGTGCGTGCGTTCTCCGAGGAGACCGGGTCGGAGGTCGCCGAGCAGCTGCTCGCCGACTGGCCGGCCGCCGTGGGCCGCTTCACCGAGGTGATGCCCCGCGACTTCAAGCGGGTGCTCGACGCCCGCGCCGAGGCCGAGGCCGAGGGCCTCGACGAGGACCAGACCGCTGCGCGGATCATGGAGGTGCTGCATGGCTGACCCCAAGGGCTTCCTGAAGGAGGGCCGCCAGGTCGCGACCCGTCGTCCGGTGGACGAGCGGGTGCGGGACTGGAACGAGGTGTACCCCGACGGGATCGGCCGCGCGCTGCTCCCGATCATCACGCCGCAGGCCGGGCGCTGCATGGATTGCGGCATCCCGTTCTGCCACCAGGGCTGCCCGCTGGGCAACATCATCCCGGAGTGGAACGACCTGGTCTGGCGCGACGACTGGGAGGAGGCCATCGAGCGTCTGCACGCGACGAACAACTTCCCGGAGTTCACGGGCCGCCTGTGCCCGGCGCCGTGCGAGACGGCCTGCGTCCTGGGCATCAACCAGGACCCGGTGACGATCAAGAACGTCGAGGTCTCGATCATCGACCGCGCCTGGGAGGAGGGCTACGTCAAGCCCCAGCCCCCGGAGTGGCTCTCGGGCAAGACGGTCGCCGTCGTGGGCTCGGGCCCCGCGGGACTCGCCGCCGCCCAGCAGCTGACGCGCGCCGGCCACACGGTCGCGGTCTACGAGCGCTCCGACAAGATCGGTGGCCTGCTGCGCTACGGCATCCCCGAGTTCAAGATGGAGAAGCAGCACGTCGAGCGTCGTCTCGACCAGATGCGCCGCGAGGGCACGATCTTCCGCACCGGCAAGAACGTGGGCGTCGACATCACGGGTGAGGAGCTGCGCACGCGCTACGACGCGGTCGTGCTCGCCACCGGTGCGACGGTGCCCCGCGACCTGCCGGTCACCGGGCGCGAGCTCGGCGGGATCCACCAGGCGATGGACTTCCTGCCGCAGGCCAACCGCGTCGCGGTCGGCGAGGACCCGACGACCGACGGCACGGACCAGATCCGCGCCGACGGCAAGAACGTCGTGATCATCGGCGGCGGCGACACCGGCGCCGACTGCCTGGGGACCTCGATCCGCCAGGGCGCCGCGTCGATCACCCAGCTCGAGATCATGCCGCAGCCGGGCGGCGCGCGACCCAGCGCGCAGCCGTGGCCGACGTACCCGCAGCTGTTCCGCGTCTCCTCGGCCCACGAGGAGGGCGGCGACCGCGTGTACGCCGTGTCCACCAAGGAGTTCCTGGGCGACGAGGACGGCAACGTCCGTGCCCTCGTGCTCGTGGACGTCCGGTTCGAGGACGGCAAGCTGGTCGAGGTGGAGGGCACGGAGCGGGAGATCCCGGCCGAGCTGGTGCTCTTCGCGATGGGCTTCACCGGGCCCGAGACCGACTCGGTCGTCGCCCAGCTCGGCCTCGACCTGGACGAGCGCAACAACGTCAAGCGCGACGCCACCTACCGCACGTCGGTCAGCGGCGTGTTCGCCGCCGGCGACGCCGGGCGTGGGCAGTCGCTCATCGTCTGGGCCATCGCCGAGGGTCGCGCCGCCGCGGCCGCCGTCGACGAGTACCTGACGGGTTCGACGTCGCTGCCGGTGCCGATCAAGTCGACCGAGCGTCCGCTCGTCGTCTGAGCCGTAGGACGTCCTACGACGTCGCGCGAGGACGTCCCGACGGCCCCGGCCCGCCACGGCGGACCGGGGCCGTCGGCCGTCCGGAGGCGTTCCGCGAGGGGTCTCAGGGCTCTCACAGGTCGTCCTGACCGAACGTTGTTGGAACGTTCAAGGTCCGGTGCGCTGCGGCAGCGCGCACGGCGATAGGCTCGTGCCGTGCGCAGAGCCAAGATCGTCTGTACGTTGGGGCCGGCCACCGCGAGTGCCCGCCGCATCCAAGAGCTCGTCTACGCCGGCATGGACGTCGCGCGACTCAACATGAGTCACGGCAGCCACGCCGACCACGAGCAGAGCTACCAGCTGGTCCGACAGGCGTCGGACTCCAGCGGGCGCGGCGTGGGCATCCTCGCCGACCTGCAGGGTCCGAAGATCCGCCTGGAGACCTTCGCGGACGGTCCCGTCGTGCTGCGGCGCGGGCAGAGCTGGTGCATCACGACCCGCGACGTGCCGGGGGACGCCGCGATCTGCGGCACCACGTACAAGGGCCTGCCCGGCGACGTGAAGCCCGGGGACCTGCTGCTGATCGACGACGGCAAGGTGCGTCTGCGCGTCGTGTCCGTCACCGACACCGACGTCGAGACCGAGGTGCTGATCGGCGGCAAGGTCTCCGACCACAAGGGCATCAACCTGCCCGGCGTCGCCGTCTCCGTGCCGGCGCTGTCGGAGAAGGACATCGAGGACCTGCGCTGGGCGCTGCGGATCGGCGTCGACTTCATCGCGCTGAGCTTCGTGCGCAACGCGGAGGACGCGGACGACGTGCGCGCGATCATGGCGGAGGAGGGCCGCACGGTCCCGATCATCGCCAAGATCGAGAAGCCGCAGGCGATCGAGAACCTCGAGGGCATCGTGGCGGCGTTCGACGCCTTCATGGTGGCCCGTGGCGACCTCGGGGTGGAGTGCCCGCTCGAGGACGTGCCGTTCCACCAGAAGCGGATCATCGACCTGGCCCGCCGCAACGCGAAGCCGGTCATCGTGGCCACGCAGATGCTCGAGTCGATGGTCAACGCGCCCGCACCGACGCGCGCCGAGGCCTCCGACGTCGCCAACGCGGTGCTCGACGGGGCTGACGCCGTGATGCTCTCGGGCGAGACGAGCGTGGGGGAGTACCCCGTCACGACGGTCGAGACCATGGCGCGCATCATCGAGAGCGCCGACCGGCACGCGGCGAAGGACATCCGCGAGATCGACTGGGACCCGCACACCAAGGGCGGCATCATCGCGCTGGCCGCGGCCCAGGTCGCCGAGCGCGTGGGCGCCAAGTACCTCGTCGCCTTCACGCAGAGCGGCGACTCGGCCCGCCGGGTCGCCCGCTATCGCGGCCCGATCCCGGTGCTCGCCTTCACCCCGCTGGCCTCCACGCGATCGCACCTGGCGGTCACCTGGGGTGTCGAGACCTTCAAGACCGCTCCGGTCGAGCACACCGACGAGATGGTGCGCCAGGTCGACGAGGCCCTGCTGCGCATCGAGCGCGTCGAGGAGGGCGACCTCGTCGTCATCATCGCCGGCGCGCCCCCCGGCATCCCCGGCTCGACCAACGCGCTGCGCGTGCACAAGATCGGCGACGCCATCAACGAGGTGGCGCCCGCCTACCGACGCAGCTGAGCGTCACTCCTCGGGACCGATCAGCGTGTCGAGACGAGCCACCCCGGCCCGTCGCGACACGCTGATCGGCCACCACGACGACGCAGCCAGGAGGATGCGCGCCACGGGCACGACGAGGTCGAGGGCCCACGTGCCCAGGTCGCGGACGTCGGCGGAGTGGTTCACGAACTGCCAGCGGGCGTAGTCGAGGCGCCGCTGCCGGCCGTCGACGGTCCGGGTCGCCCAGTTGCGCACCCGCGAGCCGTCGGAGTGGAACAGGCCGCGCAGGAAGGCCGCCGGCTCGGCCTCGACCAGCGCGCGCTGCCACGGCTCCAGCACGATGGGCCGCTCGTGCTTGCGCCCCGGTCCGTGCTGCGGGAACAGGCAGGGCCAGAGCTTCCAGTGCTGGGAGACGACGATCGTGCCCGGCGCTCGGACGAGGTGGACGGGCCGGCGGGGATGGACCCGACGGCACAGCGCGACGACGTCCTCGACGATGCCGGGCAGGGACGCGTCGCAGCTGACCCGCAGCGTGTGGCACCGCCGCGCCGCGCTCACGTGGCCGTCGCCGAGGTAGAAGCCGAGGAGCGCCGAGTACGCCCGCGCCTCGAGCGACCGGCCGTGGCATCGGGGGCACGACGCCGCACCAGCACCCGCTCCGTCCCGCCACGACCGCGACGTGGAACGGCTGACCCCGGTGCGGCGGGACACCTCGGAGAGCGAGTGCTCTGCGTCGAGCAGCAGCAGCGCCTCTCGGCGCACGGACGGCGGGTGCACGCCCTCAGCCTGTCTCGCGCCACCGACAGCCGGGCCGCCGTCGGCCCTCGCGCGAGCGCTCACGGGGTGCCCCGAGTGGGATTCGAACCCACACTGAATGGTGTTTGAGACCATCGCCTCTGCCGTTGGGCTATCGGGGCCGCGGCTGCGCTGCGCAACCGTAGCGGATGACGTGACCGACACGACCCGGCGGCGGCGCGGTCGCTGCGGCGTCGGCCAGCACGGCGCGGCGACGGCGGGCTAGCCTTCTGCCCGTGACCGTTCAAGAGCAGCCTCCCCGTCGCCGCGTCGTCATCGCCGAGGACGAGGCGCTGATCCGGATGGACCTCGCCGAGATGCTGGCCGACGAGGGCTTCGAGGTCGTGGGGGAGGCCGGGGACGGGCAGCGGGCCATCGAGCTGGCGGAGGAGCTGCGGCCCGACCTCGTCGTGCTGGACGTCAAGATGCCCGTGCTCGACGGGATCTCCGCGGCCGAGCGCATCGCGGCCGAGCGGATCGCGCCGGTCGTCATCCTCACCGCCTTCTCGCAGCGCGACCTCGTGGAGCGGGCCCGCGACGCGGGAGCGATGGCGTACCTCGTCAAGCCCTTCTCGGCGACCGACCTGGTGCCCGCCATCGAGATGGCGGTGAGCCGCTTCGCGGAGCTCAGCCACCTCGAGCGCGAGGTCGGCGACCTCACCGAGCGCCTCGAGACGCGCAAGCTGGTCGACCGCGCCAAGGGCGTCCTGCAGGCGGACCTCGGGCTCAGCGAGGCCGACGCGTTCCGGTGGATCCAGAAGACGGCCATGGACCTGCGCCTGTCGATGCGGCAGGTCGCCGAGGGCGTCATCACGCACGGCCCCGGCGTCGGCGCCTGAGGGCGACGCGGCCGGCGGGTCCGTCCGGGGCCCGTCGCGGACGCGTCCGATGACACTCGGAGACCCAACTGTTACCTGTCGGGTGCCGATTACGTCACAGGGCCGCTCCGAGCGCGGTTAGGGTGTGCCGACCAATGGGCGCGCCACCCCTGCGCCCGAACGACAGGAGCCACTGCGTGCGATTGCGTGTGACCGCGCTGCTCGCGTTCCTGGTGGTCGTGCTGCTGCCTCTCGGCGCGCACGCTGCCACCCAGGAGACGACCTCCCCCACGGCCGACCCCACCGCTGAGGCGACGGGCGAGCCCGGAGGAACCGAGACAGACGCGCCCCAGGAGATCCCGGAGGGCCCGTACATCCGGGTCCGGCTGGTCGACAAGGCAGCGGACGACGCCCCCGTGGTGGGCGTCGAGCTGACCGTCGCGTCCGAGGACGGCGGCGAGGTGGGAACGGCCGAGACCGACGCCGAGGGCGTCGTCATCGTCGCCATCCCGGAGCTCGGCACCTACACCGTCGAGCTGGACGAGGACACCCTCCCGTCCGGCATCGAGCTGAGCGACGACACCGGCACGGAGATCACGATCACCGCGCGCATCAACGGTGCGAACGGCGGCCTCTTCCCGATCGGCGTCCAGGAGGTCTCGACCGTCTCCTTCGCCGACCGGCTGACGACGAGCCTGATGTCGGGCGTGAAGTTCGGCCTGATCGTGGCCCTCGCGGCCCTCGGCCTCTCGCTCATCTTCGGCACGACCGGACTGACCAACTTCGCCCACGGCGAGCTCATCACGTTCGGCGCGATCGCGACCTACGTGATGAACCGGGTGCTGGACCTGCCCGTCGTCGCCGCCGGCGTCGCCGCCGTGCTCACGGCGGCGATCTTCGGCTGGTTGCAGGACCGGGTGCTGTGGAGACCGCTGCGCAGACGCGGCACCGGCCTCATCGCGATGATGATCGTCTCCATCGGTCTGGGCCTGCTGCTGCGCAACCTGTACCAGTACTCGATCGGCAGCTCGCGCAAGTCGCTGAGCCAGTACGTCAGCCAGGGCCGCAACGACTACGGTCCGATCAGCCTGGCCGACAAGGAGATCGCGATCATGGGCGTCGCCCTGGTCACGATCGTGATCGTGTGCGTCGCGCTGATGCGCACGCGGCTCGGCAAGGCGATGCGGGCGGTCTCCGACAACCCGGCGCTCGCCGCGTCCTCCGGCCTCAAGGTCGACCGCGTGATCAGCTCCGTGTGGGTGCTCGGCACCGCGCTGACGGGCCTGTCGGGCGTGCTGCTCGCGGTCAACAGCCAGGTCAACTTCCTCATGGGCTTCAAGCTGCTGCTGCTCGTGTTCGCCGCGGTCACCCTCGGCGGTCTCGGCACCATCTGGGGCGCGCTGTTCGGCTCCATGGTGATCGGCATCATGGTGGAGGTCGGCCCGCTGTTCGGCGTGCCCTCCTCGATCAAGGAGGTCGGCGCGCTCGTCGTCCTCATCCTGGTCCTGCTGATCCGGCCGCAGGGTCTCCTCGGCCGTCGCGAGCGGATCGGGTGACGCCGATGAACCTCTGTCCCCCCACCGTGCCGGCCCGCCAGGATCGGAGCAGGTCATGAACGCCACCACCCTCGACAAGCCGACGACGGCGAAGCAGCCGACCCACAACGGGGCCATCGGCTCGGTCGTGCTCGGCATCGTCGGCATCACCGTCGCGTTCGGCTTCACGTCGCCGTTCGCCTACCTCAAGGGCCGCCGCGCCGTCACCGAGATCGACGCCGCCCCGGGGCAGTACTCCGGACGCGCCCTCGCCGTCGGCGGGCAGGTGCTCGGCGTCATCGGCACCGTCTACCTCGCGCTGTGGCTGATCATCGGCTTCACCGCCGGCATCGGCGACGTCGAGCTCACCGGCGTCTTCCGCACCGCGTTGAACCAGGCCTTCGGCCCGAACGCGATCGTGTACGCGCTCGCGGCGATCGGCCTCAACGTGCACTTCGGCTACACCGGCCTCCTGAACTTCGGCCAGGCCGGGTTCATGGCGGTCGGGGCGTACGGGCTCGCGGTCACCGTCGTCACCTGGGAGCTGCCCTTCTGGCTCGGCGTGGCGATGGCGCTCGTCGCGCCGGTCGTGCTGGCCATCGTCCTGGGCCTGCCGACGCTACGGCTGAGAGCGGACTACCTCGCCATCGCGACGATCGCCACGGCGGAGATCCTGCGTCTCGTCTTCGGCGCGGTCGAGACCCGCGAGGTCTTCGGCGGCTCGAACGGTCTGACGAACTTCGCCGGCGACTACCAGAGCCTCAACCCGTACAGCGAGCGGCTCGACCTCGGGATCGTGTCCTTCAGCGCTCGCGACCTGTGGTCGATGACGGTCGGCTGGACCCTCGTGCTGGTCAGCTGCCTCATCGTGTGGGCGCTCATGCGCAGCCCGTGGGGCCGCGTGCTCCGCTCCATCCGCGAGGACGAGGACGCCGTGCGCTCGCTCGGCAAGAACGTCTTCGCCTACAAGATGCAGGCGCTGATCCTCGGCGGTGTGTTCGGTGGTCTGGCCGGTCTGTTCCTGGCGCTGAAGCAGGCCTCCGTCGTGCCGAGCGACTACTCGACCAACATGACGTTCCTCGCCTTCACGGCCCTGCTGATCGGTGGCGCCGCCCGGGTCTTCGGTCCCGTCATCGGCGCGATGATCCTGTGGTTCCTCATCGCGGGCCTCGGGGACTTCTTCGACCGTGCCACGTCGGGTTCGAGCCCGCTCATGCCCGACTGGATCATGGACAACACCCAGGCGAGCCTCGTGCGCTTCATCGCCACCGGCCTGGGCCTCATGCTGCTGATGATCTTCCGACCGCAGGGGATCTTCGGCGACCGAAGGGAGATCGCGATCGATGGCCGCTGACACCGCAGGCGCCGCTGACGCCGGGGGCACCACCCCCACCACCCCCACGACGCTCGAGAAGCGGCCGCGCCCCGACCTGTCCGGCGTCGGCAACGCCCCGGGCAGCAAGAAGCCGGACCCGATCATCGTCGGCGACGGCATCACCCGGCAGTTCGGTGGTCTCAAGGCCGTCGACGTCGACCACATCGAGATCCAGCGTGGCGCCATCACCGCGCTGATCGGCCCGAACGGTGCCGGCAAGACGACGCTGTTCAACCTGCTCACGGGCTTCGACGTGCCGGACTCCGGCAAGTGGAGCTTCAACGACAAGTCTCTCGAGCGGGTCGCGCCCTACAAGGTCGCGCGCCTCGGCATGGTCCGCACGTTCCAGCTCACCAAGGTGCTGGCCAAGCTGACCGTCATCGAGAACATGCGCCTCGGGGCGACCAAGCAGCGCGGCGAGCGCTTCTGGGCCGCGCCGTTCGCGGGTCTGTGGCGAGGACAGGAGAAGTCGAACACCGAGCGTGCCGACGACCTCCTCCAGCGCTTCAAGCTCGACGCCAAGCGCGAGGACTTCGCGGGCTCGCTCTCGGGCGGCCAGCGCAAGCTGCTGGAGATGGCGCGTGCGCTGATGGTCGACCCCGAGCTGATCATGCTCGACGAGCCGATGGCCGGCGTGAACCCGGCGCTCAAGCAGTCGCTGCTCGGGCACGTGAAGTCGCTGCGCGACGAGGGCCGCACCGTGCTCTTCGTCGAGCACGACATGGACATGGTCCGCGACATCTCCGACTGGGTCATCGTGATGGCCCAGGGGCAGATCGTCGCGGAGGGCACGCCCGACACGGTGATGCAGCAGCAGGCCGTGATCGACGCGTACCTCGGTGCGCACCACGACACCGACCTGCGCGAGATGGACGAGAAGGCGCTCGAGGCCGAGGCCGAGGCCGAGCTCGACGCCGAGGCGGAGGAGGGCAAGGCATGACCCAGGCAACCACCACGCCGGAGCGCGAGGCGCACCTGGCCGCGGCGGGCGACGCCATCCTGCGGGCCGACGACCTCTTCGGCGGCTACCTGCCGGGCGTCGACATCCTCAACGGCGCGGACCTGTACTGCAACCGCGGCGAGCTCGTCGGCATCATCGGGCCCAACGGCGCCGGAAAGTCGACGCTGCTCAAGGCCCTCTTCGGCCTGGTCAACGTGCGCCGCGGCTCCGTGGTGCTCGAGGGGCGCGACATCACCAACAAGCGCGCCGACCAGCTGGTGACGGCCGGGATCGGCTTCGTGCCGCAGACGAACAACGTCTTCCCGAGCCTGACCATCGAGGAGAACCTCGAGATGGGCTGCTACCAGGCGCCCAAGTCGTTCACGGAGCGCTTCGACTTCGTGACCGACATCTTCCCGAGGCTCGGGGAGCGCCGCAAGCAGCGCGCGGGCTCCCTGTCCGGCGGCGAGCGGCAGATGGTGGCGATGGGCCGGGCGCTGATGATGTCGCCGTCCGTGCTCCTCCTCGACGAGCCGTCGGCGGGTCTCTCGCCGGTCCTCCAGGACGAGGTGTTCGTGCAGACGCGCAACATCAACCGCGCCGGTGTCTCGGTGATCATGGTCGAGCAGAACGCCCGCCGCTGCCTGCAGATCTGCGACCGAGGGTACGTCCTCGACCACGGCCGCAACGCGTACACGGGCACCGGTCAGTCCCTGGGCAACGACCCCAAGGTCATCCAGCTCTACCTGGGCACCCTGGGCGCCAAGGACTGACCCGCACGACCCGCACGACCCCGCACCACCACCGCGACGACCCCGTGGGCCCCGGCCCACGGGGTCGTCGTGCGTCTCGGGCCCGGCACCAGGAGGTCCAGGCGTACGCCCGGGGCCCGGGGCCCGCGGCCGTCGCCCGCGCCGCCTCGACCGAGCCCGTCGTCGGGACCGCGTCTCCCGGAGCCGGTGGAGAAAACGCGGACCGGGGAGCGCTCCACGTGTCCTCCGGTCCGCGTTCTCTCTCGACCGGTCCGCGTTTTCCTCACCGCAGTCCGCGGCGCCCGGAGCATCCCGCGGCGCCCGGAACAGCCCGGAGCAGCCCGGAGCAGCGCGGGCTGCCTGGTGCGCGCCGGCCCGGTCGGCGGCGGAACGGCGGGCCCCGGGAGACCTGAGGGCGGGGGTGGCCCGCCGGCACAGTCGGCGCCGCCTGCAGACGCAGGACGGGCCCGGCACCTCGTGGAGGTGCCGGGCCCGTCCCGGTGGGTCAGCGACCCGTCGCGGGGCGACGGATCAGATCTCGCCCTCGATGTAGTCGATCGGCGAGTTGCGGTTCTCGGCGTCGTACTCGTAGATGCCGATGGAGGCCGCGGTCGGGCTGCCCGTCTCACCGAGCTCGATCGGGCCGGAGGCGCCGTCGTAGTCGATGTCCTCGCCGGCCTCGAGCAGCTCGAGGCACTCGGCGAACGACGTGCACTTCGTGCCGTCCTTGGTGACGTTGACGATCTCCTGGGCGATGGCCTCGCCCGAGTCGTTGCCGGCCGCGACGGCCGCGAGGGCCGACACGATGACCGCGTCGTAGGACTCGGCCGCGTACGCGAACGACGTCAGGTCGGGGTCGATCGCGAGCAGGCGCTCCTGGAAGTCGCCGGCGGTGTCGGCGCCCGGGATGGTGCCCTTCGTGCCCTCGAGCGTGCCCGGGGGCAGCGACGGGTCGGAGTCGGCGCTGTAGTCGGCGGTGTTGCCGTCGACGAAGTACGTCGGGACGTCCGCCGGACCGGCGCCCGCGGTGATCAGCTGCGGGATGATCGTGGCGGTCTCCTCGAAGCCGATCACGAGCACCGCGTCGCCACCGGCGGCCGCGATCTCCTCGACCTGCGAGTCGTAGGACTGCGCGTTCTCGCCGTAGAAGACGGTCGTGGCGACCGACGAGCCGGCGTTCTCCAGGTTCGTCTGGACCTGGTCGGCCAGGGTCTGGCCGTACGCGTCCTGGCGGGCCAGGATCGAGACGTTGCTGCGGCCGTCCTCGATGAGCAGGTTGGCCATGACGGCGCCCTGCAGGATGTCGGAGGGGGCGGTGCGGAAGTAGAGGTCGGGCTCGGCGTAGGCGCCCTCGTCGAAGTCCGTCGACGTGTTGGCGGGCGAGAACATGACGACGCCCGCGTCGAGGATCTGGTCGATGACGGTCATCGAGACGCCGGACGAGGCGGCGCCGACGATGACGTCCGCGCCCGACGCGATGAGCTGGTCGCTCTCGGCCGGGGCGATGCCGGAGTCGGTGTCGCCCGAGTCGCCGCGCACGTGCACGACGTCCTGGCCGAGCACGCCGCCGGCCTCGTTGATCTCCTGGACGGCCAGGTCGACGCCCGCGAACTCCGGGGGGCCGAGGAACGACAGGCTGCCGGTCTCGGGCAGCAGCGAGCCGATGGTGAGGGTGCCGTCGCCCTCCTGGACGGCCGCGTCCGACGAGCTGTCGCCGCTCGAGGAGCCGTCGTCGGAGGAGTCGTCGTCTCCGCCGCCGCACGCGGTGAGCGTGAGCACGCCGACGGTGGCGGCCGCGGCGAGGCGGAACATGGTGGACCTGCGCTTCATCAATCCTCCGTTGAATCTCGGGAACGCGCCGTCGCTTGGGAGCGGCGTGTGCGGGAGAACCTAGTCCTCAGGCCGCCCCCGCGTCGGCGGCTCCGGAACTCTGGGGCATTTGTGTCCGTTTCGTGACCTAGGTCTCAGGACCGTCGCGCACCGGTCACGAACCGGGTCGGGGGGTCAGCGCAGACGGACGACGGCCTCGACCAGCACGGGGGCGACCACGAGCGCCGGCAGCAGCGACGCGACCGCGACGTCCTTGATCGCGAGCAGGCGCAGCGCGACGCCGATCAGCAGCACACCGCCGACGGCGCTCAGCGCGAGCACGTGCGCCTCCGGCAGGACGTCGCCGACGGCGAGACCCACCAGCGTCAGGCCGCCCTGCACCACCACGATCGTCACGATGCTGGCGGCCACGCCCCACCCGAAGGTCGCGGCGAAGGCGACGGCCGCGAACCCGTCGAGGGTGGCCTTCAGGTACAGCTGCTCCGCCCCGTTGCCCAGGCCGTCGTTGAGCGAGCCGAGCACGGTCAGCGGCCCCGTGCAGAACACGAGGGAGGCGGCGACGAAGCCCGCCACGAACCGGTCCGCCTCCGGAGCGGTCGCGTCGCCCGCGTCGGTGGCGGTCGCGCCCTCCGACGCCCCGGACCGCCGCCGGGCCGCCACTCCGTGCACCGCGCGGCCCAGGGCGACCAGCCGTCCGTCCAGGTCCAGCGCCGACCCGACGATCCCGCCGACCAGCACGGACCCGAGCACGATCAGCATCGGCGCCCCGCGACCGGTCGCCTCGGTGAGCCCGGGGGCCACAACGTCGGCGGCCGCGGTCGCGGCCACCAGCAGCGTGACGAGGCCCAGGCCGTCGGTGACCACGCGGCGTACCCGCTCGGGGAGCCGGGCCCCGAGCGCCACCCCGAGACCGGAGCCGACGAGGACCGTCAGGACGTTGACGAGGGTGCCGCTGCCGATCACGCCCGTGCCCTTCCACACTTTGCCGGACTCGGGTGTCGCGGCCCTGCGGGCGAGCGTAGGGTGAGGGCCGGTCACCGGTGGGGGCGGGTGCCGCGCTGTCGTCAGAGGTCGACGCCGCCGAGCCGCGGGCGTCGCCACAAGGGTCGAAGGCTGTGGTGTCGAGATGGTTGCTCCGTTGACGTTGCGTCCCGCGGAGTCCTCCGACCTGCCCAGCCTGGTCGAGCTGTGGGGCGACTCCCTGCGCTCGGGCGAGGCGGGCGACGGCCTGGGTGACCTCGAGGTGGTGCTCGAGCGCTGCGAGCGCGACGACCGGGTACGCCTCGTGGTCGCGGAGCACGACGGCACCTTCGCGGGCGCGGTCCTTCTCGTCGTGAGCACCGTCTCGCCGCTCAACCTGGCCCCGATGGTGCACGTCGTGTCGCCGACCGTCGTCGAGGGGATGCGTCGCCGCGGCGTCGGGCGCTCGCTGGTCGAGGCCGGCGTCGCCTACGCCGAGGAGCTCGAGATCGCGCAGATCGGCACGGCCTCGGCGAGCACGTCGCGCGACGCCAACCGCTTCATGGCCCGTCTGGGGCTGGCGACCCGGGCGTCGTTCCGGCTCGCGCCGACCGCCGCCGTGCGGGCCCGGATCAACGCCATGCGCCCGACCATGACGCGCCCGCCGCGCCAGCAGCTCGGGCACGTGCTCGCGGCTCGCCGCTCCATGCGGCGCCAGGCCGCGTCCCGCGCGAGCTGAGCCGGCCGCCCAGGCCGGCCGCCCTGCCGCTCAGCCCAGCCGGTCGGCGGGCAGCAGGGAGCAGGTGATCCGCGACGTGCACACGCGCTTGCCGCGCTCGTCGGTGATCACCACCTCCCAGCAGGTGGAGGTGCGACCCAGGTGCACCGGCGTCGCTGTGCCGGTGACGAGACCGCTCGTGGCCGAGCGGTGGTGGGTGGCGTTGATGTCGACCCCGACGGCGATCCGGTCGGGGTAGGCGTGCACCGCGGAGCCGATCGAGCCGAGGGTCTCGGCCAGCACGACGGAGGCACCGCCGTGCAGCAGGCCGTAGGGCTGCGTGTTGCCCTCGACCGGCATCGTCGCGACCACCCGCTCGCGGGTGACCTCGACCAGCTCGATGCCCATCTTCTCGTTCAGCGAGCCCTGCCCGTGCGGCAGCGTCGCCAGGATCTCGTCGATGCGGGGCTGGTCGTCGCTCGTGGCAGGCATGGTCGACATTGTGCCCGGCGGTGCCGTCGTTCGGCCGCGACGGCCGTGGGCCGGGGTGTCGGTCCGCGGCGTTAGAGTCGCGGCGTGCCCGTGACGACCGCTGACGACGCCCGCCCCCGCCTGCTGCTGCTGGACGGCCACTCGCTGGCCTACCGCGCGTTCTTCGCCCTGCCGGTCGAGAACTTCTCCACGACGACGGGCCAGCCGACGAACGCGGTCTACGGGTTCACGTCGATGCTCATCAACGTGCTCCGCGACGAGGCGCCCACCCACGTCGCCGTCGCGTTCGACCGCTCGCGCCAGACGTTCCGCCTGGAGGAGTACGCGGAGTACAAGGCGAAGCGCAACAAGACGCCGGGGGAGTTCTCCAGCCAGCTGCCGCTGATCAAGGAGGTGCTCGACGCGCTCCGGATCCGGCACCTCGACCTGGAGGGCTACGAGGCCGACGACATCATCGCGACGCTGACCACCGAGGCGAAGGCCGAGGGGCTCGACGTGCTGGTGCTGACCGGGGACCGTGACTCGCTGCAGCTGGTCAGCGACACCACCACGATCCTCTACCCGATGCGGGGTGTCTCCGACCTGGCCCGGATGACGCCGGCCGCCGTCGAGGAGAAGTACGGCGTGCCGCCGCACCGCTACCCCGAGCTCGCGGCGCTGGTGGGGGAGACCTCCGACAACCTGCCCGGCGTCCCGGGCGTCGGCGCCGGCTTCGCGGCGCGGTGGATCAACACCTACGACGGTCTCGACAACGTCATCGCCAACGCCGACAAGATCACGGGCAAGAAGGGCGAGGCGCTGCGCGAGCACCTCGGCGACGTGATCCGCAACCGGCGGCTCAACGCGCTGGTCACCGACCTCTCGCTCCCGCTGCACCCCACCGACCTGCTGCGTGCGCCCTGGGACCGCCAGGAGGTGCACACGCTCTTCGACGGCCTCGAGTTCCGCGTGCTGCGCGACCGGCTCTTCGAGAGCCTCGAGTCGGAGGAGGACGTGGCCGAGGGCGGCTTCGAGCTCGAGACGGTACGCCTGGGCCCCGACGCGGTGGGCGCCTGGCTGGCCGACGCGGGCACCGACCGCGTGGGCGTGCACGTGCGCGGCACGTGGGGCGCCGGCACGGGACGCGTCGAGGGCCTGGCCGTCGCGCTCGCGGACGGCCGCGCGGCGTACGTGGACACCACCACGCTGACGCCCGCCGACGACGCGGCGCTCGGCGAGTGGCTGGCCGACGCCGGGCGCCCGAAGGTCCTGCACGACGCGAAGGGGCCGGCGCTCGCGATCGCGGCGCACGGCTGGACCCTCGAGGGGGTGGCCAGCGACACCGCGCTGGCGGCGTATCTGGTGCGGCCCGACCAGCGCTCCTACGACCTGGCCGACCTGACGGTGCGCTACCTGCGCCGCGAGCTGCGTCCCGAGACCTCCGACGCCGACCAGGGCCTGCTCTTCGACGACGACGACGCAGTGGTGGGCACGGCGGCGCTGCACGCCCGGGCGGTGCTGGACCTGGCGGCCGCCCTGGACGTCGAGGTGGAGGAGCGCGGCGGCACGGCGCTGCTCGGTGACGTGGAGCTGCCCCTGGTGCGGCTGCTGACCCTGCTGGAGCAGACGGGCATCGCGGTCGACACCGACCGCCTCGACGAGCTCGAGGCGGGCTTCGCCACCTCGGTGCGCGAGGCCGCCGAGGACGCGTTCGCGGTGATCGGCAAGGAGATCAACCTGGGCTCGCCCAAGCAGCTGCAGGTGGTCCTCTTCGACGAGCTCAACATGCCGAAGACGAAGCGCACCAAGACCGGCTACACCACCGACGCCGACGCGCTGACCACCCTGTTCGAGAAGACCGAGCACCCGTTCCTGCAGCACCTGCTGCGCCACCGCGACGTCTCGCGGCTGCGCCAGACGGTCGAGGGCCTGCTCAAGACGGTCCAGCCGGACGGCCGGATCCACACGACGTTCAACCAGCTCATCGCCGCCACCGGCCGGCTCTCGAGCACCGACCCGAACCTGCAGAACATCCCGGTGCGCACCGAGGAGGGTCGCCGGATCCGCGAGGCGTTCGTGGTCGGTGGCGGGTACGCGACGCTGATGACGGCGGACTACAGCCAGATCGAGATGCGGATCATGGCGCACCTCTCCGAGGACGAGGGGCTGACCGAGGCCTTCCGCTCGGGCCAGGACTTCCACTCGATCACCGCCGCGCGCGTCTTCGGCGTGCCGGTGGACGGCGTCGGCGTCGAGGAGCGCGCCAAGATCAAGGCGATGAACTACGGCCTGGCCTACGGACTGTCCGCCTACGGGCTCTCCCAGCAGCTGCGGATCACCCCGGGCGAGGCGCAGGGCCTGATGGACGAGTACTTCGAGACGTTCGGCGGCGTGCGCGACTACCTCGCCGGGATCGTCGACGAGGCGCGCCGCTCGGGCTTCACCGAGACGATCCTCGGTCGTCGCCGCTACCTGCCCGACCTGACCAGCGACAACCGGCAGCGGCGGGAGATGGCCGAGCGGATGGCGCTCAACGCGCCGATCCAGGGCTCGGCCGCCGACCTGATCAAGGTCGCCATGCTGGGCGTCCAGCGTGCGCTGGAGAGCACCGGCGCCGCCTCGCGGCTGCTGCTGCAGGTGCACGACGAGCTCGTGCTGGAGGTCGCTCCGGGCGAGGAGGAGTCCCTCGAGGCCCTGGTGCGCGACCAGATGGCCGCGGCTGCCGAGCTGAGCGTCCCGCTGGACGTCTCGGTCGGCACCGGCGCGAGCTGGCACGCCGCCGCGCACTGAGCGCCCGTCGGGCGGGTGGGGCCCGCCCGCTCAGGCGCCGCGCGCGGCGTCGTCCGCGAGCTCGGTGCCCTCGCCGGCACCGCTGCGGCGGCTCGCGCCGGGGGTGCTGCGCCGGGCCACGACGAGCAGGGCGACCAGCACGACGGCGTCGACGGCCAGCACCCACACGACGAGGGCCTGCGTCGAGTGGGCCAGCGCCACGGCGGCGACCATGCCGACCAGGCCCGCCCACACGGCGTACACGCCCAGGCGGTTCTGCCGCGCCACGACCTCGTAGACCATCACCTGCATCATCGCGAGCACGGTGCCGAGCAGGGCGAAGAGCCACAGCGTGCCGCCGATCTCGGCGTACGCGGCGCCGCCGACGAACTCGACGACGAGCGAGCGCTCCTCGCCGGGCGGCCCGAACACGATCAGCTCGCCGACCGCCCACGCGCCGCCGGTCGCCAGCGCGCCGAGGCCGCCGACGAGGGCGAGGCCCTTGAGGTACATGCCGTGCGCACCGTCGGCCATCGACGGGAACACGATGACGACGACGAACTGGGGCAGGAACAGCACGGCCTTGGCGAGGATCAGCCCGCCGGCGTAGAGGCCGGCGTCGTGGGAGTCGAGGGCGGCGCGGGCGAGCACGACGTCCGCGTTGGTGAGCGCGAAGAACGCCAGCAGCGCGTGGGAGTTGTGCCCGACCTCGGAGAGCACCGACCGCACCTCGGCGGTGGCGGGCCGGGAGCCGCGCCGACGCCGCAGCGCGGTGCCGCCCACCAGCGTCGGGAGCACGGCTCCGACGAGGACGCCGGCCATGGCGCCGACGGCGTCGGGGCTGATCGCCAGGCCGACGGCGCCCAGGCCGAGGCGTCCGACGCCCACGGCGAGGTAGATCCCGGCCAGCGGGGTCCAGCTCTTCTCGCCCTGGAAGATGCCCGCCTGCCCGCCCATGATCGTCAGCGGCACGGCGGTGACCGCGACGAGCGCGGCCGGCAGCCAGGAGTCCAGCTGCAGCGCGACGGTCGCGACGGGGGAGAGCACGAGGCAGACCGCGCCGAGCGCCCACGCCGAGCGCCGGGTGGTCACGATGATCCGGTTCTCGATCTCGTCGCGTCGGCCGGGGTCGGAGGCGACCTGCCGCGCCCCGGTCGCCTGCAGCCCCAGGGAGAGCACGTTGATCACGAGCAGCAGACCCATCAGGGCCGCCACCGCGCTGTACTCCCGGGGCCCCAGCACCCGTGCGGCGACGAGGGTGAACGCGTAGGTGCCGACGTTCATCACGGCCATCGCCACGGCCACGCCCGCGCCGGAGCGCAGCAGCTCCCGTAGCGTGCCCCTCGTTCCGCTCACCCGGCGGAGCCTAGAGGACGTGTGGTGGGTAGGAGTCGCCGTGGTGCGCAGGACCGGTCGGTGGGCCGACGCGCCGTACGACGCGGTGGTCCTGCTGAGCGCCGTCGTCGTGCTCGGACCCGCGCTCGGGGTCGGTCTGGTGCTCGGCTACGACATGGTCTGGGTGCCGGACCTGGCCGTGACCCGGGAGGGCTGGGGCCTCGCCGACGGGGTGCCCCGCGCGGTGCCCTCCGACCAGGTCGTCGCGCTCCTGGACGAGGTCGTGCCGGGTGCGCTGCTGCAGAAGCTGGTGCTGCTCGGGTCGCTGGTGGCCGCCGGGGCGGGCCTGCACCGGCTCGTGCGCACGGCTCCGGCCGCCGCCCGCGCCCTGGCCGCCGTCGTGGCGGTGTGGAACCCGTTCGTGGCCGAGCGACTCGCGATCGGCCACTGGCCCCTGCTGGTCGCCTACGGTGTCCTGCCCTGGCTGCTCCTCGTGGGACGTCGCCTCCGGACCTCGGGGCACACCGGCCTGCGACCCGTGCTGCCGGTCCTGCCCGTGCTCCTCGCGCTCGGTTCGCTGAGCGCCGCCGCGGGACTGATGACCGCGCTCGCGGCCCTGGTCGCCGTCGGCGTGGGCGGCCGGCTGCGCCGCTCCGCCGCGTGGGCCCTCGTGGCCCTGGTCGCGGCCGCGAACGCGCCCTGGGTCGTGGCGGGCGCGTTGGCGGGGGGTGCGACGCGGGCCGATGCGGCGACGGCACGGGCCGCGGCCGAGGCGTTCGCCGCCCACGGCCACGACGGCGTGCCGACCGCGGTCGCGGTCCTGGGGCTGGGCGGGGTGTGGAACGGAGAGGTCGCGGCGCCCTACGACGTCGTCCGGGCGCTGCTCTGGGCCGGGCTGGTGCTCGGCGCTCTCGGCTCGCTCGTCCCGCTGCTGCGCGCCGGCAGCGGGCGACGTCGCGAGACTGCCGTGCTGCTGGCGCTCGCCGGGGCGGGTGTCGCGGTGGCGGCGCAGTCGTGGCTGTTCCCGCAGGTCGGCGGCGCCCTGGCGACGTACGTGCCGGGCGGCGGCGTCCTGCGCGACGCCACGCGCCTGCAGGCCCTGGTGGTCCCCGGGGTGGTGGAGGGCGCGGCCGTGGCGGTCGCCGTCGGTGCCCGGCGCCTGCGCGCCACCGCGGCGCCGGCGCGCGCGGTGCTCGGCGTGGCGGTCGTGCTGGCGCCGGTGGCCCTGCTGCCCGGGCTCGCCTGGGGTCGCGCCGGGGAGCTGGCCGCGGTGCGCCTGCCGGCCGCGTACGCCGACCTGGCCGCGGTCGTCGCGGCCGACGCCCGTGCCCAGGGCCTGGCGCGCCCCACGGTCCTGAGCCTGCCGTACGCCGCCTTCCGCGCGCCCGACCTCAACGACGGCCGGACGGTCCTGGACCCCGTGCCGCGCCTGCTCGGGGACGTCGGGGTGCTCGCCTCCGACGAGCTGGTCGTCGACGGCCGGGCCGTCGGGAGCGAGGGCTCGCGCACCGGCGACGTCCTCGCTGCGCTGGGACGGCCGACCGCGGCCGACCGCACGGCGGCGCTGGCCGAGCTCGGCGTCGACTACGTGGTCCGGGCGCGCGGCGCCGACGTCGACGCGGCGGTGGCGGCGACGGGGCCGCTCGACGAGGTGGTCGTCGCCGACGCGCCGGCGCTGACCGTGACGCGGCTCGTGCCGGGCGGCGCGGAGACCGCCGTCGAGCCCGTGCCGACGTGGGACGCGGCGTGGCTCGCGGTGGCCTGGACCGTCTACGCCTCGCTGCCGCTGCTCGCCCTGGGGGCTCTGTCCGCCCAGGTCAGACGTGCTTCGCGGCCCCGGCCGGGTTCCGCCGCACGAGGCCCCGCGACGCGCCCGTGACGAGCGTCACCGAAGAAGGGTGAACGTGACAGTTCCGCTGCTACACTCCGCGACGGACGAGGGAGGTATCCACATGGGAACCGGAATCATCGGCACGATCGTGTCGCTGGTGGTGGGTGGCGCGGTCGCCACCGTCACGGTCGTCGGCGTCGTCGGATCGCAGACGTCGGCCCCGAACGAGTCGCCGGTCGACTCGAGCCAGCCGGCATCGCAGATCGTTCAGTACGGCTCGAACTGATCTCAGCCTCGAGCACGCTCGCGAACTCACCGCGAGCGTGCTCCCAGGTGAACTTGGAGCTCCGCGCCCTCGCGCCTTCGCCGAGGTGGTTGCGGAGCTCGTCGTCCGTCAGCAGGCGCCGCAGCGCCGCGACGAGCTCGTCGAACGTGTCGACCAGCAGCCCCGACTCGTCGTGGGCGATCGACTCCCGCGTGCCCCCCGCCGAGGCGTAGGCGACGCTGGGCACCCCGTGCGCCCCGGCCTCGACGATCACCAGGCCCCAGCCCTCCTTGAGCGACGGGGTCGCCATCACCCAGGACGCGGCGTACGCGTCGTGCTTGGGCTGCTCGTCGAGGTGCCCGGTGAACGTCACCGCGTCGGCGACCCCGGCCTGCTCGGCGTGGTCGTGCAGCTCGTCGGCCCACCAGCCGTCACCCACGACCAGCAGCCGCAGGCCGGGGATCTCGGGACGCAGGGCGGCGACGGCGTCGATCGCGTGCTCGACCTGCTTGTGCGGCACGAGGCGTCCCACCACGCAGATCGTCGGCTGCGGCGAGCGCGGCGCGGTGGTGGGCAGCGGCTCGTCGGTGCCGTTGTGCACGACCCGCACGCGCGCGCGGTCGACCCCCAGCTGGCCGAGCTCGTCGCGGGTCGCCTGCGAGACGGCCACGTAGGCGCTGTCCCGGTAGACGCGGGGGGCCAGACGGCTCTCCACCCACCAACCGACCCGGCCGACGAGCCCCGGGTAGACGACGGGCCACTGCTCGCGGTGCACGTGGTGCACGAGCACGACGACCGGCGCGCGGGTGACGAGTCGGGTCAGGAACGGGAGGCCGTTCTGGACGTCGACGACGACGTCGGGTCGCCCGAGCCGTCCCGTGGCGAGGTGCCGCAGGGCCTGGGCGTACACGCTGGTCTTCGTGCCGGCGCGCACGTAGCGCACCCCGCCGCGCACCTCCTCGCGGGCCCCGCCGTCGAAGGCGGCACAGAAGACCGTGACGTGCGCACCGCGTTCGGCGAGGCCCTCGGCCATCTGCTCCAGGTAGCGCTCCGCGCCCCCGCCCTCCGGGTTGTCCGTGTCCCGCCAGCTGGTGAAAACGACCTGTCGTCCGCGCACTGCACCGCTCCCTCGTCCCGGCTGCGGAGGTTATCCCAACTCATCGGTAACCGGGGCGTTATGGTGCCCCGCGTGCCCCGGTGGAAGCGGACGTCCCGCGCGACCCTGCGTCGCTCGCTGCACCTGTTCTCGGAGTTTCGCTACGAGCAGCCCGACCCCGAGCGCTTCTACACCGCGCTCGCGCAGGACTCGGCGGCCCAGCTCGACGAGCACGCCGCCCTCGACGGCGCGACGATGCTCGACGTCGGCGGCGGGCCGGGCTACTTCCGCCGGGCCTTCGAGGCCCGCGGGGCGACCTACGTGGCGCTCGACGCCGACGTCGGTGAGCTCAGCGGGGCGGGCGACATCCACCCGCGCACGGTGCTCGGCAGCGGGATGGAGCTGCCCTTCGGCGACTCGACGGTCGACGTCTGCTACTCCTCCAACGTCCTCGAGCACGTCCCGGACCCGTGGCGGATGGCCGACGAGATGCTGCGGGTGACACGTCCCGGCGGCACCGTGTTCCTGTCCTGGACCGTCTGGTTCGGCCCGTGGGGCGGGCACGAGACGGCCCCCTGGCACTACCTGGGCGGCTCGCGGGCCCGGCGGCGCTACCGACGCACGCACGGCCACGAGCCGAAGAACCGGTTCGGCGAGTCGCTGTTCGCGGTGACGGTCACCGACGGGCTGCGCTGGGCCCGGCGCCAGCAGGCGGGCGACGTGCTCGCGGTGCTGCCGCGCTACCACCCGTGGTGGGCGCGATGGGTCGTGCGCGTCCCGCTCCTGCGCGAGCTGGTCACGTGGAACCTCGTGATCGTGCTGCGCAAGCGGTGAGCGACGGGAGCAGCAGCGAGGTCGCCTCCTCGCGCACCACCCTGGGGCTGCGGGTCGCCGCCGGCGTCGCCCTGCTCACCGGGCTCGCGTTCGTGCAGTCGCCCGGTCTGCTCGTCTCCGACACGAAGTTCGACCTCGTCGCCGACCCCGGCGGCTTCCTCGCCCGCGCCCTCACGCTGTGGGACGCCGAGGGGGCGTTCGGGCAGCTGCAGAACCAGGCGTACGGCTACCTGTGGCCGATGGGCCCGTTCTTCTGGCTCGGCGAGGCAGTCGGCCTCCCGGGCTGGGTGGTCCAGCGCCTGTGGTGGGCGGTGGTGCTGGGGGTCGCGTTCGTCGGCGCCGCGTTGCTGCTGCGTGCCCTCGGGGTCCGCTCCGACGTCGGCGTGCTGGTCGGGGCGGCGGCGTACGCCCTGTCCCCGCGGATGCTGACCGTCATCGGTCCCATCTCCAGCGAGGCGTGGCCGAGCTCGCTCGCGCCCTGGGTCCTGCTCGCGCTCGTGGTCGGCAGCAGACGCGGTTCCCCGCGGCGCGCCGCGGCGCTGGCCGGCCTGGGGATCGCCGCGGTCGGAGGGGTCAACGCCGCCGCGACCTTCGCGGTGATCCCGCTCGGAGCGGTGTGGCTCCTCACCCGCGAGCCCGGTCCCCGGCGACGCAGCCTGATGCTGTGGTGGCCGCTGTTCACCCTCCTCGGCACCCTGTGGTGGCTCGTGCCGCTGTTCGTGCTGGGCGCCTACAGCCCGCCGTTCCTCGACTTCATCGAGACCAGCAGCGCCACGACCTTCCCCACGACCGTCTTCGACACCCTGCGGGGGACGTCGAACTGGGTGCCCTACATCGACGCGCGCTCGCGGGCGGGCAACGACCTGGTCACGACGGCGTACCTCGTCCTCAACAGCGGCGTCGTCCTGCTGCTGGGGGCCTGCGGACTGCTCGACCGCCGCACGCCGCACCGCGGCTTCCTCGTCACGGGTCTCGCGGTCGGTGTCGTGATGGTGACCGCCGGTCACTCCGGCGTCGTGCAGGGCGTGCTCGCCGGCGACGTCGCCGCCCTCCTCGACGGGGTGCTGGCGCCGCTGCGCAACGTCCACAAGTTCGACCCGGTCGTGCGGCTGCCGCTGGTCGTGGGCCTGGCGTTCCTCGTCGACCACGCCGTCTCCCGGCGGGCCGGCTCGGCCGGCTCCGGGCGGGTGCTCGAGCGCAGCTCGGTCGTGGCGGCCGCGGTGCTCGTCGTCGCCGGCGCCGCCGTCCCGGCCGGGCTCGGGCGCCTCGCGCCGACCGGCGAGACGGCCGCCGTCCCGGAGTACTGGACCGAGGCCGCCGCGTGGCTGGCCGAGCGCGACGGAGCCGGGGGAGCCGGGGGAGCCGGGGGAGCCGGGGGAGCCGACCCGACCGCCGACCCGGCCACCGGGACCGGTGCGCTGCTGGCGCCCGGGTCGCGCTTCGCCGACTACGACTGGGGCAGCCCGCGCGACGAGCCGCTGCAGTTCCTGGCCGACAGCCGGTGGGCCGTGCGCAACGTCATCCCGCTGACGCCGCCGGGCGCGATCCGGATGCTCGACGGGATCGAGACGCGTCTCGCGCAGGGTCGCGGTGGGCAGGGGCTCACCGACTACCTGCGGCGGGCCGGCGTGCGGCACCTCGTGGTGCGCAACGACCTGCGCCCGGACGGCGACGTGCCCTCCCCGGCCCTGGTCCGCCAGGCCCTCGGCTCGTCCCCGGGCATCGCCCGCGTGGCGACCTTCGGCCCCCAGGTCGGGGGACCCGCCGTCCTGGACACCGAGACCGCGGAGGACCCCGCCACGGTCGGCGACCCCGTCGCGGCGGCCGAGGAGGCCGAGGCAGGGCGACCGCGGACGGTCCTGGAGGGCGGCTGGCGCACCACGTACCCGGCCCTCGAGATCTACGAGGTGCGCGACGTCGCCGCCACGGTCACGGCGGGCACGCCCGACGTCGTCGTCGGCGGGCCGGAGGACCTCGTCGACCTCCTGGACGTCGGCGCGCTCGACGACCGACCGGCCGTGCTCGCCGCCGACGCCCCGCTCGACGAGGGGGACGGGCTCGCGGACCCGCTCGCCGGCGCCCGGGTCGTGCTCACCGACGGCCTGCGGGCCCGCGAGCGTGACTTCGCGCGGATCAACGACGCGACCTCGGCGGTCCTGGCCCCGGGGGAGCGGCGCTCCTCGGCGAGCCCGCAGCGCGACTACCTCGTCGACGACGCCGACCGCTGGTCGACGACCGCGCGCGTCGCCGGCGCGGAGGCGGTCAGCGCGTCCTCGTCGGTGGCCGACCCCGGCGGCTTCGGCGGCACCACGCGGGGCGGCCTGCCGACCGCGGCCGTCGACGGACTGGAGTCGACGTCGTGGACGGCCGACGCCGACCTCGCGGGCGCCGCCTGGTGGCAGATCGACCTGCAGGAGGAGCTGCCGGCCGGCAGCACCACCAGGGTCACCCTCACCGGCGGGGACCGCGCGGCCGAGGACCAGGTCGTGCGCCTGCGCTGGCCCGGCGGTGCCAGCGACGAGGTGCCCCTGCCGCAGGGCGAGTCGAGCACCGTCACCGTCGCCGCCGCGGAGGCGGTCGGCTGGCTGCGGGTCGAGGACGCGTCGCCGGACGGCGACCAGGACATCTCGCTGGCCGAGGTCGCCGTGCCCGGCGTCGAGGTGCAGCGCTGGCTGGACCTGCCCGAGCTCCCGGAGAGCTGGCCCGCGCCCGACCAGGTGGTCCTGCGCGCGGACCGCGACGCGCGCGACGGGTGCGCGAGCGTCGCCGCGCCCGGCGCCGACCCGGTGCGGTGCGCCGCCTCCCTCGTCGTGCCCGACGAGGAGGCCGGCCCGCTGCGTCGCACCGTGTCGATGCCCCGGACGGGCACCTACGACGCCAGCGTGACGGTGGTTCCCCGCGCCGGCGAGGAGCTCGACGCGCTGGTCGCCCAGCTCGCCCCCGCCGGCCGGCAGGTCCGCGTCGCCGCGTCGTCCACGGCTGTGCCCGACCCCCGCGCGTCCGGGCTGGCCGCCGTCGACGGGAAGGCCGGCACGACGTGGCTGGCGGCCACCGACGACCTGCGGCCCACCCTCGACCTGACGTTCGCCGCGCCCCGCACGCTCGACCGGGTCGAGGTGGACCTCGACCCGGCGACCGCCGCCCGGGTCCCCACCCGCCTGCGGCTGACCTGGCCCGACGGCACGAGGGAGGTGGAGCTGCGCGACGGCGTCGCCCGGTTCCCGGCGTTGACCACGGACACGCTGCGGATCGCGGTCACCGGGGCGGAGGAGGACGTCGTCGCCCCCGGTGCCGGCGGCGACGAGCCCTCCATCGGCATCGGCGAGCTGCGCCTCGACGGGGCTCCCGAGCTGCCGGCACGACCCTCCGCGCTGCTGCGGACCCTGCCCTGCGGCAGCGGCCCGGACCTGGAGGTGGACGGACGGACCGTGCGGACCGCGGTGACCACGTCGGCCGCCGACGCGGCGGCGGGGGAGCCGGCCGTAGCCACGGTCTGCGGGGGCGACGAGCGCATCGTGCTCCCGCGCGGGGCCACCGACGTGGTGGCGAGCGACGCCGGGGCCTTCGCGGTCTCCGCGGTCGTGCTGACCGCGCCGGGCGGCGGGCCCGGCACGGGCGAGGGCGCCACCGGGCTGCGCGAGGGCGGCCTGGACCCGGGGACCGACGCACGCACGCTGCGACCGGGGCCCGGCGACGCGGTCGCCGTGGCGCGGGAGAACGTGAACCCCGGCTGGGTCGCCCGGCAGGGCGACGACGCGCTCAGGCCGCTGACCGTGGACGGGTGGCAGCAGGGCTGGGCCGTCGCCGGGGACGACGCCGTCGAGGTCGAGTTCGGCCCGGACGGCACCTACCGTGCCGGTCTCGCCGTCGGCCTGCTGGCCCTGGTCGGCCTGGTCGTCGGGCTGCTGCTGGGCCTGCGCCGCACGTCGCGAGCCCGTCGCGAGGCAGCGCCGGCCCCGCCGCCGGCCGTCGGTCGACGGGGTACGCGCGCGCTCGGCCTGGTCGGGACGCTCGCCGTCCTCGCCTGGGTCGCCGGCCCGGGCGGCGTCGTCACCGGCCTCGCCGTCGGCCTGGTGCTCGCCCTGGTCGGCGTGCGCTGGCGCGACGCGGCGGACGACGTCGTGCCGTGGCTCGCGGCCCTGCCGGTGTTCGGGGCGGCGCTGGGCTACGCCCTGCTGCCGTGGGGCTCGTCGTCGGGATGGGCGGGGGCCGAGGCGTGGCCGCAGTACGCCGCCCTGGTCACCCTCGCCGCGGTGCTGATGCGGGCCGTGCTGCACCCGAGCCGGAGCCAGGTGCCCCCGGCGTCCCCGGCGTCCCCGGCGCGGTGAACCGGTCCTCCCGGCGCCGACCGAGCCGCTGCGCCGGCTCCTCGACCCAGCGGTAGGCGAGCTCGGCGACGACCAGGGTCACCGCCACCGTCATCAGCCAGGTGAGGGTGAAGCGACCGTTGAACACGCCCCACCCGGTGGCCCACAGCACCAGGTGGAGCACCGGCAGGTGCAGGCAGAAGATGCCGTAGGACACGATGCCGAGCCGGCGCCCCGCGCGGTGCGTGAGCACGGTCGTGTAGCGGGGCGAGGACGGGAACACGCCGGTCAGCACCACGAGCCCGGCGACCACGGCGTACACGACCACCTTGATCACGTGCGCCGTGGGCGTCACCGGCGCCAGCGTCGCCGGGCCGGCGATCGGGGTCGCCATCAGCAGGAGCAGGCCGCCCGCGACGGCCCAGCACACGCCCGGCTGCCGGGCGAGGCGCCGCAGCAGCACCGCCGGCCACCCGCCACGTCTCACGCGGTCGAGCTCGAACAGGCCCGCCAGCGCGATGCCGACGGCGAACCACAGGGCGTACCCGAACGGCCACGTCGTGGGCGAGCCGATCGCGCCGGCCGCCTCGACGGCGGGCACCGCGAGACCGAACCAGAGCACCGAGACCGCCGCGCCGACGACGAGCAGCCCGACGAGGCGGTCGGCCCGCAGCCGACGTGAGCGTCGGCCCACGACGAGCACCATCAGTGCGGGGAGCGCGACGTAGAAGACGACCTCGACGGCCAGGCTCCAGAAGTGCGTGATGCCGGCCGGGTACGACGGGGTGGCGTAGCTGCTGGTGAGGGTCAGCGCCGCGACCCGGTCGAGCCACGACAGATGGCGATTGTCCTCGAGGAAGACGAGCGCGACGACGACGGTCAGGAGCGCGAGCGGGACCACGCGCAGGAACCGCCGGCGGGCGTACACACCGGTCGCCGGCGCCGGGCGCCCCTCCGCGGCGCTCGCGAGGTACGGCCGCGCGAGCAGGAACCCGGAGAGCACGAAGAAGAGCGCGACCCCGACGTCGAGCCGCGCGAGGAGGACGCCGAGGTAGCCCGACGGGACCGTGTACGCCGTCGTGCCGTAGGCGACGTGGGTGGTCAGGACCGCCAGGGCCCCCACCGCGCGCAGCGTGTCGAGGACGGGGAACCAGGCGCGGGCCGGCTCGGGCGGGGTGACGGTCATCGGGCCTCGCCCCCCGCCGGCACCCCGACCCGCACCGAGACGACGCAGACCGGCCCGGCCTCGTCGGTCGTGGCGTCGGGGGCGAGGGGTGCGGGGTTCACGACCACGGAGTCCACCACACCCGAGGCCCGCACGTGCACGGTCTTGGTCCCGGCCCGCAGCTCGACGTCGGCCGTGCCCCACCCCGCGCCGACCACCACGTCGCGGTTGGCGCCGGACAGGTAGCCGATCTCGACCCACCAGCGGCCGTCGGGGGTCGGCGAGGTCAGCGGGATCCGGACGAGCGCGTCGTCCACCCGCCACCCGCAGGTCGGGTCGGGCCCGGGCAGTCCGTCGATGCCGAGCACCCGGGCGGCCCGCAGCCGACCGTCCTCGTCGACGACGTCGAGGTCGGCGCTCAGCGCGGGGAAGCGGACGTTGTCGGCCAGCAGGCCCATGACCGTCCGCGTGGTGTCGTACGGCGCGGCCTCGCGCGGCAGCACGGTCTCGGGGACCCACGTCTCAGCCAGGTCGACCACGCCCCGGGAGCCGGCCTCCGCCTGGGCGGTGCGCGCCCAGGCGGCGCCGGGGTCGTCGCCACGCACCTGGACGTAGCCGTAGGAGGACCAGCCGGCAGCGGCCAGCACGGCCACGGTGGCGAGCACACCGGCGGCCCGCAGGGCACCGGCCCGGGACCGCGCGCGGGCGGACGCCGGCGGCCGCACCGGCTGGACGGACGACCCGGGAGGCACGGACGCCGCGGCGGCGACCGTCAGGAGGGCGCCGGGCCACAGCACCCCGGCGAGCAGGAGCGCGGCGAGGCGCTGGTCGCCGACCACCGCTGCCGGGCCGAGGCCGGCCACGGCGACGGTGAGCGCGGCCCAGACGCCGCCGCCCAGCAGGCACACCGCGGCACGGCGTCCGCGCCGGCGCAGCAGGAACGCGCCGAGCGCCACCGACGCCAGCAGCGCGGCCGCGACGAGTGCGGGGGGGACGGCGGGCTCGGGCAGCGGGGCCTCGCCGGCGGCCCAGGCCCACGGACCGCCCCAGGGGGCGACGAGGAGGGCTCGCAGCAGCGTGCCCGGCGCCGGGGCGGTGACCGACGCCGCGTCCGACAGCCACAGGTGCACGCCGGCGGCGGCGAGCGTCAGCGTCGCGCCGACGGCCGCCGCGGCCGTCAGTCCCGCGCGTCCGACCTGCAGGAGGCGGGGGAGGGGAGCGGCGACCGCGGCGGCCGCGAGCAGGGGGACCGGCACTCCCCACGGGGTGACGAGGGCCGCGCCCAGCGCGGTGAGGGCTGCGGCCGCGGCGGCCGCCCGGCGAGCGCGCGGGCGCGTCGGTCGGCTCGTCCGCGCCATCGCGACGAGCGCGACGGACGCCGCGACGAGGGCGACGAGCGGCAGGACGGTGGTAGCGGGCGCCCACCACAGGGCGACGCCCCAGGTCAGGGGGGAGACCAGGTAGGCCGCCAGCAGGACGGGGACCCAGCGGCGCGCGCCCAGCACGGCGAGCAGCGCGCCCGCCAGCGCGAGCGACGCGAGCACCTGCAGGCCGACGACGACGACGACGGCGTCCGCCCACGCGACCGGTTGGCCGCTCGCGACCCAGCCGGCCGCGAGGCGTGTGGTGGGTGCGAACGCACCGTCGACGGGGGTGCGCACCGCCTCGAGGAGCCCGACCTCGCGCGCCTGGGCGAGGACGACGTAGTCGTGGGTCCCGAAGAAGGACCTGCGCAGCACGAGCGTGAGGAGGACGGCGTGGCCCGCGACCAGCAGCAGGACCAGCCGCACGACGCGTGCATGCCGGGCCGTGTGCGGGCGAAGTGCCTGCTCAGCGCCCACGTGCACCCCCTCTCGACACGCCGTGGCCCAGATCACTCGATCGTGGTGACCCGTGCGTAACTTACTGCTAATGTCCGCTCGCCACCGACGGTGTCCTTGGGAGGGATCTGATGAAGAAGTTCGGTTCGTGGGCGCTGTTGGGCGTCGGAGCGTTCCTCGTGGTGACCGCGTTGGTCGCCCGCCTGTGGGGCCTTCCGGCCGCCGAGCGCACGCCGCTCGACACGGACACCGAGACCCTCCTGTCGGGCGAGGCGTCCGGCGTCGTCGTGCAGGTGGGTGACGGCGAGCCGCAGCCCGTCGTGGCCAAGAACGTGACGCGCGCCGACTCCGAGGCCTCCGACGACGACGTCGTCGTCTTCGCGGCCACGACCTGCCTGACGGTCGACGAGGACCTCGAGGGCACCGACTACTGCGTCGGCGGCGACGACCTGCGCACGGTGACGATCTCGGCGGACGTCTTCGCCACCGACCGCCGCGACGGCGAGGCCGTCGAGAACGGCGACTACGTCGGCGGGGACTACGGCCAGAAGGAGGGCCTCGTCAACAAGTGGCCCTTCGGCGCGGAGAAGAAGGACTACGAGATCTGGGACGACGTCCTCGACCGCGCGGTGACCGCCACCTACGAGGGCGTCGAGCGGATCGACGGGCTCGAGACGTACAAGTACGTCTACTCCGTCGACGGCGAGGAGACCGAGATCGCCGACGGCACCGACGGCACGTACAGCCAGACGAAGGAGTACTGGGTCGACCCGGGCACGGGCTCGATCATCAACCAGACCCAGGAGGAGGAGCGGCTCACCGAGGACGGCGCGACCGCCCTGTCCCTGAGCCTGGCCTACACCGACGAGACCGTGCAGAACAACGTCGACACCGCGAAGGACAACAACCGCCTGCTGACGATCATCGGCGGCTGGATCCCCCTCGGTGGCGGCATCCTCGGCGTGCTCGCCCTCGGCGGCGCGGCCCTGCTGATGACCCGCGAGGGCAAGCGCGGCGACCGCGTGGCCTGACGCTGCGCCGGCCCCGGTGCTCAGCGCACCGTGGCCACGAACACCGCCGTACCCGGCAGCACGCGACCGCGTGTGGGCGACCATCCCGCCCACACGCGGTCGTTGCTTTCCGGCCACTCCGGCTCGACCAGGTCGTCGAGCCGGAAGCCGTGACGGGCCAGCAGCCGCACCCAGTCGCCGAGCGTGCGGTGGTGCTCGGCGTAGGTGACCTCCCCGGTCTGCGGGTCCGTCTCCACGTACGGCCTGCGGTCCCAGTACGACGTGGCCGCGACGAGCCCCGCCGGGCCGGGGTCGTCCGGGAAGCTCCACCGCACGGGGTGCGTCACCGAGAACGCGAAGCGTCCGCCGGGACGCAGCGTCCGCGCCACCTCCGCGACCAGCGCGTCGGCGTCCGCCACGAACTGCAGCGCGCCGTAGGAGGACAGCACGACGTCGAAGACGCGGTCGGCGAAGGGCAGACGGGTGGCGGTGGCGTGCACGAGCGGTACGCCCGCCGCGTCGCGGTCGTCGTCGATGCGGCGCGCGTGCTGGAGCTGGCGGAAGGAGAGGTCGAGGCCGTACGCCTCGCCGCCGCGCTCGCGCACCCACCGGGCGCACTGCGCCGCGCCGCAGCCGAGGTCCAGCACCCGCCGGCCCGCGACGTCGCCGAGCAGCCCGGCCTCGTCCTCGGCCAGGCCCTCGGGACCCCACACGAACCCGGCGTCGCCGAGGAACGCCCCGTGCTCGGCCTGGTAGTCGTCCGCGTGGCGGTCCCAGTCGCTACGGTTGGCGCGTCGGGTCGTCTCCTCGTCCACGCCGTGCAGCGTAGGCCGCACGGGAGGGCCGGACCCCGGTTGGACGCGCCCGCGGCGACGGGCGTACCCTGACGGATGCGCCAGCGGTCTGCCTGCGTCCCGGACGGAGCGGACCCGAGCTCGCCCTCCGTCGCACCCGCCCTCGAGGCGCCCGCGCGGGCGGTGAACCAGGACCGTCGGTGTGCCCGCACGATCCACTGTCCACCGCAAAGGTTTCCCTTTCCACATGACGAGCAGCATCTCCACCTACCCCGGCACCGAGGCACCGCAGGTCGCGGTCAACGACATCGGTTCCGAGGAGGACTTCCTGGCCGCGATCGACGCGACCATCAAGTACTTCAACGACGGCGACATCGTCGACGGCACGATCGTGAAGGTCGACCGTGACGAGGTCCTCCTCGACATCGGGTACAAGACCGAGGGCGTCATCCCCTCCCGCGAGCTGTCGATCAAGCACGACGTCGACCCCAACGAGGTCGTCGAGGTCGGTGACAAGGTCGAGGCCCTGGTCCTCCAGAAGGAGGACAAGGAGGGTCGCCTGATCCTGTCCAAGAAGCGCGCGCAGTACGAGCGCGCCTGGGGCACGATCGAGAAGGTCAAGGAGGAGGACGGCGTCGTCGAGGGCACCGTCATCGAGGTCGTCAAGGGTGGTCTCATCCTGGACATCGGCCTGCGCGGCTTCCTCCCGGCGTCGCTGGTGGAGATGCGCCGCGTGCGCGACCTGCAGCCCTACGTCGGCCAGAAGCTCGAGGCGAAGATCATCGAGCTCGACAAGAACCGCAACAACGTGGTCCTGTCGCGCCGCGCCTGGCTGGAGCAGACGCAGTCCGAGGTCCGCCAGGGCTTCCTCACGCAGCTGCAGAAGGGCCAGATCCGCAAGGGTGTCGTGTCCTCGATCGTCAACTTCGGTGCGTTCGTGGACCTCGGCGGCGTCGACGGTCTCGTCCACGTCTCCGAGCTGTCGTGGAAGCACATCGACCACCCCAACGAGGTCGTCACCGTCGGCGACGAGGTCACCGTCGAGGTCCTCGACGTGGACATGGACCGCGAGCGTGTCTCCCTGTCGCTGAAGGCGACGCAGGAGGACCCGTGGCAGCACTTCGCCCGGACGCACCAGATCGGTCAGATCGTGCCCGGCAAGGTCACCAAGCTGGTCCCCTTCGGTGCGTTCGTGCGCGTCGAGGAGGGCATCGAGGGCCTGGTCCACATCTCCGAGCTGGCCGAGCGCCACGTCGAGATCCCGGAGCAGGTCGTCCAGGTCAACGACGACGTCATGGTCAAGATCATCGACATCGACCTCGAGCGTCGCCGGATCTCGCTGTCCCTCAAGCAGGCCAACGAGACCGCGGCCGCGGCGGACGCCGACGAGTTCGACCCGACGCTCTACGGCATGACCGCGTCGTACGACGAGCAGGGCAACTACATCTACCCGGAGGGCTTCGACTCCGAGACGGGTGAGTGGCTCGAGGGCTTCGACGAGCAGCGCGCGACCTGGGAGGAGCAGTACGCCAAGGCGCACGCTCGCTGGGAGGCGCACGTCAAGCAGCAGGCCGAGGCCAAGCAGGCCGACGCCGAGGCCGGCGAGGCCACGTCGTACTCCTCCGGCGGCGACGTCGCCGAGCAGGGCGACGAGCAGGGCGGCTCGCTCGCCTCCGACGAGGCGCTGCAGGCGCTCCGCGAGAAGCTGACCGGCGGCAACTGAGTCACCGGCTCGGGCCTCGAGCCCGATGCACGCCGACGGCGCCCGTCCCCCTCGGGGGGCGGGCGCCGTCCGCATCTCCGCTCGCGCCGACCGGCGGGCGCAGGTCGTCTAGCGACGCAGGTCGAGGGGATGGGCGAGCGGGTCGGTCCGCTGGGAGCGCGGAGGTGCGCCGCGGTCGGCACGGACGGTGCGGACGAGCGCAGCGGCGAGGACCGCGAGCGCCAGGACGAGGATCGCTGCGAAGAAGGTCATGGCAGAAAGAATGCCCTCGTGCAGATCCTGCCACGAGTGGCAGTGATGCCGATGTGCGTCGATTTGCTGCCATTCGTCTGGCATGCTGGTCGGCATGCTCTCCAACGTGGCCGTGCTGGCCTACGACGGTGTCGCCCCCTTCGAGCTCGGGGTGGCGGTCGAGGCCTTCGGGCTGGACCGCTCGGACGACGCGGTTCCGGTTCCGGACTTCGCCGTCTGCGGCATCACGCCCGGGCAGGTGCGGACCAACGGCGGCTTCTCCCTCGTCCTCGAGCACGGCCTCGACCGCCTCGTCGAGGCGGACCTGGTCGTGGTTCCGGCGCTACCTCACGAGGGGACCCCCGGAGTCGTGCTCGACGCGCTCGTCGAGGTCGTCGACCGGGGTGGTCGCGTCATGTCGGTCTGCGGCGGCGCGTTCGTGCTGGGGGAGGCGGGCCTGCTCGACGACCGCGAGTGCACCACCCACTGGCGCTACACCGCCGAGCTGGCGGCCCGCTTCCCCCGGGCGCGGATCGTGCCCGACGTCCTCTACGTCGACGCGGGGCAGGTCGTGACGAGCGCGGGGACCGCGGCGGGTCTCGACGCCTGCCTGCACGTCTGGCGCCAGGAGCACGGGGCGGCGATCGCGAGCATCGTCGCGCGCCGGATGGTCGTGCCGCCGCAGCGCGAGGGCGGGCAGGCGCAGTTCGTCGCCCGCGCCGTGCCCGAGCGCGCCGCGGAGACGCTCGGGCCGCTGCTCGCGTGGATCGACGAGCACCTCGCGGACGACCTCGGCGTCGAGACGCTCGCGCGGCGCGCCCACATGTCGCCGCGGACGTTCGCCCGCCGCTTCCGCGCCGAGACAGGCACGACGCCGCACGCCTGGGTGACCGCCCAGCGCGTACGCCTCGCGGAGGAGCTGCTGGAGCGCACCGACCTCCCGGTCGACCGGGTGGCTGCCGAGGTGGGCTTCGCGAACGCCGCGACGCTGCGCCACCACTTCGTGCGGGTGCGGGGCGTGGCCCCCCACGCGTACCGGCGCACGTTCGCCTGCTGACGCTGCGGCGCGATGGGCGAGGATGGGCCCATGCGGATCGGACTGACGGGCGGCGTCGCCTCGGGCAAGAGCACGGTGGCCGGGTTCCTCGCGGAGCTCGGCGCCGTGGTGATCGACTCGGACCAGCTGGCGCGGGAGGTGGTGGCGCCCGGTTCCGAGGGGCTGGAGCGGGTGGTCGCGGCCTTCGGTGACGAGGTGCTCGCCGACGACGGGACGCTCGACCGTCCTGCCCTCGGCGCCATCGTCTTCGCCGACGAGGGGCGGCGACGCGAGCTGGAGGGGATCCTGCACCCGCTGATCCGGGCCCGGGGGGCCGAGCTGGAGCGCGCGGCCCCGCCGGGCGCGCTGGTGGTGCACGACGTCCCGCTCCTGGTGGAGACGGGTCAGCAGGGGACGTTCGACGCCGTCGTGGTCGTGGACGTGCCCGTCGAGGAGCAGGTGCGCAGGATGGTCGCCGACCGGGGCTGGAGCGAGGCCGACGCGCGCTCGCGCGTGGCGGCCCAGGCGAGCCGTGAGGAGCGGCTGGCCGCGGCCACCATCGTCGTCGACAACACCGGGACGCACGACGACCTCCGCCTGCGGGTGGCGGAGGTCGTCGAGGAGCTGCGGGGCACCCCCCGTGCGTGACGGGGGACGCGCTCGGGTGCCGCAGCGGTGAGCGGTGGGACCGCTCAGGCAGCGAGGTCCGGGTCGGCGAAGCCGCGCAGCTTCTGCAGGGCCTCCCGCTCGAGCTGACGGACGCGCTCGGCCGAGATGCCGTGCTTGGTGCCGATGTCGGCCAGCTTGTGCTGGCGACCGTCGGCGAGGCCGTAGCGCGAGCGGATGATGTCGGCCGAGCGGTCGTCGAGCAGGCCGACCAGGTTGGCCAGGCGGTCGCGCGACTCGGTGTCGAGGACCGTCAGGTCGGGGCTCGGGGACGTCTCGAGCGCCATCAGGTCGCCCAGCGAGGTGTCGCCGTCGTCGTCGACCGGGGAGTCGAGGCTGACGTGCTCGCGGCCCCACGACATCAGGTCAGTGACGCGGTCGACGGCCATGCCGAGCTCCGTGGCGATCTCCTCCGGCTCCGGGTCGCGGCCGAGCTGGCGCTCGAGCGTGCGACGCGCGCCGCTGACCTGGTTGAGCTCCTCGACGACGTGCACGGGGAGCCGGACGACCCGGGCCTGCTGGGCGATGCCCCGCGTGATGGCCTGGCGCACCCACCACGTGGCGTACGTCGAGAACTTGAAGCCCTTCGCGTAGTCGAACTTCTCGACCGCGCGGATCAGGCCGGTGTTGCCCTCCTGGATGAGGTCCAGCATCGGCATCTGCGAGCGCCCGTACTTGCGGGCGATCGAGACGACGAGCCGCAGGTTCGCCTGGATGAACGTGTCGATGGCCTTCTGGCCCTCGGCGGCCAGCCACTCCAGCTCCTCGCGGCTGGCGCTCTTGGGGGCGCCGCCGCCGCGACGGCCGACACGGCCGGTGGCGAGCAGGTGCTCGGCGAACAGCCCCGCCTCGATCGTCTTCGCCAGCTCGACCTCGGTGGCCGCGTCGAGCAGTGGCGTGCGGGCGATCTCGTCCAGGTAGAGGCCGACGCTGTCGCGACCCTCGATCTCGCGGTCGCCGGTCGCCCGGGTGGTGGTCGTGGTGCGTGTGGACATGAGACCCGCCTCCTCGTGTGTGCGGCACGGGGTGGTGCGCCGCACGTGTGGTCCAACTCCTCCGGCGCGATCGGCATTCCCCGGTGCGGTTCCCTGGACCGTCCCGACGTCCACCTCAGCGTCGCCTGTCACCCACCCTGACGAGTCGCCGCGCCCAGGAGTTGCACCGCAGCGCTAATCTCAGGCACTTCTCAGTCCCCGGGGAGAGGTCTCAGGAGTCGCCCTCGCGAGGGCCCACGTGACCGGCAGGGACCGCGTCGGCGAGGCCCATCCGGTCCAGGATCCAGGCGAGGCTGAAGGCGCGGTCCTTCCACGACTTGTAGCGGCCCGACACGCCCCCGTGGCCGGCCGCCATCTCGGTGCGCAGCAGCACGTCGCGACGGCCCACGGCCTCGGCGCGCAGACGGGCGACCCACTTGGCCGGCTCGACGTAGAGCACCCGCGTGTCGTTGATCGAGGTCTCGGCCAGGATCGGCGGGTAGTCGAGGGCGGCGACGTTGTCGTAGGGCGCGTAGGCGGCCATCCGGGCGTACGCGTCCGGGTCGTCCTCGGGGTTGCCCCACTCCTCGTACTCGCCGATCGTCAGCGGCAGGCTGGAGTCGAGCATCGAGGTGAGGGCGTCGACGAAGGGCACGGCCGCGACGACCCCGCCCCACAGCTCCGGCGCCTGGTTGAGCACGGCGCCCATCAGCAGGCCGCCGGCGCTGCCGCCCTCGGCCACCATCCGGTCGGGGGTGGTCCAGCCCGTCTCGACCAGGTGGCGACCACAGGCGATGAAGTCGGAGAAGGTGTTCTGCTTGTGCTCGAGCTTCCCGGCGTCGTACCAGCGGCGGCCCATCTCGCCGCCGCCCCGCACGTGCGCGATGGCGAACACCGCGCCGCGGTCCAGCACGCTGAGGCGTGCGACGGAGAAGTACGGGTCCATCGACGCCTCGTAGGACCCGTAGCCGTACAGGTGCAGGGGGGCGGGCGTGCCGGCGGCGACCGCCTCGGCGACCTCGCGGCGGGCCACCAGCGAGATCGGCACCCGCTCGCCGTCGACCGAGGTCGCCCACAGGCGCTCCTCGACGTAGTCGGCCGGATCGAAGCCGCCGAGCACCGGCACGCGGCGCAGCAGCCGGCGCTCACGGGTGCGCACGTCGTAGTCGTAGACCGACGCCGGCACCGCGAGCGTCGTGTAGCCGATGCGCACCACGGGCTGGTCGAAGGCGGGGTTCGAGCCGCCCTCGATCGTGTAGAGCTCGTCGTCGAACCCGACGAGGTAGTCGTCGCCGAGGCCGTTCGGCGCCGACTCGTCGAGCTCGACGATCCGCAGCTGCGTCAGCCCGTCGCTGCGCTGGTGGACCACCAGGTGCCCGGCGAAGGCCTCGACGGCCTCGAGCCGCACCGAGGGGTCGTGGGGGACCAGCGGCGCCCAGCGCTCCTGCGGCGTCGGGGTGGTCGGGGTCGTCGCGACCGCGAAGTCCGGGCCGTCGGCGTTGTGAAGCACGAGGAAGATGTCGCGACCCGACAGGCGGGCGTGCTCCAGGCCGTACTCGAGGCCGTCGACGCGCGGCGCGAACAGCTGCAGGCCGGCCTCGGGCGCGTCGAAGTCGAGGAACCGCACCTCGGTCGTCGACTTCGAGCCCGTGACGACGTAGAGGAAGCGGTCGGTGCGCGAGCGCCCGATGCCGGTCCAGTAGCGGCCGTCGGGCTCGGTGAACAGCAGCTCGTCGTCGGTCTGCGGGGTGCCGAGCACGTGGCGCCAGACCTTGTCGGGGCGCCAGGTGTCGTCGACCGTCGTGTAGTAGAACGCCGCCGAGTCGCGGTCCCAGGTCACGCCGCCGAGGACGCCGGTGAGCTCGTCCTCGAGGAGGTCGCCCGTGCCGAGGTCCTTGACCCGCACGGTGTAGCGCTCGTCGCCGACGGTGTCCGTGGCGTACGCCAGCAGCGCGGTGCTCGGGCTGACCGACGACCCGCCGAGGGAGAAGAACTCGTGGCCCTCCGCGAGCTCGTTGAGGTCGAGCAGCAGCTGCTCGCCGGGGACCGCGGGCTCGTCGGGGGAGCCGGCCGCGTCCGGTCGCGGGGGCGTCCAGTCGTCCTCGTCGGCGACCGGGACCCGGCAGCTGGCGCCGTACTCCTTGCCCTCGAACGAGCGTGAGTAGTACCAGAACCCCCGGCTGCGCGTGGGCACGGACAGGTCCGTCTCCTGCGTGCGCTCCTTGATCTCCTCGAAGATGCGCTCACGCAGGCCCGACAGGTGGGCCGTGCGCTCCTCGGTCCAGGCGTTCTCGGCCTCCAGGTACGCGACGACCTCGGGGTCCTCCTTGTCGCGCAGCCAGTCGTACGGGTCGGTGCGCTCGATCCCGTGGTGCACCGTCGTCACGGGACGGGGCTCGGCGACGGGCGGCTGCGTGGGCTCGGTGGCGCTCGACATGACGGCGAGGCTAGCCGTCGACGCCCGTCGTCGACGACGGGCGTCGCCACGGCCGCAGGGCGGGGTCGTCGGCGGCGAGGCTGCGCACGGGCCCGGGGCCCGAGGTCGCGGTCTCGAAGCGCACCGTCACCAGGCCGCGGCCCGCGCCCCACACCCAGCCGCGGCCGTGCACGTCGTGCTCGACGTCGGCGCCCGGCACCCACTCCGGCGGGGCGGTCGGCTCCGGGACCGGTGAGGGCGTGCCCGTGTCGACGTCCCCAGGAGTCTCCGCCGTCTCGGCCTCGGCGGTCGTGGGCTCGTCGGGGGCGGGCTCGTCCACGGTGCTGAACAGGTCGTCCTGCACCCAGTCCGCGAGCCCGGCGACGCCGACCCCCAGGAGGCGCACGCCTCCACGCAGGTCGACCTCGCGCGCGAGGTCGAGCAGGAGGGTGCGGGCGACGCGGGCGATCGGCCCGGGGGTGTCCACGGGGGCCGGGAGCGTGGCGGAGCGGTTGAGCGTGGTGAAGTCGGCGAGGCGCACCTTGATGGTCACGGTCCGCCCCGACAGCCCGACGTCGGCCAGGCGGCGGGCCACCCCGGAGGCCTGGCGCGTCAGGATGTCGGACATCACGTCGAGGTCGGTGTGGTCGGTCTCGTAGGTGCTCTCCACGCTCACGGACTTGGCCTCGCGCTCCGCGACGACGGGGCGCGGGTCGACGGCACGGGCGAGGTCGAAGAGCGTACGCCCGTGCGCGCGGCCGACCTGGCGCACCAGCTCGTCGACGCTCAGGCCCTCCAGGTCGGCGACCGTGCGCACGCCGGCGCGCCGCAGCCGCTCGGCGGTCGCCGGGCCGACGCCGGGGATCACGGTCACGGCCATCGGTCGCAGCAGCTCGCGCTCGGTGCCGGGCGGGACGACCACCAGGCCGTCGGGCTTGTCGAGGTCGCTGGCCACCTTGGCGACGAACTTGGACGAGGCGAGGCCCACCGAGGCCGTCAGCCCGCCCGTCGCGTCGGCCACGCGGACGCGCAGCGCCTCCGCGACCTCCGCCAGGGCGTCGGTAGCGAGGTCCCGCTCGCCGACCGCGAGGTCGACGAACGCCTCGTCCAGCGACAGCGGCTCCACCAGGGGCGAGACCTCCCGCAGGATCCCCATCACGATCCCGCTGGCCTCGCGGTAGGCGTCGAAGCGTCCCCGCAGGTACGCCGCGTGCGGGCAGCGGGCACGGGCCTCGCGGGTCGACATCGCCGAGCGCACGCCGAAGACGCGCGCCTCGTAGGAGGCGGTGGCGACCACCCCGCGGTTGCCCACCCCGCCCACGACGACGGGTCGTCCGCGCAGCGACGGCTTGTCGCGCTGCTCCACGGCGGCGAAGAACGCGTCGAGGTCGAGGTGCAGCACCGAGGCGTGGGGACGACCTGGGGGCACGGGCACACCGGGAACGCTAGCCCCCGGCGCCGGCGGGCCGGTTGTCGTCCCCAGGCGTCGCTCGCGACGGCCTCCTCCACAGCGCCCGCCCCTCGTTGCGTCGGCCCTTGGGCACGGGGGATTCGGGGCTGCATGGACACACGAGACGCCTCCGGGGCACCCGAGCCCACGCCCGAGCCCACGCCCACGCCCACGCTCGAGCCCACACCCGCTCCGGGGGCGGTGCCCGCACCGGAGGAACCGGTCCGACTGCGTCTGAGCACGCCCGAGGACCTGCTCGCCGCCGTGCCCGTCCTGCTCGGCTTCGAGCCGGCCGACTCGCTGGTGCTGCTGACCTTCACCGCCCCGGGCGCGCCACGGGGACCGCAGCTGCGCGTCGACCTGCCCGACGCGGGCGACGCCGTGGCGCTCGACGAGCTGGTCGACCTCGTGCTCGCCCCCTGCGTGCGGCACCGCGTGGAGCGGGTCGCGATGGTGCTCTACACCGTTGCCGAGCGTGCCGCAGCGACGGTCGCCGACGCGCTCGTGCCGGCCCTGCTCGACGTGGGGGTGGACGTCGTGACGGTGGTCGCCGCCGACGGCCGGACCTGGTGGCGTGTCGACGACCCCGCAGGTGCGCTCGGCATGCCGGCCGTGCGCACGGCGTACCGGGTCGACGCCCACCCGATCCGCGCCGACGCGGTCGTGCGAGGCCAGGTCGTGCACGCCAGCCGCGCCGAGCTGGCGGCCACGCTCGCGCCGCACGAGACCCGGCAGACGCGGGTCACGCGTGCCGCGCGGGACGAGCGGCGCCGTGACCGGGCACGCACCTCCGCCGCCGAGACGGCGTGGGTCGCGGGCACGGTGAGCGACCTCGTGCGACGACGGCTCGCCCCGCCCACGGGCGCGTCGGACCGGCGGACGACGGTCGACCTCGACCCCGCGACGGCGGCGCGCCTGCTGCTCGCGCTGGAGGTCGGGGTCAACCGCGACGCTGCCTGGCGAGGCCTCGACCGTGCCACGGCCCAGGCGCACCACGACCTGTGGACCGACCTGCTCCGCTGCGCGCCGGCCGGGCTGCGAGCCGCGCCCGCGGCCCTGGTCGCGCTGACCTCGTGGCTGCTCGGCAACGGCGCCCTCGCCTGGTGCGGCGTGGACGCGTGCCTCGAGGAGGCGCCGCAGCACGGTCTGGGCTGCCTGGTGCGCGACCTCCTGGTCGCCGCGACCCCGCCGACGTGGTGGGAGGAGGTCGCCACCCTCGTCCACGGCGACCCTGCGTGACGGTGGGGTGATCGCGCGGCTCGGGCGGGTCGACGGCGTGGCACGCACCACTACGCTGCCGGCATGGGCGAGGAGGTCGAGCAGCAGGAGTTCTCGAGGGCGGACCGCACGCGGCACCGGGAGAAGGTGCGGGCGTCCCTCGACGTGCTCGCCCGGATGCTCTCGGCGGACGCGTTCACGGGGGAGGACCCCCGCACCGGGCTCGAGGTCGAGCTGAACCTCGTCGACGAGCGGGAGGAGCCCGCCCTGCGCAGCGCCGAGGTCTTGGACGCGGTGTCCGACCCGGACTTCCAGACAGAGCTGGGCCAGTTCAACGTCGAGATCAACGTGCCGCCCGCCCGGCTGCGACCGACCGAGCCGGGGGGCCCCGGCGGCCTGACCGTCTTCGAGGAGACGCTGCGCCGCAGCCTCAATGAGGCGGAGCAGGCCAGCGCCCGCGTCGGCGCCCACCTCGTCATGATCGGCATCCTGCCGACCCTCGGCCAGGGCCACATGCACCCCTCGAGCCTCAGTCCGAACCCGCGCTACGCGCTCCTCAGCGATCAGATCCTCGCCGCCCGAGGCGAGGACATCGTCATCGACATCGAGGGCGTCGAGCACGTCACGACCACCACCGACACCATCGTCCCGGAGGCCGCCTGCACGAGCACCCAGCTCCACGTGCAGACGAGCCCGGACGACTTCGCCGCGTATTGGAACGCCTCGCAGGCCGTCGCGGGGATCCAGGTGGCGCTGGGCGCGAACGCGCCGTACCTGCTGGGTCGCGAGGTGTGGCGCGAGACGCGGATCCCGCTGTTCGAGCAGGCCACCGACACGCGCAGCGAGGAGCTCAAGGCGCAGGGCGTGCGCCCCCGGGTCTGGTTCGGCGAGCGCTGGGTGACCTCGGTGTTCGACCTGTTCGAGGAGAACGTGCGCTACTTCCCGGCGCTCCTGCCCGTCACCGACGACGAGGACCCCGCGGCCGTGCTGGAGGCCGGCGGCGTGCCCGGGCTCTCCGAGCTGCGCCTGCACAACGGCACCGTGTACCGCTGGAACCGTCCGGTCTACGACGTCGCCGACGGCGAGCCGCACCTGCGGGTGGAGAACCGTGTGCTCGCGGCGGGACCGACGGTGGTCGACACGATGGCGAACGCCGCCCTCTACTTCGGCCTCGTGCGATCCCTCGTGAGCGAGGACCGGCCGCTGTGGACGCGGATGTCGTTCAGCGCGGCCGAGGAGAACTTCCACGTCGGCGCGCGCGACGGCATCGACGCGCACGTGTACTGGCCGGGGGTCGGCCAGGTCGCGGTGACCGAGCTGGTGCTGCGGCGGCTGCTGCCCGCCGCTCGCGCCGGGCTCGCCGACTGGGGGGTCCCGGACTCCGAGGCCGACCGGCTGCTCGGCATCATCGAGCAGCGGTGCCTGACGGGCCGCAACGGCGCACGCTGGTTCGTCGACCGGGTGCACGCCGAGCGCACGGCCGGACGCGAGGAGGCCCTGCGGATCGCGCTGGCCGACTACCGCGCCCGGATGCACAGCAACGACCCGGTCCACTCCTGGGACTGACCCGCCTCACGCGGCCGGCGCCGGCGGGCGAGCGGGGCGCGGGTCGTGGCGTCCGTTGCGACCGTCGCGCCGGTCCCGCAGCCGGCGCCAGGTGCGGCCGCTCGCCGTGGCCGGGCACCACCAGCCCTCGCGGGTGACGACCACGAAGGGCGCGACGGCGCCGGTCTCGCCGGTGACGCACCGGGTGGCGCGCTGCCAGGCGAGGTCGACCTCCAGGACCTCGTCGGCGGACGGGCGCGTCAACCACACCAGGGGCGGGCGTGCGGCGGCGGGGGAGCGCAGGTGGGCCTCCAGCAGACCCGTCAGGAGGTCGGCGCGCAGCGCGTCGTCACGCAGTCCCGGCGGCAGGTCGGCGTCGACGGCCCGGCTCGTGCCCGGCACGCCCACGTGCAGCCGCGGGGCGAACCGCCGGCGGGCGCTGCTGCCCTCCAGGAGGTCCAGGACCGCGCGACGCAGGTCGGCCGCCGTCGTGCCCGGCGGCACCGCGGGGTCGGGAACGGACGAGCGCGCGGGCATCGCCCCAGCGTGCCAGGGGTGCGCTGCGGCCGCGGACCGTTCTCCACAGACCGGGGATCGGCTAGCGTGCAGACGGGTCCTGCGCGGACGACGCCGGACCAGCGAGGAGGACGCGTGTCGACGATCGTGGTGGGTTATGTCGCCAAGCCCGAGGGCGAGGCGGCGCTCCGCAGCGCGCTCGAGGAGGCCCGTCTGCGCAGCAGCCGGGTGGTGCTGGTCCACGCGACCCGCGCGGACGAGCCGGACGCGGGGCTGGCCGAGGCGGTGGAGCACCTGGCCGGGTCCGGGCTGGAGCACGAGGTGCGGGTGTCCACGGGTGCCTTCGACCCCGCCGAGGACCTGCTGCGGATCAGCGAGGAGGTCGGCGCGACGCTCATCGTGATCGGACTGCGACGGCGTACGCCCGTGGGCAAGCTGCTGCTGGGCAGCAACGCCCAGCGGATCCTGCTCGACGCCGGACCGCCGGTGCTGGCCGTCAAGGTGGGGGACTGACCCGGCTCCCGGGCCGTGGGAGCATGCCGTCATGGGCTTCCAGATCGCCGGTGAGCCGGCTGCCGACCAGGTGCTCGACGACCATGCGTTCGCGCCGCTCGTCGGGATGATGCTGGACCAGCAGTACGGCATGGAGCACGCCTTCAGGGGGCCGTGGAAGGTGCTGAGCCGCTTCGGGACGCTCGAGCCGGCGGCGATCGCCGCGGCCGACCCCGAGGAGTTCGTGGCGCTGTGCAGCCAGCCGCCGGCCATCCACCGCTTCCCCGGCTCCATGGCGGCGCGCCTGCAGGACCTCGCGCGCGTGATCACGCAGGAGTACGGCGGTGACACCTCCCGCCTGTGGTCCGAGGCCACGTCCGGCAAGGACCTCCTCAAGCGCATCAAGGCGCTGCCGGGCTTCGGCGACCAGAAGGCGCGCATCTTCGTCGCGTTCCTCGCCAAGCACCTCGACGTGCGGCCGGAGGGCTGGGAGGCCGCGGCCGGCGACTACGCCCTCGAGGGGTACCGCTCGGTGGCCGACGTGGTCGACGCCGACTCGCTGTTGAAGGTGCGCGAGTACAAGCAGGCCAAGAAGGCGGCCGCGAAGGCGTGAGCGGGACGTCGGGCCTGGTCGTCTCCTGATCGGGGACCGATGGAGGGGGAGGGAATGAGCGAGCGCCGTCTCTACCGGCAGGGCGACCGGTTCACCGTCGCGTGGGTACGCGTCGCGCTGGGCCTGGTGGTGGCCCTGCTCGTCGCGGCCCTCGTGGCCGTGCTCCTGGGCGCGCCGTGGCGTCTGCCCGCCGGCCTCGCGGGGCTCGCGGTCGTCCCCGCAGTCGCCGCCCTGATGGGCCTCCTCGACGACGGGACCCCGCCCGACCAGTCCGTCACGGACGTGTCGACGAACCTCTGAGCTCCGCCCCCGGGTCGGCGCCGGGGCGCCCCGGGCGGGCGGAGGGGAGCCACAGCGCTGCGAGGACCGCCACGCCGAGCACCCCCGCGGGCACCAGGAGCGCCGCGCGCAGCCCCTCGTGGTCGCCGAGGAACCCCAGGGCCGGCGGACCCACGAGGAACGCGACGTAACCGGCCGTGGCGACGAGGGCGACGCGCCGGGTCGGGTCGGGGCCCGACCCGCCTGCCGCGGAGATGGCGACCGGGAACCCCAGCGAGGTGCCCAGGCCCCACAGCACGACCGCCAGTGCTGCCACGACCTGGTGGTCGACCACGGAGACCGCGACGATGCCGACCACGCCGAGCGCCGCGCTCGCGGCGAGCACGCGGGCGTGGCCCAGGCGGACGATCACGGGGCCCCCGGCCAGCCGACCGACGGTCATGGCGGCCGCGAACAGCGCGTACACGCCCGATCCGAGCGCCGGGTCGAGGTCGTGGCCGTCGACCATGACGAGCGGCAGCCAGTCGTTCGCCGTGCCCTCGGCCAGGGCCATGGCCAGCACGACGACGCCGACGAGCACGAGCGTGCGGTCCGGGCGCGGCCGTCCGGGCGCGGGGGAGGGGGCCTCCTGCGTCTCCGCGGCCGGGACCGCGGCGGCGCCCCGCACGCGGCCGGTCCCGTGCGGCAGGCGCGGCACCCCGAGCGCGACGAGGACCGCGCCGATCGCGCCGACCGCGAGAAGGTGGGGCAGCACGGGCACGGCGCGGGCGGTGAACGCGATCCCGGCGACCGCACCGACGACGGTGCCGAGGCTGAACCAGCCGTGCAGGGCGTGCAGGAACGGGCGCCCGCTCTGCTCCTCGACCGCGGCCCCCTCGACGTTCATCGCCACCTCGCCGCCGCCCATGCCGGCGCCGAACAGGAACAGGCCCGCGGTCACCAGCGGGGCGGAGCCGACCTCGGCCCCGAGCCCTGTGGTCGGCATGCTGGCCACCACGGCCACCACGCCGAGCAGGATCACCGGACGCGCGCCCATGCGGCGCACGAGCGCGCCCGACGACAGGATGCCCAGCATCGACCCGGCCGAGAGCCCGAAGAGCACCAGTCCCATCTCGGCCGTCGACGCCCCGAGCTCGTCGCGGATCGCGGGGGTCCGGGTCACCCACGAGGCGATCGCGAGGCCCGGGAGGAAGAACAGGGCGGTCAACGCTCGGCGGCGCTGCATCGGCGTGGACACGGGACGGGGCTCCTGGGCGGGTGAGGGCGGGTGTGCGGGCGGGTGCGGGCGGGTGCGGGCGGGTGCGGGAGCCCATGACACCGCACGCCCCCGACGGGCCGGACGGCGAGGTCGCACGAGGTGTCGTGGCGCCCCGGGGAGACCGGATCGGGCGGAAGGACGTACGCCCGGGGCGGGTGGCGTTGTGGGGAGTCGTGCAGGTGCGTGGCATCATGGTCCGAGCGGCCCTTGACAGTCCCTGGCTCCGCCGCGCCCCGATACTGTGTGACGAGAGGTTTTCGTGGCTTCGATCCCCCGCAAGAAGCTCCCTGACGAGGTGCTCACCCATCCGGCCGTGACCGCCCTCGTGGAGCAGGGTTCGGCGACCGGTGTGGTGACGCCCGACGCGGTCCGACAGGCGAGCGAGGACGCGGCGATCGAGCCGATCCACCTCAAGGCGCTGCTGGCGCACCTCAGCACCCACGGCATCACGGTCGACATCGGCGCCGCCAGCACGCGTGCGGTCGCCGCGTCCTCGACGCGCAAGAAGACGACGGCCACGGCGACCGCCAAGAAGGCGACGGCCAAGAAGACCGCCGCGAAGCCCGCCGCGAAGAAGGCGGCGGCCGCGAAGGCCACGGCCGTCGTCGAGGACGATGCGGAGGGCGACGAGGGCGACGAGGCCGTCGATGTCGAGGGCATCGAGGAGGTCGACCTCGGCGAGGAGCTGGTGATCGAGACCGGCGACGGTGAGGACTCCGACAAGGAGCCGACCAAGATCGGCCCGGACGGCAAGAAGATCCTGCCGGACATCCCCGACGACCAGTTCGAGAAGGACGTCGCCGCCGACCCCACGATCAAGCAGGACGAGAAGGAGGCCTCCTTCGTCGTCTCGGCCGCCGACGACACGGACGAGCCCGAGCAGCAGGTCATGGTCGCGGGCGCCACGGCGGACCCGGTCAAGGACTACCTGAAGCAGATCGGCAAGGTCCCGCTGCTCAACGCCGAGATGGAGGTCGAGCTCGCCAAGCGGATCGAGGCCGGCCTGTTCGCGGAGGAGAAGCTCGCCAAGGGCGGCAAGATCTCCGCGTCGGCGCTCGAGGAGCTCGAGTGGATCACCGACGACGGGCGTCGCGCGAAGAACCACCTGCTCGAGGCCAACCTTCGTCTCGTCGTGTCCCTGGCCAAGCGCTACACCGGCCGCGGCATGCTGTTCCTGGACCTCATCCAGGAGGGCAACCTGGGCCTGATCCGGGCGGTCGAGAAGTTCGACTACACCAAGGGCTACAAGTTCTCGACGTACGCCACGTGGTGGATCCGTCAGGCGATCACCCGCGCGATGGCCGACCAGGCGCGCACCATCCGCATCCCGGTGCACATGGTCGAGGTCATCAACAAGCTGGCCCGCGTGCAGCGCCAGATGCTCCAGGACCTGGGTCGCGAGCCCACCCCGGAGGAGCTGGCCAAGGAGCTCGACATGACGCCCGAGAAGGTCGTCGAGGTCCAGAAGTACGGTCGCGAGCCCATCTCGCTGCACACCCCGCTGGGCGAGGACGGCGACTCCGAGTTCGGCGACCTGATCGAGGACTCCGAGGCCATCGTCCCCGCGGACGCCGTGTCCTTCACGCTCCTGCAGGAGCAGCTCCACGCCGTGCTCGACACGCTCTCCGAGCGCGAGGCCGGCGTGGTCTCGATGCGCTTCGGTCTGACCGACGGCCAGCCCAAGACGCTCGACGAGATCGGCAAGGTCTACGGCGTGACGCGTGAGCGCATCCGCCAGATCGAGTCGAAGACGATGAGCAAGCTGCGCCACCCGTCGCGCTCCCAGGTCCTGCGCGACTACCTGGACTGAGCAAGCAGCACCACCGACGCCGAGGGCGTCCTCGGACGAGCCGTCGTCCCGCTTCCCGCGGGGCGGCGGCTCGTCCGTCTCCACGGACCGGAGACCTCCGCCGCCGGTGTCCTTGACCCTGTGGTGTGACGCGGCTCACGATGCCCGGGACCAACACTCTCGGGAGGTCTGCCATGGTCGTACGTCCTCGTGACCGCGTCAGGACGCGGTCGCTGCTCACCCTGTCGCTCGTCGCGGCGGCGCTCGCCGCCCCCGGCGCGGCCCTCGCCGCCCCGACGGGGCCGCCGTCGGATCCGGCGCCCGGCCCGTCCGCGACAGCGTCGGCACGCACCGCAGAGCTGCCGACCGCGGCCGTCGCCCTCGGCGACAGCTTCGTCAGCGGCGAGGGCGCGGGCGACTACCGCGCCGTGCCCGACGAGAACGGGGTGGCCCAGGCGTTCCCCGGCTGGGACGCGCCGAACAGCAACGCGTACTTCTGCCACCGCTCGGCGAACGCCTCGATCGAGGTGGCGGAGCTCGACGGCATCGACGCCCGCTTCAACCTGGCCTGCTCCGGGGGCCGACCCGCCGACGTCGCGCAGGCCTCCTCGGCGCGGGAGGGCGGTCGGGGCGTGGCGGCGCAGCTCGAGCAGCTGCGGTCGGTCGCCGGCACCCACGACATCGACCTCGTGCTGGTCGGCCTGGGCTCGAACAACAGCACCTTCACGTTCGGCGACGTCGCCGCGGAGTGCGCGGGCCGGTTCGTGGGCGACGGCTACACCGGCTGGTGGGAGGTGTGGATCCACCTCCTGAACTGGATCACGGGCAGCGAGCTGCCGGAGCGGCCGTGCACCGAGGCCGACCTGGCGAGCGCCGAGCAGCTGGCGGCGGCGCAGGCCGAGACGGCCGCGGCGGTCGGACAGATCCTCGACACCCTCGCCGAGATCGACCCGGACGGTGAGCACCGGGTGGTGCTGCAGGACTACACGAACCCGCTGCCGGAGGCGTACGCGCAGGAGTACCTCACCGAGTCCGGCCGCGACGACGGCCGGGACAAGTTCCGGGCGCTGGTCGACGAGCGGTACGCCGCGGGTTGTCCGGCGCACGTGGCCTCGCTGGGTCCGGCCCACGGGTTCTCCGCGGGTCTCGGCACGCTGGTCGGGGGAGTGGCGGACACCGTGCGCACGACCCACCCGGACAGCGACGTGGTCTACCTGGACGTGCAGTCCGCGTTCGACGGAGCGCGGCTGTGCGAGGCCCCGGGAAGTCCGACCACGGCGCTCGCCACGCCCCTTCGGGTCATGGACGGTCCGAGCGGCCAGCACGTCGAGAGCTTCGCGCCGTTCGACAAGCTGGACATCAAGCGGGTCACCGACACGTGCCAGGAGTACTACCAGACCTGCCAGGAGTCGTGGCACCCGAACGTCGCCGGGCACGAGGTGCTCGGACGGTGCCTGACGGGCGCAGCGAGCACCGCCAGCGCCACGGTGACGTGCGTACGTCAGCCGGACGGCACGGTGAGTACCGGCTGAGGGAGCGGTCAGAGCTGGAAGACGGCGACGACCCACACGGTGATCGCCACCACGGCGGCCGTGGCCTCGATGGCGATGCTCAGCCCGACCGCCTTGAGGGCGTGGACCGTCGAGGCACGGGCCTCGGAGGTCCCCAGGCGGGCGCTCTCCGCGGCGTACACGCCCAGCACGAAGCCTGCGAACAGCCCGACCACGGGGACGACGAAGAAGCCGACGATCCCCACCAGGCCGCCGAGGAGCAGGGTGCGGCCGGGCACGCCGGCGTCCTTGAGCCGCTTGCCGGGCACCGCGTACTGCACCACCGTGCCCACGGCCAGGACCACCGCCGCGGCGGCGAACCAGGCCCACGCGGTGCCACCGGTCAGGGCGGCCCAGGTGAGCAGGGTCGCGGCGATCAGGAGGGTGCCGGGCAGCACGGGCACGACGATCCCCGTGATGCCGACGAGCAGGAGGAGGGCGACGAGCCCGTCGGTCCAGGTCATGGGCTCATCCTCGCAGCAGCACGACGGCCCCGGACCTGTCGGTCCGGGGCCGGTCGTGGTCGGGCGCGATCAGGTCGCGCGGTGGCTCAGCGCTCGTCGGTGGTGGCGGACGCCGGCGTCCCGGCCAGCTTGTGGGTCTCGTCCTGGACGTGGCTCGCCACGGAACGCAGCGCGTCGCCGTGCTGCCGGGCGTGGTGGGCACAGAACAGGAGCTCGCCGCCGCTGGCGAGCTCGACCCGCAGGTAGGCCTGGGCGCCGCAACGGTCACAACGGTCCGTCGCGGTCAGTGCCGCGGAGTCAGGGGCAACTGCAGTGGTCACATCGGCCTCATTTCTCTTCATCGGTGCCAGGTCCAACCTAGCGGCCGGGGGAAAGATTCCCGGCCCCCGTGGGTGGGGCTGACGTCCACGATCACATCACGTCGTGCTGTACCCGTCGCAGGCCGCCCCCATTCCTGAGATCGGCCACGAACTGCGCCGTCCGGTCCGGGTGACGTCGTCATCCTGCGTTCTCCATCGACACCCTGGTCGGATTTCGGAGGAAGTCGGGGGCGATTCCTCCCACGGCCCCGCCGGCCGTGTCGACCGTGGTTCGTCGCCGCGCCGCCGGTAGATTGCCTGGCGCGCGACCCCGTCCGCACCGACCGCCGCACCGAGGAGCACCGTCATCGACACCGCGTACAACGCCGCCAACCTGCTGGTCCTGGAGGGCCTGGAGGCGGTGCGCAAGCGACCCGGCATGTACATCGGGTCGACCGACACCCGCGGTCTCATGCACTGCGTGTGGGAGATCATCGACAACGGCGTGGACGAGGCCCTGGGCGGGCACGCGCGGCGCATCGAGGTCGTGCTGCACGCCGACGACTCGGTCGAGGTGCACGACGACGGCCGCGGCATCCCGGTCGACATCGAGCCGAAGACGGGTCTGCCGGGCGTCGAGGTCGTCTACACGAAGCTGCACGCGGGCGGGAAGTTCGGCGGCGGCTCCTACACCGCCACCGGTGGTCTGCACGGCGTCGGCGCCTCGGTCGTCAACGCCCTGTCCTCGCGCCTCGACGTCGACATCGAGCGGCCGCCGGCGCGCCAGGGCATGTCGTTCCGCCGCGGCGTGCCCGGTGTCTTCGACGGCGAGGGTCCGCTGGCCGGCTTCGAGCCCGAGTCCGGGCTGACCCGCAAGGGCCCGCGCGTCACCGCGAAGTCCCCCACGGGCACGCGGGTCCGCTTCTGGCCGGACCGGCAGATCTTCACCAAGGACGCCCGGTTCGTCTACGACGACCTCGTGGCGCGGGCCCGGCAGACGTCGTTCATCGTCCCGGGCCTGGAGCTGGTGATCCGCGACCTCCGCGGCGAGGAGCCCGTCGAGGGGCGGTTCCTGCACGACGGCGGGATCGCGGAGTACGTCGAGTTCCTCGCCACCGACGAGCCCGTCACCGACATCCTGCGGCTGCAGGGCCGCGACACGTTCACCGAGACGGTCCCGGTGCTCGACGAGCGGGGCCACATGACCCCGCAGGAGGTCGAGCGGGAGCTCAGCGTGGACGTCGCGGCCCGCTGGGGCCACGGCTACGAGACGGAGCTGCGCTCCTACGTCAACGTGATCGCGACCCCGAAGGGCGGCACGCACGTCGCCGGCTTCGAGCAGGCCGCGACGCGCACGTTCAACGAGGTCCTGCGCTCCACCAAGGCGCTCAAGCAGAACGACGCGGACGTCATCAAGGACGACGTGCTGGAGGGGCTGACCGTGGTGGTCACGGTGAGTCTCGCCGAGCCGCAGTTCGAGGGCCAGACCAAGGAGATCCTGGGTACGCCCGCCGCGCGCGGCGTCGTGCGCAAGGTCGTGGCGCGCGAGCTCAAGGCGTTCCTCACGAGCACGAAGCGCGACGAGAAGGCGCAGGCGCGCCAGCTGATGGAGAAGGTCGTCGGGGCCTCGCGCACCCGGCTGGCGGCCCGTCAGCACAAGGAGAACCAGCGTCGCAAGAACGCGCTGGAGTCCTCGGCCCTGCCGGCGAAGCTCGCCGACTGCCGCTCGGCCGACAACGAGCGCAGCGAGCTGTTCATCGTCGAGGGCGACTCGGCGCTGGGCACGGCGAAGCTGGCCCGCAGCTCGGAGTTCCAGGCGCTGCTGCCGATCCGCGGCAAGATCCTCAACGTCCAGAAGGCCTCGGTGGCCGACATGCTCAAGAACACCGAGTGCGCGTCGATCATCCAGGTCGTGGGAGCGGGCACGGGACGCTCGTTCGACCTGGACGCCGCGCGCTACGGCCGGATCATCTTCATGGCCGACGCGGACTCCGACGGCGCGCACATCCGCTGCCTCCTCGCCACGCTGTTCTTCCGCTACATGCCGGGCCTGATCGAGGCCGGTCGCGTCTTCTCGGCGGTGCCGCCGCTGCACCGCATCGAGCTGACCAACCCGCGCAAGGGCCAGGAGCGCTACATCTACACGTACTCCGACGCCGAGCTGCAGCGCAAGCTCGCCGAGCTCAAGCGCAAGAACCTGCGCTGGAAGGACCCCATCCAGCGCTACAAGGGGCTCGGCGAGATGGACGCCCAGCAGCTGGCGGAGACCACGATGGACCCGCGGCACCGGACGCTGCGGCGGCTGACCGTCGACGACGCGGCGGGCGCGTCCGACGTCTTCGAGCTGCTGATGGGTTCCGAGGTCGCGCCGCGCAAGGAGTTCATCGTCGCGGGCAGCTACAGCGTGGACCGCGACGCCATCGACGTGTGACCGGACGCGACCGGGGAAGGTGAGGGCGGGCCGCCGACGCGGTCCGCGGGGGCTGCGGGCGTACGACGCCGGGTCCCGGGAAGTGCGATGCTGGAGGAATGGTGGAGAACGAGACGACGTCGATGATGGACGCGTTCCTCGACCCCGAGGGAGAGGAGCCCCGCGAGGAGGAGCCGCGCCGCACGGGCGGCACCTCGGCCCGCCAGTGGTTGGTGCTGCTCGCCGGGGTGGTCCTGTTCGCGGTCGTGGTGGTCGCGGCCGTCCTCGTGCTGCGGGCCTCCGCCGACGAGCCCGCGGAGGGTACGCCCGTCGCGTGGCGCGACCCGGTCGTGTCCGGGACGTCGGTGACCGTCAGCTGGGACGCCAGCCCCTGCGCCGAGGAGGGGACCGCCACCGTCGAGGAGACGACCGACACCGTGGTCGTCACCGTCCGCGAGGTGCCGCGCCAGGCGCTCTGCTCCTCGCCCGGCGACGTGCGCGAGAGCACCCTGCAGCTGGACTCCCCGGTGGGGGAGCGGCAGCTGGTCGACGGCTCGCTCGACGCCGACGCCGAGGGCTGAGCCACCGGCCCGGGCCCGCTGCGGGGCCCGAGCCGGACGGGTCGGACGGGTCGGGTGGAACGGGTCGGGCAGGTCAGGCGACCGGCTGCAGCAGCCCCGAGTCGACGTCGTAGAGGAACCCGGCGACCTTCACCGAGCCCGGCACCAGCGGGTGCGTGCGCACCCGGTGCACGTCCTCGGTCAGGGTGGCCGCCTGGTCGCGCACGACCGGGAAGCTCTGCCAGGTCGCGTCCATGCCCGCCGAGGCGCCGACGCGCTCGCGCAGCTCCTGCTCGGTCGAGGACGCGACGGCGCACCGGGTGTGGGGCACCACGAGGACCCGGTCCACGTTCAGCAGGTGCACGCCCAGCACGATCGCCTCCAGCGCCGCCTGCGTCACGCGGCCGCCGGGGTTGCGGAAGATCTTGGCGTCGCCCGGCTTGAGGCCGACCATGGCCAGCGGGTCGATGCGGCTGTCCATGCAGGTCACGATGGCGACGCCCGCACGGGCGATGCCGTCGAATCCGGCCAGGTCGAAGGATGCGGCGAACGAGCGGTTCGCCTCCAGCAGGTCGTCGAATTCGCTCACGGTGGAGGAACCTAGCCGATGAGCAGGGCGCCGGCCGCGCGGTTCCGGGTCGCGGCGCCCCGGAAGAGCAGCAGCGCGAGCACGGCGGCGATCACGGCGCAGCCGGCGGCGCCGGCGAAGACGACCTGCTCCTGGGCGAGCGCGGCGCCCTTGAGGAGGTCGTTGTACGCCCCGCACGGCGACGGTTCGCCGCAGACCTCGGCGACCGGGGGCAGCGCGTCCCGCTCGGCGTAGAAGGCCTGCAGGCCCAGCGCGGTGAGCGCGGAGACGCCCACGAGCATGCCGACCATCCGGGCGACGACCACGAGGGCCGAGGCCAGGCCGTGCACCGCGTCCTTGGTCGTCGCGAGCACAACGGCGTTGACGGGGGCGAGGGCGAGCCCGAAGCCGAGCCCGGTCAGCAGCAGCGGCACGTTCGCCAGCAGCGACTCGAGCGCGTCGGCCTCCCACCGCGACATCCACACGAAGCCGACCGCCGCCAGGAGCATGCCCGCCCCGGCGACCACCCCGGCGGGCACGCGGCTCAGCAGCCACCCGCCGAGGACGGCGCCGACCGGCAGGGCGACCAGGAGGCGTACCAGCACCAGCGAGGCCAGCACCTGGGAGTCCGGGTAGACCGTGGTCCGCGCGAACAGCGGCAGCGACACGACGGCGGCGATCAGGGCGGCGCCGACGAAGAAGCTGACCAGCAGCCCGCCCCAGGCGGGACGGGCGGCGAGGGCGCCGCGCGGGACGACGGGGGCCTCGGCGCGGCGCAGGTGCCATACGAGCAGCGCGGTCGCGACGGCGCTGCCGACGAGGTACCAGTGGCCCTGGTCGGAGAAGAGCTGGATCTCGGGGTCGCCGGTGCCGAAGGCGAGCACCACGCCGCCGAGGGCGGCGGCGAGCAGGAGCGAGCCGGGCAGGTCGGCCTGCACCAGCGCGCGACCCCAGCGGCGCAGGTCGAGCAGCGGCGCGGACGCCGTCGCCGACCACACCAGCAGCACGAGCAGGGGCAGCACGGTGAGCAGCCCGACGGGGCTCAGCCAGCGGCTGTCCCCGGCGTACGGGGAGAACAGCCGGCCCCAGGTGGCGTCGCTGAGCAGGCCCGGGGGCTGCAGCGACACGAGGGTGCCGGCGACGGCCACCAGGCCGATCAGCATCCACGACACGACGTCGGGCGGGTGGGTGCGCGGTGGTGGTCCGAGGTCCTTCGTGGCCGAGCGGCGCCCGGCGGTCCCGACGGCGACCAGCAGCACGAGCCCGGCTGCGACGTTGAGGGCGAAGATGGCCCGCCAGGTGCCGACGGCGAGGATGCCGGCGCCGGCGACGGGCCCCAGGACGCTGCCCGCCTCCTGCACGGCCGAGACCAACCCGAGGGGGAGGCCGCGCCGCTCCACGGGGTAGAGGTCGGCGACCAGGGCCATGGTCGCGGGCACCAGGCCGCCGCCGCCGACGCCCTGGAGGAAGCGTCCGCCCACCATCGTGGGCAGGTCGAAGGCGACCGTGGTGACGGCCGAGCCGATCGCGAAGACCGTGAGTGCCATGAGCAGCACGGGCACGCGCCCCTCGAGGTCGGCGACCCGGCCGATGAGGGGCAGCATCGCGACGTAGCCGAGCAGGAACCCCGAGATGATCGGGGCCGCCTTCTGCAGGTCGACGACCGAGATGCCGGCCGCCGCGCTCATCTCGGGCAGGGCCAGGACGACGACGTACGTGTCGGCCGCGGCGATCGCGACGGCCACCGCCGCCAGGCCGAGCAGCAGGCGGTCGGCCGTCCGGAGGCTCACGGGGCCGTGATGTCGATCGTCGTGCCGTAGTCGGAGAAGACGACGGTGTAGGTCATCGGGTCGGTGCCGGGGTAGAAGGCGCCGGTGAGCCGCGCGTTGCACAGGCGGCCCTCGTCGTCGATCAGGTAGCGCGCGTCGAAGGTGCCGTCGTCGGCGCCGGGGATGAAGTTGCGGACGACGGCGCCGTCCAGGGTGCCCGTGTAGGGGAACCCGGTGCGGTCGTCGCCGCTCGCGCACGCCTCGGCGTCCTCGCCGTCGGCCGCCGGGTCGTCGGTGGCGGTCAGCAGCGTCGAGATGCCCTGGTCGGGATCGAGCAGCAGGCCCGGGTCGGGGGCGTTGTAGTCCTGGGGGTCGACGACGGACCAGCCGACGAAGGGCAGGTCGGCGTTGACCACGCCGTCCAGGGCCACGATGTCGGCGTCGACGACGCCGCCGGCGAAGCGGACGTTGAGCACGCCGGAGAAGCCGTCGGGCCGCACGGCCGTGCCGTCGGCGCCGACCAGCGCGGTGGAGACGTCGTCCGGGATGTCGCTGGCGGTGATGGCGATCCGGACCCCGTCGGTCTCGTCCAGCTCGTCCTTCGCGGCCTTCAGCACCTCCTCGGGCGTCTCGTCGGGACGCTCGAACCCGCGGTCCCCACCGAGCAGCAGGGCGGGGACGGCGACGGCGACCACGAGGGCGACGACGATGATGCTGCCGATGATCCAGCCGCGACGGCTGGGGCGCGGCTGCGGCTGCTGCTCGCCGTCGGACGGGGGCGGGGTGCTCATGGCGCTCACCCTTCCACACCCTCGGGGCCCGAAACGGCGGATCGTGGGCCCTGCAGGGCGACCACGGGGGAGCCGCACCCGGCGACCGGCTGGGCCAGCGGCTGACCCGAGCCGTCACGGCGGCCCAGGGCGGGCGGCAGCGGCACGGGAGCGCCGGACGCGGCGGACGCGCGGGCCGGGCCGAGGCCCACCCAGGCCAGCAGCAGGGTGTCCTCGCCCTTGAGGAAGCGGTGGCAGCGCACGCCGCCCGTCGCCCGACCCTTGCCCGGGTACTCCACGAACGGGGTGACCTTCGCGGTGCCGGACTCCGTGCCCGGCAGCGCGGTCGAGGACCCGGCGACCGTGACGACGACCGTCTCGTGCTCGGCGTCGTCGCCGCGCAGCGCGGTGAACGACACGACGCGGGCTCCCGAGGCGAGCTTCACGCCCGCGACGCCGCCACCGGCGCGGCCCTGCGGGCGTACCGAGGAGGCGGGGAAGTGCAGCAGCTGGGCGTCGCTGGTGACGAAGCACAGCTCCTCGTCGCCGGTGGCCAGGTCGACGGCGCCGACGACCTCGTCGCCGTCGCCGAGGCGTACGACCTCCCAGTCGTCCTTGCTCGGCACCTCGGGGTTGACGCGCTTCACGACGCCGTCGCGGGTGCCGAGCGCGAGCCCCGGGCCGTCGGTGCGCAGCGCCGTCAGCGCGACGACCCGCTCACCCCCGGACAGGGCGACGAACTCGGCCACCGGGTGGCCGCCCGCGAGGTGCGGGTCGGCGGCGGTGTCGGGCAGCAGCGGCAGGTCGAGCACCGGCAGCCGCAGGACGCGTCCCGCCGAGGTGACCACACCGACGTCGGCGCGGGCGGTCGCGGCCACCGCCGAGACCACCACGTCGTGCTGGACGCGGGCGCCGCCCGGCCCGCCCGAGCCCGCCGGCTCCGCGGTCCGGGTGCGTGCCAGCAGGCCCGTCGAGGACAGCAGCACCCAGCAGGGGTCGTCGGCCACCTCGAGCGGCACGGCGGCGGTGGCGGGCAGCTGTCCGGCCTCGAGCAGCACGGTGCGCCGCGGCGTCCCGTGCTCGCGGGCGACCTCGGCCAGCTCGTCGGAGACCACGGCACGCAGCCGGGCGTCGTCGGCGAGGATCTGGTCGAGGTCGTCGATCGTCTGCTGGAGCTCCTCGCCGCGCTTCTCCAGCTCGAGGCGGGAGAAGCGGGTCAGGCGCCGCAGCGGCATCTCGAGGATGTACTCCGACTGCACCTGGCTGAGGTCGAAGACGCTCATCAGCCGCTCGCGGGCCGCCGCGGTGTCGTCGCTGGTGCGGATCACCTGGATGACCTCGTCGATGTCCAGCAGCGCCAGCAGCAGCCCCTGGACCAGGTGCAGCTCGTCGGCGGCCTTCGTGCGCCGGAAGGCCGAGCGGCGCCGCACCACGTCGTAGCGGTGGGCGAGGAAGACCTCGAGCATCTCCTTCAGGCCGAGCGTGCGCGGCTGCCCGTCGACCAGGGCCACCGCGTTGATGCCGAACGAGTCCTCCATCGGCGTCTGCTTGTAGAGCTGCTCGAGCAGAGCCTCGGGGTTGATGCCGTTCTTGACCTCGATGACGAGGTGCAGGCCCTTCTCGCGGTCCGTGAGGTCCTTGATGTCGGCGATGCCCTGCAGCTTCTTGTTGAGCACGAGGGTCTTGATGCGCTCGACGACCTTCTCCGTGCCGACGCCGTAGGGCAGCTCGGTCACCACGATGCCCTTGCGGCGGCCGATGGTCTCGATCCGTGCGGTGGCGCGCATCTTGAACGAGCCGCGGCCGGTCTCGTAGGCGTCGCGGATCCCGTCGAGGCCGATGATCTTGCCGCCGGTCGGGAGGTCGGGGCCGGGGACGAACCGCATCAGCGCCTCGAGGTCGGCCTCGGGGTGCTCGATGAGGTGGCGCAGTGCCGCGACCGTCTCGCCCAGGTTGTGCGGCGCGCAGTTCGTCGCCATGCCGACCGCGATGCCGGTGGTGCCGTTGACGACGAGGCTCGGGATGGCGGCCGGCAGCACCACCGGCTCGAGCTCGCGCGAGTCGTAGTTGGGCCGGAAGTCGACCGTGTCCTCCTCGATGGAGGACGTCATCGCGACCGCGGGCGAGGCCATCCGGCACTCGGTGTAGCGCATGGCGGCGGGCGGGTCGTCGGGCGAGCCGAAGTTGCCGTGACCGTCGACCATCGGCAGCCGCATCGCCCAGGACTGGGCCTGGCGCACGAGCGCGTCGTAGATGGCGCCGTCGCCGTGCGGGTGCAGGCGACCCATCACCTCGCCGACCACGCGCGCCGACTTCACGTGCCCACGGTCGGGCCGCAGGCGCATGTCGTTCATCGTGTGCAGGATCCGCCGCTGGACCGGCTTGAGGCCGTCGCGGGCGTCCGGCAGGGCGCGCGAGTAGATGACGGAGTACGCGTACTCGAGGAACGAGTTGCGCATCTCGTCGGAGACGTCGATGTCGAGGATGTGCTCCTCGACCTCGTCGGCGGGCGGAGGCGGCGGCGTGCGGGGTGCCATGCGCGCATTCTCGCGGAGGCCGGCGCCCCCGCAGCACGCGGCTCGCCGTCGTGCGTGCCGCGGGGCCGCGGGCGATAGGTTGTACGCGTGAGCGAGACGCCCCCGACTGCCGCCCCCGAGACGCCCCCCGTCGTGGAGGACGTGCCGGAGGCGCCGCACCACTGGGAGGCCGACGTCGTGCTCCGCGACGGGCGTACCGCGCACATCCGCCCGATCGGTCCCGGCGACGCCGAGCTGCTCGTCTCGTTCTACGCGCGCGTCTCGGACGAGTCGAAGTACTACCGGTTCTTCGCACCCATGCCGCGCCTGTCCGAGCGTGACGTCCTGCGCTTCACCAACGTCGACCACGATCGCCGGGTCGCGTTCGTGATCACGGTGGGGGAGAACATGATCGCGGTCGGTCGCTACGACGCCGTCGACGACGAGCACGCCGAGGTGGCGTTCCTCGTGCAGGACGACCACCAGGGCCGCGGCATCGCGCAGATCCTGCTGGAGCACCTGGCGCAGGCCGGGCGCGAGCGCGGGATCTCCTCCTTCACCGCCGACGTCCTGCCGGACAACAAGCGGATGATCCAGACGTTCCGCGACGCCGGCTACCAGATCGTGTCGGGCTTCGAGGACGGCGTGGTGACGCTCGAGTTCGACATCGACCCCACCGAGACCGCCATCGGAGTGATGCAGCAGCGCGAGCACCGCGCGGAGGCGGCCTCGATCGAGGCGTTCTTCAACGCCCGCTCCGTCGCGATCATCGGCGCCAGCCGCCGGCAGGACACCGTGGGTCGCACGCTCGTGCGCAACCTCGTCACGGGCGACTACACCGGCCGGGTCTACGTGGTGAACCCGTCGACCGAGGCCGTGGCGGGACTGCCGTCCTACTCCTCGGTGGGCGAGATCCCCGGCGACGTGGACGTCGCGGTGGTCGCGGTGCCGGCGGAGGCCGTCCAGGACGTCGTGCTCGACTGCGCGGCCAAGGGCGTCCACGGCCTCATCGTCATCTCCTCGGGCTTCGCCGAGACCGGCGAGGAGGGCCGTCAGCGCCAGCGCCGGCTCGTGGGCCTGGCCCGCAGCTACGGCCTGCGGCTGATCGGTCCCAACTGCCTGGGCATCATCAACACCGACCCCGCGCACCAGCTCAACGCGTCGTTGTCCACGGTGATGCCGCCGCGCGGCCGGGCCGGCTTCTTCTGCCAGTCGGGCGCGCTCGGCTCCGCGATCCTGGAGAAGGTCAACAACCGTGGTCTCGGCCTGTCGTCGTTCGTCTCGGCCGGCAACCGCGCCGACGTCTCCGGCAACGACCTGCTGCAGTACTGGGAGGAGGACGCCTCCACCGAGGTCGTCCTGCTCTACCTGGAGTCCATCGGCAACCCGCGCAAGTTCTCCCGGATCACGCGCCGCGTCTCGCGCCGCAAGCCCATCGTCGCGGTGCGCTCGGGCCGCAACACCCAGGGCGTACCGATGGGCCACGCCGTGCGCACCATCGGCGCGCCCCCGGAGGCGGTCGACGCCATGTTCGCCCAGTCGGGCGTGATCCAGGTCGACACCCTCGAGGAGATGTTCGACGTCGCGCAGCTGCTGGCCCACCAGCCGCTGCCGCGCGGACGACGGGTCGCGGTGGTCGGCAACTCCGACGCCCTCGCGCTGCTCGCGACCGACGCCGCGGTCTCGGTGGGCCTGGTCGTCAACAAGACCACCCAGCTCGGCGCGGACGCCGGCGCGGAGGACTTCGAGGACGCCCTCGACGACGCGATCGACGACCCGGACGTCGACGCCGTCGTCGCCGTCTACATCCCGCCGCTCAACGTCTCCGGCGAGGACGTCGCGAACGTCCTGGCCGCCGTGGGCGAGCAGTCCGACAAGCCGCTGGTCTCGACCTTCCTCGGCGCCGAGGGCGTGCCCGAGCTCCTGCGCGTGCCCGACGTCGCGGGCTCCACGGCGGGCCGCGGCTCGGTGCCGTCGTACCCCGCCGTCGAGGCCGCGGTGCGCGCGCTCGCGCGCGTGGTCTCGTACGCCGTGTGGCTGCGCAAGCAGGACGTCGAGGACGACGACGAGATCGACCCCACGGCCGCGAAGCGCTTCGTCAACGAGCTGCTGCTGCGCCACCCCGACGGCCACACCCTCGACATGGACGAGCTGGTGGACCTGCTGGCCTGCTACGGCATCGAGATGTGGGCCGGGCGTCCCGTCGCGAACGTCGAGGAGGCGATCGCCGCCGGCGAGCGGCTCGGCTGGAGCGTCGTGCTCAAGGCGACCGCCGACCGGCTGCGCGAACGTCCCGACCAGGCGCACGTGTGGCGCAACATCGACGACGCGCGCGAGATGGCCGACGCCTGGGAGTTCCTCACCGGCGTCATCTCGGACCCCGCGACCGCGGGCTTCGTGGTGCAGAAGGTGGCCCCGCCCGGCGTGCCGGTCTCGATCGGCTCGCTCGAGGACCCGCTGTTCGGGCCCGTCGTGTCGTTCGGCGTGGCCGGCCCGCTGACCGAGCTGCTGGGCGACCGGGTCTACCGGATCCCGCCGCTCAGCCGGGTCGACGCCGCCGAGATGGTGCGCGAGATCAAGGCCGCGCCGCTGCTGTTCGGCTACCGCGGCGGCGACGTCGCCGACGTCGAGGACGTGGAGCGCCTCGTGCGCCGGGTCGCGCAGCTGCAGAACGACCTCCCGCAGCTGCGCCAGCTCGACCTCGCGCTGGTGCTGGCGGGACCGGACGGCGCCACCGTGCTGAACGCGACGGCGAAGGTCGAGCCGGTGACCGACGCGAGGTCGGACTGGTTCGTGCGGCGGCTGACCGCGATCGTCGGGGACACGCTGCCGGAGTGAGGTGCGGCGCGACGCTCCTGCCGCGTCGTGCCACACTTCGACCCATGCAGTCACGCTCCACCCGCTCGGGCGACTCCACCGCCGACCTCCGGGTCGCGATCGAACGAACGGGCTACTACCCCGAGGTCGTCGTCGACGGCGTGCGCGGCGCGGTCGGCGGCGAGGAGGTGGTCGCGTTCTACGTGCACCACGAGCCGACGATCGAGCGCGACGAGGTCCGCCGCCACATCACCGTCGCGGTGCTCACGCCGACCCGCCTCATCCAGGTGCACACCGACGAGCACGCCGGCGACCACCTGCTGCCGCAGCCCTACACCTCGACGTCCTCGGAGGCCGTGGCGCTGACGGCGGTGAAGTCCGTCGTGGTGACGCGGATGACGACGAACCCGACGAAGGGCCCGAGCCTGCCCGCCGAGGCCGTCCTCACGATCGGCTGGGGCGGGGTGAGCCGGATCGAGCTGATGCCGGCCGGCTGCGACGACGCCGAGTGCGACGCCGACCACGGCTACACCGGCGAGCTGCTGAGCGACGACTTCTCGCTGCGCGTCTCCGCGGCCGCCGACGGCAAGGACGCCGTGCTGGGCCTGCTCGACTTCGCCGACGCCCTCTCCGCCCGCACGCGCCCGGTCTGACGGGCGTCGGGGTGGACGCGGGTCACGCCGGGCACGCACCGGCCCCGGGCGACGCGGCGGCCGGGCGCTTCGTCGCACCGGCCTACGGCGCCCGCTCGCTCTCCGACGTCGTCCCGGCCGTCGCGCACGCGCTCGGCGTGGGGCGCGCGCTCGACCTCGCGGCGCCCAGCGGGCTCGTGCTGCCGGACGCACCGGCGTACGTCGTGTTCCTGGTCGACGGCCTCGGCGCCCGCCTGCTGGAGCGGCACGCCGACGTCGCGCCCTTCCTCTCCGCGCTGGCGGCCGGCGCCGAGCACGCGACCGCCGGGGTGCCCTCGACCACCGCGACCAGCCTGACCTCGCTGGGCACCGGCCTGGTCCCCGGCGCCCACGGCCTCGTGGGCTTCACCAGCCGGGTGCCCGGCACCGACCGCCTGTTCTGCCCGCTGCAGTGGGACGACGACATCGACCCGCTCGAGTGGCAGCCGCACCCCACCCTGTTCGAGCGGCTCGTGGGCGCGGGCGTCGCCGTGACCAGCGTCAACCGACGCGAGTACGAGGGCTCCGGCCTGACCGTCGCCGCCCACCGCGGCGCCACCTACGTCGGCGCCGACCGGGTGGGGGAGCGGATCGCCGCCGTCCAGCGCGCCGTCGCGCTGCGGCCGTCGCTGACCTACGTCTACGACGCCGACCTCGACTGGACGGGCCACCGCCACGGCGTCGCATCCGCGGCCTGGCTCCAGCAGCTGGCCATGGTCGACGCCGAGGCCGAGCAGCTGCGCGAGGCGCTGCCCGCCGAGGTGCGCCTCGTCGTGGTCGCCGACCACGGGATGGTCGACAGCCCCGTGCACGCCCGCGTCGACGTCGACGACCGGCCCGAGCTGCTCGACGGCGTCTGGCTGCTGGGCGGCGAGGCGCGGCTGCGTCACCTGTACTGCGCCACCCGCGCCGTGCCCGACGTCATCGCGACCTGGCGGGAGGTGCTCGGCGCCGGCGCCGAGGTGCTGACCCGCGAGGACGCCCTCGAGCGGGGGTGGTTCGGGGACACGACAGCGGCCGTGCGCCCGCGCCTCGGCGACGTGGTCGTCGCCTGCACGGGCAGCACGGCCGTGGTGTCGCGGCGGCTGTTCCCCCACGAGGCCACCCTGGTGGGCCTGCACGGGTCGCTCACCGCCGACGAGATGCTGATCCCGGTCCTGGTGGCCTGAGCCCCCGCGGACGCGGGGGCCTCAGGGCCCGGTTCAGTCGCGCTGCGCCCGGACCACGTTCAGGTCGGCGTCGAGCACGACGTCCCAGTCGAGGTTCTGCTGGTCGACGACCTCGACCTCCCAGGCCTCGCCGGCGTCGTCGCTGCGGTCCACGTCCACCGCGGTCGCGCCGCCCTCGACGGCCGCCTCGGCCGCCGCCGCGACCTCCGCACGCTCAGCGTCGCTGATCGGGGCGTCGTCGTCGACGCCCTGACCCGCCTGGCCGCCCTGGCCCGCCTGGCCGCCCTGGGCGTCCTGGCCGCCCTGGCCGGCCCCCTGGCCGCCGAGGGACCCGCGGTCGTCGCGGTCGTCGTCGCGGTCGGGGTCGGCCACCAGCACGACGAAGTCCTCGTCGAGCGTGAGGTCCCAGCGACCGCCGTCGGCGTCGACGACCTCGACCTCGTAGACGCGGGCGCCGCCCTCGTCGGTGTCGTCGTCCACGTCGACCTCGAGCACGCGTCCGCCGCCGACCTCGTCCAGCGCGGCCTGCGAGGCGTCGTCGCGCTGCGAGCTGCTGATCTGGTCGTCGTCACCGTCCACGACGGCCCAGGCGACGCCGCCGGCTCCGACGATCGCCAGGGCGGCGACGGCGGGGACGATGACGCGCTTGCTGCGGATCTTCTGGTTCAGGGCCATGGTGTGCTCACTTCCGTCTCGGGTGCCCGGGCGCCTCGCCCGGGCTGGTGAGGACCACTCTCCGGCAGGGTCGCTGAAGCGGACCTGAACGCTCCTGAAGGCGCGTTCAGGAGGGGTGCGCGGGCCCGTGCGAGGGCCCGTGCGGGGGATGGGGGACGCCCGTCGCGAGGCTCACCACGAAACGCGCGCCGCCGGCCGGCGACGTCTCGACGCGCGCGTCGCCGCCGTGGGCCCGGGCCACCTCGCGCACGATCGCCAGCCCCAGGCCGCTGCCGCCCACGTCGCGGGAACGGGCCTCGTCGAGTCGCACGAAGCGCTCGAAGACGCGGTCGCGGTCCTGCGGGGCGACGCCGGCGCCGTCGTCGTCGACCGTGATCTCGACGCCGCCCGGCAGCTCGCGGCAGCCGAGGCGTACCTCCCCGACGGCGTGGCGGGCGGCGTTGTCGGCCAGGTTGCGCACGACCTGCGCGAGGGCGGGGCCGTCGGCCGTCGCCCGCGCCGCCCCGACGGCGGACGAGTCGACCCGCAGGTCGCCGCGCTCCCGGCGCAGCCGCGCGGCCTCGGTCTGCAGCAGGTCGTCGACGTCGACGTCGGAGCGGGGCCGCGCGGCGGCGGACTCCTCGGTGCGCGCCAGCACCAGCATCTGCTCGACGAGGTGCTGCATCCGCGCGGTCTCCTCGAGCACCGCCTCGCTGAGCTCGCCGTCGTCCATCGCGCCCGGGTGCAACCGGGCGACCTCCGCGGTCTGGCGGATGCTCGCCAGCGGCGAGCGCAGCTCGTGCGAGGTGTCCGAGACGAACTGCGCCTGCCGCCGCGACGCCTGCTCGAGGCGTTCGAGCATGGCGTTCATCGTGAGCGCGAGACGGGCGACCTCGTCGCCGGAGGGTGGGACGGGTACGCGCTGGTCCAGCGCCCCTGCGCCGATCCCGGCCACCCGCGCCCGGATCTGCTCGACCGGCCGCAGGGCGCGGCCGGCGACCACCCAGGTGGTGCCGGCGACCAGCAGCACGGCCGCCGGGATGCCGACGGCGAGGAGGGGCCACAGGGCGGCCACGGACTCGTCCGCGTCGTCGAGGGAGGCGGCCGCCGCCACGAGGTAGCGCTCGCCGTCGACCTCGACGTCCTCGACGACCACCACGTAGGGGTCGCCGTCGAGGCGGACCCGGCCGTCTCCCAGCGGCAGCGAGCGCCCACCCGTGCCGGCCGACGCGACGACCGAGGAGTCCCGGGTGACCTGCCAGGCGAGGTCCGCGACGTCCTCGTCGTCCGAGGCGGTGCCCGGCACGGCCTCGGCGCCGTCACGCTCGATCGCGGTGGCGATCTCCTCGGCGCGGGTCTCGGCGGCGTTCTCCGCAGCGTCGCGCAACGAGGCGCCGAGCGCCCACAGCAGGGCCAGCGAGCCGACCGTGAAGGCGACGGCGACGACGAGGGTCGCGGCCACGGTGGTGCGGACGCGTACGCCTCCCCGCCCACGACGCCGGGACGGCGCGGGAGCCGGGGGAGCCGGGGGCGGCGGGGGACCCGGGACCGGCGGGCCGGTGGGGGGTGGAGGCGGGGGCGCGTGCAGGTCGCTCACGTCAGCCCCCGTCGCTGGAGAGGCGGTAGCCCGCTCCGCGGATCGTCTGGATGGCCGCGCGGTCGTAGGGACGGTCGAGCTTGTTGCGCAGGTGGCGCACGTAGACCTCGACGATGTTCGGGTCGCCCTCGAAGTCGTCGTCCCAGACGGCCTCGAGCACCTGGCGCTTGGAGACCACGTCGCCCTTGTGCCGCATCAGGAACGCGAGCATCGAGAACTCCCGCGAGGTCAGGGTGATCTCGTCGTCGCCGCGCCACGTGCGGCGGGCGGCGGGGTCGAGCCGCAGGTCCCCGGCCTCCAGGACCGTGGGGCGCTCACGGGCGCCGCGGCGAGCGACGGCGCGCAGCCGCGCGACCAGCACGGGGAACGAGAACGGCTTGGTCAGGTAGTCGTCGGCGCCGGTGTCGAGGCCCTCGACCTGGTCCCACTCGCCGTCCTTGGCGGTGAGCATCAGCACGGGGGTCCAGTTGCCCTCCTCGCGCAGCGTCGCGCACACCCGGTAGCCGTTGATCCCGGGCAGCATCAGGTCGAGCACGATGGCGTCGTAGGTGTTCTCGCGGGCCATCCACAGCCCGTCGGTGCCGTCGTGCGCGACGTCGACGGCCATCCCCTCGGCCTCGAGACCCAGCTCGAGGGAGCGGGCGAGCCGCCGTTCGTCGTCGACCACCAGCACGCGCATGGGCGTCATCGTGCCGCACGGGTCCTGAACCTGCGCTGAACGGACGTCCGTGCGAGGATTGCGCCTCGTGGCCGAACTGCACTTCTTCACCGGGACGATGGACTCGGGGAAGAGCACCCTCGCCCTGCAGACCAACCACAACCACGCGACGCGCGGTCGTCTGGGACGCATCTTCACCAGCCACGACCGGGCCGGCACGGCCACCCTGTCCTCGCGCCTGGGCCTGTTCCACGACGCCCTCGAGGCGCCGGAGGACCTCGACTTCTGGAAGTACGTCGTCACCGAGCTCACCGGCGGCGCCCGGATCGACTACCTCATCTGCGACGAGGCCCAGTTCTACACGCCGCTGCAGATCGAGCAGCTCGCCAAGGTGGTCGACGAGCTGCAGATCGATGTCTTCTGCTTCGGCATCCTCACCGACTTCCGCACCCGGCTCTTCCCGGGCGCCGCACGTCTCGTCGAGCTGGCCGACCGGATGCAGGTGCTGCAGGTCGAGGCCCTCTGCTGGTGCGGTGAGCGGGCCACGCACAACGCCCGCACCGAGGACGGCGTGATGGTCACCGAGGGCGACCAGGTCGTGGTGGGCGACGTCGAGCAGACCGGCCAGCCGCCGGCCGAGGTGGCCTACGAGGTGCTCTGCCGCCAGCACCACCGCCGCAAGCTGACCGCGGCCCGCGCCAAGGCCGTCTCCCTGGTGCCCGAGCCCCTGCCCTTCGGCGACTGAGCCGGGACGGCCCCGCTCGACTGAGACCTCCGCCACCCCACGCCCCGTCCGGGATGCGCCGCGGGGCGACCGGCGTTGGGGCAGGTGTGGACGGGGTCGGGGACGCGACGGTGTGGGACGCGGTCGTCGTCGGCGCCGGCCAGGCGGGGCTCTCGGCGTCGTTCCACCTGCGCCGCCTGGGGCTGCGCCACGTCGTGCTCGACGCCGCCACCGCGCCCGGGGGCGCCTGGCAGCACCGCTCGCACTCGCTGACGATGGCCGACGTCCACGGCGTGGCCGACCTGCCCGACCTCGCCGCGCCGCCCGCGGATCCCGCCACGGCCGCGCGCACCGCGGTCCCGGCGTACTTCGCCGCCTACGAGCAGCGCTACGACCTGCCGGTCCTGCGACCCGTCGACGTGGACCGCGTGGAGGAGGGCCCGGAGCGGCTCCTGGTGGTGCACGCCCGCGACGGACGCACCTGGACCGCCCGGACCCTCGTCAACGCCACCGGCACCTGGCGCCGGCCCTTCGTCCCGCACGTCACCGGCGCGGAGGACTTCGCCGGCCTCAGCCTGCACTCGTCGCGCTACGACGGCCCCGAGGCGTACGCCGGGCGCACGGTGCTCGTCGTCGGCGGCGGGGCGTCGGCCGTGCAGGTCCTCGGGGAGCTCGCGCCGGTGACCTCGACGCTCTGGGCGACCCGCCGGCCGCCGCTGTGGCGCGACCCGGACTCCGAGCCGTTCGACGGCCGGGCCGCCGTGGCGCTGGTCGAGGAGCGGGTGCGGCGTGGGCTGCCGCCGGCGAGCGTGGTCAGCGTGACCGGTCTGCACCTGCGGCCGCAGGAGCAGCGGGCGCGCGAGCTGGGGGCGTACGCCTCCCGCCTGCCGATGCCGCGGCGGCTCGTCGCCGACGGCGGCGTGTGGCCCGACGGGACGCACCGCGCCTTCGACGTCGTGCTCTGGGCGACGGGCTTCCGCCCCGACGTCGCCCACCTCGCCCCGCTGGGCCTGCGCGCGCCCGGCGGTGGCATCGCGCTGGACGGGACGAGCGCCGTGGCGGACCCGCGCGTGCAGCTCGTGGGCTACGGACCGTCCGCGAGCACCATCGGCGCGAACCGCGCCGGTCGTCAGGCGGCGCTGGCGGTGCGGCGCGTCGTGGGCGGGCACGTGCTCACCAGTGCACGCCCCTGAAGACGCGCGCCAGCAGCAGCTGCTCGCTCTGGGAGCCACCCGGCTCGCCCGCCTGGCCCGGCTCGCCCGTGACCACGGGTGCCGGGCCGCGGCCCTTGGCCGCCGCGGAGTCCGGGAACACGTGGTAGGCCGCGTTGAGGATGCGGAACGCCAGCTTCGGCGCCAGCGTGTGCGCCAGCGCGCCCACGTTGCCGAGCGGGGTGTTGATCTCGTGGGGCTTCTCGACGAGCGCCTTCACGACCAGGTCGGCGGCCTGGGCCGGCGAGATGGTGGGGAAGTGGTCGTAGAGCTTTGTCGGCGCGATCATCGGGGTGCGCACGAGCGGCATGTGGATGCTCGTGAACGTGATGCCCTCGCCGACCAGCTCGGAGGCGACCACGTTGCTCCACGAGTCGAGGGCGGCCTTGGAGGCCACGTACGCCGAGAACCGTGGCGGGTTCGTCTGCACCCCGATGGAGGAGACGTTGACGACGTGCGCGCCGGTGCCGCCGCGCATGAACGGGATCAGTCCGATCACCAGCCGGATCGCGCCGAAGTAGTTGAGCTGCATCGTGCGCTCGAAGTCGTGGAACCGGTCCTGGGAGAGCCGCAGGGATCGGCGGATCGAGCGCCCCGCGTTGTTCACCACCCCGTCCACCGAGGGCAGGTCGCGGGTCAGGGCGCCGCACAGGTCGTCGATGGCGGTCAGGTCGGAGAGGTCGCAGGGGAACACGTGGGCGGTCCCGCCCTGGCGCTCGATGTCACGCCGCAGCGCGTCCAGCTTCTCCTTGCCGCGCGCGACCAGCACGGGCACGCCGCCGGCCTGGGCGACCTTGAGGGCGGTCACCCGGCCGATGCCGGAGCTCGCCCCGGTGATGACGATGTGCTTGCCGGTCAGCGCCGCGCGGTTGGCGGTGCTGCGGCCGGTGCTGGTGTCGAGGTGCTCCTCCCAGTACGCCCACAGCGTCGAGGCGTACGACTCCAGCCGCGGCACGCTGATGCCCGACCCGGCCAGCGCCTTCGTGGTGCGACGGGCGTCGAAGACGGCCGGGAACGAGGAGTGGGCGAGCACGGCCGCCGGGATGCCCAGGCGGCCCAGCGTCTGGTCCAGCACGCCCTGGGCGGGCCCGGAGCCGAGCACCCGCGAGGCGACGTCGGCGGGCCGCAGGCCCCGGGGCAGCACGCGCCGCTCCAGCGACGCCCGGCCGGTCGGCGTCGAGCCCGCGAACGTGGGGGCGCCGGCGGCCGCGCACAGCACGTTGACCATCTCGAGCACGGGCTGGGGCTCGGGGTCGACGAGGTGGAACGTCTCGCCGTCGCGCCCGGGCAGGTGCGCCAGGTGGTCGAGGGCGTCGGCGACGAAGTCGACCGGCACCAGGTTGGTGTCGCCGAGGTCGACGCCGAACAGCGGGGCCCAGCTCGGCACCGTGTCGCGCAGGCGCTTGATGAGGCCGAAGAAGTAGTAGGGCCCGTCGACCTTGTCCATCTCGCCGGTGTGGGCGTCGCCCACGACGATCGCGGGGCGGTAGACGCGCCACGGCACGGTCGCGGTCTCGCGCACGATGCGCTCCGACTCGAACTTCGTGCGGTGGTAGGGGGAGGAGAAGGTCTGGCCGACGTCGAAGTCGGTCTCGGCGAAGGTGCCGCGGTGGTCGCCGGCGGCGGCGACCGAGGACACCTGGTGGAAGCAGCCGACGTCGAGCGCGGCCGCCAGCTCCAGCGCGTGCCGCGTGCCGTCGAGGTTCAGCCGGTCGTTGGTCGCGTCGTCGGCGGCCATGTCGTAGCTGGCGGCGAGGTGGAAGAAGTGCTCGACCTCCCCGGCGTGCTCGGCGACCCAGGCGGGGTCGACCCCGAGACCGGGCTCGTCGAGGGAGCCGACCACCGGGCGGACGCGGTCGGTGCCCCACTCCTCGATCTGGCGCTCGAGACGCGGCAGCGAGGACGCGCGGACGAGCACGTGGACGTCGCCGTCGCGGTCCTCCAGCAGTCGGGACGTGAGGAACCGACCGATGAAGCCGGTCGCGCCGGTGACGAAGTAGGACATGCCGGGCAGCGTAGTGCTCCCGCGCGACGTAGGGCCACGGATCGGGCGGTCAGTCCCCGCCGCCGCCGAACATGATCTCGTCCCAGCTCGGCACGGAGGCGCGACGCTTGCGCCCGCTGCGCTTCTGCGGCGGCGGCGCCGGGGCGACGGGCTCGTCGGTGGGCTGGTCGCCGGGGTCCTGGCTCGACCGGTCGCTCGACGGGTCGCTCGCGGGGGAGGCCTGCTCGTCCGTCGCCCTCGTCACGGTCTCCGCGACGACGCCCTCCGCAGCGGTCGGCGCGGTCTCGGGCAGCTGGTCGGGCGTCTGCTCGGGACGCTCGGTACGCCCGGGGGCCGGGCGCTCCGGTGACGCCGGGGCGCCCTCGCCGCGGCGTACCGCGTCGGCGACCTCGCTCAGGTCCACCGTGGGCTCGCGGTCGCGGGGCTCGGCCACCAGGGCGATCGCGTCGGAGCCCAGCGGGCCGTCGCCGAGGTCGTGGTCGGGGCTGTCGAGCTCCAGGTCGAGCACGGCGTCGGGCATCGTGGCGCGGCCGGCGCGCCGGCGGCGGGCCTGCTGGAGGTCGTCGCGCGCGGCGGCCGGGGGAGCGGTCTCCTCGCCGATCAGCCAGCGGGCGGCGTCGTCGTCGGCGACCACGTAGCTGCCGCGCACGTCGTAGCTGAAGGTCCCGGTCCCCGACCGCTCGGACGTCGCGAAGGTGGCCTGCAGGGTCCAGCGGCCGTCGTCGCGGCGCCAGGCGTCCCACTCGACCTCCTCGCCCGTCGAACGGTGCCGCGACAGGTGCGCCGACACGGCCTCGCCCAGGGTGCGGGCGCCGCCGCCGGAGCCGTCCGGGCGACGGCGGACGGAGGACGACTGCGCGCGCTCGGCGACGTGGGCCCGCTCGGCGAGCACGGGGGCCACGAACGGCATGATCTTGTCCACGGTCGTCTGGCCGGCCCGCGCGACGTCGTCGGGGGTCGCGCCCGCCCGGATCCGGGACTGGATGTCGCGCGGACGGAGGGTCGATTCCATGGTGATCTCCAGCTGTCCGAGTCGATCCGTGTCGCCCCTCAGTGCCGCCCGCAGCCGGGCGTCCACGTCGAGCGTGAACTCGACGCCCGCGTCGCTGACCAGCACCAGGCGCGACTTGTCCTGGCTCAGCCCGGCGAGCGTCAGGTGCACCATCGGGGCGGTCGGCTCCTGGTCTGGTCGGCGGTGGGGCGGTCGTCGCGAGGGGTGGTCGCGCGTCGTGCGTGCGGGGACCCGGTCGGGCTCCCGTACCGGCCGAGCCTACGCCCTGGGCAGGCCTGACGCAGGGCGACGGGCCGAGCCGCGGCTACCCTGCGGCCGTGAGCTCCTGGGTCGCCCATCCCGAGGTCGTCCTCGTCGTCTTCGACCTCCTCGGGATCTTCGTGTTCGCCATCTCGGGAGCCCTGGTGGCGGTGCGCAAGGAGCTGGACCTCTTCGGCGTCCTGGTGCTGGCCGGGACCACGGGGCTGGGCGGCGGCTTCCTGCGCGACGTGCTGATCGACGCGACCCCGCCGGCGGCGCTCGCGGACTGGCGCTACCTGCTCGTGCCGATCGTCGCCGGGCTCGTCGCCTTCTGGTTCCACCCCACCCTGGGGCGGCTGGAGCGGCCGGTGACGATCTTCGACGCGTTCGGGCTCGCCCTGTTCTGCGTGGCCGGCGCGGCCAAGGCGCTGGAGCACGGCCTCGGCCCTGCGCCCGCGGCCCTCATGGGCATGGTGACCGGGATCGGCGGCGGGATGATCCGCGACCTGCTGGCGGGTCGGGTCCCCGTCGTCTTCCGGGCCGAGCTCTACGCGACGCCCGCCCTGGCCGGCGCGGGGGTGGCGGTCGTGGGGATCGAGGCCGGGCTCCCCGTGCTCGGGCCGGCCGTCGCCGGCGCGGTCGTCTGCCTGACGTGGCGTCTGCTCGCGCTGTGGCGGGGCTGGCAGGCCCCCATGCCGTCGGGTCCCGCGAGCGTCTGAGGCTCAGGCGCCCAGCACCCGCTCGAGGTAGGCGTTGGCGAAGACGCGCTCCGGGTCGAGCCGCTCGCGCAGCACGAGGAAGTCCTCGAAGCGGGGGTAGAGCGGCGCCAGGTCCGCCGCGGTGCGGGTGTGCAGCTTGCCCCAGTGCGGCCGGCCGCCGGCCGCGACCAGCACCGGCTCGACGCCGGAGAAGTACGCCCGGTGGTCGCGCGTGCGCGGCACGTGCAGGGCGACGTAGACCGAGTCGCGGCCGTAGCCGGTCGACAGCGGGACGTCGTCCGCGCGCGCCGAGCGGATCTCGACGGGGAAGCTGAGGCGCCAGTCGGAGGCCTCCACGCGGTGACGCACCTCGGTGAGGACGTCGACGGCGACCGCGCGCGGCACGGCGTACTCCATCTCGCGGAACCGCACGCGGCGCGGGGAGGTGAGCACCCGGTGGGCCACGTCGGAGAAGGTGCGCGCGGAGAGCGCCCGGGACGTGAGCTGGTTGAGGCGCGGGATCGTGCGGGGCGCGCGCTCGCTCACGGCGACGAGCCCGCCGAAGACCGTGTTCGCCAGCAGCTCGTCGTCGACCCAGCCGCGCAGGCGTCCCAGTGGCTCCGCCTCCTCCAGCGGCGTGTCGACGCGGTTGTTGCGCTTGGTCAGCAGCCGGTCGGTGTGGGGGAACCAGTGCAGGTCCACGTGGTGGTTGTCGTCGAGCAGCGCGTCGAGGTCGCCGATCGCCTCGTCCCAGCGCATCGGCTGCTCGACCGCCTCGAGCAGGAACAGCGGCTCGACCGCGAAGGTCAGGCTCGTGACGACCCCGAGCGCCCCGAGGGCGACGCGGCCCAGGTCGAGCACGTCGGGGTTCTCGGACGCGTCGGCCCGCAGCACCTCGCCGGTGCCGGTGACCAGCTCGAGCCCCACGACCTGGGGCGCGAGCCCCGCGAAGGTCCCGCCGCTGCCGTGCGTACCGGTCGAGACCGCGCCCGCGAGCGTCTGCGCCGCGATGTCGCCCATGTTGTGCAGGCTGAGGCCGAGGTGCTCGAGGGTCGCGTTGAGGTCCTCGAGCCGGGTGCCGGCGCGCACGGTCACGGTCAGCGCGTCGAGGTCGACCGCGGTGATGCCGGTCAGACTGCCGGGCTCGAGGAGCTCGCCCGTGGTCACTGCGACGTCGGTGAAGCTGTGGCCGCTGCCGACCATGCGCACCGTCGAGCCCTCGGCCCGTGCACGCTGCACCGCCGCAACGACGTCGTCGGTGCCCTCCGGCCGGCTGCGCCGCCGCGGCACCGCGCTCGCCGTGCCCGCCCAGTTGGTCCACGCCTGCGTCATGGCCGGAGCGTAGGACGTTCCGCGCGATGGTGGGCGCGGTGCGGGCGGCGCGGTGGCGAGGTCGGGCACGAAAGTCGGAGAACCGGGCCTTCAAGGCCCCGGGGAGGGGTGCCGGGCGTCGGTTCTCCGACGCCGGTGCGAAGCGGGCGGCGCTGGGCGCGGGGCGGCGTGAAGCGGCGGGGATCGGGGCGTCGAGTTGCGGGTTGTGCCACGGTTCGGAGCGTCGAGCTGCGGGGTGTGCAGCGGGGTGCGACGGGGTGCGTCGGGGGTACGCGCGGGAGGGTGCGCAGGTGAGTTGACCTGCGGAAACGTTCTCCACAGATGGGTCCGCGACCCTGTTCCGGAGGGCCGGTTCGGCGTAGAATTCGGGGCATGGATCGGGGGACCCAGCAGCACACGAACAGCCCGTCGCGGGCTGCGCTGCTGGACGCCGCGTCCGAGGCGATGCGGGCCCAACGTGCTGCCGAGGCGGGTGCGTTCTTCGCCGCGGCGGACTACGCCGATGCCCACCTGGATGTGGAGTGCGGCAGCTCGATCGTGGGTGACCCGATCGGTGCTCTCGGGATGTGGGTCGAGGAGAACGACCTCCCGGCGGTGCCGGGTGGGGATCGGTGGCTGGCGTACGGCGGACCGGGCGCGCCGCTGGTGTCGGAGTTCGCGGTCCTCGAGTTGGTCACCGCGATGGGTCTCAGCCAGGACGCGGGTCGGAGCTTGGTGGGTGATGCGGTCGAGGTCCGCCACCGCCTCCCGCTGCTGGCCGGGCGGGTCGCGGCAGGTGGGGTGCAGGTGTGGCGGGCTCGTCGGATCGCCCGCGCGACGCGGACGTTGACGTTCGAGGGTGCGGGGTTCGTGGACCGCAACCTCGCCCACGTCGCGCACTCCATCTCCGGTGCGGGGATCGACCGGCTCGTCGCCGAGGCTTCGGCGCGGTTCGATCCCGAGACCACCGAGGCCGACCTGGCGGATGCGGACGCGGGCCGGTTCTTCTCGATCGACTTCCGCGCCCGTGAGGCACTCGGGGTGCACGGTCAGGTCGGCGGGACCGTCGCCGTGGCGGGTGAGCTGGACCTGGCTGATGCTCGTGACCTCGAAGAGGCCGTCGCCCGGGGTGCCGCCGAGCTCGCCGCACTCGGGTCGGGTGAGTCGCTCGACGTGCGCCGGTCCATCGCGGTCGGGGAGCTGGCCCGCAAGCAGACCGCCCTCGACCTGACCGGCCACGACGGTCATGACGGGCCTGTGGCGGCGTCGACGGTCGCTGCCCGTCAGGTGGTGCTGTACGTCCACCTGTCCCAGTCGGCGTTGGAGTCGACGTCGATCGGCATCGACCCGCTCACCGGCGGCACCGGGATCGACCTGGCCACCGTGACCGCCCCGGGCGTCGGGCTGCGGACCGTGACCGCGGAGCAGGTCCGCGACTGGTGCCGCACCACCGACACCCAGGTGGTGGTCAAGCCGGTGATCGACCTCAACGAGCACATCACGACGCCGAGCTACCGGATCCCCGACCGCCTCGTCGAGCAGGTGCAGCTGCGCTACCCGACGTGCCGGTTCCCTTACTGCAACCGGCCAGCGCGGGTCAGTGACCTCGACCACCGCGTCGAATGGCACTCCGGCGGCCCCACAGCCAGTGACAACCTCGTCCCGTTGTGTCGGTTGCACCACCGCGCCAAGACCCATCCCACGCACGCCGGCACCGACCCACCCGACGGACCCGATCACGAGCAGCACCACGAACGCCGCTGGCGCTACCGACCCACACGCCCCGACGAACCACCAGACGGCTTCGTCTGGACCAGCCCCCGCGGCCGCCGCTACCTCGTCACACCGACCGGAACGACGGCGCTCGAATAGCCGGATCCGACGACAGCCCTACACCCGCCCCGCACCACCGGCAGGCCCGCCGACACCATGTCGCCGGGCCCACCGGCATGCCCGGGACCTCCATCTCCACCTGCACCTCCACCTGCCGAGGAACGTGGCGGACCGACGCGTGCTCGGCCACGCAGCGCACGCCACCCTGCGCGCCCAGGGACGCGGCCCGCACCACCCGGCAGGTCCGCCGCGACCACGACGCCCGACGAACGACGCAGGACGCCGGGCGAGGCCCCCGCGCGAGGATGACCGCATGCAACCGTGGGTCCCCAGCACCGCCGGGGTGGTGGAGCTGCCGAGCGGTCGGCGCGTGCGCTGTCGCGCCCTCCGCGCCGCCCCGGCGGCCGACGCCCCGGCGGTCCTCGGCTCCGGACAGACCGGCCAGGTGCCGGACCTCGGCCTCTACCTCACGGCTCGTCCGCACCGGGAGCGCTGGCCGTCGCGGTGGATCGCGTGGCCGGACTTCCTCCTGCCCCGGGACCGGGGGGAGGCGCTCGCTGCGCTGCGCGAGGCGCACTCTCGTTCCGCTCGGGAACGGGTCGAGATCGCCTGCGGCGGCGGGGTCGGGCGTACCGGCACGGCGCTGGCGATCCTGGCCCGGCACGACGGGGTGCCGGCCGACGAGGCCGTGGCCTGGGTGCGCGCGACCTACCACCCGCGGGCGGTCGAGACGCCCTGGCAGCGTCGCTTCGCGCGCCGGGCGCGGCTGAGTCCCGACCCCCTGGCCCCCGAACGGACCTGACCCAGCGAGGGCGCGTCCTGCCGCCTCAGACCTTCGTGTCCACCGCCACGGGCGCGTCCGAACCGATCTCCGGGTCCGGCGTGAGCCAGGCGAACACGACGGCGAGCGTGCCGGCGACGACGGGCACGACGTACGCGGCGTGCGCGCCCCAGTGGTCGATGCCCAGGCCCGCGAGGGCGGCGCCGGGTGCGACGCCCGCCGCCATGCCGGTGTGGACCACGGCCATGGCCTCGGTGACGCGCTCGCGGGGGCTGTGGCGCTCGACCAGGCTCATCGTCGAGATCAGGGTGGGGGAGATGGCCGCGCCCGCGACGAGCAGCGCGACGCCGAGCAGGGGCACCGAGTCGACGACGATGATCGGGGCCATCGCGAGGGTCAGGGCCAGCGCGGACCAGCGCATCCGGGTCGCCGGGCCGACCGTCCAGCTGACGGCTCCGACGACCACGCCGGCGCCGAGGCTGCCCGCCGCCCAGATGGCCAGCAGCACGCCGGCCCAGGCCTGCGCGCCCCGCTCCTCGGCGAACGCGACCGTGGCGACCTCCGCCGACCCGAACACCGCGCCGAGGCCGAAGCAGACCGCGGTCAGGGGGACGACGACGCGCCACGCCTGCGGCGGGCGTCGGGCGTCGAGGGCCGGGTCGACCGGGCCGACCGGCGGCTGGGTGGAGCGCAGGCTCGCGAACGCGAGGGTGCCGACGACACCGAGGGCGACGGCGGTGACGAGCCCCGCGGCGGGGTGCACGAGGGTGGCCAGCACGGTCACGGCGATGGGGCCGACGATGAAGACGGCTTCGTCGACCACGGCCTCGAACGCGAACGCCGTCTGCACCGACCGCGGGTCGCCGCGCAGGGCGTACGCCCACCGCGCCCGGACGCAGGAGCCCACCTGCGGCAGCGCACCACCGGTCATCGCGGCGGCGACGTAGGTGGTCCAGGTCGGGAGGTCGGCCAGCACGCTCGCCAGGACGGCCACGCCGCCGAGGCCGAACACGGTGATCGCGGGCGCGAGCGCCCGGGCCTGGCCGAGCCGGTCGGCCAGGCGACCGTGGACGATCGCGAGGGCGGCGTTGGCGAGGACGTACGCGGCGGCGACGGCGCCCGCGAGGCCGTACGAACCGGACCGCGCGGAGACCAGCAGCACGATGCCGAGGGAGACCGTGGAGATGGGGATCCGCGCCACGAGTCCGAGGAAGCTGAAGGTCCTGGCACCCGGGACGGCCAGGATCCGGGCGTACGGGGAGAGCACCGACGCAGCGTACGGCGGTCCACCCGGCCGACCCGCATCCACGGATCCCTACGATGGTCCCATGTCGAGCGACGTTTCCCGGTCCGCCCCGCCCCCCGACGTCGCGCCCTACGACGCCCTCCTGCTCGTCGGCTTCGGCGGCCCCGAGGGACCCGACGACGTGGTGCCGTTCCTCGAGAACGTGACCCGCGGCCGCGGCATCCCGCGCGAGCGGCTCGTCGAGGTGGGCGCGCACTACCAGCTGTTCGGCGGACGCTCCCCGATCAACGACCAGAACCGAGCCCTGCTGGCCGCCATCCGCGAGGACCTCGCGGCGGCCGGGATCGACCTGCCGGTCTACTGGGGCAACCGCAACTGGGACCCCTACCTGGACGACGTCGTCACGCAGATGGCGCGCGACGGGCACCGGCGGGTCGCGGCGTTCGTGACGTCGGCGTACTCCTCGTACTCCTCGTGCCGGCAGTACCGCGAGAACCTCGCCCACGCGGCCCAGGCCGCCCGCGACGCCGGGCTCGAGGCGCCGGTCCTCGACCGGTTCCGCGTGTACTTCAACCACCCGGGCTTCGCCGGCCCCAACGTCGAGGCGGTCCTCACCGCCCTCGAGGAGCTGCCGGCCGAGCACCGCGACGCCGCGCGCCTGGTGTTCGTGACGCACTCGATCCCGACGACGATGAACGACGGCAGCGGGCCCGACGGCGACGCGTACCGGCGCCAGCACCTCGACCTCGCCGCCCACGTCGCCGCCGAGGTGGCCGCCGCGCGCGGCGTCGAGCACGCCTGGGACCTCGTCTACTGCTCGCGCTCCGGGCCCCCGCAGATGCCGTGGCTCGAGCCCGACGTCAACGACCACCTCGAGGAGCTCGCCGGCGCCGGCGTGCCCGCGGTCGTGATGGCGCCCATCGGCTTCGTGTCCGACCACATGGAGGTCATCTACGACCTCGACACCGAGGCCCTGGCCACCGCGGCCGACCTCGGTCTCGCCGCCGCGCGCGCCGCGACGGCCGGCGTGCACCACGACTTCGTCGCCCTGGCGCGCGAGCTGCTCGTCGAGCGGGCGGCCGCCGAGCGCGGCGAGCAGCCGGAGCGTCCTGCGGTCGGCTCGTTCGGCGCCTGCTGGGACCGCTGCGCCGTCGACTGCTGCCCCAACCCCCGCGCGGCGCTGCCCGTCGCGGGCTCCCGAAAGGAGGTCGACGCGTGAGCCGTCGCACCCGCACCCGTTCGTCGGACCGCTCGTCGCGCTCGGGGTCCTCCTCGCGGTCCGGCCGCTCCCGCTCGGGCTCCGGGTCGGGCTCGGGCGCGGAGACCCCCGGCGCCGTCGAGGTCCCGCGGACGCCCGCCGCGAAGGCGCCCGACGGCACCGGCCACGACGAGCTGCGCGACCTCGCCGTCGGCATCGCCCAGCAGGCCGCCGGCCTGGTGCGCCGGCTGCGCGTCGACGGTGTCAGCGTCGCCGCCACGAAGACCAGCGACATCGACATCGTCACCGAGGCCGACCGCGCCAGCGAGGCGCACGTGCGCGACCTGCTCGCCCGTCTGCGCCCGGACGACGCCGTCGTCGGCGAGGAGGACGACGAGCGCCCCGGCACCAGCGGCGTGCGCTGGGTGCTCGACCCCGTCGACGGCACCGTCAACTTCTTCTACGGCATCCCGGAGTACGCGGTGTCGCTGGCCGTGCAGGTCGCCGAGGGGCCCGTCGGGTCCGGTGGCCCCGCGTCCGCGGTGGAGCCCGCGGAGTACCGCACCGTGGCCGGGGCGGTCGTCAACATCGCCACCGGCAGCGTCCACGAGGCGTACCTCGACGGCGGTGCCCGGCGTGACGGCGTGCCGCTCCAGGTACGTGAGACCGTCCCGCTCGCGCAGCGGCTGGTGCGCACCGGCTTCTCCTACGACGCCGCCCAGCGCGAGCGGCAGGCGCAGGCGCTCGTCGCCCTGCTCCCGCGGGTGCGCGACGTGCGACGGATGGGCTCGTGCGCCCTCGACCTGTGCGCCGTCGCGGCGGGGGAGGCGGACGCGTACGTCGAGGAGGGCACCCACCTGTGGGACCACGCCGCCGGGCTGCTGGTCGCCTCCGAGGCGGGGGCCCGAGCAGAGCTGCTGCCGGGCGCCGGAGGCCGCGACCTGGTGCTCTGCGGTCCCGCCGACGGGTTCGACGAGCTGCTGGCTGCGGTGCGCGATGCGGGGTACCTGGCCACCGACGCGGCAGCGTCGCCGACCGGGGAATAGCCCCCGACCGCGCGCCGTTGAGCGGCCGGTGTCCCCGACGTGGACACCGGTGTCGAGACCGGGCCGGCGATGGTGCACAATCTGCCGCGCTCGGGCACGGGCACCACAGGTGAGACGAACTTCCGGGGATGGGGACTGATGGCAACCGACTACGACGCACCTCGCAAGAACGAAGAGGACCAGAGCGAGGAGAGCATCGAGGAGCTCAAGGCGCGTCGGCACGACAAGAACTCGGGCAAGGTCGACGTCGACGAGACGGAGGCGGAGGAGTCGTTCGAGCTCCCCGGCGCCGACCTGTCGCACGAGGAGCTCGCCGTCGAGGTGAAGCCGCGGCAGGAGGACGAGTTCACCTGCATGAGCTGCTTCCTGGTGCACCACCGCAGCCAGCTGGCCGACTCCACGCGACTGATCTGCCGCGACTGCGTCTGAGCCCCTCGAGTCTCGGACGAGCCCCGCGCACACGACAGGCGCCGGACCCCACGGGGGATCCGGCGCCTGTGTCGTTCCCGGGGGCGGGCCCCGGTCGGGCTCAGTGGGTGGGCGCGGGAGCCTTGCTCGCGTCCTGGCTGTCCTTGCCCAGCTCGGCCGGCAGGTGCCCGGTCGAGCGCGCGTAGTACTCCGCCGCCTTGCGGGCGGCGAGCATCCGCGCCAGGGCGATGATGGTGCCGCTGGCCGCCGCCCACGCGACCGCCTCCCACAGCTCGACGTCGGGGTCGGCGGGGTTGGCCGGCGGGTTCTTGCCGGTGGCGGCCCGCCACGAGGTCGTCAGGGCCTTCTTGGCCACCGCCGCCGCCGCGATGGCCGCGACCGCGGACCCGGCGCTCCACACCTTCGAGCTCTGCTGCTTGCTTCCCTTGGACAAAGGTCGGTCCTCTCGTCGCGTCCCAGGCGTTCTCGCGCCCAGCCTAGGACCCGGCCCGCGACGGGCCCGCTCAGGAGGTCGAGCGCGCGGACGCCAGCGCGGCCACGACCCGCTCGGGGTTGCGGCAGCTGACGAGCCAGTACGGCGCGGGGTCGGCCGGGTCGGTGACCTCGACCTTCACGCTGCGCCGCAGGTAGGGACGCAGCAGCAGGTACGCCCGCACGTCGGCGTCGCGACCGGCGACCAGGTGCGTGTGCTCGGCGTCCAGGGCGACGGCGTCGCCCAGGTGCTCCACCCCGATCTCCGCGCGACCGGCCACGAACGTGCCGTGGTCGGTGACCGCGACGCGGGCGCCGCCGAAGGCGGAGAGGGCGAGGGCGAGAGCCGCCAGCGCGCCCGCGGTCAGGAGCGTCGGGACCCAGAACAGGTGCACCGGGAACGCGACGATGGCCGCGAGCCAGAACGTGGCGATCAGCATCGTGCCCTGCGCCCACCAGCGCAGGGGCACGGTGAGGCGCTCGGAGTACACGCCGCGAGTTTCCCATCCCCGCCCCGTAGGGGCACCACCGCCCCGGCGGCGACTATCGTCGCCGTCGTGCCCGATCCCGTCGCGCCCGTCCCCGCCGTGCCTCCGCAGCCGGTGCCTCCGCCGGTGCCGCTGCCGGTGCCGCTGCTCCTGCTCGACGAGGGCCTCGAGCCCCCCGCGTACGCCCACCCGGGCGACGCGGGCGCCGACCTGCGCACCACGGTCGACGTGGAGCTCGCGCCGTTCGAGCGGGCGCTCGTGCCCACGGGCGTGGCCGTCGCGCTGCCCGAGGGGTACGTCGGTCTCGTGCACCCCCGGTCGGGCCTGGCGCACCGCCACGGCCTGTCCGTCGTGAACGCCCCCGGCACCGTCGACGCGGGCTACCGCGGTGAGATCAAGGTGCTGCTCGTCAACCTCGACGCGGGCGAGACCGTGCGCCTGTCGCGGGGGGACCGGATCGCGCAGCTCGTCGTGCAGCGGGTGGAGCGGGCCGCCTTCGTGCCGGTCTCCGCCCTGCCGGGCTCCGTGCGTGGCGAGGGCGGTTACGGTTCCACCGGGGGGTTCGCCGCGAGCGGCTCCACCGATCCCGGTCGTCCAGAGGAGAAGTAGTGAAGTTCCGCCGCAAGCGCACGCCCGCCGGCAACCCCGCCGCCAACGGCGTCGCCGGCCCCACCGCGCTGACGCCGGCCTTCGGGGCCCCCGACCGCGTCGACGAGGTGACGGAGGGACCGTTCGACGTCAAGGACGTGGACCTCGAGGACGGTGTCGAGCGGATCGACCTGGGCTCGCTGCTGATCGCGCCCGGTGCGGGTCGTGACGTCCGGCTGCAGGTCGACCAGAAGACGCAGCGGGTGCAGGCCGTGCTGATCGCCGGCTCCGACGGCGCCATCGAGTTGCGGGCCTTCGCCGCGCCGCGCGGCGGCGACCTGTGGGAGGAGACGCGGCCCCGCATCGCCGAGGACATGAAGAAGCGCGGCGCGAGCGTCGCCGAGGCCGAGGGTCCGATGGGCACGGAGCTGCGCTGCGAGGTGACCGTCAAGCGTCCCGACGGGACGCCCGCCCAGCAGCCGTCGCGGATCGTCGGTCTCAACGGCCCCCGCTGGTTCCTGCGCGCCACGCTGCTCGGACAGCCCGTCGCGGACGAGGCGGCCGCGAAGGAGTGGGAGGGCGTGCTGCGCGGCGTCGTGGTGCGTCGTGGCGACGAGGCCATGGCCGTCGGGGACCCGCTGCCGATCACGGTCCCCGAGAAGGCGCGCCGGATCAAGTGACGTCGACGACCGGGCCCACCGGTCCCGCGCGACGCCTCTTCGGCCGCCGGGGCGGACGCGACCGCGAGACCGGCGTGGACCAGGCGACGAGCGACCTGCGCCGTGACCACGCCGCGCAGGGCCGCGTCACGATCGCGGAGGCGCCCGACCGCGAGCGCGTCCAGCTGTTCGGCACGCTGCGCACCGTCACCCTCCAGCCCCGCGGCGGCGTCCCGGCTCTCCACGCGGAGCTCGGCGACGGCACGGGCGTGGTCACGTTGGTGTGGCTCGGGCGCCGCGCCATCCGCGGGATCTCGGCCGGCCGCTCGGTCACGGTGATCGGCCGGGTCGGGCCGCAGGACGGCGTGCGCGTGATGTTCAACCCCTGGTACGAGCTGAGGCCCTGATGAGCGAGACGACCCCGCCCGAGCGGCCCGACGCCCAGCCCGACGCCCAGCCCGCCGCCCAGCCCTCCGCCAGCGTCGAGACCGTGGAGGCGCTCGTGCGCCGTCAGCTCTCCGACGCGTTCGGCGGCGCCCGCGGCATGGCCGAGGCCGCCGTGCCGACGGTGCTGTTCACCGTGCTGTGGCTCTCGACGCGCGACCTGCAGCTGGGGCTCGTGGTCAGCGCGGTCGTCACCGGTCTGCTGCTGGTGGTCCGGCTGGTGCAGCGCTCGACGCTGCAGTACGTGATGAACGCGGTGTTCGGGATCGGCATCGGGTGGCTGTTCGTCCACCTCTCGGCCCGTTCCGGCGGGTCGGTCGACGACCAGGCGCTGGCGTACTTCCTGCCCGGCATCCTCTACAGCACCGGCTACACGGTCGTCGTCGGCGCCAGCTGCGTCGTCGGGTGGCCGCTGATGGGCTTCCTGCTGGGCAGCGTCACGGGCGACCCGACGGGCTGGCACGACAACCGCCAGGTCGTGCGCCTGTGCACCCGTCTGACCTGGCTGCTGGTGCTGCCCGGCGCGATCGGCGTGCTCCTGCAGGGCCCCGTGTGGCTCGCGGGCAGCAACGGCGCGCTGAGCGCGGGCACGGCGGTCGCGCTGCTCGCGGCGCTGCGGCTCGGACTGGGGTGGCCGCTGCGGATCGCCTCGTTCGGGGCGATGGTCTGGCTGGTCTCGCGCGACCGCACCCCGCTCGTCGACCCGGCCGAGGAGCCGACCCGGGAGCAGGCGTGAGCGGCCCGGACGACGGCGACACGCCCGCCGGGGACGCGCTCTTCGACGTGCCCGGGGCACCGCCCGCTCCGGCTGCCGGGCGTACCGGTCGTCCGGGCCCCGCCGGCTCCCTGACGTCCACCGACCACGCCGCCGCGCCGCTGGCGGTGCGGATGCGCCCGCGCACGCTCGACGAGCTCGTCGGGCAGGAGCAGCTGCGGGCTGCGGGCTCGCCGCTGCGCCAGCTCATCGAGGGCGACCGCTCGCTCAGCCTGCTGCTGTGGGGGCCGCCGGGCACGGGCAAGACCACGATCGCGGCGATCGTCTCGGGCCAGACGCAGCGACGCTTCGTCGAGGTGTCCGCGGTCTCCGCCGGGGTGAAGGAGGTGCGGGCCGCGATCGACGCGGCGCGTTCCGACCTGGTCCGCACGGGCGTCGAGACCGTGCTCTTCGTCGACGAGGTGCACCGCTTCTCCAAGGCCCAGCAGGACGCGCTGCTGCCCGGCGTGGAGAACCGCTGGGTGACGCTGGTCGCCGCTACGACGGAGAACCCGTACTTCTCGGTGATCTCCCCGCTGCTGTCCCGCTCGCTGCTGCTGCGCCTGGAGTCGCTGACCGACGACGACGTGGCCGGGGTCATCGACCGTGCGCTGGGCGACGAGCGCGGGCTGGCGGGGGAGGTCGGCATCGAGCCCGAGGCTCGCGAGCACCTGGTGCGGATGGCGGGCGGCGACGCACGCCGCTCGCTGACCTACCTCGAGGCCGCCGCCGGCGCCGCCCGCTCCCGTGGTCTCGACGTGATCGACCTCGAGACCACGGAGACGGCCGTCGACCAGGCGGCCGTGCGCTACGACCGCCAGGGCGACCAGCACTACGACGTCACGAGCGCGTTCATCAAGTCGGTGCGCGGCTCCGACGCCGACGCCGCGCTGCACTACCTGGCCCGGATGATCGAGGCCGGCGAGGACCCGCGGTTCATCGCCCGCCGGCTCGTGATCCTGGCCAGCGAGGACGTGGGCCTCGCCGACCCCACCGCGCTGACGACCGCGGTGGCCGCGGCCCAGGCGGTGCAGCTGATCGGCATGCCGGAGGCCCGGCTCAACCTCGCGCAGGCGACCGTGGCGCTGGCAGTCGCGCCGAAGTCGAACGCGGTCTACAACGCGATCAACGCGGCGCAGGCCGACGTGCGCGCCGGACTCGTGGGGTCCGTCCCCGCGCACCTGCGCGACGCGCACTACGCGGGGGCGAAGAAGATCGGGCACGGGCAGGCGTACGTCTACGCCCACGACGCGCCCTACGGGATCGCCACCCAGACGTACGCGCCCGAGCCCGTGGCCGACAAGCGCTACTACCAGCCGACCTCCAACGGGGCCGAGGCCGCGACCGGCGAGCGGTGGGCGCGCGTGCGTCGCATCGTGCGCGGGCGCTCGGCCCCGGAGCGGTGAGCGCGCCCTCCGCGGCGCGCTAGGGTGATTGCCCATGACCGGCGACTCGACGACAGCCTGGCTGCTCGCGGCCGCAGGGCTCCTGGCACTGGTGCTCGTCGTCGTCCTGCTCCTGCAGGCGACCGCGCTGCGCCGCCAGCGTCGTCGGGAGGCCGAGCTGGCCGCCGCGACGGCCGCCGAGCTCGCCGCCGCCCGGGAGGCCGCCCGGGCCGAGGCGCAGGCGGTGCGCGCGGAGCTGGCCGAGGTGCGGCGCCGCACCGACGCCGCGACCGCCGACCCCGACTACGTCATCACCCGGCTGGGCGAGTCGGGCGGGCCGGGCGGGTCGGTCCGTGCGGAGGACCGCGGGGCGCCCACGCCTCGTCGCAGCGTCGAGGTCGCCGGCCGCATCGACGGTCGGCTCTTCGCCGACCTCGTGCTGCGCGAGACGCTCGTGCGGGTGGGCTCCGTGGCCCACGGCGTGCGCCACGCGCTCGACCCCGCGACCCGCAACCGGATCCGGTTCGAGATGCGGCGCGAGGTCAAGCGGGCGCGCAAGCAGCGCAAGGCGGACCTCAAGCAGGCGCGTCGCGACCTGCACGCCCGGCAGCGGGCGCAGGGCATGTCCGGCACGGGGGAGGACGCAGCGTGAGGCAGGGCATCTGGTTCGCGGCGGGGATCGGCGCGGGCGTGTACGCGATGGTGCGGGCGCGCCGGGTCGCGGAGGCGTTCACGCCCGACGGCGCCCGGGACCGGCTCTCGGGTGTCCGGGTCGGTGCCCGGATGCTCGCCGAGGAGTTCTCGACGAGCAGCGCCGAGCGCGAGCTGGAGCTGCGGGAGCGCTTCGGGCTGGTGCCGCACGGGGTGCCCGAGCTGACCCCGGGTGCGTCGGACGCGCCGTCTGCTGGCACGATCTCCGCCTCAGGAGAGGCATCCCCCTCCGGGCCCCCACGCCCCGCGAGCCCCTCGAGCCCCCAGGAAGGCACCGACTGATGGACACCGCGGAGATCCGCCGCCGGTTCACCGATCACTTCGAGCGCAACGGCCACACCCTGGTGCCGTCGGCCTCGCTGCTGCTGGACGACCCGAACCTGCTCTTCGTCAACGCGGGCATGGTGCCCTTCAAGCCCTACTTCCTGGGGCAGGAGACCGCGCCGTACGCGCGCGCCACCAGCGTGCAGAAGTGCGTGCGCACCCTCGACATCGAGGAGGTCGGCAAGACCACGCGCCACGGCACCTTCTTCCAGATGTGCGGCAACTTCTCCTTCGGGGACTACTTCAAGGAGGGCGCGATCCGGCTCGCCTGGGAGCTGATCACCGGTCCGGTGGACTCCGGCGGCCTCGGGTTCGACCCCGAGCTGATCTGGGTGACCGTCCTGCCGAGCGACGACGAGGCGCGCGAGCTGTGGCACACCGTCGCCGGCCTGCCCTACGAGCGCATCCAGGACCGCGGGCTCGAGGACAACTACTGGAACATGGGCGTGCCCGGGCCGGGCGGCCCCTGCTCGGAGATCTACGTCGACCGCGGGCCCGAGTTCGGCCCCGACGGCGGCCCGAACGCCGACGAGGACCGGTTCCTGGAGATCTGGAACCTCGTCTTCATGCAGGAGGAGCTCTCCGCGGTCCGCTCCAAGGCGGACTTCGACGTCGCCGGGCCGCTGCCCGCCCGCAACATCGACACCGGTCTCGGCCTCGAGCGGGTGGCGTACCTGCTGCAGGGCAAGCAGAACATGTACGAGATCGACGAGGTCTTCCCCGTCATCGAGCGCGCCGCCGAGCTGACCGGTCGGGCCTACGGCGCCGACGCCGGCGACGACGTCCGCTTCCGCGTGGTCGCCGACCACGTGCGCTCCGCCCTGATGCTGATCGGCGACGGCGTCACCCCGGGCAACGAGGGCCGCGGCTACGTGCTGCGCCGGCTCCTGCGCCGCGCCGTGCGCTCGATGCGCCTGCTCGGCCACGAGGAGCGGGCCCTGCCGGAGCTGCTGCCCGTCAGCCTCGCCAAGATGAAGCTGGGCTACCCCCAGCTGGAGGCGGACTTCGAGCGGATCAGCCGCGTGGCGTACGCCGAGGAGGACGCGTTCCGCAAGACCCTCGCGGCCGGCACCCAGATCTTCGACGTCGCCGCCGGCGAGGTGAAGCAGACCGGGGAGACGACGCTGTCGGGCGCGAAGGCGTTCGCCCTGCACGACACCTACGGCTTCCCGATCGACCTGACGCTGGAGATGGCGGCCGAGCAGGGCCTGGCCGTCGACGAGCAGGGGTTCCGCTCGCTGATGGCCGAGCAGCGGGCGCGCGCCAAGGCGGACGCCAAGTCCAAGAAGGGCCAGCACGCGGACACGTCGGTCTACCGCGGCGTCCTCGACGCCAACGGTCCGACGCAGTGGCTCGCGTACGAGACGCTCGAGACCGAGTCGGCCCCCGTGGCGCTGCTCTCCGGCGGCGCCCGGGTCGAGGCGCTGCGCGAGGGCGAGGTCGGCGAGCTGGTGCTCGACCGCACCCCGTTCTACGCCGAGTCCGGCGGCCAGGCGGCCGACGCGGGCTGGATCGAGTTCGACGGCGGACGGCTCGAGGTCGTCGACGTCCAGCGCCCGGTCAAGGGCCTGGTCGTGCACCGCGTCCGCGTGGCGGAGGGCGAGCTCGCCCTCGGGGCCGCCGGAGCGGGTGCCCTGCAGGCGCGGGTGGACCCGCAGTGGCGCATCGGCGCCCGCCAGGCGCACTCGGGCACGCACGTCGTGCACGCCGCGCTGCGCGAGGTGCTCGGCCCCACGGCCCTGCAGTCCGGCTCCTACAACCGGCCCGGCTACCTGCGCCTCGACTTCGGGTGGACGCAGTCGCTGAGCCCCGACCAGCTGCGCGACGTCGAGCAGGTCGCCAACCAGGCGCTGCGCGCCGACCTGCCCGTCGCGTGGCAGTACATGACCCTGCCGGAGGCCCGCGACTGGGGCGCCCTGGCTCTCTTCGGCGAGACGTACGACGAGTCGCAGGTGCGGGTCGTGGAGATCGGCGGACGCTGGTCGCGCGAGCTGTGCGGCGGCACGCACGTCGACCACTCCTCGCAGATCGGCACGGTCGTCGTCACCGGCGAGTCCTCCGTCGGCTCGGGCAACCGCCGCATCGAGGCCTTCACGGGTGTCGAGGGCTTCGCGTACCTCGCCCGCGAGCGTGACGTGGTCGCCGAGCTGACCGGCCTGCTCAAGACCCAGCCGGACGACCTCGTCGGCCGGGTGGGGGACCTGGTCGACCGGCTGCGCTCCACCGAGCGCGAGCTCGACCGGCTGCGGGTCGCCCAGCTGCTCGCGGCCGCGGGCTCCGTGGCCGACGCGGCGAGCGACGTCGGCGGCGTGGCCGTGGTCGCGCACCGGGTCGACGGCGCCGGCGGCAGCGACGTCCGCACCCTCGCGCTCGACGTGCGCAACCGCCTCGCCTCCGACCGTCCCGGCGTGGTGGTCGTCGTCGGTGTCGCGGACGGAAAGGTCGCCGTGGTCGCCGCCGTCAACGAGGCGGGCCAGGCCCGCGGGCTGAAGGCCGGCGACCTCGTCAAGACGCTGGGCCCGATCCTCGGCGGCCGCGGCGGTGGCAAGGCCGACGTCGCGCAGGGCGGCGGCAGCGACGTCGCCCGCGTCGACGAGGCCCTCGCGGCGGTGCCCGCGGCCGTCGCCGGCGTGGCGGGCGGCTGATCGCCGTGGTCCCCGGCGTGCGGCTGGCCATCGACCCGGGCGACGCCCGGATCGGTGTCGCGCGCAGCGACGCCGCCGGCATCCTCGCGACCCCGGTGGAGACGGTGCGGCGCGGCCGCGGCGACCTCGACCGGATCGCGGAGCTGCGGCGCGAGCACGAGGCCGTCGAGGTGGTCGTGGGGCTGCCGCGCTCGCTGTCGGGCTCGGAGGGCCCGGCCGCCCGCAAGGTACGCGTCTTCGCCGCCGCCCTCGCACGCCGCGTGCCGGGCACGCCCGTGCGGCTCGTCGACGAGCGGCTCACCACCGTCTCGGCCGAGAGCATGCTCCGCGCCAGCGGCCGCAAGGCCAAGAACCAGCGGTCGGTGGTCGACCAGGCCGCCGCCGTCCTCATCCTGCAGCACGTCCTGGACACCGAGCGGCGTACGGGGGTCACGCCCGGAGAACTCCTCGAGGAGCACGATGTCTGACCCGAGCCCCTACCGCGACCGCGATCCCGACCGGGACCCGTTGCTCCCCGGCGACCACGAGCCGGCCCGCTACCGGGGGACCCACGCGGGGGAGTACGCCGAGGAGCACCCGGAGGACTACCCGGACGAGCACCACGACGGGTACGCCGACGAGTACGCCGACGAGCACGGCGAGTACGCCGAGCACCACGAGGGCTACGACGAGTACGCCGAGGGCTACCACGACGACTACGAGGACGACCACCGCCCGGTCGGCTCGCGGCGTGCCGAGCGGAAGCGCCGCGGGCGTGGGCTCGGCTGCCTGCTCGTCGCGCTGGTGCTCGTCGCCGCGGCGGCCGGTCTGCTCTACGTCGGCGTCAGCTGGGTCGGCGACCGGCTCGGCGGGGGCGAGGAGGCGCAGGACTTCGAGGGCGTCGCCTCGGTCGAGGAGTGCGCCACCGGTGGCGAGGTCGACGTCGAGGTGCCCTCGGGCTACGGCACGTCCCAGATCGGCGGGCTGCTGGTCGAGAAGGGGGTCGTGGCCTCCTCGCAGGTGTTCGTCTCCGCCGTCGGCAGCGGCTCCATCCGCGACGGCGCCCGCAGCATGTGCGAGGGCATGAGCGGCAGCCAGGCCGCGGAGCTGCTGCTGGAGAACGCGTACATCGGCGGCGGCGGCATCACCATCACCGCCGGCCAGACCAAGACGCAGGTGTTCGAGCGCCTGGCCGGGGCGACCGGCCTCGCGGTGGACGACTTCGTCGAGGCGGAGCAGGACCCGTCCGTGCCGCTGCCGGAGGGCGCCGGCGGTGACGTCGAGGGCTACCTGTTCCCGGGCAGCTACAACTTCGGCGTCGAGCCGACCGCCGTCGACATCGTCGTGCAGATGGTGCAGCGCTGGCAGGACGAGGCGAGCGAGATCGGCCTGGTCGACGACGCGGTCCCCGGGTTCACGCAGCACGAGCTGCTGACCGTGGCGAGCATCATCGAGAAGGAGGTGCTGGTCTCCGAGGAGCGTCCCGCGGTGGCCGAGGTGGTCTACGACCGGCTCGCCGGCACCTGCGAGGGCGTCCCGGCCGGTCTCCTGCAGATGGACTCCACGGTCAACTTCCTCAAGGGCGGCAGCACGGGCACCCCGTACACGACCGACGAGGACCGGCAGATCGACAGCCCGTACAACACGTACCGCTACTCCGGCCTGCCGCCCGGCCCCATCGCGTCCCCGGGCCTCGCGGCCATGGAGGGGGCGATCGACCCGACCGACGAGGGCTACTGCTACTTCGTGGCGGCCAACGACGGCTCGAACACCTCCGTGTTCGCGTCGGGCTACGCCGAGCACCTCGAGAACGTCCGTCGCGCCCAGGGCCAGTGAGCGACTGACGTGACCGACAGCGAACCGACGGGCGGGCCGGCGACGCCGCTGGTGCGCTGCGGCGTCGTCGGCGACCCCGTCGCCCACTCCCTGTCGCCGGTGCTGCACCGGGCGGCCTACGCGCACGTCGGCGCCACCGCGTCCACCTACGACGCCCACCGCGTGCCGGCCGGGACCCTGGCGGAGTTCGTGCGCGGGCTCGACGGCTGGCGCGGCCTGTCGGTGACGATGCCGCTGAAGCGCGAGGCCCTGGCGCTCGGCACGGTCGTCACCCCGGTGGCGCGGGCGGCCGGGGGCGCCAACACCCTCGTCCTGGGCGCCGACCAGGTCGTCGCCGACAACACGGACGTGCCCGGCGCGGTCGCCGCGCTGGTCGAGCGGGGCCTCGAGGGGGTCGACACCGCGACGATCCTCGGCGGAGGCGCGACGGCCGCCTCGACGGCGCTGGCGCTCGCGCAGCTCGGTGCCCGTCGCCTGCGCCTGCTGGTCCGCTCGGCCGACCGGGCAGCCGGGGCGGTGGAGGCCGTGCGGTCGTTGCCCGAGGCGCCGGAGGTCGTGGTGACGACCCTCGACGAGGCCGTCGGGTCCGGGTTCGCGACCGGGGAGGTGGCGGTCTCCACGGTGCCCGTGGAGGCCCAGACGCCCGACCTGGTGGAGCGCCTGGCGGGCGCACCGTGGGTCTTCGAGGTCGTCTACGACCCGTGGCCGACGCCCCTCGCGCTCGCGGCCGAGGCTGCAGGCAGCGCGGTGGTCAACGGCCTGGACCTGCTGGCCCACCAGGCGGTGCTGCAGGTCGAGGCGTTCCTCGGCGCCCGGGTCCCGGTCGACGTGCTCCGCGACGCGGGCCTGGCCGAGCTGGCGGCACGCGCGGAGCGAGCCGGGGCGTGAGCGAGCTCGGGCCCGTCCTCGTCGCCGCGACCGCGGCGGCGGCGCTGGGCGCCGCGATGCCCGCCCTGCTGGCCCGGGTGCCCGACCCCGAGCCGGACCCCGATCCCGAGCCCGACCTCGAGCCCGACCTCGGGGCCGACTCCGAGCCGACCGGGCCGGCGTACCCCACCTTCGGCGAGCTGGCCGCCCGTCCCGGCCTGCCGCTGGTGCTCGCGGTCCTCAGCGGCGCGCTGGGCGCGCTCGTGGGCTGGTACGCGGGCTGGTCCTGGCCGCTGGCCTGGCTCACGGTGCTGGTGCCGCTGGGCACCACGCTGGGCTACGTCGACTGGCGGACCTACCTGCTGCCGACGCGGATGATCTACCCGGGCTACCTCGTGGTGGCCCTCCTCATGCTCGTCGCGGCCGTCGCCGACGACGCGTGGGCCGACCTGCGTCGCGCCGGGCTCGCGGCGCTGCTCGCGCTGTTCCTCTACTGGCTGCCCTGGCGGATCTCGTCGAGCTGGATGGGCTTCGGGGACGTGCGGCTCTCCGGCCTGCTCGGCGGCGTGCTCGGCTGGGCGGGCTGGGCCGAGACGGCGCTGGGCCTCTACCTGCCCTTCCTGCTCGGGGGCGTCGTCGCCGGCGGGCTCATGCTGCTGCGTCTGCTGCCCCGCGGTGCGCACCCCCTCGGGCCGTTCATGTTCGTCGGCACGCTCCTCGGTCTGCTGCTCGGGCCGAGCGTCCTGCCCGGCCTCGCCGGCTGAGACGCGGCGACGGGCGCGACGCCCGCCCGTGGGAGACTGACGCCCATGCTCCGTTGGCTCACCGCGGGGGAGTCGCACGGCCCCAGTCTGGTCGCGATCCTCGAAGGTCTTCCCGCTCACGTCCAGGTCACCTCGGGTGACGTCGCCGACGCCCTCGCCCGTCGCCGCCTCGGCTACGGCCGCGGCGCGCGGATGAAGTTCGAGCAGGACGAGGTGCGCCTGGTCGGCGGCGTCCGCCACGGCTCGACCCAGGGCGGTCCCGTCGCGATCGAGGTGGGCAACACCGAGTGGCCGAAGTGGGAGACCGTGATGTCGGCCGACCCGGTCGACCCCGCCGCCCTCGAGGGCAGCGCGCGCAACGCGCCGCTGACCCGGCCCCGCCCGGGCCACGCCGACCTGGTCGGCATGCAGAAGTACGACTTCGACGAGGCCCGGCCGATCCTCGAGCGCGCCTCGGCCCGCGAGACCGCTGCCCGCGTCGCGCTGGGCACGGTCGCGGCCGCGTTCCTCGAGCAGAGCACCGGCGCCCGGATCGTCTCCCACGTCGTCGAGCTCGGCGGCGTGCCCGCCCCGAAGGGCTCCGTGCCGCTGCCGGACGACGTCGAGCGCCTCGACGCCGACCCGGTGCGCTGCCTCGACCCGGAGGCCTCGGCCCGGATGGTCGAGCGGATCGACCAGGCCCACAAGGACGGTGACACCCTCGGCGGCGTCGTCGAGGTCGTCGTGCACGGCCTGCCCCCGGGTCTCGGGTCGCACGTGCACTGGGACCGTCGCCTCGACGCCCGCCTCGCCGGCGCGTTGATGGGCATCCAGGCGATCAAGGGCGTCGAGGTCGGCGACGGCTTCGAGCTCGCGGCCACGCCGGGGTCCCTGGCGCACGACGAGATCGTCGCCGACACCCCCGGGGCGCCGGCCGACGAGCTCGGCCTGCGTCGCGCCTCGGGACGTGCCGGCGGCACCGAGGGCGGCATGAGCACGGGCGACGCGCTGCGCGTGCGCGCCGCGATGAAGCCGATCGCGACCGTCCCGCGGGCCCTGCGCACCGTCGACGTGGCGACCGGCGAGGCCACCGTGGCCCACCACCAGCGCTCCGACGTGTGCGCCGTCCCGGCGGCCGGGATCGTGGCCGAGGCCATGGTCGCGCTCGTCGTCGCCGACGCCGTGCTGGAGAAGTTCGGCGGCGATTCGGTGGGGGAGACCCGCCGCAACGTCACGGCGTACCTCGACGCGCTGAGGTACCGGTGACCGGTCCCCGGGTCGTCCTCGTCGGTTCCATGGGGGCCGGCAAGACGACCGTCGGCGAGGCGCTGGCGCAGCGGTGGGGCGTCGGGTTCCGCGACACCGACGAGGACGTCGTCGCCACCGCGGGCCGACCGATCGCCGACATCTTCGTGACCGACGGCGAGGAGCACTTCCGGGCCCTCGAGCGGGCGGCCGTCGCCGCCGCGCTGGCCGAGCACGACGGCGTCCTCGCCCTCGGCGGCGGGGCGGTCGTCGACCCGGGCACCCGGGCGGCCCTGGCCGGGCGCACGGTCGTGTTCCTGCAGGTCGGGCTGGCCGAGGCCGTGCAGCGCGTGGGCCTGGGCAGCTCGCGACCGATGCTGCTCGGAAACGTGCGCGGTCGCATCAAGACCCTCCTGGACGAGCGCACCCCGGTCTACACCGAGGTCGCGAGCCTCGTCGTGGACACCGACGGGATCGGGCCCGCCGAGGTGGCCGCGCTGATCGACGCCCGGCTGGAGCAGGCCCGTGCCTGAGGTCGCAGCACCGGTGCCGGGCACCACGACCATCGCGGTGCGGGGCTCGTCCCCCTACGACGTGGTGGTCGGCGAGGGCCTCGGCGACCGGGTGCTGCCGATGCTGGGTGCCGACGTGCGCCGGGTGGCGGTCCTGTTCCCCGACGGTCTCCGCGCGCTCGCCGAGCCGGTCGTGGCGGCGCTCGAGGGCGCCGGGCTACGCGTGCTGGAGCTGCCCCTGCCCGAGGGGGAGGACGCCAAGACCGCGACCGTCGCGGTCGCCGCGTGGGACGCGCTCGGCGAGGCCGGCTTCACCCGCTCCGACGCCGTCGTCACGGTCGGGGGCGGCGCGACCACGGACATGGGCGGCTTCATCGCCGCCACCTGGCTGCGCGGCGTCCCCGTGGTCCACGTGCCGACGACGCTGCTCGGCATGGTCGACGCGGCCGTCGGCGGCAAGACCGGCATGAACACCGCGGCCGGCAAGAACCTGGTCGGTTCCTTCCACGAGCCCGCCGGCGTGGTCTGCGACCTCGCCACGCTGCGTACGCTCCCGCGCGACGAGCTCGTCAGCGGCCTCGGCGAGGTCGTCAAGTGCGGCTTCATCGCCGACCCGGAGATCCTGCGGCTCGTCGAGTCGGACCCCGAGGGCGCGGCCGATCCCGCCAGCCCCGTGCTGGCCGAGCTGGTGCGCCGCTCCGTGCAGGTCAAGGTCGACGTGGTCGTCGGCGACCTGCGGGAGACGGCGGGCTTCGCCGGGGCCGGAGGCCACCCGGGGCGCGAGGCCCTCAACTACGGCCACACGATGGCGCACGCGATCGAGCGGGCCGAGGGCTACACGATGCGCCACGGCGAGGCCGTCGCGATCGGGATGGTCTTCGTGGCCGAGCTGGCCCGACGCGCGGGCCGGCTCGACGACGCGACCGTCGACCGACACGCGGCGACCCTGGCGGCCGTCGGCCTGCCCACCGGCTATGACGGGGCGGACCCGGCGACGCTGCAGGCGGCGATGAAGGTGGACAAGAAGTCGCGCGGTGACCAGCTGCGGTTCGTCGTGCTCGATGCGCTGGCGACCCCGCGGATCCTCGCCGGGCCGGCCGAGGCCGACCTGCTCGCGGCCGACGCGGCGATGCGAGGGGGAGCCCGGTGAAGGTCCTGGTGCTCAACGGTCCCAACCTGGGTCGTCTGGGCCGGCGGCAGCCGGAGATCTACGGCACCACCACCCACGCCGACCTCGCCCGCTCGTGCGTCGCGTGGGGTGCCGACCTGGGTCTCGACGTCGAGGTGCGCCAGACCAACCACGAGGGCGTGATGGTCGACTGGCTCAACGCCGCCGCCGACGACGCGGTCCCGGTGGTGCTCAACGCCGCGGCCTGGACCCACTACTCGTACGCCGTGCACGACGCCTGCGCACAGCTCGTCGCGCCGCTCGTCGAGGTCCACCTCTCCGATCCCGAGACGCGCCCCGAGACCTGGCGCCACCACTCCGTGGTCACGCCGTACGCCGCCACGGTGGTCAAGGGCAGGGGCGTGGACGGCTACCGCGAGGCGCTGGAGTTCGTGGCCCGCCCCTCTCCTCTATAGAATCACCCGCCGGCGCGCCCCGACGGGGCCGCGCCGCTCGAACCTCCGACGACCAGAAGGCTGACCTCGCGCATGGCATCGACGAACGACCTCAAGAACGGCATGGTCCTCAACCTCGACAAGCAGCTGTGGTCGGTCGTGGAGTTCCAGCACGTCAAGCCCGGCAAGGGCCCGGCGTTCGTGCGGACCAAGCTGAAGAACGTCGAGTCGGGCAAGGTCGTCGACAAGACCTTCAACGCCGGCACGAAGGTCGAGACCGCGACGGTCGACCGCCGCACGATGCAGTACCTCTACAACGACGGCTCGAACTACGTCTTCATGGACACGGGCACGTACGAGCAGCTCGAGATCGCCCCCGACATCGTCGGCACCGCGAAGAACTTCCTCCTGGAGAACCAGGAGGCGATCGTCGCGACGAACGAGGGCCGCGTGCTCTTCGTCGAGCTGCCCGCGTCCGTCGAGCTCGAGATCACCCACACCGACCCGGGCCTGCAGGGCGACCGCTCGACGGGTGGCACGAAGCCGGCCACGCTGGAGACCGGCCACGAGATCCAGGTGCCGCTGTTCCTCAGCACCGGCGAGAAGGTCAAGGTCGACACCCGCGACTCCTCCTACCTGGGCCGCGTCAAGTCCTGATGGGTGCCCGCACCAAGGCGCGCAAGCGCGCCCTCGACGTCCTCTTCGCCGCCGAGATGCGCGGCGAGGACGCCGTCGCCGCGCTGGACGCGGCGACGGCGGCCGGGGAGGCGCCGAACAACCCGTACACGACCACCCTCGTGCGCGGCGTCGCCGAGCACCGCGAGGAGATCGACGCGACGCTCACCGCCCACGCCCAGGGCTGGACCCTGGCGCGCATGCCCGCGGTCGACCGCAACGTGCTGCGGCTCGCGGTCTGGGAGATCCTGCACGCCGAGGACGTCGACTCCGCCGTGGCGATCAGCGAGGCGCTGACGCTCGTGGGCGACCTGTCGACCGACGACTCGCCGGGGTTCGTCAACGGCGTGCTGTCGGCCGTCGCGCGCGACCAGCGCTCCGCCGGCTGACCCGGCCGGGACCAGGGGGCCCGGGGGAGCGGCCCGGGGTTTGCCGGGAGCCGTGGCGGGGTACGCCGCGGCCCCACGTCCGGTCGCCGTGCGACCGGACGCGCGTCCCCCGACCCCTCGGCCGAAGGAGCTCGCTCGGTGAGCGTCCCGCCCCACCACCAGCCGCACCCGCCGCACCAACCGCCGCACCAGCCGCCGCACCAGTCGCCGCTCGACGACGTGCGTGACGGCGGCACGAGCGAACGGCTCTACACCACCGACGAGCTCGAGGCGTACACCCGTGAGCAGGACGCCCTCGGCCACGCGGGCGGCTGGAGCGCCGAGGAGATGGACGAGACGCGCCCCGTGCCACCGGTGCCGTCCGGTCCGCCCGGCCACCCCCTGCCGTCGGGGCCGCCCACGGGGCCGCCGCGACCCGAGCTCCCCGCGATGCCCGCCGCTCCCGCCGCCCGCGGGCGGCGGCGCGCGACGCCGGGCAGCCAGCCCGCGCCGCCGCGCCGGGCCCAGCCCGCACACCCGGGACAGCCGGGCGAGGCCGCTCCCGGCGACGTGGCGGTGCCGCGCTTCATGTCGGCCTCCGACTTCCTGGACCGACGCGCCGGGGAGGAGCCGGTGGGACCGGCCACCTGGGGCTGGCGCGGCGGCGTCCGGCGGTGGTCGGGCGGGCTGGTGCGCCCCCGGATGGGTCAGGCCGAGCTCGCGCACGAGCTGAACCGCCGCGCGATCCAGCGCGACTTCGACGGCCCGCGCACCATCGCGTTCCTCAACCCCAAGGGCGGCGCGGCGAAGACCACGGGCGTCCTGATGGCCGGCCACACGTTCGGCACGGTCCGAGGCGGCGGCGTCGTGGCCTGGGACAACAACGAGACCCGCGGCACCCTCGGCATCCGTGCGCTGCGCGGCGAGCACCGCAACACCACCCGGGAGCTGCTGGAGGACCTGGAGCGGTTCAACGACGTCTACCAGGCGCGGATCGGCGACCTCGGCGCGTTCGTGCGCTCCCAGGGCGACGCCCACTTCGACGTGCTCGCCTCCGACGAGCGCGCGGACGTCACCGGGATGATCCGCGCGGGCGACTTCAAGGCGGTGCACGCACTGCTGCAGCGCTTCTACCGCCTGATCATCGTCGACACGGGCAACAACCTGCGCGCGGAGAACTGGCTGGCGGCCGCCGAGGCGGCGGACCTGCTGGTGGTGACCAGCACCGTGCGGGAGGACACCGGCTACAGCGGCCTGTGGATGCTCGACGCCCTCGCCGACGCCGGTTACAGCGACCTCGCCCGTCGGACGGTCACGGTGCTCTCGGACCCGTCGCCGAAGGTCGACGAGCAGCTCGCGCGCGACCTGACCGACGTCTACGACCAGCGCACCCGCGCCGTCTTCCGGGTGCCCTACGACCCGGTCCTGGTCTCCGGCTCCGTGGTGCCGTACGCGCAGCTCTCGACCGCCACGCAGCGATCGTGGCTGGCCGCCTGCGCCGGGATGGCCGAGGCGCTGTAGGTCCGGGAGCCACCCGGGAACACCGACGCACGGCGTCTCGTTGGCAGGGACATGCGTGCAGTCGTCTACACCGAGACCGGTCCCTCCTCCGTCCTGACGCTCGTCGAGCGAGACGTCCCCGAGCCCGGCCCGGGCGAGGTCCGCGTGCGGCTCGTGCGCGCCGGGGTCAACCCGACCGACTGGAAGTTCCGAGCCGTGTTCGGCCCGGCCTTCGACGAGGTCGCGCCCGGCCAGGACGGCGCCGGTGTCGTCGACGCCGTCGGCGCGGGCGTCGACGACCTCGCCGTCGGCGACCGGGTCTGGCTGCTGCTGGCGCAGCACCAGCGTCCCTACGGCACCGCCGTGGAGCAGACCGTCCAGCCGCGCGAGCGGGTCCACCGCCTGCCCGACGGCGCCTCCTTCGACCTGGGCGCCAGCCTGGGCGTACCGGCCGTGACGGCGCACCGCGCGCTCACCGCCGGCGACGTCGACCGCCTCGGTCCCGGGACGCTGGAGGGCCGCACGGTCCTGGTCGCGGGCGGGGCGGGCGCGGTCGGCAACGCCGCCATCCAGCTCGCCGTCTGGTCGGGGGCCACCGTCGTGACCACCATCAGCAGCGACGAGAAGGCACGGCTGGCCCGCGCGGCCGGCGCCCACCACGTCGTGAACTACCGCGAGCAGGACGTCGTCGCCGCGGTCCGCGAGATCGCCCCCGACGGCGTCGACCTCGTGGTCGAGGTCGCGCCCGCGCAGAACTTCGCCATCGACGTCGAGGTGGTGCGCGACCACGGCACCGTGGCCTTCTACGCGAACGACGGCGGCGACGAGGCGAGCCTGCCCGTGCGGGCCGCGTTCGCCAACAACCTGCGCCTGCAGGGCCTGATCCTCTACACGCTGACCCCCGAGCAGGTCGCCGCCGGCGCCGAGGACGTCACGGCGGCCGTCGCGGCCGGTGCCCTGCGGGTCGGCGAGGAGGTGGGTCTGCCGCTGCACCACCACCCGCTCGAGGACCTCGCGGCCGCCCACGACGCGGTCGAGGCCGGCACGATCGGCAAGGTGCTGGTCGACGTCGCCGACGCCTGAGCGAGGATCCACCCCGTGAGCGAGACGGTGGAGGTGGACGTCGTCGTCCTGGGCGCGGGCCCGGGCGGCGAGACGGTCGGCGGCCTGCTGGGCAAGGCGGGCGTCGACGTGGTGGTGGTCGAGGAGCACCTGGTCGGCGGGGAGTGCCCGTTCTACGGCTGCGTACCCTCCAAGCTGATGATCGCCGGCGCGCGACGCGCCGCCGAGGGATCGCCCGACTGGGCGCACGTCGCGCAGCGGATCCGGTCCGACGCGACCCACGACTGGACCGACACGCCGTTCGCCGAGCGGCTGGTGGGCCACGGCGCGCGGCTGGTGCGCGGACGCGGCCGGATCGTCGGCCCCCGGCGCGTCGCGGTGGACGGCACCACCTACGTCGCCCGTCGCGGGGTCGTGCTGAACACCGGCACGCGCCCCGCGGTCCCGCCCGTCGAGGGCCTCGCCGGCACGCCGTTCTGGACCAACCGCGACATCGTCCGCCTCACCGAGCTGCCCGGCTCGATCGTGGTGCTCGGCGCCGGCCCGATCGGCGTCGAGCTCGCCCAGGTCCTCGCCCGCTTCGGCGTCGCGGTCACCCTCGTCGACCAGGCGCCGCGGCTGCTGCCACGCGACGAGCCCGAGGCCTCCCGCGTGCTGGCCGAGGCGCTGGCCGCCGACGGCGTCCGGCTGGTGCTGAGCGCCGGGGTCGACCGGGTGGCGCACGCGGACGGCGGTTTCGTCGTCGAGGTCGGCGAGGAGACGCTGCGGGCCGAGCGCCTGCTGGTCGCGGCCGGTCGGACGCTCCAGCTCGACGACCTCGGCCTCGAGGCGGCCGACGTCGTCGTGGACGGCGGCGCGCTGGAGGTCGACGAGCGGATGCGGGTACGCGCAGCGACGGCCGGTGACGGCGGCGGCCCGTGGCTGTGGGCCGTCGGCGACATCACCGGCAAGGGCGCGTTCACCCACGTCTCGAACTACCAGGGCCGGGTCGCGGTGCGCGACCTCCTCGGCCAGGACGGCCCGTGGGCCGACTACCGCGCGGCGACGCGGGTGACCTACACGGAACCCGAGATCGCCGTGGTCGGCCTGACGGAGGCGCAGGCGCGCGAGTCCGGGGCGTACGCCATGGAGGTCGCCGTCGGCGACCTCGGCGCCCGGGGGTGGCTCGACGAGACCGACGGCGTCGTCAAGCTGGTCGCCGACACGAGCCAGGGGAGCGGCGTGCTGGTCGGCGCGACCGTCGCGGGGCCGGCGGCGGGCGAGGTCATCGGGCTGCTGGCCACCGCCGTGCACGCCCGCGTCCCGCTCGCCGACCTGCGGACGATGCACTTCGCGTACCCGACCTACCACCGCGCCATCGAGACCGTGCTCTGGCGATTGCCGCACTGACCGCCCGCTGACCGGCGTCCTGCCATGCTCGGACGCATGACCTCCACCGCAGCTGCCGCGACCACCCTCCTGCGCCTGCACCAGGCGCCGGAGCTGCTCACCGTCGTCAACGTCTGGGACGCTGTCTCGGCCCAGGTCGTCACCGGCGTCCAGGGCACGACCGCCCTCGCGACGGCGAGCCACTCGATCGCGGCGAGCCGGGGCTACGAGGACGGCGAGAACATCCCCGTCGCGGAGATGATCGAGGAGGTGCGTCGCATCGTGGCGGCCACCCACCTGCCGGTCACCGCCGACCTCGAGGGCGGGTACGGCGACGCGCCCGGCACCGTGCGGCGCGCCATCGAGGTCGGTGTGGTCGGCGCGAACCTCGAGGACCAGCTCAAGCCCCTCGCCGAGGCCGCCGCGCAGGTCGAGGCCGTGATGGAGGCGGCCCGCGACGCCGGGGTGCCGGACTTCGTGCTCAACGCCCGCACCGACGCGTTCGTGCTCGGCGCCGACGACCCGCTCGCGGAGGCCGTGGAGCGCGGCCGGGCCTACCTCGACGCCGGCGCCCCCACCGTGTTCGTGCCGGGTCCGCTCGACGAGGACCAGGTCGCCACGCTGGTCGACGCGTTCGGGCCGCAGAAGCTCACGGTCATCGGCCTGCCCGGCGTGCCGTCGCCGCCGCGGCTGCAGGAGCTCGGCGTCGCCCGGGTCTCCTACGGCCCGCTGTCGCAGCGCGTCGCGCTGACGGCGCTCGCCGAGCTGGTCGAGTCGGTGCACGACGGCGGCGGCGTGCCGGAGGGCACCCGTCCGCTGAACTGAGCCGGCGGGTGCCATCCTCGGGCGCATGGGTCTCTTCCGCAGGCGCCCGACCGGTCCGACCGGTCCGGCCGGTCCGACCGGCCCGGCCGGCCGGCCCACGCCGGCACCGACGACGCCGTCCGCCGACCTGCCGCCCGCGCCGCCCGGCCCCGACGCGCTCGTCGTCGAGGAGGCGGTGGACCTCCCCGGCGGCGTCGGGACGATGGTGACGGGCACGCTCGGCCACGCGCTGGAGGTCGGCGCGACGGTCGTGCTCGTGCGCGGGGACGGCGCGGTGGCCCGCGCGGAGGTCCGCGGGCTCCGGGCCGCCGGGCGCCGCGACCAGCCCGACGTGGGCGTGCGGGTGGGCGTCCTGCTCGACGGCCCTCCCCGGCGCGAGCTGCGTCCCGGCGACGTGGTGCGGATCGCCTGACTCCTGGCTCGGAGCACCCCTGCGGCGCTGCTAGAGTTCCGTCCCGTTCGACATCCTTTAACGAGCCGTCCCGTGAGGCGGAGAAGGAGGTCCGGCAGGCATGCCTGCTCCGACTGGTGACGTGAGCCCCGACGACGCCGGAGACATCTCCGGCCCCCCTGGCCGCACCGTCCTCGACGCCCGTGACATCTCCCGGGCCCTCACCCGCATCTCCCACGAGATCCTCGAGCGCAACAAGGGCCACGAGGGCCTCGTGCTGCTCGGGATCCCGACGCGTGGCGTGGGTCTGGCCCGGCGGATCGCGGAGCGGATCCACGCGACCGAGGGCGTGACGGTGCCGACCGGCTCCCTCGACATCACCCTCTACCGCGACGACCTGCGCCGCCACCCGGCGCGGGGTCCCCAGCCCACCGAGGTGCCGGCCGGCGGGATCGACGGTCGCACCGTGGTGCTGGTCGACGACGTGCTCTACTCCGGGCGCACGGTGCGCGCCGCGCTCGACGCCCTCGCCGACCTCGGCCGACCGGCGGCGGTGCGCCTCGCGGTGCTCGTCGACCGCGGCCACCGCGACCTGCCGATCCGCGCCGACCACGTCGGCAAGAACCTCCCGAGCGCCCGCAGCGAGCGCGTGATGGTCCGGCTCGTCGAGACCGACGGCCTCGACGTCGTCCGCATCGCGGAGGGCGCCGAGGGCGCCCCGGGCGCCTCCCCCCACCAGGAGTCCTGATGCGCAAGCACCTCCTCTCCGTCGACGACCTCACCGTCGACGACGTGTCCACGCTGTTCACGACCGCCGCGGAGATGCACGACGTGCAGCGCCGCGAGGTCAAGAAGCTGCCCGCGCTGCGCGGTCGCACCGTCATCAACCTGTTCTTCGAGGACTCCACCCGCACCCGCTCGAGCTTCGAGATCGCGGGCAAGTGGCTCTCGGCCGACACGATCAACATCACCGGCAAGGGCTCGAGCGCCTCGAAGGGCGAGAGCCTGCGCGACACGGTGCTGACCATCACCGCGATGGGCGTCGACGCCCTGGTGATGCGCCACGGCGCCAGCGGTGCCGCGCTCCAGGTCTCGCAGTGGGTCGACGCCGCCGTGATCAACGCGGGTGACGGCACGCACGAGCACCCGACGCAGGCGCTGCTCGACGCGTACACCCTGACCCGCCGTCTGGGCTCGCTCGAGGGTCGTCACGTGGTCCTGGTCGGCGACCTCACCCACAGCCGGGTCTTCCGCAGCAACGTCGGGCTGCTGCGCGCCCTGGGCGCCGAGGTCACGGCGGTCGCGCCGCCCACGCTGATGCCGAGCGGCATCGGCACGTGGAGCGCGCAGGCCGGGTTCGCGACGTCCTACGACCTCGACGAGGTGCTGCCGAAGGCCGACGCGGTGATGATGCTGCGCGTCCAGAAGGAGCGGATGAGCGGCGGGTTCTTCCCGACCAGCCGGGAGTACACGGTCGGCTACGGACTGACCCGCGCCCGCCTCGACGTCCTCGGCCCGGACGTCCCGATCTGCCACCCGGGCCCGATGAACCGCGGCCTCGAGATCGCGGCCGACGCCGCCGACGCCGCCCAGTCCCTCATCCTCGACCAGGTCTCGGCCGGGGTCGCGGTCCGCATGTCCGTCCTGTACCACCTGCTCGCCGGGGAGGGAGCCGCATGAGCGCCACCGAGAACCACGTCCTGATCCGCGGCGCGTCCCTGCTGGGGGAGCAGCGCGCCGACGTCCTCGTCGCCGACGGGGTCGTCGCGGAGGTCGGCTCACGGCTCGACGCCGCGGGTGCCCGCACCATCGAGGCCGACGGCCTCGTGCTGCTGCCGGGCCTCGTCGACCTCCACACGCACCTGCGCGAGCCCGGTCGCGAGGACGCCGAGACGGTACGCACGGGGTCGCGGGCCGCCGCGGTGGGCGGCTACACCGCCGTCCTGGCGATGGCGAACACCAGCCCGGTCACCGACACGGCCGAGGCGGCCGAGCGGGTGCACGACCTCGGCCGGGCCGCGGGCCTCGTCGACGTGCAGCCGGTCGGGGCCGTCACCAAGGGCCTCGCCGGTGCCGAGCTCGCCGAGCTGGGCCTGATGGCCCGCAGCCGCGCGGGCGTACGGGTCTTCTCCGACGACGGCCGCTGCGTCGCCGACGCCCGCGTGATGCGCCGGGCGCTGGAGTACGTCAAGACGTTCGGCGGCGTGGTCTCCCAGCACGCCCAGGAGCCGACGCTGGCCGGGCCGAGCGCCTGCTGCCACGAGGGCGAGCTGTCCGGGCGCCTCGGCCTGCCGGGCTGGCCCGGGGTCGCCGAGGAGGTCATCGTCGCCCGCGACGTCATGCTGGCGCGCCACACCGGCTCGCGGGTCCACGTCGCGCACGCCTCGACGGCGGGCACCGTCGAGGTGCTGCGCTGGGCGAAGAGCCAGGGCGTCGCGGTCACCGCCGAGGTCACCCCGCACCACCTGCTGCTGACGACCGACCTGCTCGGCGGCTACGACCCCACGTTCAAGGTCAACCCGCCGCTGCGCCCGGCCGAGGACGTCGAGGCGCTGCGCGAGGCGCTGGCCGACGGCACCATCGACGCGGTCGCCACCGACCACGCGCCGCACGCGCGCCACGACAAGGAGCACGCGTTCGTCGACGCCGCGTTCGGCATGCTCGGCCTCGAGACCGCGCTGCAGGTCGTCGCGACCGTGATGGTCTCCAGCGGCCGGATGGGCTGGGGCGACCTGGCCCGTGTGATGTCGACGCGTCCCGCCGAGATCGCCGGCCTGCACCACACGGCGGGCCACGGCCGCCCCATCGCCGCGGGCGAGCCGGCGAACCTGACCCTCGTCGACCCCGCCGCGTCGGTGGTCGTCGACCGCGACGACTCGGTGTCGCTGTCCCGCAACAACCCCTGGCACGGCCGCACCCTCGCCGCCCGCGTCCACGCGACGCTGCTGCGCGGCGTGCCGACCGTGCTCGACGGCACCCTGGTCACGACGGAAGGAAGCCACGCATGACCCGCCGCACCGCCCCCGCCCTCCTCGTCCTCGAGGACGGGCGCACCTTCCGCGGCGAGGCCTTCGGCGCGGAGGGCGAGACCTTCGGCGAGGCCGTCTTCTCCACCGGCATGACCGGCTACCAGGAGACGCTGACCGACCCCTCCTACCACCGCCAGGTGGTCGTGATGACCGCGCCGCACGTCGGCAACACGGGCATCAACGACGAGGACCCCGAGTCGGCCCGGATCTGGGTCGCCGGCTACGTCGTGCGCGACCCCGCGCGGGTGTCGTCCAACTGGCGCAGCGCGCGCAGCCTCGACGACGAGCTGCGCGCCCAGGGCGTCGTCGGCATCAGCGGGATCGACACCCGGGCCCTGACCCGTCACCTGCGCGAGCGCGGGGCGATGCGCGTCGGCATCTCGACCACGGAGACCGACCCCGAGCGGCTGCTCGAGCGCGTGCTCGCCTCGGGCGAGATGGCCGGCACGGAGCTCTCCGACGAGGTCACGACGCAGAGCGCGTACGTCGTCCCGGCCCGGCCGGGGCCCTGGGGGGACAAGCGCTTCACGGTCGCCGCGGTCGACCTCGGCATCAAGGCGAACACGCCGCGGATGATGGCCGAGCGGGGCATCGAGGTGCACGTGCTGCCGGCGACCGCCTCGATCGACGAGGTGCTCGCCGTCGGCGCCGACGGCCCCGACGGGTTGTTCTTCTCCAACGGTCCCGGCGACCCGGCCGCGACCACCGACCAGGTGGCGCTGCTGCAGGAGGCCCTGGGCCGCGACGTGCCGTACTTCGGCATCTGCTTCGGCAACCAGCTCTTCGGCCGTGCGCTGGGCTTCGGCACCTACAAGCTCACCTACGGCCACCGCGGCATCAACCAGCCGGTGATGGACCGCACCACCGGCAAGGTCGAGGTCACGGCCCACAACCACGGGTTCGCCGTCGACGCACCCACCGACCGCGCGACCGAGACGGCGTACGGCGTCGCGTCGGTCTCGCACGTGTGCCTCAACGACGACGTCGTCGAGGGGCTCGAGCTGCGCGACGGCGAGGGCGGTGCGCTGAAGAGCTTCTCGGTGCAGTACCACCCCGAGGCCGCGGCCGGGCCGCACGACGCGGCGTACCTGTTCGACCGGTTCTGCGAGCTCATGGACGCTCGCGGCGCCCGCCCCACCAGCCAGCCCAGCAGTGAGCCCAGCAGCGAGCCCAGCAGCGAGAAGGAGGCCTGAGCCGTGCCCAAGCGCGACGACATCAAGAGCGTGATGGTGATCGGCTCCGGCCCGATCATCATCGGGCAGGCGTGCGAGTTCGACTACTCGGGCACGCAGGCCTGCCGCGTGCTGAAGGCCGAGGGCCTGCGCGTGGTGCTGGTGAACTCCAACCCCGCGACGATCATGACCGACCCCGAGTTCGCGGATGCGACCTACGTCGAGCCGATCACGCCGGAGTTCGTGGAGCGCGTGATCGCGAAGGAGCGCCCCGACGCGCTGCTGCCGACGCTGGGCGGCCAGACCGCGCTCAACGCCGCGATCGCCCTGCACGAGAACGGGGTGCTGGAGCGCTACGGCGTCGAGATGATCGGCGCCGACTTCGACGCCATCCACCGGGGCGAGAACCGCGAGCAGTTCAACGCGATCGTCGCGAAGGTCGGCGGCGAGGTGGCCCGCAGCTTCGTGTGCAACGGCGAGGAGCTCGGCTCGGCGGCGACCAAGCAGGAGAAGGAGCGGTACGCCCTCGAGCGCGCGTTCGCCGCGGCCGACGAGCTCGGCTTCCCCGTCGTGATCCGCCCGTCCTTCACCATGGGCGGCACCGGGTCGGGCATCGCCTACGACGGCGACGACCTGGTGCGCATCGCGGGCGCCGGCCTGTCCGCCAGCCCGACCACCGAGGTGCTGATCGAGGAGTCCATCATCGGGTGGAAGGAGTACGAGCTGGAGGTGATGCGCGACAAGGCCGACAACGTCGTCATCATCTGCTCGATCGAGAACCTCGACCCGATGGGCGTGCACACCGGCGACTCGATCACCGTCGCGCCGGCGATGACGCTGACCGACCGGGAGTACCAGCACCTGCGGGACCTGGCCATCGAGATCATCCGCGAGGTCGGCGTCGACACGGGCGGCTGCAACATCCAGTACGCCGTCAACCCCGCCGACGGGCGGGTCATCGTCATCGAGATGAACCCCCGGGTGTCGCGCTCGAGCGCGCTGGCCTCGAAGGCGACGGGCTTCCCGATCGCGAAGATCGCGGCCAAGGTCGCGATCGGCTACACGCTCGACGAGATCCCCAACGACATCACGGCCCGCCCCGACGGGTCGAGCACGCCGGCCAGCTTCGAGCCGAGCCTCGACTACGTCGTGGTGAAGGTGCCGCGCTTCGCGTTCGAGAAGTTCCCCGGCGCGGACCCGCGCCTGACCACGCACATGAAGTCCGTCGGCGAGGCGATGGCGATCGGCCGCAACTTCACCGAGGCGCTGCAGAAGGCGCTGCGCTCCCTGGAGAGCAAGGACGCGCCGTTCGACTGGAGCCACACCTGGGTCGACCTCGACAAGGACGCCCTGCTGGCCGAGATCGCGGTGCCGCACGACGGGCGGCTCAAGAAGGTCATGGACGCGCTGCGCGCGGGCGCGACCCCGCAGGAGGTCTTCGACGCCACCGGCATCGACCCCTGGTACGTCGACCAGCTCGCGCTGATCAACGAGGTGGCGGCCGAGATCGCGGCCGCGCCGGAGCTGACGGCGGACGTGCTGCGCACCGCGAAGCGGCACGGCTTCTCCGACGTGCAGATCGGTCGGATCCGCAACCTGGCGCCCGCCGTGGTGCGGGGCGTGCGGCACGCGCTGGGGGTGCGACCGGTCTACAAGACCGTCGACACGTGCGCCGCCGAGTTCGCCGCGCGCACGCCGTACCACTACTCCTCCTACGACGAGGAGACCGAGGTCGCTCCCCGCGAGCGGCCGGCGGTGATCATCCTCGGCTCCGGGCCGAACCGGATCGGCCAGGGCATCGAGTTCGACTACTCCTGCGTGCACGCCTCGCTGGCGCTGAGCGCGGCGAAGGACGGCGCCGGGCTGCCCGGCGGCGGCTTCGACACGATCATGGTCAACTGCAACCCGGAGACGGTCTCGACCGACTACGACACCTCCGACCGGCTCTACTTCGAGCCGCTCACGCTGGAGGACGTGCTCGAGGTCGTGCACGCCGAGCAGGCGGCCGGCCCCGTGGTCGGCGTGATCTGCCAGCTCGGCGGCCAGACTCCGCTGGGCCTGGCCCGCGGCCTGGAGGAGGCCGGCATCCCGATCGTCGGCACGCCGCCGGCGGCCATCGACCTGGCCGAGGAGCGGGGTGCGTTCGGGCGGGTGCTCGCCGCAGCGGGCCTGACCGCACCCAAGCACGGCACCGCGACCTCGTGGGCCGAGGCCCAGCAGATCGCCGCGGAGATCGGCTACCCGGTGCTGGTGCGTCCGTCGTACGTGCTCGGCGGGCGCGGCATGGAGATCGTCTACGACGACGGCGCGCTCGAGGCGTACCTCGACAAGTACGTCACCGCGGGGCTGATCAGCCCCGAGGCCCCCGTGCTCGTCGACCGCTTCCTCGACGACGCCGTCGAGATCGACGTGGACGCGATCTTCGACGGCGACGAGCTGTTCCTCGGCGGCGTGATGGAGCACATCGAGGAGGCCGGCATCCACTCCGGCGACTCGTCGTGCGCGCTGCCCCCGATCACCCTCGGCGCCCGGGAGATCGGCCGGATCCGCACGGCCACCGAGGCGATCGCCCGCGGCGTCGGCGTGCGGGGCCTCATCAACATCCAGTTCGCGCTGGGCTCGGACATCCTCTACGTCCTCGAGGCGAACCCGCGGGCCTCGCGCACCGTGCCGTTCGTGTCGAAGGCGACCGCGACGCCGCTGGCCAAGGCCGCGGCGCGGGTGATGCTCGGCGAGTCGGTCGCGGACCTGCGGGCGGCCGGCGTCCTGCCCGCGACCGGCGACGGGGGCACGCTGCCCGACGGCTGCCCGATCGCGGTGAAGGAGGCCGTGATGCCCTTCAACCGGTTCAAGACCCCCGACGGCCACTTCGTCGACACGGTCCTGGGCCCGGAGATGAAGTCGACCGGCGAGGTGATGGGCTTCGACGCCGACTTCGGCACGGCGTTCGCGAAGTCGCAGGCGGCGGCGTACGGCTCGCTGCCGCGCGGCGGCAAGGTCTTCGTCTCGATGGCCAACCGCGACAAGCGCGCGATGGTCTTCCCGGTCAAGGTGCTGGCCGACCTCGGCTTCGAGATCGTCGCCACGGAGGGCACCGCCGAGGTGCTGCGGCGCAACGGCGTGCCGGCCACGGTGGTGCGCAAGCAGCACGAGGGGCCCGGCGCCGGCGGCGAGAAGACGACCGTGCAGCTCATCGACGACGGCGAGATCCAGCTGATCGTCAACACGCCCTACGGTGCGGCCGGTGCGCCCGGGACGGGCGGCCTGCCCGAGACCGGGACGGGCGGCCAGGTGCGTCTGGACGGCTACGAGATCCGCTCGGCGGCGATCAAGGCCAACATCCCGTGCATCACCACGGTCCAGGGTCTCGGCGCCGCGGTGCAGGGCATCGAGGCGCTGCGGCGCGGCGACGTCGGCGTGCGGAGCCTGCAGGAGTGGGCCGAGGTGCTGCGCGGCGCCGACGCCCCGGCCGGCGCGCGCTGAGGGCGGGGGAGTCGCATGGGTGCCTACGACCTGCTGTTCCGCCACGGCCTGACCCGCACGGACCCGGAGCAGGCGCACCACGCCGCGTTCCGGGCGATCCGGGCGGCCGGGCCGGCGGTGCGCGCCGCCCGCGTGGCGCCGCGGGCGAGCGAGCCGGTGGAGGTGCTGGGCCTGCGCTTCACGCACCGCTTCGGTCTCGCCGCGGGGTTCGACAAGAACGCCGTCGGGATCGACGCGCTGGCCGCGCTCGGCTTCTCGCACGTGGAGATCGGCACGGTGACCGGCCTGTCCCAGCCGGGCAACCCGCGCCCCCGGATGTTCCGGCTGGTCGACGACCGGGCCGTCGTCAACCGGATGGGCTTCAACAACGACGGGGCGGCCGCGGTCGCGCAGCGCCTGGCGGTGCGCGCCGAGAAGCTGGAGCGCCGCGGGCGCCGTCCGGACCTCGTGCTCGGCGTCAACATCGGCAAGTCCAAGGTCGTGCCCGAGGACGACGAGGCCGCCGTGCTCGCCGACTACGGCTCCAGCGCGCGGCTGCTGGCGCCCTACGCCGACTACCTGGTCGTCAACGTCTCCTCGCCGAACACGCCGGGGCTGCGCTCGCTGCAGGCCGTCGAGCGCCTCGCCCCGCTGGTCGCCCACGTGCGGCGCACCGCGGACGCCGCGACGGGCTCGCGCCGCGTGCCCCTGCTGGTGAAGATCGCGCCGGACCTGGCCGACGATGACGTGCTCGCGGTCGCGGACCTCGCCGTCGCGGAGGACCTCGACGGCGTGATCGCCACCAACACCACGGTGCGGCGCGACGGACTGCGCACGCCGGACGACGTCGTCGCCGACATCGGGGCCGGCGGCCTGTCGGGCGCGCCCGTCGCCGAGCGCGCCCGCGAGGTGCTGGCCCTGCTGCGCCCCCGGCTCGTGGGCCGGGCGCTGGTCTCGGTCGGCGGGGTCGAGGACGCCGACGAGGCGCTCGCCCGGGTGCGTGCCGGCGCCGACCTCGTGCAGGCGTACACCGGCTTCGTCTACGGCGGGCCGCTGTGGCCGCGCCGTGTCGCGTCGGCCCTGGCCGACGGCCCCGCCCCCAGTCCGCAGGAGCAGCCATGACGACCGTCCCCTTCGGAGTGCGGCTCGCGGCCGCGGTCGACGCACGCGGCCCGCTGTGCGCCGGCATCGACCCGCACCCGGCACTGCTGGAGGCCTGGGGCCTCGGCGTCGACGCGGCGGGCGTCGAGCGGTTCGCCCGCACGGCCGCCGAGGCGCTCGGCCAGGTGTGCTCGGTGGTGAAGCCGCAGTCGGCGTTCTTCGAGCGGTTCGGCAGCGCGGGTGTCGCGACCCTGGAGCGCACGGTCGCCGACCTGCGCGCGGCGGGCGCGCTGGTGCTGCTGGACGTCAAGCGCGGCGACATCGGCTCGACCTCGCAGGCCTACGCGGACGCGTACCTCGACCCGGCGGCCCCGCTGGCCGTCGACGCCGTGACCGTCAGCCCGTTCCTCGGCTTCGGGTCCCTCGAGCCGTTCGTGACGACGGCGCGGCGCCACGGCGGCGGCCTGTTCGTCCTCGCCCGCACGTCGAACCCCGAGGCGCCCCAGGTGCAGGCCGCGGTGCGCGAGGGTCGCTCGGTCGCCGCGACCGTGCTGGACGAGCTGCGGGCCCTCAACGCCGACGCCGCGCCGCACGGCTCCTTCGGGGCCGTCGTCGGCGCCACGATCGACGGCGCCGACGCGGCGGCGGGGGAGTCGCTCGACATCGGTGGCCCGCTGCTGGCGCCCGGCGTGGGCGCGCAGGGCGGCACGCTGGAGGACGTACGCCGGATCTTCGGCGCCGCCGCGCCCGCCGTGCTGCCCGCCTCGTCGCGCGAGATCCTCGCGGCGGGCCCGGACGTGGCCGCCCTGCGGGCCGCCGCCGTCGCGGTCGGGGAGCCCTTCCGCGCGCTGCGCGACGGGACCGCGCCGCGCTGAGGGTCCTCCCGAGCGGCCCGGTCGGCACGCGGGCGCCGCGCGGCGTTGCCTGACGCGCGCGGCCATGACTAGATTGGCCCGTCGTCCCCCCACCGTCGTCGTCGAGGAACCGCCCGTGCCGCAGCCGCCTGAGATCTCGCCCGAACAGCGCCGTGCCGCACTGGAGAAGGCGAAGGCCGTCCGCCGGGAGCGGGCCGCGGTCAAGGAGCGCCTCAAGAGCGCCGACGTCTCGATCGGCTCGGTGATCGCCGACCGCGAGGACAGCGAGGTCGTCGCGAAGATGCGGGTCGTCGACCTGCTCGAGTCGATGCCCGGTGTCGGCAAGGTGCGGGCGCGCCAGATCATGGAGCGGCTCCAGATCGCCGAGAGCCGCCGCGTGCGCGGTCTCGGCGCGAAGCAGATCGCGGCCCTCGAGGTCGAGTTCGCAGCGGGAGAGGCGTGAGCCGCGGCGTGACCTCCCGTCTCGTCGTCCTCGCCGGGCCCACCGCGGTCGGCAAGGGCACCGTCGCCGCCCGCGTGCGCGAGGCGCACCCCGACGTGTGGATCTCCGTGTCCGCCACCACCCGCGCGCCGCGCCCGGGCGAGGTCGACGGGGTGCACTACCACTTCGTCTCCGACGCCGAGTTCGACGCGATGGTCGAGGGCGACGAGCTGCTCGAGTGGGCCGTGGTGCACCGGGCCGCCCGTTACGGCACCCCGCGGGGACCGGTCGAGGCGGTCCTGGCCCAGGGCCGGCCGGCGATGCTCGAGATCGACCTGCAGGGCGCGCGCCAGGTGCGCTCGACGATGCCGGGCGCGTTGTTCGTCTTCCTCAAGCCGCCGAGCTGGGAGGAGCTGGTGCGCCGGCTCGTCGGTCGGGGCACCGAGACCGAGGAGGAGCGGGAGCGTCGCCTGGCCACGGCCCGCACCGAGCTGGCCGCCGAGGCGGAGTTCGACGTCACGATCGTCAACCACGAAGTTCCCGCTGCCGCCGAGGAGTTGGTAGCCTTGATGACGGTGCCCGCTTCGGCGCACTGACCCGTCGCTGCTCGACCGCGACGCACACCGATCCCGACCACATGTGAGGCCCTTGCGTGTCTGCCCCTGAAATCGCCGCCGTGGGCGTGACCAACCCGCCCATCGACGACCTGCTGACGAAGACCGACAGCAAGTACCAGCTGGTGCTCTACGGAGCCAAGCGCGCGCGGCAGATCAACGCCTACTACTCCCAGCTGGGCGAGGGCCTGCTGGAGTACGTCGGTCCGCTGGTCGACACCCACGTCCAGGAGAAGCCGCTCTCCATCGCGCTGCGCGAGATCAACGACGACCTGCTGACGTGCGAGGAGGTGGACCCCGCCGAGCTCGCCGCGGAGGAGGCCGCCAAGCGCACCGCGGCCGTCGAGTCGCCTTTCGGCGCCGAGTGACCTCCGCGTCACCCGCGTGACCACCTCGATGCCGTCGCCGGCTCCGAGCGACGCCCCGGACAAGCCCCGGGTCGTGCTCGGGGTGGGCGGCGGCATCGCCGCGTACAAGGCCTGCGAGCTGCTGCGTCGCTTCACCGAGTCGGGCCACGACGTCACCGTCGTGCCCACCGCCAGCGCGCTGGAGTTCGTCGGCGCGCCGACCTGGGCGGCGCTGTCGGGCAAGCCGGTCGCCGACGACGTGTGGACCGGCGTGCACCAGGTGCCCCACGTCCGGATCGGCCAGGCGGCCGACCTCGTGGTCGTCGCCCCGGCGACCGCCGACCTGCTCGCCAAGGCCGCGCACGGGCTCGCCGACGACCTGCTCACCAACACGCTGCTCACCGCGCGCTGTCCCGTCGTGATGGCCCCCGCGATGCACACCGAGATGTGGGAGCACCCGGCGACCGTCGCCAACGTCGCGACGCTGCGTGCCCGCGGCGTGCTCGTGCTCGACCCGGCCGAGGGCCGCCTCACCGGCAAGGACACCGGCAAGGGCCGGCTGCCCGAGCCCTCCGAGATCTTCGAGGTCGGCGTCGACGTGCTCGGTCGCGCGAGCGCCGCCGACCCCGCGGGCGCCGACCTGTCCGGTCGCCACGTCGTCGTCTCCGCCGGCGGCACGCGGGAGTACCTCGACCCCGTCCGCTTCCTCGGCAACCGCTCGTCGGGCCGGCAGGGGTACGCCCTGGCGCGCGCCGCCCTGGCCCGTGGCGCCCGCGTCACGCTGGTGGCCGCCAACGTCGACCTGCCCGCGCCGGCCGGCGCGCACGTCGTGCCGGTCGAGACGACGGCCGAGCTGCACGCCGCGGTCGTGGCCGCGGCCGCCGAGGCCGACGCGGTCGTGATGGCGGCCGCCCCGGCCGACTTCCGTCCGGCCGCCTACAGCGACGACAAGATCAAGAAGCGCGCCGACGGCTCGGCCGCCCCCGTCGAGCTCGAGCAGAACGCCGACATCCTCGCCGACGTCGCCCACGACCGCCGTCGCCCCGGTCAGGTGGTGGTCGGCTTCGCCGCCGAGACCGGCGACGCCCACAGCACCGTCCTCGAGCTCGGCCGGGCCAAGCTGGCCCGCAAGGGCTGCGACCTCCTGGTCGTCAACGACGTGCGCGGCGGTGCCGTGTTCGGCAGCACCGACAACGAGGCCGTCGTGCTCGGCGCCGACGGGAGCGCCCTCGAGGTGCCGCGCGCCGCCAAGGGCGTGCTCGCGCACGCCATCTGGGACCGGGTCGCCACCCTCTGGTGACGCGCGGGCGCAGGCCTCCCGGGCGTACCGCCGGGGTGTCCGGACGGTGGGACGCCTGGCCGGATTGCGGACGTGCTGGAGCCGACGACTATGGTCGTCGCAGTCATGGTGGACCTCCCGCGCGCTCGGGCGTCCGCCGCTGTCGTCGCTGAAGGAGTGGCTTGCTCGTGACCGGACGTCTGTTCACCTCGGAGTCGGTGACCGAGGGTCACCCGGACAAGATCGCTGACCAGATCAGCGACGCCGTCCTGGACTACCTGATCGCCAACGACGCGGACACCCGCAACCTGCGCGTCGCGGTCGAGACGCTGCTGACGACGGGCCTCGTGGTCGTCGCCGGCGAGGTGCGCACGAACGCGTACGCCCCGGTCGCCGAGCTCGTGCGCCGCAAGATCCTCGAGATCGGCTACGACTCCTCGGAGAAGGGCTTCGACGGCGCGTCCTGCGGCGTCCAGGTCGCGATCGGCGGCCAGAGCGCCGACATCGCGGCGGGCGTCGACGACGGCCACGAGTCGCGGGTGGGCTCGTCGACCGACGAGCTGGACAAGCAGGGCGCGGGCGACCAGGGCCTCATGTTCGGCTACGCCAGCGACGACACCCCCGAGCTGATGCCGCTGCCGATCACCATCGCGCACCGTCTCTCGGAGCGTCTCTCGGCCGTGCGCAAGGACGGGACGCTGCCCTACCTGCGGCCCGACGGCAAGACGCAGGTCACGATCGAGTACGACGCCGAGGACCGGCCCGTGCGCGTCGACACCGTGGTGCTGTCCACGCAGCACGCCCCCGACGTGAGCCTCGAGCAGCTCGAGGCCGACATCAAGCAGCACGTCATCGCCCCGGTGCTCGGCTCGTTCGACATCCCGTCGGAGGACCACCGCGTGCTCGTCAACCCGACCGGCGTCTTCGTCGTCGGCGGCCCGATGGGCGACGCGGGCCTGACCGGCCGCAAGATCATCGTCGACACCTACGGCGGCATGGCCCGCCACGGCGGCGGCGCCTTCTCGGGCAAGGACCCGTCGAAGGTCGACCGCTCGGCGGCGTACGCCATGCGCTGGGTCGCCAAGAACGTCGTCGCGGCCGGCCTGGCCAAGCGCGCCGAGGTGCAGGTGGCGTACGCGATCGGCAAGGCGCAGCCCGTCGGCGTGTTCGTGCAGACCTTCGGCACCGGCGTCGTGGCCGACGAGGTGATCCAGAAGGCGGTGCTCGAGGTCTTCGACCTGCGCCCCGCCGCGATCATCCGCGACCTCGACCTGCTGCGCCCGATCTACTCGCTGACCTCGGCCTACGGCCACTTCGGCCGCGAACTGCCCGAGTTCACCTGGGAGAAGACCGACCGCGCCGACGCCCTGCGCGCCGCGGCCGGCATCTGAGCACCGGGACCACCTCGTGAGCGACGGGGGCGGGCACGACGGGTACGCCGTCGGCCCGGCCCCGTCGCCGTCCGAGCCGCCGGTGGTCGTCACCACCAAGGCCGACCTCCGCCGCGCCGCGCCGCGCGGCGCCCAGCAGCTCGCGACGTGGTTGCCCGACGGCTCCAGCGTGCCGTGGCGCGGCCTCGAGGTGGCCGCGTACGCCCGTCGACCTGCGGTCCAGGACGCCCTGGACCCGCGCCGGCGGTGGCGCCGACGGGCCGACCTGCTGCCGGACACCGTGCTGTGGTCGCTGACCGTCCTCGCGGTGCTCGGCGCTGTCGTCACCGCGACGCTGCTGGGAGGCGAGGCGGGCTACGGCGCCCCCTCCGCCGCGTCGGCCGACCGGTGGGGTGCCGTCGCCGCGACGGTCGGTGCAGCGGCGCTGCTGGCTCGCACGGCGAGCTGGGGCGCGACCCGTCTGGCCGGTCGCCGTCCGCACTCGTTCGACCTGGTGCTCGCGGCGGTCGTGACCCTCGCCGTGCACGGCCTCGCCACCCTGGGCTGGATCGTCAGCGCGGGACGCTGGAGCAGGACGCCGAGCATGCCGGTCGGCGTCGCGCTGATCCTGGCCGTCGTCGCGCTGGCGCTGGTGGCGCTCACGCGTCAGCCGGCTCCGGAGGTGACGGACGCGCCGGGTGCCGCCCCCGACCCGCGACGCCTGGCTGCGGCGCTCCGGCCACAGGAGCAGCAGCGGGTGCGGGACGACCTCGACGCGGCGATCGCCGTGCTGGAGCGGCGCGGGATGGCAACGCCGGCGACGCTCGCACGAGCGCGCACGGCCCCGCTCGGCGCGCTCGCCGACACGGCGCTGCGGAGGCGTCGTCGGTGACGGAGCTCGAGCCCCTCGACGCACCGGACCTGGCGTCGCGGTCCGCTCCCGGCGACCCGGTGCCGTGGCTCCGCCTGGAGCTCCTCGCCCTGCGCAACCGCCCGGAGCTGCGCAGCCTCCTCGACCCCGACGCGACGGTGCCGGCGGACCGCGGGGCGCAGGCGGGCTGCCTGCCGCTCGGGCTCGCCTGCGTCGGTGTCGGCGGCGGTCTCGGCGGCTCCTACCTGGCGGGGCGCACGACCCCGCGCGGCTACTTCGAGGTCGGGGCCTACGCGACCGCAGGTGCGGTCCTGACCGGTCTGCTGCTGCTCGTGCTGGTGACGATGGTGGTCGCGTTCCTGCGCGTGCTGCGGACGCCGTGGGACGGGCCCGCGGCGGGGTCCGCCGGCGCGGTCGGACTGCTCGCGGCCGTCGGGGGATGGATCGCCCTGCTCACCCGCACGCCCGAGGCCCGGGCGTGGGACGCGGCGTACTGGTGGACCTGGGGTCCGAGCACCGTCGCGTGCGTGCTGCTCGGCCTGGCGCTGCTCGTGCTCGCCGTCCGCAAGGTGGCCACCTACCGTCCGCCCCCGCCGCCACCGTCGCCGGAGCAGCGCGCGGCGGACGGCCTCCGCCGGCGTGCGGCCGCCGATGCCGTGCTCGGCGCGATGGCCCCCTGGACCCGGGCACAGGCGCAGCGGGAGATCGCGGCGGCCGTCGACGACCTCGAGCGCCGCCGGGTGATCACGGAGCACGAGGCGCAGCGGGCGCGCTCGGCGCCGCTGGCCCGTCTCGCCGCGGCCATGGCCGGCCCCGTGGACGGCCCCCCGAACGGCCCCGGGTCCGGACCCGGGGTCGGGTGACAGGGCTGTCGGGGCGACCCGGTAGACCTGTGCCGTGACCGCGAACGGAGCCGCCGGCGAGCCGGAGCAGCCCTCCCTGCTGCCCGAGCTGCGGGGGGCCGTGCGCGCGGCGCGGGCCACGGGGGAGCGCCGGGCCGCGAGGAAGCGCGCCGAGGTGGCGCCGGCGGAGACCGACCCCGTCGCCGCGGTGCTGGTCGACGTCCCGCTGGCCCACCTCGACCGTCCCTTCGACTACGTGGTGCCGGCGACCATGGCCGCCAGCGCCGTCCCCGGCGCGCGCGTCAAGGTCCGCTTCGCGGGCCAGGACGTCGACGGCTTCGTCCTGGCCCGGCAGGCGGCCTCGGACCATCCCCGGCTGCAGCCGCTGCGCCGGGTGGTCAGCCCCGAGCCCGTGCTTCGCCCCGACGTCGCCGAGCTCTCGGCGCTGGTCGCGGCGCGGTACGCGGGGGCGCGCGCCGACGTCCTGCGCCTGGCCGTCCCGCCCCGGCACGCGACGGTCGAGAAGGAGCCGGTGACGACGCCGGCGCCGGTCGCCCCGGCGCTCGACGAGGTGCTCGGTGCGGCGCGCGAGGCGTGGGCGGAGCACGAGCACGGCGCGGCCCTCTGCGACCACCTGGCCCGCGGGTCGGCGGCGCGCGCGGTCTGGTCGGTGGCTCCCGGCTCGGACTGGGCCGCCCTGGCGGCGCAGGCGGCCGCGGTGACGTACGCCGCCGGGCGCGGCGTGGTCCTGTGCGTGCCGGACGGTCGCGACGTCGACCGCCTGGACACCGCCCTCGAGGCGGTGCTGGGCGAGGGTCACCACGTGACGCTGCGCGCGGACGCCGGCCCCGCGGCCCGCTACCGCGACTTCCTGGCGCTCTCGCGCGGGCGGGTCCGCATCGTGGTGGGCACGCGGGGCGCGGTCTGGGCGCCCGTCCACGACCTCGGGCTCGTCGTCGTCTGGGACGACGGCGACGACCTGTTCGCCGAGCCTCGCGCGCCCTACCCGCACGCCCGTGAGGTCGCGGTGCTGCGTGCGGAGCAGGCGGGGGCGGCGGCGCTGGTCGGCGCGCACGCCCGCTCGGTGGAGTCGCTGGGACTGCTGCGCTCGGGCTGGGCGCAGCCGGTCGCACCGCCGCGGGCGCTGCTGCGCGAGCGGGTGCGTGTGGCCGTGGCGGGTGCCACCGACGTCGAGCTGGCGCGGGACCCGTACGCCCGGGTGGCCCGCTTCCCGACCGCCGCCCGCGACCTGGTGCGGCGCGCCCTCGAGACCGGCCCCGTGCTCGTCCAGACGCCCCGTTCGGGCTACGCCGCGGGGCTGGCCTGCGAACGCTGCCGCACCCCCGCGCGATGCGGGGCCTGCACGGGTCCGCTGCACCAGCCGGTGGCCTCCGCCCCGCCGGTGTGCCGCTGGTGCGGTGTCCCCGAGCCGCGTTGGGCGTGCCCGACCTGCGGCCACCGGGGTCTGCGCGCCCCGGTGGTGGGCGAGGGCCGCACCGCGGACGAGCTCGGTCGCGCGTTCCCCGGCGTGCCGGTGCGCACCTCCGCGGGCGACGGGGTCGTGGCCCGGGTGCCCGGCACGCCGGCGATCGTCGTCGCCACGCCGGGCGCCGAACCGGTGGCCGAGGGCGGGTACGCGGGCGTGCTGCTGCTCGACGCCTGGGTCGCCCTGGCCCGGGTCGACCTGCGCACGGGGGAGGAGACGCTGCGACGCTGGATGAACGCCGCGGCCCTCGTGCGGCCCGGCGGCGAGGTCGTCCTGGTCGGCGACCCGGCCACGGGCGTCGCGCAGGCCCTCGTGAGGTGGGACCCGACGGGGTACGCGGAACGGGAGGCCGCCGAGCGCGCGGCGGCGCACCTGCCGCCGGGCTCGCGCCTGGCGACGGTCACGGGCGAGCCGGCGGCGGTGGAGGCGTACCTGGGCGCGCTCGAGCTGCCGCCCCCGCTCGAGGTGCTGGGGCCGGTGCCGGCCCCGGTGCGCCCGGGGCGTCCGCCGGGTGAGGACGAGGAGGTCCGGGCCGTCGTCCGGGTCCCGGCGGGCGCCGGCGCGGTCCTGCAGTCCGCGCTGGGTGCGGCCGCCCGGGAGCGGTCGGCGCGCAAGCTGGCCGCGGTGCGCGTGCAGCTGGACCCGCCGACGCTCTAGGCGCCGACGCGACCGTCGGATCGTCCGACCTGCCGTCGCGTCGCCGCGTCGGGGTCCACACTGCTCGGGCGGGCGGGACGTCGGTTCCCGCCGGGGAGGGACGGACGGTGCGGATCACGCGACGCGGGGTGCTGGTCGGTGCCGGGGTGTCGACGGCCGGGGTCCTCGGCGGGGTGGCCGGCATCGCCGGCGGCGTGCTGCCGGGCCGGTCCGTGCTCTACGGACGGCTGGGGCTCGACGGCCGGGACGGGGTCGTCCCGGACGGGGCTGCGGGACCGCGCGAGAGCGGGGAGATCGTCTCGGCGGCCCGCGGCGGACGCCGGTGCGGGTGGACCCTCGCGCTGCCGCCGGAGCCGGGCGGCCCGGGCGGGAGCGACGGCCGCGGTCTGCCGGTCGTCGTCGTGCTGCACGGTCGCGGTGCCGACCACACCGCGGCGTTCGCCGAGGACTACCTGGGCCTCGACCGGTTCCTCGCGGCGGCCGTCGCCGACGGCGTCGCGCCCTTCGCGCTCGTCAGCGTCGACGGCGGCGAGGCGTACTGGCACGCCCGCGCCGACGGTGACGACCTCGCCGCGATGGTGCTCGAGGAGCTCCTCCCGCTGCTGGCCGCGCGGGGTCTCGACACCGACCGGCTCGGGTTCCTCGGCTGGTCGATGGGCGGGTTCGGGGCGCTGCACCTCGGTGCACTGGTCGGCAGTGGTCGCGTGCGTGCCGTCGCCGCGGTCAGCCCGGCCCTGTGGCACGACCACGCCGACACCCCCGCAGGGGCCTTCGACGGGCCGGAGGACTTCGCCGCCGTCACCGTGCTCGGACGTCAGGACGACCTGGACGGGATCGCCGTGCGGGTCGACTGCGGTCTCGGCGACCCTTTCTGCGCGGCGAGCCAGGACTACGTGGACGGGTTCGCCGACCGGCCCGACGGGGGCTTCGAACGGGGTGACCACGACCGCGGCTACTGGCGGCGCATCGCCCCTCGCCAGCTGGCGTTCCTCGGCCGGCACCTCTGACGCGGTCGCCCCTGAGGCGGTGATCTCCGGGGCGGTCCGCTCAGGCCGGCGCGCCGCTGAGCTCGGCGTCGAGGACGGCGCGGGCGACGGCACGTGCCGACGCGGTGCGCGAGCCCGGCTCGCGCAGCTGCATCGCCAGCTCGCCGGAGACCACCAGCAGCAGCGCGTCGGCCAGCCGCGCGGCGCGGGCCGCGTCGCCGTCGACCAGGGGCCCCGCGAGGTCGCGCAGACGCGAGCGCAGGTGCTCGGTGTCGGCGCGGAGCGCGGCGGCCAGTGGCGCCGGGGGATCGGCGTACTCGGCCGCGCTGCCGAGGAACGCGCACCACCGCGCGCCGTGCGGCTGCGCACGGAACGTCGCGAGCGCGTCGAAGACGCTCAGCAGCGCCTCGGCGGGACCGGTGGCCGCGGCCACCGCGTCGTCCCAGACCTCGAGCCACCGGCTCTGGCGGCGCTGCAGCGCGGCGACGAGGAGGCCGTCCTTGCTCCCGTACGCCCGGTAGAGCGTGGCCGGCGAGACGCCCGCGAGCGCCAGCAGCTCGTCGACCGTCGTGGTGGCGACCCCCCGACCGAACAGCAGCTCGTCGGCGGCGTCGAGGAGCTTGCGCTCGGTGCTCGGTCGGGTGCTCACCCGGTCCACCCTAGACTCGGCAAAGTGAAACGCACGTTATCGTTCTCGTGGTCCCGCTCCGCGACGCTGCTCGTCGCCGGCACCGCGTTCGTCGCGGCGACCTACGGCCTCGTCCGGCTCGCGTACGGCCTCTTCCTGCCCGACCTCCAGCACGACGTCGGGCTCGGCACGGCGGCCGCCGGCTACGTGTCGTCGGGGTCGTCGGTGTCGTACTGCGCAGGCGCGGCCGTCGGCCTCCTCGCGGACCGGCGCCCGGTCCTCGTCCTGGTGCTCGCCACCGCGACGGGCTCGCTGGGGGCAGCGGGGATGGCCCTGTCCCCGGGGCTGGCGACGTTCGCGGCGGCGACGGTCCTCGCGTCGTCGGCGGCCGGCCTGGCCTCGCCGGGGCTGGTGGCCCTCGTCGCCCGAGCCGTGCACGCGGAGCGGCGCGCCGGGGCGCAGGCCGTGGTGAACTCGGGGACGGGGCCGGGCCTCGTCGCGGCTGGCCTGCTCGCCCTCGCCGTGCTGCCGCACTGGCGGGCGGGCTTCGCCGTCACTGCGGCCGTGACCCTGCTCAGCGGAACCGCCGTCGTGCTGCTGGGGCTGCGGACCGCGGCGGGCGAGCGCGACGCCCCGGCCTCGTCGGAGGCCCCGTCGGAGGCCCCGTCGCAGGCCCCGTCGCAGGCCCCGTCGCAGGCCCCGTCGCAGGCCCCGTCGCTCGGCGACGGCGACCTCCTGCGCCGTCTGCGGGCGCCCGTGGTGGGCGCCCTGGGGCTGGGCGTCGCGTCGGCGGTCGTGTGGACCTACGGCCGCTCCCACCTCGGCGAGCAGGGGCTCGGGCCGACGGCCTCCACCGCGGCCTGGATGGCGATCGGCGTGGGCGGCACGGTCACCGTCCTGACCGCGCGCCGGGTCGCCGCGCTGTCGCCACCACCCGGCTGGACGCTCACCCTCGCCACGCTCGCCGCCTCGCTGGTCGCGCTCGTCGCGCTGGCGGTGGTCGACCGCGGCGCCGTGGGCCTCGCGGTCGCCCTCGCGTCCTGCGCCGTCTTCGGGTGGGCGTTCGTCGCCGCGACGTCCGTGCTGATCGCGTGGGCCGCCGACCTCCGGCCCGGGGCGGCGGCCGGGACGTCGGCGGCGTTCTTCGTGCTGCTCGTCCTCGGCCAGGCCCTCGGCTCCGCCGCGGCGGGAGGGCTCGCCGGCACGGTGGGTCTCGGCGCAGCGCTGGCCGCGGCCGCGGCCCTGGCTGCGGCGAGCGCGCTGCTGGGCGGGACGCGTCGAGCCGTCCCCGACGCGGCACCGACGCTGGCGGTCGCCCGCCGTGTGGAGCCGTGAGCGCCGGGTCCCTAGACTCGCTCCTCGTGGCCATCCAACCCATCCGGCTCTTCGGCGACCCCGTGCTGCGACGTCGCGCGAGCGAGGTGACCGACTTCGACAAGGAGCTGCGGCGACTCGTCTCCGACCTCACCGACACGATGCTCGACGCCCCGGGCGCGGGGCTGGCCGCACCGCAGATCGGCGTCAGCCTGCGCGTCTTCACGTGGAACGTCGACGGCGAGGTCGGCCACCTCGTCAACCCCACCCTCGAGCTGTCCGCCGAGGAGCAGGAGGGGATCGAGGGGTGCCTCTCGCTGCCGGAGCTGACCTACGAGTGCCGCCGCGCGCTGTCGGTGATCGCCCACGGCTTCGACATGCACGGCGAGCCGGTGCGCATCGACGGCTCCGAGCTGCTGGCCCGCGCGATCCAGCACGAGACCGACCACCTCGACGGCGTGCTCTTCATCGACCGTCTCGACGACGCCGCGCGCAAGGCGGCCATGCGCGAGATCCGGGAGGCCGAGTGGTTCGGCCTGGAGAAGCCGACGGTCAAGGTCTCGCCGCACCCCACCGGCCCGTTCGGGCGCTGAGCCCGGCCGTCGTCCGGACGGTAGGCTCTCCCGGTCGTCCGTCCGTCCAGCCAGGAGCACCGTCCGCCCCATGCGCGTCGTCTTCGCCGGCACCCCCGAGGTCGCCGTCCCGTCCCTCAACGCGATCGCCGAGTCGAGCCACGAGCTCGTCGGCGTCGTCACCCGCCCCGACGCCCCCGCGGGCCGGGGACGCCGGCTGGTCGCCAGCCCGGTGGGCCTGCGGGCCGAGGAGCTGGGCGTGCCCGTCCTCAAGCCGGAGCACCCCCGGGACCCCGAGTTCCAGGCGGCCCTGAGCGCGCTGCGTCCGGACGCGTGCCCGGTGGTCGCGTACGGCGCGCTCCTGCCGCAGTCGGCCCTCGACCTCGTGCCGCACGGCTGGATCAACCTGCACTTCTCGGTGCTGCCCGCGTGGCGCGGCGCGGCGCCGGTGCAGCACTCGGTGTGGGCGGGCGACGAGGTCACGGGCGCCACCACCTTCCGGATCGTCAAGGCGCTGGACGCCGGCCCCACCTTCGGGGTCATGACCGAGCGGATCCGTCCGACCGACACCTCCGGCGACCTGCTCGGGCGCCTCGCCGAGGGCAGCGCGGGCCTGCTGGTCGCGACCCTGGACGGCCTGGAGGACGGGTCGCTCGAGGCGCGGGAGCAGCCCGAGGAGGGCGTCTCGATCGCCGGCAAGATCACCGTCGAGGACGCGCAGGTCGACTGGCACGAGCCAGCGGTCGCGGTCGACCGCCGGATCCGTGCCTGCACCCCCGCGCCGGGGGCGTGGTCGACCCAGGTCGTCGACGGGGAGACGCAGCGGATCAAGCTCGGCCCGGTCACCGTCGAGGCCGACCGGGACCCGCTGGCGCCGGGCGAGCTCGAGGTCGCCAAGAACGCCGTGTACGTCGGCACCGCCACGAGCCCGGTCCGGCTCGGCGACGTCAAGGCGTTCGGCAAGAAGCAGATGCCCGCCGCCGACTGGGCCCGGGGGGTCCGGGTCGCCTCGGGCGCCCGGTTCGGGGGCTGAGCGTGGCCGACGACCCCGGGCGGTCGGCCACCCCCGAGGACGTCGACGTGCTCTGCGGGGAGCTGCCCCACACCGAGCTGGGCACGAGCTGGGGGGACATGCCCACCTGGCTGGTCTCCGACCCGGCGACGAAGGCGGCCCCGAAGGGCTTCTGCGCCTACCGGCGCCCGCACGCCACCGCCGTCGACCCGACGACGGGGGAGCCGTTCGTGGATCTCGTGCTGCTGTGGGCCGCCGACCGGGGCGCCAAGGCCGCGCTCGTCGACGCCGACGGCCCGTTCTTCTCCGTGCCGCACCTCGACGGCGGCGACACCTACCTCGTGCAGGCCTCCCGGCTCGGCGAGGTGAGCCTCGGCGAGCTGCGCGAGCTCGTGACCGAGTCGTGGCTGCGGGTCGCCCCGCCGAAGCTGGCGCGCGCCCTCGCCGCCGAGGACGGGACGCCTCGTGCCTGAGCCCGGTCGTCGGCGCCCGAACGCCCCGCGGCGCGGCGGCCGCCCCCCGGCGCCCCGCCGGTCGGTCGACCCGGCCCGGCTGGCCGCGTACGACGTGCTGCGCGCCGTGCGCGTCGACGGGGCGTACGCCAACCTCGCCCTGCCCGACCTGCTGCGCAAGCACGGCCTGACCGGTCGCGACGCCGGCTTCGCCACCGAGCTCGCCTCCGGCACCCTGCGCCGGCAGGGCACCTACGACGCGGTCGTCGCGGCCTGCGTCGACCGCCCGCTGGCCAAGGTCGAGGCGAAGGTGCTCGACGCGCTGCGGCTCGGCGCCCACCAGCTGCTGGCGATGCGCGTGCCCGACCACGCGGCGATCTCGACGACGGTCGACCTGGTCCGGGCCCGGGTGGGTCAGGGGCCGGCCGGCTTCACCAACGCCGTGCTGCGCCGGGTCGGCGAGCACGACCTGGCCTCCTGGGTGCGCCGGGTCGCGCCCGACGTCGCCGGCGACCCCGTGGGCTTCGCCGCCGTGGCCCACAGCCACCCGCGGTGGGTGGTCTCCGCGCTCGCCCACGCGCTCGCGCGGGCCGGGCGTGACGCGGGCGAGCTCGACGCCCTGCTGGCCGCCGACAACGAGCCCCCGGCGGTCACCCTCGTCGCCCGTCCGGGCCGGGTCGGGCGTGACGAGCTCGTGGCGGCCACGGGCGGCACGCCCACGCAGCTCTCGCCGCACGGCGTCCTGCTCCCCGGCGGCGACCCGGGCGCGACCGACGCGGTCGCGCGGGGTGCGGCGGGCGTGCAGGACGAGGGGTCGCAGCTCGTCGCGCTCGCCCTGAGCGAGGCGCCCCTGGACGGTCGTGACGAACGGTGGCTCGACCTGTGCGCGGGGCCGGGCGGCAAGGCGGCCCTGCTCGCCGCGCTCGCCGCCGGGCGGGGGGCGCGCCTGAGTGCCAACGAGGCGCAGGAGCACCGCACGGTCCTGGTGCGCCGCGCCCTCTCGGAGCCGGACGGCGCCCTGGTGGCGGGGGTCGACGAGGTCGTCACCGGCGACGGCACGGCGCCGCGCTGGGAGCCGGGCACCTTCGACCGCGTCCTGGTGGACGCACCGTGCTCGGGGCTGGGCGCGCTGCGTCGCCGTCCCGAGTCCCGCTGGCGACGCACGCCGGGCGACCTGCGCGACCTCGTGCCCCTGCAGCGTCGCCTCCTCGACGCGGCCCTCGACGTCACGCGTCCCGGCGGTCTGGTCGTGTACGCGACGTGCTCGCCCGTGCCGGCCGAGACCGTGGAGGTCGTCGACGCGGTGCTCGCCGGACGCGACGACGTGCGCGCGCTCGCGCCGGGCGCGGCGCTGCCGCAGGTGCCCGACGCCGCCGGCCCCGCGCTCGCCGACGGCACCGCGACCCTGCAGCTGTGGCCGCACGTGCACCGCACGGACGCCATGTTCGTCGCGCTGCTGCAGCGCACCTGATCGCCCCTCGACCCCGGGCGGGTCAGTCCAGCACGTGGCGCAGGTAGCGCCCGGGCGCCTCGAGGTAGCGGCGCCAGTGCTCGACGAGCTCGAGGTCCTCCCAGCGGGACTCCCGCAGGCCCCACGGACCGACCTCGACCAGTCGCGCACCGGGCAGCGAGGCGAGCACGGGGGAGTGCGTCGCGCAGACCACCTGCCCGCCGTCCTCGGCGAGCGCCGCGAGGTGGCCCAGGAGCGCGAGCGTCGCGGAGAACGACAGCCCGGCCTCCGGCTCGTCGAGGCAGTAGAAGCCGGGCGTGTCCATGCGGCTGCGGACCACCTCGAGGAACGACTCGCCGTGGCTCATCTCGTGGAAGCTCGGGCCGGGGCCGCCGGTCTCCTCGGCGAAGGTGTACCAGCCGTGCATGGTCTCGGAGCGCAGGAAGAACCCCCAGCGGCCGGCGCCGACGCCGCGCTGCAGGCGTACCACGGAGCCCAGCGGGGACTCCGAGACCCGCGTGGTGCGACCGCCGTTGCGCGTGCCGCCCTCGGCGGGCAGGCCGTACGCCTCGGCGAGCGCCTCCACGATCGTCGACTTGCCCGACCCGTTCTCGCCCACCAACAGCGTCACGCCCGGCGCCAGGTCCAGTCCATCGGCGACGAGCTGCGCGACCGCGGGCACCGTCATCGGCCAGGACGTGGGGTCGGGGCGGTCGGCTGCGCCGACGTACGCGCGGACCACGGGCGGCTGGTCGAAGAGCACGGGGGCGAACCTACGTGGGCGTGTCCGTGTCGTCGACGAGCGTGCGCACCACGCGGGCGGGGGACCCGACCGCGACCGAGCGCGGCGGCAGGTCGCGGGTCACCACGGAGCCCGCGCCGACCACCGTGTCGGCACCGATGGTGACCCCGGGGCACACGACGACGCCCCCGCCCAGCCACACGTTGTCCTCGATCACGATCGGCTCGGCGGCCTCCCACTTGTCGCGCCGGGGGCCGGGCTCGAGGGGGTGCGTGGCGGTCAGCAGCTGCACGTTCGGGCCGATCTGCACGTCGGCGCCGATCGTGACGGTCGCGACGTCGAGCACGACGAGCCCGAAGTTGGCGAAGGTCCGGGCGCCGACCCGGGTCTGGTAGCCGTAGTCGCAGCGGAACGGCGGCCTGATCTCCGCGCCCTCGCCGAGCTCGCCCAACAGCTCGCCGAACAGCGCGCGCAGCTCGTCGGCCGCGTTCGGATGCGTCGTGTTGATCCGGTGGGTCAGGTCCATCGCGCGCTGGGCGTCGCGGGCGAGCTCGGGATCGTCGGCGATGTAGGGCTCGCCGGCGAGCATCCGCTCGCGCATCGTCTTCTCGGGCATCCCCCGACCGTACGCGCGGTGCGTACGCCTCAGCGCGCCCCCGCGGCGGCGGACTCGGCCGCTGCCACCCGCTCCGGGTGCAGGTGCCGCCAGGCGACGGGCAGCAGCACGAGGTAGCCCAGCGCGGCGAGGAGCACGGGCGCCCGTAGGGCCGCCTCCCGGCCGAGGAGGGGCTCGCCGAGCGCCACGAGGCCACCGCCCAGCAGTGCGCCGGCCGACATCATCCCCCAGCCGAAGAACCGGTAGACGGAGTTGACGCGTCCCAGCAGCGCGTCGGGGATCAGCCGCTGGCGCATCGAGACGGTCACGACGTTCCACACCACCACCGCCAGGCCCGTCACGACCTCCGCGAGCCAGAACACCACGGGCGAGCTGGTCGTGGCCACGACGAGGAGTCCGAGCCCCATCACCAGCACGGCGGCGGCGAGCGCGCGTCCCGCGCTGAGCCGCGCGACGATCCGGTCGCCGACGAGCGAACCGGCGACCGCGCCGGCCGCGGCGCCGGTCGTGACGAGACCGAACGCCCAGCCGTCGAGGATCCCCAGGATCTCCTGCACGAACAGCACGACGACGACGAACGCCGCGCTGCTGAGCATGTTCATCACCCCGAGCAGCAGGGCCAGCGTGCGCAGCAGGCGGTGGCGCCACAACCAGCCGAAGCCCTCGGCGAGCTCGGCGCGCCAGCCGGCGCGCGCCGGTCGGGGCCGGCGGTCCTGTGCGTCCGGGGCCGCCCGAGCGCCGCGCCGCGCTGCGCCACCGATCCCGAGCACGAGCACGGCGCTGACGGCGAGCAGCCCGGCGTGGGTCAGGAAGGGGACCGCGAGCGCGACGGCGACCAGCACGCCGCCGAGCGGCGGCCCGACGAAGCTGTTCATCGTCGTCTCCGCGCCCCACAACCGGCTGTTCGCGCGCTCGAGCTGGTCGCGCTCGACCAGCGACGGCATCAGCGTCTGGGCCGCGTTGTCGCGCACGACCTCCGCGCACCCGAGCACGAGCGTGACGACGCCGAGACCGGCCAGCAGCAGCGGCGCCGACGCGGGCGTCGGAGCGCCGCCGGCGAGCTCCGCCGGGGTCGGGAGCGCGTCCTGCTGCGTCCACACCAGCACGCCGAGCGCCGCGACGGCGGCGCAGCGCACGAGGTCCATCGTCCCGACCAGCAGCCGCCGGTCGACGCGGTCGACGAGCACGCCCGCCGGCAGGGACAGCACCAGCCACGGCAACCGGGACGCGAGACCGAGGAGGGTGATCAGGAGCGGGTCGCGGGTCAGCGAGGAGGCCAGCCACATCACCGCCACGAGCACCAGCCCGTCGCCGAGGTTGGCGGCCACGGCGGAGCCGAGCAGGCGGCGGTAGCGGCTCCCGAGCGGCGCGCGGTTCACGGCGCGCCGGTCCCGTCGGGGTCGCTGAGGCCGCGGGTCGGGTAGAGGCCGACAACTACGGCGTACGTGGTGTCGCCCGCGGCCGGCTCCGCCGCGAACTCGAGCACGAGGTCGGCGAGCCGGTCGGCCCACTCGGACGCGCGCTCCCGCGGGATCCGGGCGTGGCGCAGGTAGCCGATGACGGGGAGGTGACCGGGGTCGTCGGCGGCCTCGGGCGTGAGCACGGGCGCGGCTGCGATGCCGGCCGCGGCGCGGGCCAGCGCCCGCTGCGGCTCGCCGACCGCCTCCCCGACCGCGTGGTACAGGAACAGTCGGGCGGTGCGGCCGTAGTACTTCGCCTCCAGCGCCCGCACCCGCTCCGTGCGCACGACCCGCACGAGCCCGGCGCGCTCCAGCAGCTTGAGGTGGTGCCCCACCGTGCCCTTGGGCCGCTCCAGCACCTCCGCGAGCTCGGACGTCGTCGCGGCACGGTCGAGCAGCAGCGTGACGATCCGGCTGCGGGTCTCGTCGAAGAGCGCGCGGTATTGCTCGTCCCCGGTGAGCTCCAACTCGTCGGCGAGGTCGTAGTCGGGGGAGCGTCGGTGGTCGGCCACCACCGAATGGTCGGGGATCGCCGACCATACGGCAAGTGCGGACTGTCCTCCACGCCCCGCCCGGTAGCGTGCGCACGTGCCGTCGAAGCCGCCCGCCGTCGAGATCGAGGTCGAGGGACGCGTCGTGCGCGTCACCAACCCCGACCGCGTCTACTTCCCGGAGTCCGGCGCGACGAAGCTGGACGTGGTCGAGTACTACCTGGCCGTCGCCGAGGGCATCACGGGGGCGCTCCTCGAGCGGCCCTGCATGCTGCACCGCTTCCCGAAGGGGCTGGCGGGCGAGAAGGTGCACCAGAAACGGCTCCCGGCCGGCGCTCCCGAGTGGGTCGAGACCGTCGAGCTGTACTTCCCGCGGTGGAAGCGCACCGCCGACGAGCTGTGCGTGACCGAGGCGGCGGCGGTGGTGTGGGCGGCCCAGATGTCGACCGTCGAGTTCCACCCGTGGAACAGCCGCCGCGGTCACGTCGAGGAGCCCGACGAGTGGCGCATCGACCTCGACCCCGGGGAGGCCTGCGACTACGCCACCGTGCAGCGCGTCGCGGCCGTGGCCCACGAGGTGCTGGACGAGCTGGGCGCGGTCGGCTACCCGAAGACCAGCGGCAGCAAGGGCCTGCACGTGTACGTCCGGATCGCCCCCGACCACGGGTTCGCGGACGTGCGCCGGGCGGCGCACGCCTTCGCCCGGGAGGTCGAGCGCCGCGCCCCCGACCTCGTGACGACCGCCTGGTGGAAGAAGGACCGCGACCCCGCTGCCGTCTTCGTGGACTACAACCAGAACACGCGCGACCACACCATCGCCGCGGCGTACTCGCTGCGCGGCCTGCCCGACGCCCGCGTCTCGACGCCGCTGCGCTGGGACGAGGTCGCGGACGCCGACCCGCGCGACCTCACGATGTTCACGGTGCCCGGACGCTTCGCCGAGCTGGGGGACCTGCACGCCGGCCTGCACGCGAGCGAGCACGTCTTCGACGTCGCGCCGCTGCTCGCCTGGGCCGACCGCGACGGCCTCTGAGCCACCCCTAGGATCGACGCCCGTGGGCATCCAGATCACTCCCAGCATCCTCAACGCCGACTTCGCGAACCTCGGGGCGGAGGTGGGGCGGATCCCGGGCGCGGACATGATCCACGTGGACGTCATGGACAACCACTTCGTGCCCAACCTGACGTTCGGGCCGACGATGGTCGAGGCGATCGCACGCTCGACCGACGTCCCGCTCGACGCGCACCTGATGATCGAGGACCCCGACCGGCACGCGCCGACCTACGTCGAGGCGGGCTGCGCGTCGGTCACCTTCCACGTCGAGGCGGCGAAGGCGCCGGTACGCCTGGCGCGCGAGATCCGGGCCGCCGGCGGGCGGGCGAGCATGGCGCTCAAGCCGGCCACCCCCGTGGAGCCGTACGAGGACCTGCTCGGCGAGCTCGACATGCTGCTGCTGATGACGGTCGAGCCGGGTTTCGGCGGCCAGAAGTTCCTGGACCTGGTCCTGCCCAAGCTGCGCCGCGCCCGCGAGCTCGTCGACCGCCACGGCGTCCAGACGCTGCTGCAGGTCGACGGGGGTGTCTCCCTCGAGACGATCGAGCGCTGCGCCGAGGCCGGCGCGGACGTGTTCGTGGCCGGCTCCGCGGTCTACTCGGCCGACGACCCCGACGCGATGATCGCCGCCCTGCGGGCCAAGGGCGACGCCGCCCGGGGCTGAACCGCCCGGGGGCCGACGGCCAGGGACGGACGGCCCGGAAATCCGGTCGCGCGCACGCCGGCCGCACGCCTAGCCTGCGGGCCGTGAGCGACATCGAGCTGCGCGGCCTGACGCCCGCCGACCTGCCCGCCCTGGACCGGCTGCTGCGGGAGGTCGAGGCCGTCGACCGCACCGACGAGCACTACAACCTCGCCGACCTGCGCGAGGAGGCGGAGGACCCGCTCGTCGACCTGGGCCGCGACTGGGTGGGCGCGTTCGACGCCGGCGAGGACCACCGGCTCGTCGGCTCGTTCCGCGTGACGCCGCGGGCGCCCGGGGAGACCGCGCTGACGGCGTACGCCACCGGTTGCACCCACCCGGAGCGCCGCGGCGAGGGGATCGGGACCCGCTTGGCCGAGGCCATGCTCGACCGACTGCGGGAGCGCCACCACGCCGCGCCGACGCTGCCGGCGCACCTGCACGTCATGGGCCTGACCTCCGACGAGGCGCAGGGCGGGCTGCTGGCCGGGATCGGGTTCGCGCCCCACCGCTACGCCCTCACGCTGGGCGTCGGTCCGCTTGGCGAGCAGGACCTCGCCGACCCGCCCACCGGCCTGCGGATCCGTGCGTACGACCCCGAGGTCGACCTCGACGCCCTGCGCGAGACCCACAACGTCGTGTTCCGCGACCACCCGGGCTCCAGCCCGTGGACGCCGGAGGAGTGGACGCAGTGGGTGACCGGCAGCCGGAGCTTCCGGCCGGGGCTCTCGGTCGTCGCGGTGGACGCGTCCGACGCGATCGTGGGCTACGTCCAGACGGAGGAGTACGACGCCGTCGAGGAGGTCACGGGCCGCAAGGAGGCGTGGATCGCGCGGGTCGGGACGGTGCGCGAGCACCGCGGCCGCGGGCTGGCGCCCCTGCTGCTGCGCCACGTGCTCGAGGCCTGCCGCGCCGCCGGGTTCGACCGCGCCAGCCTCGAGGTGGACTCCGAGAACCCGAGCGGTGCGCTCGGCGTCTACGAGCGCGCCGGGTTCGAGCTGGAGCAGCACTGGACGACCTACCGCCGCGACCTCGAGCCGCTCGCCCCCGCTCCGGCGTAGGGGGCCCCGCCCGGCGTGTCCACGACGTGGGAGGCGTCACGTCGACGTCCGCCGTGTGCCACAATCTGCGGCAGACGAGCTGAACTGCTCGCGTGCACTGGGGTCGGTGAAATTCCGAGCCGGCGGTGAGAGTCCGCGACCCGACCGCAGCCAGCGGTCGGCTGACCAGGTGGAATTCCTGGACCGACGGTCAGAGTCCGGATGGGAAGCGCACGCATGGTGGCGACGAGCGCGGACCGGACGGCCTGCGCCCCGTCCCGCCCGTGCACCGACCGCGCCCCGGACGCCAGCGAGCCGACCGGGAAGACGCAGGAGATGGCCACCAGCACCGAGCGCGACGCCATGGAGCACGCGCTGCTGCTCGCCCGCATGCACGGCGTGGCGGGCCCCAACCCGCGGGTCGGCTGCGTCCTGCTGACCCCCGATGGCACCCGCCTGGCCGAGGGCTACCACCGCGGAGCCGGTACGCCCCACGCCGAGGCGCACGCGCTCGCCCGCGCGGCCGACGCCGGCGTCGACGTCACCGGTGCCACCGCGGTCGTCACCCTCGAGCCCTGCAACCACACGGGACGCACCGGCCCGTGCGCCGAGGCCCTGCGTGACGCCGGCGTCGCCCGGGTGGTCGTGGCGCAGCGCGACCCCAACCCCGTGGCCGCGGGCGGTGCCGCGACCCTCGAGGCCGCGGGGATCGAGGTGGAGGTCGGCGTGCTGGCTGACGACGCCGCCGCCCTCAACCGGGCCTGGACCTTCGCCGTCACCCGCGGCCGACCCTTCGTGACCTGGAAGTTCGCCGCCACCCTCGACGGCCGTAGCGCCGCGGCCGACGGCACCAGCCGCTGGATCAGCTCGGCGGCCGCCCGTCGCGACACCCACGCGCTGCGCGGCGAGTGCGACGTGATGCTGGTCGGCACCGGGACCGTGCTGGTCGACGACCCCCGCCTGACCGTCCGCGACGCCGACGACGAGCCGCTGGCCGCGCAGCCGCTGCGGGCCGTCATGGGCCTGCGCGACCTGCCGGAGGGGGCGCGCGTGCTCGACGACGAGGCCCCGTCGCTGCACCTGCGCACCCGCGACCCCCACGAGGCGCTCGCGACGCTGGCCGCCCGCGAGGCGCGCCACGTCTTCCTCGAGGGCGGCCCGACCCTGGCCGCCGCCTTCCTGGGGGCGGGCCTCGTCGACGAGGTGGTCGTCTACGTCGCGCCGATGCTGCTCGGCGCCGGCCGGGCCGCGGTGGCCGACCTGGGCATCACCACGATCGCCGGAGCGTTGCACCTCGACGTGGTGGACGCGAGCACCGTCGGCGACGGCCCCGAGGCGAACGTGCGGCTCGTGCTGCGTCCGCGCACCACCCCGACCACCCCGACCAGCGACACCGACGGAGGAGACGCCTGATGTTCACCGGCATCGTGGAGGAGCTCGGCACCGTGGCCGCCATCGAGCAGCAGGGCGACGCGATCCGTCTGACCCTGCAGGCGCGCGAGGTGCTCGGCGACGTCCACCTGGGCGACTCGATCGCCGTCGACGGCTGCTGCCTGACCGTCGCCGAGCACACCGACGACACCTGGACCGCCGACGTGATGGCCGAGTCGCTGGCCCGCACCACCCTCGGCGCCCGCGCCGTGGGGGACACCGTCAACCTCGAGCGGGCGGTGCGTGCCGACCAGCGCCTCGGCGGCCACGTCGTGCAGGGTCACGTCGACGCCGTCGGCCAGGTGCGGGAGCGTCGCCCGAGCGAGCACTGGACGGTCGTGGAGGTCGCCTACCCGGCCGAGCTGGCGCGGTTCCTGGTCGAGAAGGGGTCGATCACGGTCGACGGGGTCAGCCTCACGCTGGTCGACGTCGGCGACGAGTCGTTCACCGTCAGCCTGATCCCCGAGACGCTGGCGCGCACCACGCTCGGTCGCCGCGAGGCCGGCGAGCCGGTCAACCTCGAGGTCGACGTCATCGCCAAGCACGTGGAGCGGCTGGTGCTGGGCGGCTACGCCGACGAGAGGCTCGCCGCGATCGCCGCCCGCGGTGCGGGGGAGCGGTCGTGACGCCCCTCGACTGGCTGCTGCACGGGCAGATCGCGGTGGGCGGCGGCTACCTCAGCGTGCCCGAGGTGGTCGGCAACCTGTTCGGGCTGGCCAGCGCGCTGCTGGGCATGCGCCGCGTCGTGTGGGCGTGGCCCGTCGGTCTGGTCGGCAACGCCCTGCTCTTCGGCGTCTTCGCGTGGGGCGAGCTGAGCAACGCCGTCGCCGAGCCGCTGTGGGGCCAGGCCGGCCGGCAGGTGTTCTTCGCCGCCGTCGGCGTGTACGGCTGGTGGCGCTGGAGCAGCACCCGTCGCGACGGCGGCTCGCCCGACGGGCGCGCCGTGGTGCCCCGCTGGGCCGGCCGCTCCGGCTGGCTGCAGCTGGCGGTGCTGGGCGTGGTGGGGTACGCGGCCGCGTTCCTCGCCCTGCAGCGCCTCGGGTCGTGGGGCCCGGCCACCGAGGCCTGGATCCTGGCGGGCTCGATGCTCGCCACCTACGGCATGGCCCGCGGGTGGGTCGAGTTCTGGCTCGTCTGGCTGGCCGTCGACGTGGTCGGGGTGACGTCGCTGCTGCGCGCCGGCTACTACCCGACCGCCGTGATGTACCTCGTCTACGCGGGCTTCGTCGTCGTCGGCTTCGTCACCTGGTGGCGTGCCGAGCGGCGCCTGCGTCCCGTCGAACCCGTCCCGGCCCCGGTGCCGGAACCCGTGAGGAGCCGAGCATGACCGACCAGTGGACCGGGCGCGTGCGCCTCGACAGCGTCGAGCGGGCGATCGCCGACATCGCCGCCGGCCGCGCCGTCGTCGTCGTGGACGACGAGGACCGCGAGAACGAGGGCGACATCATCTTCGCCGCGGCGAAGGCGACGCCGGAGCTGATGGCGTTCACCATCCGCCACTCCTCGGGCGTGATCTGCGCGCCGATGCCCGGCGACATGCTCGACCGGCTCGAGATCCCGCTGATGACGCCGCACAACCGCGATCCGCTGCGCACGGCGTACACCATCTCGGTCGACGCCCGCGACGGCACGACCACCGGGATCTCGGCCGCGGACCGCGCCCGCACCGTGAAGGTGCTGGCCGACTCGGCGACCGAGCCGTGGGAGCTGACCCGGCCGGGCCACGTCTTCCCGCTGCGCTACCGCGAGGGCGGCGTGCTGGTGCGCCGCGGCCACACCGAGGCGGCGGTCGACCTGGCCCGCCTGGCCGGGCTGACGCCGGCGGGGGTGCTCGTCGAGATCGTCAACGACGACGGCACCATGAAGCGGGCGCCCGAGCTGCGCGAGTTCGCCGACGAGCACGGGCTGGCGATGATCTCGATCGAGGACCTGGTGCGCCACCGCCGGCGCACGGAGCAGCACGCGCGCCGCGTCGCGGTCACCCGCCTGCCCACCGCGCACGGCGACTTCACGGCGTACGGCTACCAGATCAGCATCGACGGCTCCGAGCACGTCGCGCTGGTGCGCGGCGACCTCGCGGCCGCCGTCGCGGCGGGGGAGCCCGTGCTGACCCGGGTGCACTCGGAGTGCCTCACCGGCGACGTGTTCGGCTCGCGGCGCTGCGACTGCGGTCCCCAGCTGGAGGAGTCGCTCGCCCGCATCGCCGAGGAGGGCACGGGGGTCGTGGTCTACCTGCGCGGGCACGAGGGCCGGGGGATCGGCCTGGTCGCCAAGCTGCAGGCGTACCAGCTGCAGGACGGCGGGCGCGACACCGTCGACGCCAACCTCGACCTGGGCCTGCCGGCCGACGCGCGCCACTACGGCACCGCCACGCAGATCCTGCGCGACCTGGGCGTCACCTCGGTGCGGCTGCTCACGAACAACCCGGAGAAGACGTCGAACCTCGAGGAGTACGGCGTGGCGGTCGCCGCCCGCGTGCCGCTCACGCTGCACGCCAACGACCACAACATCGCCTACCTGCTGACCAAGCGCGACCGGATGGGCCACCAGCTCGACGGGCTCGACGGCTACGAGCTGCCCGTCCCGGCGCCGGCCGCGCCCGACGCCGCCTCCGCCGACGAGGCGGACCTGGTCGTGGACACGCCGCGGGTCGACCCCGTGACGCACGACCCGGGCAGCGGGAACGCCACGATCCCCGACCTCACGGAGGACGGGCCGCACGCCGACACCGACACCGACACCGAAGGAGCCCGCCGATGAGCGGCCACGGAGCCCCCGACCTGCGTCCCGGCGACGCCTCCGCGCTGCGGGTGGCGGTCGTGGCCGCCAGCTGGCACGAGGTCGTCATGGACGGGCTGCTCGACGGCACCCGTCGGGCGTTCGCCGACGCGGGGGTGCGCGACGCGACCGAGGTCCGCGTGCCCGGCACGTTCGAGCTGCCGGTCGTCGCCGCCCAGCTCGCGAGCACCCACGACGCGGTCGTGGCGCTCGGCGTCGTCATCCGCGGGGGCACCCCGCACTTCGAGTACGTGTGCTCCGCGGCCACCGACGGCCTCAACCGGGTGGCGCTCGACCACGGCACGCCGATCGGTTTCGGCGTGCTCACCTGCGACACCGAGGCGCAGGCGCTGGACCGCGCCGGGCTCGAGGGATCGGCGGAGGACAAGGGCTACGAGGCGGCGTCGGCCGCGCTGGAGACGGCGCGGACCCTGGCGGCGCTGCGGGGCTGACGGACCCGTAGGCTGACGCCCCGTGAAGACGTTCGAGGAGCTGTGGGCCGAGCTCGGCGAGAAGGCCCGGAACCGGCCCGAGGGCTCCGGCACGGTGGCCGCCCTGGACGCGGGCGTCCACGCGATCGGCAAGAAGGTCGTCGAGGAGGCCGCCGAGTCCTGGATGGCCGCCGAGTTCCAGTCGAAGGAGGAGGCCGCGGAGGAGATCAGCCAGCTGATCTACCACACGCAGGTCCTCATGCTCGCGCGTGGCATCACGCTCGAGGACGTCTACTCCCATCTGTGAGCGCCCCGACCGACGCCGCTCACCAGACAAGGAACCGCCGCATGCCCACGCTCCCCCCGACCGACCTCGTCCGCGTCGCCGTGCCCAACAAGGGCGCCCTCTCGGCCGCCGCCTCCGAGATCCTGACCGAGTCGGGCTACCTGCAGCGCACCGACTCCAAGAAGCTGACGCTCGTCGACCACGAGAACGGCGTCGAGTTCTTCTACCTGCGTCCTCGTGACATCGCGCTCTACGTCGCCGACGGCACCCTGGACATCGGCATCACCGGCCGCGACCTGCTGCGCGACTCCGCGGCGAAGGCCGAGGAGGTCCTCCCGCTCGGCTTCGGTCGCTCGCGCTTCTACTTCGCCGGCCCCATCGGCCGCTACCGCTCGGTCGAGGACCTCGCCGGCCTGCGGATCGCGACGTCGTACGTCGGCGTGGTCGAGGCCCACCTGGCCGAGCGCGGGATCGACGCCAGCGTGACCCGCCTCGACGGCGCCGTCGAGACCAGCATCCAGCTCGGCGTGGCCGACGTGATCGCGGACGTCGTCGAGACGGGCGCGACGCTGCGCCAGGCCGGCCTCGAGACCTTCGGGGAGGTCGTCCTCGAGTCGGAGGCCGTCCTCATCACCCGCGCCGGCGCAGAGCCCCCCGAGGGCCTGACCACCTTCAAGCGCCGCATCGAGGGCGTCCTGGTGGCCCGCAGCTACGTCATGATGGACTACGACATCGCCGAGCAGGACGTCGCGGCCGCCACGGCGCACGCGCCCGGCATCGAGTCCCCGACGATCTCGCCGCTGGCCCGCGACGGCTGGGTGGCGGTGCGCGTGATGGTGCCCCGCCGCGGCGCCCAGCGGCTCATGGACGAGCTGTACGACCTCGGCGCGCGCGGCATCCTGATGACGGAGATCCATGCCTGCCGGCTCTGAGCCCGCCCCGCCCACGCTCCCACGGACCTGGCGTCCGCTGGGCACCACGATCGCGGGCGTGGTCGCCTCGGTGACGGTGCTCGGCGCCATGGTCGCCGCCTGGCTGCTGCTCGACGCCGAGATCCGCGCCGGTTTCGGGTTCTTCCAGCGGATCACCATGGTCGCGATGCTCGCGGGTGCCGGTGCGGTGCTGTGGGGCATCCTCCGGTGCCGCATCACGGCCAGCGTCGAGGGCGTCGTCGTGGTCAACGGCTACCGCACCTACTCCTACGAGTGGGCCCAGGTCGTCGCGATCCGGATGCCGAACGGTGCCCCGTGGGCGACGCTCGACCTCAGCGACGGCACGGCCCGCCCGGTGATGGGTGTGCAGGCCTCCGACGGCTCCCGCGCGTTCCGGGCCGTGCGCGAGGTCCGCGCCCTCATCGACCGGGACGCCTAGGACGACCGGCCGTACGCGTCGAGCCGGAGGTCGGCGGCCGCGCGCGTGCCCTGCGCGGCGAAGTGCGCGTCCTCGCTGCGCGACCAGGCCCGCAGCTGCGGCTCCAGGTGCGCTCCGTCGCGCTCGAGGCCGCGCCGCAGCCGCAGCGCCCGAGGCGCCTCGATCCACACCAGCGCCGAACGGAAGCGCCGCAGGGCGGCGGCGCCGGCGCCGACACCCTCGAGCACCACGACGGACCCCGGGCCGAGTGGTGCGACGACCTGCTCGTCCGCGAAGGCCTCGACCTCCCAGTCGTAGCTGCGGAACCGTCCGGGTCGTCCCTCCGCCAGGTCGGTGAGCAGGTCCGCCATCCGGCGGGGTGCCCCGCCCAGCCCGCCCCAGCCTTCGTAGTGGTCCTCGACGTGCAGGAGCCGCACGTCGCGCACGTCGCCGCCCCCGTCCCGGTCGGTGCGCAGGTGGGTGACGAGGTCGTGGGCCGCCGAGGTCTTGCCGGAGCCGGACGGGCCGTCGAGGCAGAGCAGCCGGGCGGGGCCGAGGCGGGCCGGAGCCGCGTCGAGGACGCGTCGCACGGCCGCGACGGTGGCGTCCGGGAGCCGGGTCGGCACGGGGGTCGGCACGGGGGTCGGCACGGGGGTCGGCACGGGCCCGCGCTCAGCCGAAGGCCTGGCCCGCGCCACGGTAGGTGGGGACCGTGTCCTCGACGGCGTGCCCGCGCACGAGGTGCACGCGGTCGGTGTGCTCGAACAGCTCGCCCGACTTGGCGTGGCGGAACCACACGAGGTCGCCGATCCGCAGGGCGGCCGCGCCCGGTCCGACGAGCGGCGTCTGCACCTCGCCCGCACCCTCCAGCCCGGTCAGGCGCAGGCCCGGCGGGGCCCACGGCTGGGGCGAGCGGTCGGGTCCCGCCGCGCCGGAGGCGGCGTACCCGCCGCCGTGCACGGTCGCGGTGCCGAACCGCGGCAGGCGGGTGACGGGCACGCCGACGTACGCGGCGGGGCGCGGCGTGAAGGACCGGTAGTGGTCGAAGAGGCCGGGCACGAGGAGGCCGGAGCCGGCGGCGACCTCGGTGACGGTGGGGTCGGCCGCGGTATCGGCCACGGAGCCCGACCCGCCGGCGTTGAAGAACTCGAGGTCGGCGAGCTCGGCGAGGGCGGCGGCGACCGCAGCCCGTCGCTCGACCAGCTGACCCAGGGAGGCCTGCTTGATCCGACGCACCGCGGCCATCCGCGGACCGCGCCCGGGCACGGCGTCGGCGACGCCGGCGACCTGTCCCTCGTAGGTCATCACCCCGACCAGGCGGAAGCCCGGGCGCGCGACGACGGCGCGGGCCAGCGTGCGTACCGCCTCGACGTCGCGCAGCGGCGAGCGCTGCGGACCCACGTGGAGCCCGCCGGGGCCGTGGAGCCCGGCGTCGACGTCGAGCGCCACCCGCACCGGCACCTCGCTCGACGAGCGGGCGGCGTCCACCACGTCGAGGTGGGCGACGTCGTCGACCATCAGCGTGACGGCGGCAGCGGCCGACCGGGAGGCGGTCAGCTCGCGCAGCGCGGCGGTGTCGACGGTGGGGTACGCGACCACCACGTCGTCGCTCACGCCCTCGCGGTGCAGCCACAGCGCCTCGGCGAGCGTGTAGCCGAGCACGCCCGCGAAGCCCGGGGTGGCGAGGGCGCGGCGCACGAGCTCGGGGACGCGCAGCGACTTCGAGGCGACGCGCAGCGGGGTGCCGGCGGCGCGCGCGACGAGGTCGGCGGCGTTGGCGTCGAAGGCGTCGAGGTCGACGACCGCGGTCGGCGTGGGCGCGGGGAGCGGCGCCACGGCCGCCGAGAGCCGGAAGGCCAGCCGGTGCCGCTCGGCCTGCTCGTCGACCCGGGCGCTGCGCGTGCTCATCGGGGGCTCACTCGATGCCGCGGCGTCGGAGGATGGCCTCGATGTCCGCGAGGTCGTCGTCGGCGGGCGCCTGCTTGCCACCCGGGCGCGCCGCGGCGGCGGGGGCCTGCTGCGGCCGCGTCGCCCGCTCGGCCTCCCGGCCGCCGGGTGCCGCCGCCCCGGCCGCCCCGCCTGCCCCGGGCGCGCCGACCGCGCCGGCCGGCGGCGTCGGGGCGGGTGCGGCGCGTCGCGGCGTGGTGCCGACGCCACGGCCGGCGAGCAGACCGCCGAGCAGGAAGAGCAGCACGCCGCCGCCGGCCAGCGCGATGCCCGTCCAGACCACGGGGGAGAGCACGACGCCGCTGGCCCAGTCCCCGACGTCGACGGCGATCTCGCCGGCGAGCTCGAGCGTCCCGGTGAGGTAGGCCGCCGGCGCCAGCAGGGTCAGGCCGGCCCCCCGCAGCGCCGAGGCGACGCCGCGCGAGCGGTAGGCGTACACCGTCCAGACGATCCCGAGAGCGGTGAGCACGGCGGCGAGGGCGAGCCAGGTTGCGTCCACGACGGCCACCCTATCCAGCCGCCGGGGCCGCCGGTCGGGCCTGCGATGATGGCGCGATGGACGACCGCTTCGCCGACCGCGTGATCCCCGACCCCGGGTTCTCCGGCGACGACGGTGCCGCGTCCGCGGACGTCGACGCCGCGCTGCGGGCGTACGAGGCCGGACAGGCCGGGCACCACGCCACGTTGGCGGTGCTGGCCGGGTCGCGCCTCCTGGTCCCGGTGGTCGCGGTGCTGGGCGAGGTCGAGTACGACGCGGCCGGCCTCGCCCACGACAAGTCGAGCGACATGGCCACGGTGCTGGTCACGGGCCGCGACGGGCGGCAGGCGCTGCTGGCCTTCACGGGCACGGAGAGCCTGACCCGCTGGCGCGCCGACGCCCGTCCGGTGCCGGTGGCGGCGTCACTGGCCGCCCGCTCGGCGGTCCAGGAGGGGGCCGCCGCCCTCGTGGTCGACATCGCCGGCCCGGTGCGCTTCGTGGTCTCCGGCGACGACCTCGCCGGGCTCGCGCGCGGGTGGCGGCTGAGCCGCGTGGGTGACGGGTACGCCTGGATTGGCGCCGAGGCGGAATAGTCCACTAGTCTCTCCCGTTGACCGATCCGTGGTGGATCGTGCGCCGTCCGGCGCGTGACCCGCCGCAGATCTCCAAGCGGAGACCAGCAGCACGATCGTCTCCCACCCGCACCGACCGCAGCGACGCCCGGCACGACCGGACGAGCACAGGTCGTCGGGTCCGGTCGAGCAGCACGGTCGTCGTCAGGCGGCCGGGCCGCTCGCGTCCACCGCGAGGTGGATGGCGACGATCGTCGCGACTGGCTTCCGCTGGAACTACGTCAGCGGGAGCCTTTTCTCGTCTCCGGGCCTTGTCGGGCCGGCGTCGGGCCGCGGTTCCCTCCGCCGCACCACAGGAGGACACATCAGCACCGAGCTGCGCATCAACGATCGGATCCGGGTCTCCGAGGTCCGACTTGTCGGTCCCAACGGCGAGACCGTCGGCATCGTCCCCACGGGCGACGCCCTTCGACTCGCGCAGGAAGCCGGCCTCGACCTCGTCGAGGTCGCGCCCATGGCGCGTCCGCCGGTCTGCAAGCTCATGGACTACGGCAAGTTCCGCTACGAGACCGCCCAGAAGGCTCGTGAGGCACGTCGGAACCAGTCCAACGTGATCATCAAGGAGATGAAGCTCCGGCCGAAGATCGACTCGCACGACTACGAGACCAAGAAGGGTCACGTGGTGCGGTTCCTCCGCGCGGGCGACAAGGTCAAGATCACGATCATGTTCCGTGGTCGCGAGCAGCACCGTCCCGAGCTGGGCCGGCGTCTGCTGCAGCGCCTGGCGGAGGACGTCGAGGAGCTGGGCTTCGTCGAGTCCGCGCCCAAGCAGGACGGCCGCAACATGATCATGGTCCTGGGGCCGCACAAGAAGAAGGCCGAGGCCAAGGCCGACGTCCAGGCGGCGAAGGACACCCGCGCCGCCGAGCGTGCCGCCGTCGAGGCCGAGGAGCGTGCCGAGCGCACCGCCGCGCACGAGCGCGGTCAGGTCGCGCAGAAGAAGGAGCGTGGCCGCTCGGAGAACCTCGATCCCGAGATCGAGGCCTGAGCCACCGGGCACCAGCCCCACCGCACGTACGACGACGCCCGCCACCCACCGGTGGCGGGCACCGAGAGAGAGTGATTCAGATGCCGAAGAACAAGTCGCACTCCGGCGCCGGCAAGCGTTTCCGGGTGACCGGCAGCGGCAAGATCCTGCGCGAGAAGGCGGGCAAGCGCCACAACCTCGAGAAGAAGCCCTCGAAGGTGACGCGCCGCATGACGGGCACGGTCGAGCTGGCCAAGGCCGACGTCCCGCGCGCGAAGAAGCTGCTGGGTCGCTGACCCTCCCACCCCGGTGGTCGAGCTGAGCGACCCCGTCCCGAACACCTGAGCAAGGAGCAATACCCATGGCACGCGTCAAGCGGGCAGTGAACGCCCAGAAGAAGCGCCGGACCACCCTCGAGCGCGCCAGCGGCTACCGCGGCCAGCGCTCGCGCCTCTACCGCAAGGCGAAGGAGCAGGTCACCCACTCGCTGGTCTACAGCTACAACGACCGGCGCAAGAACAAGGGCAACTTCCGTCGCCTCTGGATCCAGCGCATCAACGCCGCCGCGCGCGCTGAGGGCCTGACGTACAACCGCTTCATCCAGGGCCTCAACCTGGCCGGCATCGAGGTCGACCGCAAGGTCCTCGCCGAGCTGGCCGTGAACGACCCCAACGCGTTCAGCGCGCTCGTCGAGGCGGCTCGCGCCGCGCTCCCCGAGGACGTCAACGCCCCCAAGGTCTCGGCCTGACCAGCACGCCCCTCGCCGCCTCCAACCCCCGGGTCAAGGAGGCGCGACGGCTCAGCCGCCGCTCGGAACGCTTCGAGCGGCGGCTGTTCCTCGTCGACGGCCCGAAGGCCGTCGAGGGCGCCCTCGAGGTGCCCGGCCGCGTGCGCGAGGTCTTCGTGACCCCCGCGGCCGCCGAGCGGTACGCCGACGTCCTGGCCGCCACGCCCGACGACGTCCCGGTGCGCCTCGTCGACGAGCGCGCGCTCGCGACCCTGAGCGACGCGGTCGCGCCCGCCGGCGTCGTCGCCGTGTGCGAGCTCGTCGACGTCGACCTCGCCGACCTGCTCGAACCCGCCCCGCGCCTGCTCGCGCTGTGCGCCGACGTGCGCGACCCCGGCAACGCCGGCACCGTCGTGCGGTGCGCGGACGCCGCCGGGGCCGACGGGGTGGCCTTCCTCGGCCACGCGGTGGACCCGCACAACCCGAAGACCGTGCGCGCCAGCGTCGGCAGCGTCTTCCACCTCCCGCTGGCGCTCGAGACGGACGTCGCCGTCGGCGTGCGCGCCGTCCGCGACGCCGGCGTGCAGGTGCTCGCCGCCGACGGCGCCGGCGACGTCGACCTGTTCGAGGCGGAGGCGCGCGGCCTGCTCGCCGGCCCGACCGCCTGGCTGCTCGGCAACGAGGCCTGGGGCCTTCCGGACGAGGTCGCCGGCCTGGCCGACGCGGTCGTCCGCATCCCCATCCACGGCCGGGCCGAGAGCCTGAACCTCGCCACGGCCGCCGCGCTCTGCCTCTACGCCAGCGCCCGCGCCCAGCGCCTCGGGTGACCCGGCCCGGTCCCACGCCCTAGGGTCGGGGACGTGGACCCGCTGCCGGCCGACCTCCTCGACGCGCTGCCCGACGGCGTCGTGCTCGCCGACGCCGCCGGCCGGGTGAGCGGCGTCAACGCCGCCGCCGTCCGGCTGCTGGGCGGCTGCGTCCGCGACCACGTCGGCAGCCCGCTCGACGACGTCCTGCGCCTGCAGAACTCCGAGGGCTGCACCTGGACGGGCTACAACACGCCGTACGCGGGCCTGCGCAGCCGGGTGGGCGTGCCCGAGCAGTCCTGGCTGCTGCCCAGCGGCCTCGAGGTGCTGACCACCGCGCGGATCGAGCGGGACGCCGCGGGTGCCGTGGCGCGCGTGGCGGTGACGCTGCGCTCGGGCCGCGGCCGCGAGCGGCTGGACCGCGAGCGCTCCGACCTGGTGGCCACCGTCGCCCACGAGCTGCGCTCGCCGCTGACCGGCGTCAAGGGCTTCGTGCAGGCGATGCTGAACCGCTGGGAGGTGCTCTCCGACGAGCAGAAGCGCCTCATGCTGACCACCGTCAACGCCGACGCCGACCGGCTCAGCCGGCTGATCACCGAGCTCCTCGACGTCGCCCGCATCGACACGGGTCGGCTCGCGCTCTACCCCCGTCCCGTCGACGCGGCCACCATCGCGGCCCGGGTGGTCGCGTCCGTGGCGACGTCGACCTCGCGTCCGATCGCGCTCGACGCGGCCGAGGACCTGCCGCCGGCCCTTGCCGACCCCGACAAGCTCACGCAGGTGCTCACCAACCTGGTGGAGAACGGGGTGCGCCACGGCGACGGGACGGTGCGACTGAGCCTGGGGGTCGAGGGCGAGCAGCTCGTCCTCGGCGTGGAGGACGAGGGGAGCGGCATCCCCGAGGAGATCCGGCGCCGGGTGTTCACCAAGTTCTGGCACTTCGGCACCGCCGGGGGCTCGGGCCTCGGGCTCTACATCGTCAGCGGGCTCGTCGGCGCGCACGGCGGCACGGTGAGCATCGGCGAGACCGAGGCCGGGGGAGCCCTCCTGGTGGTGCGCTGGCCCGTGGCGACCAGCCCGCTCGGCGCCTGAGCGGAGCGGCCCGGTCGGGTCGGGCCGGGTCGGGTCGGGGGTCAGGAGAGATCGGGGATCTCGTCGAGGCTCTCGGACCACCGCCGCAGCAGCGCCACGAGCTGCTCGCGCTCGGTCGGGTCGAGCCCGGACACCAGCCGGTGCTCGTTGCGCACGTGCTCGGCGAAGGCGGCGTCGATCACGCGCCGCCCCGCCTCGCTCAGCGCCACCACGCGTCCGCGCCCGTCGACGCTGCTGCGCTCGCGGGCGACCAGCCCCGCGTCCTCGAGGCGGTCGAGCCGCTTGGTCATCGCCCCGGTGGTGACCATCGTGTGCTGCGCCAGCTCGCCGGGCGCCAGGGCGTACGGCGCCCCGGCGCGGCGCAGCGTCGCGAGCACGTCGAACTCGCCCTCGTTGAGGCCGTGGCGGCGGTAGACGGTGACGAGCTCGGCGCCGAGGCGGTCGGCCAGGCGGTGGAGGCGCCCGACGAGCGCCTGCGGCCCGACGTCGAGGTCGGGCCGTTCCCGACGCCACTGCTGCTGGATGTGGTCGACGCGGTCCTCGGTCATGCGCCGGAATATATCTTCCGTGGAAGATATTGGGACCGTCATGAGACGTCCCGACCTGCAGGCGGCCCTCGTCACGGCGGTGGCGCCGGTGGCCTGGGGCAGCACGTACTACGTCACGCGACAGTTCCTGCCCGCCGACGCGCCCCTGTGGGGGGCCGCGGTCCGCGCGGTGCCGGCCGGGCTCGTGCTCCTCGCGGTCGCCCGGGCGCTGCCGCGGGGGAGCTGGTGGTGGCGCGCGGGCGTGCTCGGCGTGCTGAACGTGGGTGTCTTCTTCCTGCTGGTCTACGTCGCCGCGCAGCGCCTGCCCTCCAGCATCGCCGCGGTGGTGATGGCCGCGGCGCCGCTGGTGATGGCCGCGATGGCCTGGGCGCTGCACGGCGACCGGCCGCGCGCTCGCGCGGTGGCCGCGGCCGTCGTCGGTCTCGTCGGCGTCGTGCTGGTCGTGGAGGGCGCCCGGGGCGAGGTCGACGCGCTGGGGCTCGGTGCGTCCCTCGCCGCGCTGCTCAGCTCCAGCCTGGGGTTCGTGCTGGCCCGGCGCTGGTCGGCCGTGCACCCGGTGCCCGTCGTCGCGTCGACGGCCTGGCAGCTGCTCGCCGGCGGTGGTGCGCTGGTCGTCGTGGCCGCGGTCGCCGACGGGGCGCCGCCCGTGCCGAGCGCGGTGGAGGCGGCGGCCTTCGCGTACGTCTCCCTGGTCGCGACCGCGCTCGCGTTCGTCTGCTGGTTCGTCGGCCTGGCGCGGCTCGACGTGGCCTCGGTCGGTGTCGTCGGCCTGCTCAACCCGGTCACCGGGGTGCTCCTGGGCACGCTGCTGGCGGCCGAGCACCTGTCGCTCCCGCAGCTGGTCGGCGTCGCCGTGGTGCTCGGCGCGGTCGCGGTGGCGACCGGCCGCTCGGGGCGCGCCGCGGGACCGCGAGCCGAAACCGGTTCGTCGGTGGCGACGGGTGCTTCCTAGACTGTGCCGCGGTCGGCGGGTTCCCGCCGCGCCGTCTGAGTCAGTCCACGCGGAAAGGCCACGATGTCCGGCCCCAACAGCTCGTACGACCCCGTCGAGGTCACCCCGTTGAAGGCCGAGGAGGTCGACGCGATGACCACGGCGGCCCTGGCCGCCATCGCGGAGGCGCCCGACCTCGAGGCGCTCAAGGTGGTGCGCATCGAGCACACCGGTGACCGCTCGCCGCTCGCCCTCGCGAACCGGGAGATCGGCGCGCTGCCGCCGCAGGCCCGCAAGGACGCCGGTCAGCGGGTCGGTCGCGCGCGCGGCCAGGTCGCGAAGGCCCTCGAGGCGCGGGCCGCGGTGCTCGAGGCCGAGCACGAGGCGCGGATCCTGGTCGAGGAGGCCGTGGACGTGACCGTCGCGGTCGACCGGCGCCCGCGCGGTGCCCGCCACCCCCTGACCACCGGTGCCGAGCGGATCGCCGACGTGTTCGTGGCGATGGGCTGGGAGATCGCCGAGGGTCCCGTGATCGAGGCCGAGTGGCTCAACTTCGACGCGCTCAACCTGGGTCCGGACCACCCGGCGCGCACGATGCAGGACACCTTCTGGACCGAGCCGGCCGAGAACCACGTCGTGCTGCGCACGCACACCTCGCCCGTCCAGGCGCGCGCCATGCTCACGCGTACGCCCCCGATCTACGTCGCGTGCCCGGGCCGGGTCTTCCGCACCGACGAGTACGACGCGACCCACTCGCCGATGTTCCACCAGGTCGAGGGGATCGCGATCGACGAGGGCATCACGATGGCCCACCTGAAGGGCACCCTCGACCACTTCGCCGCCGCCATGTTCGGCGAGGGCATCTCGACGCGCTTCCGGCCCTCGTTCTTCCCCTTCACCGAGCCGAGCGCCGAGGTCGACCTCGTCTGCTTCGTGTGCCGTGGCTCGGCCGTCGGCGCCGACGGTGCGACCTGCCGCACCTGTCGCGGCGAGGGCTGGATCGAGTGGGGCGGCTGCGGCGTGATGAACCCGCGGGTGCTCGTCGCCTGCGGCGTCGACCCCGAGCGCTACACGGGCTTCGCGTTCGGCATGGGCATCGACCGCACGCTGATGTTCCGCCACGGGGTGGAGGACCTGCGTGGGTTCTTCGAGGGCGACGTCCGCTTCACCACCGCTTTCGGAACGGAGATCTGAGATGAAGGCACCTGTCTCCTGGATCCGCGAGCACGTGGACCTGCCCGCCGAGGTGACGACGGTCGACCTCGCTCGCCGGCTCACCGACCTCGGTCTCAAGCTCGAGGCGATCGAGCGGCCCGGCCACGACATCACCGGCCCGCTGGTCGTCGGGCGCGTGCTCACCAAGGACCCCGAGCCGCAGAAGAACGGCAAGACCATCAACTGGTGCACCGTCGACGTCGGAGCGGCCAACGGCACCGGCGAGCCCCAGGGCATCGTCTGCGGGGCCCACAACTTCGAGCCCGGCGACCTCGTCGTCGTCGTGCTGCCGGGCGGGGTGCTGCCCGGCGGCTTCGCGATCTCCGCTCGCAAGACCTACGGGCACCTCTCGGCCGGGATGATCTGCTCGGCCGCCGAGCTCGGCCTGCCCGCCGGCTTCGGCGGGTCCGCCGACGGCATCGTCGTGCTGGCCCCGGACGCCGGCGCTCCCGGCGACGACGCCTTCGCGCTGCTGGGGCTGCGCGACGAGGTCATCGAGTTCGAGATCAACCCCGACCGGGCGTACGCGCTGTCCCTGCGCGGCGTGGCCCGGGAGTCGGCGCTGGCCTTCGACGCCGCGTTCCACGACCCGACCGAGCGGGACGTCCCGCCCGCCGACGACCAGGGCCACCCCGTCGTCGTCGACGACCCCGACGGGTGCCCGGTCTTCGTGGCCCGCACCGTGTCCGGCTTCGACCCCACCGCGCCCACGCCCGACTGGATGGCGCGCCGCATCCAGCTGGCCGGCATGCGCCCGATCTCCCTCGCGGTGGACGTCACCAACTACGTGATGCTCGAGGCGGGCCGCCCGATCCACGGCTACGACGCGGACAAGGTCGCCGGCGCCCTGCGCGTGCGGCGCGCGAGCGCGGGCGAGCGGCTCACCACCCTCGACGGCACGGCGCGCACGCTGAGCCCCGAGGACCTCGTCGTCACCGACGACTCCGGGATCATCGGTCTCGGCGGGGTCATGGGCGGCGAGACGACGGAGATGTCGTCGACGACCACGCGGGTGCTGGTCGAGGCGGCCCACTGGGACGCCGTCGCGATGTTCCGCACGGGACGGCGCCACAAGATCACCTCCGAGGCGGGCAAGCGCAACGAGCGCGGGGTGGACCCGACGATCTGCGAGGCCGCTGCCGACCGCGTCGTCGAGCTGCTCGTGGCCCACGGCGGCGGCACGGCCGAGCCCGGCGTGACCGTCGTCGGCACGCCGCCGGCCCCGGTGACGGTGCGTCTCGCGGCCGACCTCCCGGCCCGGGTCTCGGGTGTCGACATCGACGCGGCCACGACGCGCCGCCACCTCGCGGCGGTGGGCTGCACGGTCCGCGACGGCGGCGGGAGCGACGACGGGGCCGACGAGGCCACCCTCGAGGTCGTCGTGCCGCCGTGGCGCCCCGACCTCACCGACCCCTTCGACATGGTCGAGGAGGTGGTGCGGGTGGTCGGCTACGACGCCGTCCCCTCCGTGCTGCCCACCCCCGCCGCGGGCCGCGGTCTGACCCGCGACCAGCGCCTGCGCCGGCGCGTGGGTCGCGTCCTCGCCGGGGCCGGGCTCGTCGAGGTCGTGAGCTTCCCGTTCACGGGGGACGCGATGCTCGACGCCCTCGAGGTGCCGTCCGACGACGAGCGTCGCCGCACGGTGCGCCTGGCGAACCCGCTGTCGGCCCAGGAGCCCAGCTACACGACCACGCTGCTGACGGGCACGCTCACGGCCGCCGCCCGCAACACGGGCCGGGGTCTGCCGGGCGTGGCGCTGTTCGAGACCGGCGCAGTGGCGTTCGCCTCCGACGTGCCGGCGCCGCTGCTCGGGGTGGACCGCCGCCCGACCGACGAGGAGCTCGCCGCGCTGCTGGCTGCCGTGCCGCGCCAGCCGCTGCACCTGACCCTGGTCCTGGGCGGCGTGCTCGAGGCCGGCGGCTGGTGGGGCGCCGCCCGTGACGCCGGCTGGGCCGACGTCCTCGGGCTGGTCCGCGTCCTGGCCGACGAGCTGGGCGTCGAGCTCCGGGTCGCGGCGGACGAGCTGGCCCCGTGGCACCCCGGCCGCTGCGCCCGCGTGAGCGTGGTCGTCGACGGCGAGGAGCAGCCGCTGGGCCACGCCGGCGAGCTCCACCCGCGCATCGCCGCGCGCCTCGACCTGCCCGCGCGCACCTCCGTGGCGGAGCTGGACCTGGACGTGCTGTTCGCCGCGGCGCCGGAGACGGTGCGGGCGCCGCGGTTCTCGGCGTACCCCGTCGCCAAGGAGGACGTCGCGCTCCTCGTCGACGCATCCGTCCCGGCCGGCGAGGTCGAGGCGGCGCTGCGCGAGGGGGCCGGCGAGCTGCTGGAGTCGCTGCGGCTCTTCGACGTCTACACCGGCGCCGGGGTCCAGGAGGGGCACAAGTCGCTCGCCTTCGCCTTGCGGTTCCGTGCCGCCGACCGCACCCTCGGCGAGGGCGAGGCCGCGGCTGCGCGCGACGCCGCCGTCGCCCTGGCGGGGGAGCGGACAGGCGCCGTGCTGCGCGGCTGACCGCCGGCGCGACGGCGCGCGGGGAATGGATTCGACCCGTCATGCATGACCCTGTATGGTCATTCACATGTCGTCTTCCTTCTCCGTCGCCGTCGCCGGAGCGAGCGGGTACGCCGGTGGCGAGGTCCTCCGGCTGCTCCTCGCGCACCCGGACGTCCGCATCGGCGCCCTGACCGGCGGGTCCAACGCGGGCCAGCTGCTCGGCACCCTGCAGCCGCACCTCGTCCCGCTCGCGGACCGCGTGCTCGAGGAGACCTCGGCGGAGACCCTCGCGGGCCACGACGTGGTCTTCCTCGGCCTGCCGCACGGCCAGTCCGCGCCCATCGCCGAGGCCCTCGACGACGACACCGTGGTGATCGACTGCGGCGCGGACTTCCGCCTCGTCGACGGCGCCGACTGGGAGAAGTTCTACGGCTCGGCCCACGCCGGCACGTGGCCCTACGGGCTTCCCGAGCTGGCGGGCCAGCGGGCGCAGCTGCAGGGTGCGCGCCGGATCGCCGTGCCCGGCTGCTACCCGACGGTCTCGACCCTGACGCTGGCGCCGGCCGTCGCGGCGGGCCTCGTCACCGGCGACCTCACCGTGGTCGCCGCCTCGGGCACCTCGGGCGCGGGCAAGGCCCCGAAGCCGCACCTGCTCGGCAGCGAGGTGATGGGCAACGCGAGCGCCTACGGCGTCGGCGGCGTCCACCGCCACACCCCCGAGATCCGCCAGAACCTGGGTCGGCTGGGCGACGCGGAGCTGCGGGTCGGCTTCACGCCTCTGCTGGTGCCCATGGCGCGCGGCATCCTCGCGACCTGCACCGCGCCGCTGACCGGACCGCTCACGGAGGAGGAGGCCCACCGGGTCTACTCCGAGGCGTACGCCGACGAGCCGTTCGTGCACGTCCTGCCGCGCGGCACGTGGCCCGCCACGCAGTCGGTCCTCGGCTCGAACGCCGTCCACGTCCAGGTGACCGTCGACGAGACCGCCGGCCGGCTGGTCGCCGTCGGCGCGGTCGACAACCTGGCCAAGGGCACCGGCGGCGCCGCCGTCCAGTGCATGAACCTGGCCCTCGGTCTCGACGAGACCACCGGCCTGTCCACCGTGGGGCTCGCACCGTGAGCGCCGAGGAGCAGCAGGAGACGCCCGTGCAGCAGCCCGACGACACCACCGACACCGCGAGCGCCGCCGCGACCGACGACATCGAGCTGGACCTCGAGTCCCGCACGTACACCATCGCGCGGTTCCCCGAGAAGCTGGCGCTGGTACGCCTGGGGCCCGGCGCCGACATCCCCACCTGGGCGGAGTCGTCGTCGGTGTTCTCGATCACCGCGACGGCGACCGAGACGGCCGTGCTCTGCGCGGGCCGCAACGTCCCCACGAAGGCGCGCGGCATCAAGCCGCTGGTCGGGTTCCAGGTGCCCGGGCCGATCGACTTCGCGGACGGCGCCACCGTGCTCGTGGCGCTGCTGGCGCCCCTCGTGGAGGCCGGGATCCCGGCCACGACGGCCACCACGGTCGACGGGCGCTGGGTGATCGTGCGTGCGGAGGACTCCTCCCAGGCCGAGAAGGCCTGGAAGCGACGAGGCCACGAGGTCGCCGCCGCCGTCCCCGCCCCCTGAGCTCCCGAGCCCGTCCCCAGAAGGAACCCCCATGACCATCACCGCCCCCGCCGGCTTCCGGGCCGCCGGCGTCCCCGCCGGCCTGAAGAGCACCGGCGCCAAGGACCTCGCGCTCGTCGTCAACGACGGCCCGCGCTTCGACTCGGCCTCGGTGTTCACGTCGAACCGCTGCAAGGCCAACCCCGTCCTGTGGAGCCAGGAGGTCGTCAAGGACGGCACCGTGCGCGCCGTCGTGCTCAACTCGGGCGGCGCCAACTGCTACACGGGCGCGGAGGGCTTCCAGACCACCCACGCCGTGGCCGAGCGCGTCGCCGAGCGCGTCGGCATCGGCGCGGTCGACGTGGTCGTCTGCTCGACCGGCCTGATCGGGCTGGCCAACCCCCGGGAGAACCTGCTCGCGGGCGTCGACGCCGCGCACGCGGCGCTGGCCGCCGACGGTGGCGAGCAGGCCGCCGAGGCGATCATGACCACCGACTCGGTCCACAAGCAGGTCGTCGTCGAGGGCGCCGGCTGGTCCGTCGGCGGGATGGCCAAGGGCGCCGGGATGCTGGCCCCCCAGCTGGCGACCATGCTCGTCGTGCTCACGACGGACGCCGTCGTGGACGCCGCCGACCTCGACGTCGCGCTGCGCGCGGCGACGCGGGTGAGCTTCGACCGCCTCGACTCCGACGGCTGCATGTCGACGAACGACACCGTCACCGTGCTGGCCAGCGGTGCCAGCGGCATCACGCCGACGCTCGAGGACTTCACGGCCGCGCTGACCCAGGCGTGCACGGACCTCGCGATGCAGCTGCTCAAGGACGCCGAGGGCGCCGACCACGAGATCGCGATCACCGTCCTCAACGCCGCCAACGAGGACGACGCCGTCGAGGTCGGGCGCAGCGTCGCCCGCTCGAACCTCTTCAAGGCCGCCGTCTTCGGCAAGGACCCGAACTGGGGCCGCGTGCTGGCCAGCATCGGCACGACGGACGCCGCGTTCGACCCGGCGGACCTCGACGTCGCGATGAACGGAGTGTGGGTCTGCCGCGCGTCGACGCCCGCCGAGGACCCGGCCGGCGTCGACCTGGAGGCCCGCGAGGTCAGCGTGACGATCGACCTGAAGGCGGGGGAGGACCGCGCGACCGTGTGGACCAACGACCTCACGCACGCCTACGTCCACGAGAACAGCGCGTACTCGTCGTGACCGGCCCCGACCAGCTCCCCGAGCCCGCGCAGGAGATCTCCGTGAGCGACGACGTCCACTACAAGCCCGCGGTCGACACGGCCAAGGCGGCGACGCTGGCCGCGGCCCTGCCGTGGCTGAAGTCGTACAACGGCAAGATCATCGTCATCAAGTACGGCGGCAACGCCATGACCGACGACGTCCTCAAGCAGGCGTTCGCGGAGGACATCGCGTTCCTGCGCTACGCCGGCTTCAGGCCCGTCGTCGTGCACGGCGGCGGCCCGCAGATCAGCCAGATGCTCTCGCGCCTGGACATCAGCTCGGAGTTCCGCGGCGGCCTGCGGGTCACCACCCCCGAGGCGATGGACGTCGTGCGGATGGTGCTCGTCGGGCAGGTGCAGCGCGAGCTCGTCGGCCTGCTGAACTCCCACGGGCCGATCGCCGTCGGGCTGTCCGGCGAGGACGCCGGCCTGTTCACCGCGGTGCCGGCCACGACCGTCGTCGACGGCGAGGAGGTCGACCTGGGCCTCGTCGGGGAGGTCTCCCACGTGCGACCCGAGGCGGTGCTCGACCTCGTGGAGGCCGGCCGCGTCCCGGTGATCTCCAGCGTGGCGCCGGACGAGGACGGCGTCGTGCACAACGTCAACGCCGACACCGCCGCTGCGGCCCTGGCCGTCGCGCTGGACGCCGAGAAGCTGCTGGTCCTGACCGACGTCGAGGGCCTCTACCGCGACTGGCCGAACAGCCCGGACCTGATCGGCGAGATCAGCCCCGAGGCGCTGGCCGAGATGCTGCCCAGCCTGGCCAGCGGGATGGTCCCGAAGATGACCGCCTGCCTGCGCGCCGTCCAGGACGGCGTGCCGCGCGCCACGGTCGTCGACGGCCGCGAGCCGCACGCCGTGCTGCTCGAGATCTTCACCGACGAGGGGATCGGCACCCAGGTGCTGCCCGGGGTGCCGACCAAGATCCGCACCGCCCGGGTGGCGCCGCAGCCGAAGGAGGACGCATGAGCGAGAGCACCACCGGTGCCTGGGGGGCGCGGTACTCCGACGCCCTGATGAACACCTTCGGCCCGCCGAAGACCACGCTGGTGCGCGGCAGCGGCGCGCGCGTCGTGGACGCGGACGGCAAGGAGTACGTCGACCTGCTCGGCGGCATCGCCGTCAACACGCTCGGCCACGCCCACCCCGCGCTCGTGCGGGCCGTGGCCGACCAGGCCGCCGCGCTCGTGCACGTGTCGAACTTCTTCGCCACGCCGCCGCAGGTCCGTCTCGCGGAGCTGCTGCTGCAGCTGCTCGGCACCGACGGGCGCGTGTTCTTCGCGAACTCGGGCACCGAGGCGAACGAGGCCGCGTTCAAGCTGACGCGGCGCACGGGGCGCACGCGGGTGGTGGTCGCCGAGGGCGGCTTCCACGGCCGCACCATGGGTGCGCTGGCGCTGACGTCGAAGGAGGCGTACCGCTCCCCGTTCGAGCCGCTGCCCGGGGACGTCGTCTTCGTGCCCTACGGCGACGCCGAGGCCCTCGCGGCCGCGGTCGACACGTCGGTGGCCGCGGTGCTGCTCGAGCCGGTGCAGGGCGAGGCCGGGGTCGTCGTCCCGCCGGCCGACTACCTGGTACGCGCGCAGCAGGTCGCCCACGACGCGGGTGCGCTGCTGTGGCTCGACGAGGTCCAGACCGGGATCGGGCGCACGGGCACGTGGTTCGCCCACCAGAACCCGGCGATCGTCGACGGCACCGTGGTGCCCGACATCGTCACGCTGGCCAAGGGGCTGGCGGGCGGCGTGCCGATCGGCGCGTGCATCGCCACGGGCGGCAGCGGCAAGCTGTTCGACCCGGGCAACCACGGCACGACGTTCGGCGGCAACCCGCTGGCGGCGGCCGCCGCCCTCGCGGTGCTCGACACGATCGAGAACGACGGTCTGCTGGCCCACTCGGTCGCCCTCGGCGAGCGGCTGCGCGGCGTGCTGGGCGCGGACCCGCGCGTCACGGCCGTGCGCGGCACCGGCCTCATGGTCGGCATCGACATCTCGGTCGCGGTCGCGCCCGACGTCGTCGTCGCCGGCCAGGACGCCGGGTTCATCCTCAACGCCACGGGCCCCGACCGGCTGCGGTTCGTGCCGCCGCTGGTGCTGACCGAGCGCGACGTGGACGACCTCGCGGCGGCCTGGGCCGGCATCCTCGACGCGGCCTACGCCGCGGCCGCCGACGGGGCGGACGCGTGAGCGCCGGGGTGGGCCCCGTGCGGCACCTGCTGCGCGACGACGACCTCTCGCCCGCGGAGCAGGCCGAGGTGCTGCGCCTCGCGGCCGACTACAAGGCCGCGCCGTACGCCGCGAAGCCGCTCGCCGGCCCGCGCACGGTCGCGATGATCTTCGACAAGCAGACCCTGCGCACGCAGGCGTCCTTCGCCGCGGGCATCGCGGAGCTGGGCGGGCACCCGCTGGCGATCGACGGCAAGCTCGCCGCCATCGGGGAGCGCGAGTCGGTCGCGGACGTCGCCCGGGTGCTGGGGCGCCAGGCGAGCGCGATCGTGTGGCGGACCTACGAGCAGGACAAGCTGGCGGAGATGGCGCAGTGGTCCGGCGTGCCGGTCGTCAACGCCCTGACGGACGACTTCCACCCGTGCCAGCTGCTCGCCGACCTCCTGACGATCCAGGAGGCGAAGGGCCGGCTGGAGGGCCTGACGGTCGCCTTCCTCGGCGACGCCGCCTGCAACATGGGCAACTCCTGGGCGATCGCCGGGGCCATGGCCGGGATGGACGTCGTCTTCGGAGCGCCGCAGGGCCACTGGCCGGCGACCGCGGTCCGCGAGCTGGTCGACGCCGCCTCGTGGTCCGGCTCGGTCCGCACGCTCGACGACCCGGTCGAGGCCGTGCGCGGCGCCGACGTGGTGGTCACCGACACCTGGGTCTCGATGGGCAAGGAGTCCGAGGCGGCGGAGCGCGAGCGGATCTTCGGTCCCTTCGCGGTCACCGAGGAGCTGCTGGCGCACGCGGACCCGGACGCGGTCGTGCTGCACTGCCTGCCGGCGTACCGCGGCAAGGAGATCAGCGCCGACGTCCTGGAGGGCCCGCGCTCGCTGGTCTGGGACGAGGCGGAGAACCGTCGCCACGTGCAGAAGGCGCTGCTGGCCTTCCTCATGCAGCGCTCCCGCGTGCTCGACGCGGACGTCCGGGTCTGACATGAGCGAGTCCGCCCTCACCCCGCTGACGAAGAGCGCGCGCCAGCGCCGGATCGTCGAGCTGCTCGAGCAGCACGAGGTCCGGTCCCAGCCCGAGCTGGCCGAGCTCCTCGCCGCCCGGGGCGTGCACGTCACCCAGGCCACGCTGAGCCGCGACCTCGTCGAGATCGACGCGGTCAAGGTGCGGGTGCGCTCCGGCGCCATGGTCTACGCGGTGCCGGCCGAGGGCGGGGACCGGACCCCGACGCACCTGCGGGAGACGGCCTCGTCGGGGGCGCGGCTCGCGAAGCTGTGCGCCGAGCTGCTGGTCAGCGCGGAGGCGGCGGGCAACCTCGTGGTGCTGCGGACGCCCCCGGGCGCCGCGCAGTACCTCGCGAACGCCGTCGACAAGGCGGACCCCGCGGGCGTGCTCGGCACGATCGCGGGGGACGACACGGTGCTGGTGATCGGCCGCGACCCCGCGCGCGGCGACGAGCTGGCCCGACGATTCACGGCGCTGGCCGACGGTCACGCGGGCGGGTAGGAGCCCGATCTCCCCGCGTGCGCCCGGCCCGCGCCGTGCCCCACACTCTGCTGCGGAGACCGCAGCCCATCTCGAGACGTAAGGAAGACATCACACGTGAGCAAGGTCCTGACCTCCCTGCCGGCCGGCGAGCGCGTCGGCATCGCCTTCTCCGGCGGGCTGGACACCTCGGTGGCCGTGGCCTGGATGCGCGAGAAGGGTGCGGTCCCCTGCACCTACACCGCCGACATCGGCCAGTACGACGAGCCCGACATCGCCGGGGTGCCCGGCCGCGCCATGGCCTACGGCGCGGAGCTCTCGCGCCTCGTGGACTGCAAGTCGTCGCTGGTCGAGGAGGGCCTCGCGGCCCTGGCCTGCGGTGCGTTCCACATCCGCTCGGCCGGGCGGGCGTACTTCAACACCACCCCGCTGGGCCGCGCGGTCACCGGCACCCTGCTCGTGCGCGCCATGCACGAGGACGGCGTCGACATCTGGGGCGACGGCTCCACGTTCAAGGGCAACGACATCGAGCGGTTCTACCGCTACGGCCTGCTGGCGAACCCGGACCTGCGGATCTACAAGCCGTGGCTGGACGCCGACTTCGTCACCGAGCTCGGCGGCCGCGCCGAGATGAGCGAGTGGCTCGTCGAGCGGTCGCTGCCCTACCGCGACAGCACCGAGAAGGCGTACTCCACCGACGCCAACATCTGGGGCGCCACGCACGAGGCGAAGACGCTCGAGCACCTCGACGTCTCCCTGGAGACGGTCGAGCCGATCATGGGCGTGAAGTTCTGGGACCCGAGCGTCGAGATCCCGACGGAGGACGTGACGATCGCGTTCGAGGAGGGGCGTCCGGTCGCGATCGACGGCCGTCGCTTCGACGACCCGGTGGCGCTCGTGCACGAGGCCAACCTCATCGGCGGTCGCCACGGCCTCGGCATGTCCGACCAGATCGAGAACCGCATCATCGAGGCGAAGTCGCGCGGCATCTACGAGGCGCCGGCGCTGGCGCTGCTGTGGATCGCCTACGAGCGCCTGCTCAACGCGGTGCACAACGAGGACACGGTCGCGCAGTACCACAACGAGGGCCGCAAGCTCGGCCGGCTGCTCTACGAGGGCCGCTGGCTCGACCCGCAGGCCCTGATGATCCGCGAGTCGATCCAGCGCTGGATCGCCTCGCTGGTCACGGGCGAGGTCACGCTGCGCCTGCGCCGGGGCGAGGACTACACGATCCTGCGCACCGCCGGGCCCGCGTTCTCCTACCACCCGGACAAGCTGTCGATGGAGCGCACGGAGAACGCCGCGTTCGGCCCGAACGACCGCATCGGCCAGCTGACGATGCGCAACCTCGACATCGCCGACTCGCGCTGGAAGCTGGAGGCGTACGCGGCGCAGCCCCTCGACCAGGGCCAGGTCCTCGTCGAGAACGGCACGCTCTTCGGCGAGATCGAGACCGGGGGCGCCGACCGGATCACGGAGAACCCGGCGCTCGAGGGCGCCGAGGGCGAGGCGCTCGACGCCGCCGCCATGGAGTTCGGGACCGACTGAGCATGGCCGAGGACGGGACCAGCGACGTGTCCAAGGACGGGGCGACCAACACGGGCAAGCTCTGGGGCGGTCGGTTCGCCGGCGGCCCCAGCCCGGAGCTGGAGGCGCTGTCGCGCTCGACGCACTTCGACTGGCGGCTCACGCCCTACGACCTCGCGGGGTCGCGGGCGCACGCCGGCGCGTTGCACCGCGCCGGTCTGCTGAGCGACGCCGACCACGGCGAGCTGCTGCGCGGGCTCGACGTGCTGGGGGAGCGGTACGCCAGTGGCGACCTCGCCCCGGACCCCTCGGACGAGGACGTCCACGGTGCCCTCGAGCGGCTGCTGCTCGCCGAGGTCGGTCCGGACGTCGGTGGGCGGCTGCGGGCCGGGCGCTCCCGCAACGACCAGATCGCCACGCTGTTCAAGATGTTCCTGCGCGACCACGCCCGCGTGGTCGCGGGCCAGGTCCTCGACCTGGTCGGTGCGCTGGCCGACCAGGCCCAGCAGCACCTGGGCGCGATCATGCCGGGGCGCACGCACCTGCAGCACGCGCAGCCGGTGCTGGTGAGCCACCACCTGCTCGCCCACGCCTGGGCGCTGCTGCGCGACGTCGACCGGCTGGCCGACTGGGACGCGCGCGTGGCGGCGGACTCGCCGTACGGCGCGGGGGCGCTCGCGGGCTCCAGCCTGGGGCTCGACCCGCGGGGGGTCGCAGCCGAGCTGGGGTTCACCGGCTCCAGCGCCAACTCCATCGACGGCACGGCCTCGCGGGACTTCGTCGCCGAGCTCGCCTTCGTCGGCGCGATGATCGGCGTGGACGTCAGCCGCCTCGCGGAGGAGGTCATCCTCTGGTCGACGGCCGAGTTCCGCTTCGTGCGGCTGCACGACTCGTGGTCGACGGGGTCGAGCATCATGCCGCAGAAGAAGAACCCCGACATCGCCGAGCTGGCGCGGGGCAAGGCCGGGCGCCTGATCGGGGACCTCGCCGGTCTGATGGCCACCCTCAAGGCCCTGCCGCTCGCGTACAACCGCGACCTGCAGGAGGACAAGGAGCCGGTGTTCGACACCGTCGACACCCTCGAGGTCCTGCTGCCCGCGTTCAGCGGGATGGTCGCCACGCTGACCTTCGACACCGACCGGATGGCGGAGCTGGCCCCCCAGGGGTTCTCGCTGGCCACCGACGTGGCGGAGTGGCTGGTGCGGGAGGGGGTGCCCTTCCGCGTCGCCCACGAGGTCGCGGGGGAGTGCGTACGCCGGTGCGAGGCCGCCGGCATCGACCTGCCCGACCTCACGGACGCCGATCTGGCCGACATCCACCCCGCCCTGCACGCCGGGGTGCGCGAGGTGCTCACCGTGGAGGGCTCGGTCGCGTCGCGCGACGGCGTCGGCGGGACCGCTCCGGTGCGCGTGGCCGAGCAGCTGGACGCCGCCCGGGCCCGTGCGGCCGAGCTGCGTGCACGCCTGGCCTGAGACCGGGTACCGAGGAGCCGTGACCACCAGCGGCCTGCGCGACGAGCTGACCCAGCCCGTCGAGCAGGCCGCTGTCGCGTTGCTGGGGTGCGCGGTCGTCGCGGGCCCGGTGCGGGTGCGGATCACCGAGGTCGAGGCGTACGACGGCGAGACCGACCCCGCCTCGCACGCGTGGCGGGGACCGACGGACCGCAACCGCACCATGTTCGGTCCGGCCGGGCACGCGTACGTCTACCTGTCCTACGGGATGCACCACTGCCTCAACGTGGTCGCGGGCCACGAGGGCCACGGGTGCGGGGTGCTCCTGCGAGCCGGCGAGGTGGTGGCCGGCCACGACGTGGTCGGCCGGGTACGCCCGGAGGTCCCGCCGCAGCGGTGGGCACGGGGACCGGGCCTGCTCACCCGCTGCCTGGGGGTCGACCGGTCGTTCGACGGCACCGACCTGCTCGCAGGGACCGGGCCCCTGCGGCTCGAACGGCACGACACGCCCGACCCCGAAATGATTCTGGCGGGCCCGCGCGTGGGCGTCGGACGCGAGCAGGAGCGGCCCTGGAGGTTCTTCCTGGCGGGCGATCCGACCGTCTCGAGCTACCGCCGGCAGACGCCGAGGCGACGCACAAGCTCCTGACCTGGGGAAACACCCTCCGTTCACGTCCGATTTGCACGGCGTGGAGAACGTCCCCTAATGTTCTTCCTGTCGCCGCGAGCGGCTCCCACAGACCGGGTCGAAAGACCGGGCCAGTGGCGCGCCAGGAGCAGCGACAGGAACGAGCAAGGCGGGTTTGACACGGTCAACCTGAACCGGTAAGTTTCTGCGGGTTGCCCCGAGGGGCCTGGAGAGATCCGGACCAAGCGGTGCGCGTGTGATTCTTGAGAACTCAACAGTGTGTCATATAAGTCGACGGATTAGTTTGTTTGTTTTTGCC
>NZ_JAVYII010000008.1:0-174166 GCF_032378595.1 Nocardioides imazamoxiresistens
GCCCGGCCCCGCCCCGCCCCGCCCGGCGCCCCGGCGTAGGGTGGGGGCACACGACAGGGGAGCGCCCAGGCGCTGAGAGTGCGGAACCGCCGCAGACCCTCGAACCTGCTCCGGTTAGCACCGGCGAAGGGAGTCAACCGATGAGGCACACCCATGCCCGCACCACCCGCCTGAGGCTCGCGGCGCCGCTGGTCGCCGCGGCGATCGCCGCCCCGGCCCTGAGCGCCTGCTCGCTGGCGGGCGGCGACGGCGGCGCGGACGACGGGACGCCGACCGTGGTGCTGCTGGCGCACGAGTCGTTCCAGCTGCCCGACGAGCTGGTCGAGGCGTTCGAGTCCGAGCACGACGTCGAGCTGGAGGTCCGCCAGCCCGGCGACGCGGGCGCGATCGTCACCGAGGTCGCGCTCAACCCCGACGACTCGGGCGCCGACGTGATCTTCGGCGTCGACAACACGCTCGCCAGCCGGCTGCTCGACGTCGACGCGGTCGTCGACTTCGAGGGCGAGCTGCCGTCCGGCGCCGAGGCGTACGCCCTCGACGACCCGCGCCTGGTCCCGATCGACAGCGGCGACGTGTGCGTCAACGTGGACACCCAGTGGTTCGCCGACCGCGGCATCGTCGAGCCCACCTCGCTCGACGACCTGCTCGACCCCACCTACGACGAGCTCTTCACGACCCCCGGCCCCGTCGCCTCCAGCCCCGGCCTGGCCTTCCTGCTGGCCACGATCGCGGCGTACGGCGAGGACGGGTGGCAGGAGTACTGGCAGGGCCTGCTCGACAACGGCACCGAGGTCGTGGCCGGCTGGAGCGACGCCTACGAGGGTTCCTTCAGCGCGGGCGGCGGGGGCGGCCAGCGCCCGATCGTGCTGTCGTACGCCTCCTCCCCGGCCTTCACGGTGACCGAGGACGGCTCCGCGACCACGACCCGCGCGCTGCTCGACGCCTGCTTCGCGCAGACCGAGTTCGCCGGCGTCCTCGCCGGCGCCGACGAGCCGGAGCTGGCGCAGGACCTCGTGACCTGGCTGCTGTCGGAGGACGTCCAGGCGGCGCTGCCCGACAGCATGTACGTCTACCCCGTCCGCGACGACGTCGAGCTGCCGGAGGCGTGGGCCGAGTTCGCGCCCCTGCCCGAGGAGACGCTGTCGCTGCCCGCGGACGAGATCGCGGCCAACCGCGAGGAGTGGATCGGCCAGTGGCGGGACCTGGTCGAGTAGTCGCGCCGCGCTGGCCGGCGCTGGCGGCGCTCGCCGCCCTGCCGCTGGCCGTGCTGCTGGTCTTCTTCGTCCTCCCCGTGGGGGCGATGCTCCTGCGTGGGCTCGCCCCCGACGGCCACCTCGACCTGGGGGCCGCGCTCGAGGTGCTCGGTCGCGACCGCACGCGCCGGGTGCTGTGGTTCACGCTCTGGTCGGCCGGTCTGGGCACGCTGCTGGCCCTGCTGCTGGGCCTGCCGGCGGCGTACGCCCTGCACCGCCTGGCCTTCCCGGGGGCCGCGCTGCTGCGCGCCCTGGTCCTGGTGCCCTTCGTGCTGCCCACCGTCGTCGTCGGCGCCGCGTTCCGGGCGCTGCTCGGCGAGGGCGGGTGGCTGGCGTTCCTCGGCTGGGACGGGACGCCGGCGGCGATCGTCGCCGCCCTCGTCTTCTTCAACGTCGCCGTCGTCGTGCGGGTCGTCGGCGGCGCCTGGGCCTCGCTGGACCGGCGCGCGGAGGAGGCGGCGGCGGCCCTCGGCGCCTCGCCGGCGCGGGTGCTGGCGACCGTGACGCTGCCCGCGCTGCGCACCGCGATCACCTCCGCGGCGGTCGTCGTCTTCCTGTTCTGCTCCACCGCGTTCGGCGTCGTGCTCACCCTCGGCGGTCTGCGCCACGCGACGGTGGAGACCGAGATCTACCTGCTGACCCGGGCGTTCGACCTGCCCGCGGCCGCGTGCCTGGCGCTGGTGCAGGTCGTCACGGTCGTGCTCCTGCTGCTCCTCGTGGGCCGGCTGCGGCCTGCCGAGGAGACCGTGGACCGTGCGCCGGTCGCGCCGCGGGGCGTACGCCGGGGCGACCTGCCCGCGCTCGGCGCGACGTTGCTGGTGGCCGCGGGTCTCGTGGTGCCGATGGCCGCCCTCGTGGTGGCGTCGCTGCAGGTGCGCGGGACGTGGACGCTCGGCAACTTCCGGGCGCTGCAGCAGCCGGACGTCAGCACGGCCCTCGTGGTGCCGGTGACCGAGGCCCTGCGCAACTCCCTGCAGGTCGCCGTGGACGCCACCTGGATGGCGCTGCTGCTGGGCGTGCTGGTCAGCCTGGTCGTCACCCGCCGGGCCCGGGGCCGCGGGGAGCGGGTGGTGCGCCGGGTGCTGGACGGGTTCTTCATGCTGCCGCTCGGCGTCTCGGCGGTCGTGCTCGGGTTCGGCCTGCTGGTCACCGTCGCGCGGCCGCCGCTGGCGCTGCGCGACGAGCCCCTGCTGGTGCCGCTCGTGCAGGCGCTGGTGGCGCTGCCGCTGGTGGTGCGCACCCTCGTGCCGGTGCTCGCCGGCATCGACGACCGGCAGCGCCAGGCCGCGGCCTCGCTGGGGGCCTCGCCCGCCCGGACGCTGCTCGTCGTCGACCTGCCGGTGGTGTGGCGACCCCTGCTGGCGGCCGGCGGGTTCGCGTTCGCGGTCTCGCTGGGGGAGTTCGGGGCCACGTCGTTCCTCTCGCGGCCCGACCACCCGACCCTGCCGGTGGTGATCGGCCGGCTGCTCGGCTCGCCCGGCCAGGTGGGGGAGCAGTCGAACGCCGGGATGGCGATGGCCGCGGCCGTCGTGCTGGCGGTGTGCGTGACCGTGGTGATGCTGCTGGTCGAGCGCCTGCGGGTGCCGAGCCTGGGGGAGGTCTGATGACGCTGGTCCTCGACGGGGTGACGGTGGCGTACGACGGGGTGCCCGCCCTGCGCGACGCCTCGCTCGAGCTGCCCCGCGGCGAGGTGCTCGCCGTGCTCGGGCCCTCGGGCAGCGGCAAGTCGACGCTGCTGCGCGCCGTCGCCGGGCTCGAGCCCCTGGCCGCGGGGACCGTGACGTTCGACGGCGCCGACCTGGCGGGCGTACCCGTGCACCGGCGGGGGTTCGCGCTGATGTTCCAGGACGGACAGCTGTTCGGGCACCTCAGCGTCGCACGCAACGTCGCGTACCCCCTGCGTCTGCCGGGCCGGCGCCGCGCCCGCGCCGCGACCCGCGCCCGCGTCGCGGAGCTGCTCGAGCTGGTCGGCCTGGGCGGGTACGCCGACCGCCTGCCCGGCACCCTCTCCGGCGGCGAGCGCCAGCGGGTCGCGCTGGCCCGGGCGCTCGCCTGCGACCCGCGGTTGCTGCTGCTCGACGAGCCGCTGTCCGCGCTCGACCGCGGCCTGCGGGAGCGCCTCGCCGGCGACGTGCGACGGATCCTCGTCGAGGCCGGCACCACCGCGCTGCTGGTCACCCACGACGTGGACGAGGCGTACGCCGTCGCCGACCGGCTCGCGCTCGTGCGCGACGCCGCCGTGGTGCAGTCGGGCACGGTGGCCGTGGTGGACGCCGCGCCCGTCGACGAGCGGGCCGCACGGCAGCTGGGGTACGCCCACGTCCTCGACGGCCGGGCGGTGCGACGGGGAGCCTGGCGCCTGGCCCCGGGGCCGGACGGCCTCGAGGGGGAGTCCGCGGGGGTGGTGCGCACCGGCGTCGGGCCGCGGCTGCGGGTCGTCGTCGCGGGCACCGGGGAGCTCGAGGTCCCGCTGGCCGGCGCCCCGGCCCCGCCGGTCGGGGCGAGGGTGCGCGTGGTGCCCGACCCGGAGGGTGTCGCCTACCTCTAGACTCGCCTGCGTGTATCGCCGCGCCTACGTCCTGCTGATCGGGGTTGCAGCGACGATGGCGGTGCTGGCGTTCGTCACCGCCCTGTCGCTGGGCCGCAGCGTCATCGACCCCGAGGGCTTCCTCGGGCCCGGTTGGCTGCGCTTCCCGCTGCTGGTCGGTCTCGCGCTGTTCGTCGACCTCGTGCCCCGGGCGCTGTGGCGCTCGCGGCTGCGCGTCGGCCAGGTCCCCGAGCTGGTCAAGCAGCGGTGGAAGGAGCACTGGACGCGCGAGCGGTTCACCCTCGTGGCGCTCGGCATCGGCTGCTTCTACGTCACCTACGCCTGCTACCGGAACCTGAAGTCGTTCCTGCCGTTCGTGCTCGGCGACCGGAAGTACGACACCGAGCTGCACGCGCTCGACCGGATCCTGTTCCTGGGCAACGACCCGTCGGCCGTGCTGCACACGCTCTTCGGCTTCACCTGGTTCGAGCAGCTGATCTCCACGATCTACCTGTGGTACCTGCCGATGGTGCCTGTCCTGGTCGCCGTGTGGGTGATCTGGTCGCGCAACATCTCGTTCGGCTACTGGTTCGTGACCTCGCAGGTCATCGCCTGGACCCTCGGCACGGCCAGCTACTACATGCTGCCCGCGCTCGGCCCGAAGTTCGCGTTCCCCTGGCTCTACGCCGACATCGACACCGGCGCGAGCGACCTGGCCGACTCGTTGTTCTACTCCCGCACCAACGTGCTGTGGAACGCCAGCGACGGCCTGCAGTCGACGGCCGCGTTCGCGAGCCTGCACACCGCGATCACCCTGCTGTGGGCGCTGATGGTGCAGTACACGATCCGCAGCCGGATCATCCACTGGATCTTCTGGGGCAACTTCGGCCTCACGATCATCGCCACGCTCTACTTCGGCTGGCACTACGTCGCCGACGACATCGCCGGCGCCATGATCGCGGTGGTCGCCTTCTACGTCGGTGGAGTGGCGAGCGGGCAGAAGTTCGAACGAAGAGGCCTGTCCGGCCTGTCCAGCCACCCCACGACGACCAGCTCCAAGGTGCCGGTCGGCGCCGACGGCAAGGACGTCGACGTGCGGGTCGAGACCGACGAGGAGCGCTCGCCGGAGGCCTCGCGGCTCAACCTGCGCAAGCGGCGCCCCGCCGCGGACCCGCAGCAGGAGTAGCAGCCCACGGGGCCTGGGACCGGCTGGTACCGGCCGGTAGTTTCGGTGCATGGCCACCGACGTCGCGCGCTCGCCGGAGCGCTCCGCACCCCACGACATCGCTCCCGACCCGGTCGCGCTGCAGGCGATCCTGGACGGCCGCTACGCCGAGGTCCGCGACCTCGTCCGCCGCAACCTGGTCGAGCACGCCGGGCTGCTGGACGAGGTCGACGACCTCGACCGCGACACCTACCGCGACCGCGTCCTCGAGGTCGTGCAGAAGGTCGCCGCCACCGGCCAGACCGGGTTCGGCTTCCCGACCGAGCACGGGGGCGGCGGCGACATCGGCGCCTCCGTGGCCGCGTTCGAGACCCTCGCCTACGGCGACCTGTCGGTCCTGGTCAAGGTGGGCGTGCAGTTCGGGCTCTTCGGCGGCGCGGTCCTGCAGCTGGGCACCCGCCGCCACCACGAGGCGTACCTGCGTCGCATCATCGACGGCAGCCTGCTGGGCTCCTTCGCGATGACCGAGTCGGGCCACGGCTCCAACGTGCAGGCGCTCGAGACCACCGCGACGTTCGACCTCGCGACCGACGAGTTCGTCCTGCGCACGCCGCACGACGCGGCGCGCAAGGACTACATCGGCAACGCGGCCCGGCACGCCGAGGTGGCGGTCGTCTTCGCGCAGCTGCACATCGCCGGCGACAGCCAGGGCGTGCACGCGTTCGTCGTGCCGATCCGGGTGCGCGACGAGGACGACCGGCTCGTGCCGGCGCCCGGCGTGCGCATCGAGGACTGCGGTCACAAGATGGGCCTGCAGGGCGTCGACAACGGTCGGATCTGGTTCGACGACGTGCGGATCCCCCGCGAGAACCTGCTGGACCGCTTCGCGACCGTGTCCGAGGCCGGGGTCTACGACTCCGAGATCGAGAGCCCCGGGCGCCGCTTCTTCACCACGATCGGCACGCTGGTCCAGGGCCGCGTCAGCGTCGGCGGGGCCGCGATCAACGCCTCGAAGGTCGCCATGACGCTTGCAGTGCGCTACGCCGAGCGCCGCCGCCAGTTCGAGGCCTCGGGCGAGCAGGAGGAGCTGCTGCTCGACTACGGCCTGCACCAGCGCCGGCTGCTGCCGCTGCTGGCGGCGACGTACGCCCTGCACGCCGCGCAGGAGGAGGTCGCCGGCGACCTGCACGCGGTGTTCTCGGGCGAGCGCACCGACGACCGCTCGCGGCGCGCGCTGGAGTCCGCGGCGGCCGGGCTCAAGGCGTACGGCACCTGGCACGCGACGCGCACCATCCAGGAGTGCCGCGAGGCGTGCGGCGGCGCGGGCTACCTGTCGGCCAGCCGGTTCGCCGCGCTCAAGGCCGACACGGACGTGTTCACGACGTTCGAGGGCGACAACCACGTGCTGCTGCAGCTCGTCGCGAAGGGCCTGCTGACCGACTACGCCAGCGACTTCCAGGACGCCGACCAGCTCGGGATGGTGCGGCTCGTCGGCGGGCTGGCCCTCGACGAGGTCGTCAAGCGCACCCGGGCCCACCAGCTGCTCGAGCGGGTCCGCGGGCTGCTGCCGAGCGGCGACGAGGACGAGGACGAGACCGGCGTGCTGGACACGTCGTACCAGCTCGCCATGCTGCGCTACCGCGAGGAGCAGGTCATCGCCTCGGCCGCGCGGCGCCTGAAGAGCGGCGTGGACGACGGGATCGAGCCCGGCGAGGTGTTCTCGCGGGTGCAGGCGCACGTCATCGCCGCGGCCCGCGCCCACGTCGAGCGCACGGTGCTCGAGGCGTTCGTCGCGAAGGTCGAGTCGCTGCCCGAGGGCGACGAGCGGCGCGTGATGGGCATGCTGCTCGACCTGCACGCGCTGTCGCTGATCGAGGCGGACCGGGCGTGGTTCCTCGAGCACGGCCGGATGTCGTCGGCGCGTGCGAAGCAGGTGCGCCGCGAGGTCGACCACCTGTGCCGGCGGCTGCGGCCGCACGCGCGGGTGCTCGTCGACGCGTTCGCCGTGCCCGAGGAGGTGCTGCGCGCCCCCGACCTGCTCGGCCCCGTCGTCGTCGCGGGCGAGCAGGGCGCCGCCGAGGTCCCCGGCCACCACCCCCTCGGCGAGACCGCCGAGATGGTCGCGGAGAAGGTCCCGGACGACGCCTGACCCGGTCTGCGTCGAGTTGCGGGTTGTGCCGCTGTACGCGCGTCGAGTTGCGGGTTGTGCCTGGGTACGCGCGTCGAGTTGCGGGTTACGCCGCGTCTCGCGGTCCGAGCCGCGCTCGACGGCCAGGGCGCGGCGTAACCCGCAACTCGACGGCCAGGGCGCGGCGCAACCCGCAACTCGACGCAGCCCGAACCGCAGCCCGAACCGCAGCCCGGGACGCGACGAGGGCGGGCACCCGGACCGGGTGCCCGCCCTCGGCGGTGTGCTGACGCGGGTCAGTACTTGCTGCCGTTGTCCTTGAAGCGCTGGAACGAGGCGGCGACCTCGGCCTGCGCGGCCTCGGCGCCGACCCAGTCGGCGCCCTCGACCGACTTGTTGGGCTCGAGGGCCTTGTAGACCTCGAAGAAGTGCTTGATCTCGAGCAGGTCGAAGTTCGAGACGTCGCCGAGGTCCTTGTAGTGCTGGTAGCGCGGGTCGCCCGCGGGCACGCACAGGACCTTGTCGTCGCCGCCGGCCTCGTCGGTCATGCGGAACATGCCGATCGCGCGGGCCTTGATCAGGCAGCCCGGGAAGGTCGGCTGCAGCAGGATCACCATGGCGTCCAGCGGGTCGCCGTCCTGGCCGAGGGTGTCCTCGATGTAGCCGTAGTCGGTCGGGTACTGCGTCGCCGTGAACAGGGTCCGGTCCAGGCGGAGGCGACCGGAGTGGTGGTCCACCTCGTACTTGTTCCGCTCGCCCTTCGGGATCTCCACGAGTACGTCGAACTCGAGCACGCTGTTGCCTTCCGCGTTGCGGCCGCGCCGGCGCGGCCGATGTCTGGGTGGCCCTCGTTCTCGCGCACAATGTCGCCGGACCGATCGAACTAGAGGTGATCCTAGGTGTCACGGAGCAAGCACCGCAGGCGGGGCGGCAAGGTCGCGGCCCTCGCGGTCGTCCTGCTGCTCGTCGTGGCAGCCGCGGGACTGGGCGTCTGGCGCCTCGACCTGGTCGATCGGTGGACCGGCGGCCCCTCCGACGAGGCGGGCGACCCCGCCGACGTCCCGCCGCCGGACGGGCTCGAGCTGCCCGACCCCGCCGAGCCCGACCCGCTGCTGGCGGCGAGCACGGGCGCGGGGACGGTGGTCGACCAGGACGCCGTCGCCGCGGCGCTCGCGCCCTTCGTCGCCGACGAGGACCTCGGCCCCCAGGTGCTGGTCGCCGTCGCGCCGCTGGGCGAGGGGGAGGCGTACGTCTCCGGTCCCGACCGCGTCATGCCCGCCTCCACCACCAAGCTGCTGACCTCGGTCGCGGCGCTCGAGGCCCTCGGCCCCGACCGGACCTTCAGCACCACCGTCGTCGACGGCGGCGACGTCGGCGAGGCCGCCGGGGGTACGCCCTCCGGCGTGCGGCGCGTGGTCCTCGTCGGGGGTGGCGACCCGCTGCTCGTGCGCGAGCCGGTCGCGCCCGACGCGCCGGGCACCTACCCGGCCCGCGCGTCGCTGCGCGAGCTGGCCACCGCGACGGCGGAGGGGCTGCGCGCGCAGGGCGTCACCAGCGTCGAGGTCGCCTACGACGCGGGCCTGTTCACCGGCGCGGGCTACACCCCGGCCTGGCCCGCCAGCTACGGCCCCGACGACGTCGTCGCCCCGATCGGCGCCCTGTGGGCCGACCGGGGCCGCGCGGCCGACGACGAGGACGAGGTCGTCGCGGACCCGGCGCTCGACGCCGCCGCCTGGTACGCCGCCGCGCTCGCCCAGGCGGGGATCCAGGTCGTGGGCGACCCGGTCGCGGGCCTCGGCGGGAACGGCGAGACGCTCGCCGCCGTCGAGAGCGCGCCCGTCGAGGAGATCGTCGAGCGCCTGCTCGCGACCAGTGACAACGAGACCACCGAGGTGCTGGCCCACCACGTCGGCCTGGCGGCCGCGGGAGCCGGGTCCTTCGAGGGCGGCGCCGAGGGCGTGCGCAGCACCCTCGCCGACCTCGGCGTCGACCTGGGCGCCGACGTGCTGCGCGACGGGTCGGGGCTCTCCCGGGAGAACCTGCTCTCCGCGGGCACCCTGCTCGGGGTGCTCGGGCTGGCGGCGTCGGCGGAGCACCCGGAGCTGCGGGCCGCGCTGACCGGGATGCCGGTAGGCGGCTGGAACGGCTCGCTGACCAACCGCTTCGCCGAGCAGCCCGCGGGGCTGGGCACCGTGCGGGCCAAGACGGGGACGCTCACCGGCGTGCAGGGGCTCGCGGGCGTCGTCCAGGACGCCACCGGCACGCCGCTGCGCTTCGTCGTGATCGCCGACCGGGTCGGCGTCGACGACGCGCTCGACGGACGCGAGGCCGTGGACGGCGCCGCCGCGGCGATCGCGGCCTGCACCTGCAGCTCGACCGGGTCGACCGGGTCGACCGGGTCGACCGGCTCGACGACGAGCCCGACGGACGCCCCTTCGGCGTCCCCGTAGGGTCGCCAGCATGTCGTCCGTACGCCCGTCGGTGGACTGGGACCTCGCGGCCCGGCTCGGCGCCCGCCTCGCCCCGCCCCCGCCCCGCATCCCCGCCGACGAGGTCGCCGCCCTGGTCGAGGGCCTGCGTGCCGACGCGATCCGCTCCACCGGCCTGGTGCGCGACTTCACGGGCCTCGACGCCCGCGAGGACGCCGCGCCCGTGCTCGTCGTCGACCGGCCCCGTTGGGTCGAGGCGAACACCCAGAGCTTCGCGGCGCTGCTGCAGCCCTTCCTCGACCGGCTGGGCGAGGGCAAGGAGGGCGACGACGGCCCGATCACGCTGCCGGAGCCGGTGCGCCGGGCCGGCGCCGCCGTCGGCGCCCGGGTGACGGGCACGGAGGTCGGCACGCTGCTGGGCTTCCTCTCGGGCAAGGTGCTCGGCCAGTTCGACCCGTTCGCCCCGACCGACGTGGCGCCCGACGGCCGGCTGCTGCTGGTCGCGCCGAACGTGTGGCAGGTGGCCGAGCAGATCGGCGCCCGCAAGGACGACTTCCGGCTCTGGGTCTGCCTGCACGAGGAGACCCACCGCGTGCAGTTCACGACCGTGCCGTGGCTGGCCGACCACCTGCGCGCCCAGGTGCAGCAGCTGGCCGGGACGCTCGACCCCTCCTCCGCCCTGGAGGACGCGCTGACGCGGGCCGTGGAGGCCGTGCGCGCCGGCGGTCGCGGCTCGCTGGTCGAGATGCTGAGCACCCCGGAGCAGCGCGAGGTGATCGACCGCGTCACGGGCGTGATGTCGCTGCTGGAGGGCCACGCCGACGTCGTGATGGACGGGGTCGGTCCCACGGTGATCCCGACCGTGCGCCGCATCCGCGCCTCGTTCGAGCGCCGCCGTGACGGCATCGGGTTCCTCGACCGCACGGTGCGCCGCCTGCTGGGGCTGGACGCCAAGATGGCGCAGTACCGCGACGGGGCGGCCTTCGTCCGCGCCGTCGTCGACCGGGTCGGCATGGACGAGTTCAACGCCGTCTGGTCCTCGCCCCACACGCTGCCCTCGCGCTCCGAGATCGCCGACCCGCACGCGTGGGTCGACCGCGTGCTGGGCTGAGCGGACGCCCACGCAGTGAGCCGCGCCCGGTGAGCCTCGACCCCGCGCTGGCGGCGGTGCGCGCGGGCGTACGCCGTGACCTCGCGACCGCAGGAGCGCCCGCCACGGTGGTCGTCGCGTGCAGCGGCGGCGCCGACTCGCTCGCGCTGCTCGCGGCCACCGTCTTCGTCTGCTCGCGCTCGCGCGACGCCCTCGGGTCCCGGGTCGTCGGCGCGGTCGTCGACCACGGCCTGCAGGACGGCTCGGGGGAGCACACCGCCCGGGTCGTCGAGCAGATGGCGGCGCTCGGCGCCGACGAGACGCTGTCGGCCCGGGTGCGGGTCGAGGGCGGCGGCCAGGGGGTCGAGGCGGCGGCGCGCGAGGCGCGGTACGCCGTGCTGGGCCAGGTCGCGGAGTCGTACGCGGCGGGCGCGGTGCTGCTGGGCCACACGCTCGACGACCAGGCGGAGACGGTGCTGCTCGGCCTGGCCCGCGGGTCCGGGGGTCGCTCGGTGGCCGGGATGCGGCGCGCGTTCGGCGTGTTCCGCCGGCCGCTGCTCGACGTGACCCGGGAGGAGACCGAGGCGGCCTGCCGCGCCGAGGGTGTCGCGTGGTGGGAGGACCCGCACAACAGCGACCCTCGGTTCACCCGCTCGCGGCTGCGCGAGCGCGTGCTGCCCGTGCTCGCCGAGGAGCTCAACCCCCGGGTGCGGCACAACCTGGCGCGCACCGCGGACCTGCTGCGCGCCGACGCGGAGGCCCTCGACGAGCTCGCGGACCAGGCGTACGCCCGGGCGGCCCGCGGCGCGGGGCAGGACACCGTCGTCGACCTCGCGGCGCTCGACGGCAGCCCGGCCGCGGTCCGGACGCGGGTGCTGCGTCTCGCCGCGCTGGCCGCGGGGGCGGTGGACGCCGAGCTGTTCGCGGTCCACGTGGACGCGCTGGCGCGGCTCGCCGTGGCGCCCGGCGGCTCGCAGGTGCAGCTGCCGGGGCACGTCACGGCGCGGCGGACGCCGGGGGCCGCGACCGTGACCTTCGGGCCCACGGGCCCGGCCCGCGCGGTCTGACCCTGCCGGTCTGACCCCGGGGGCGGACCTGTGGCAGGCTTGCCGACCGTGGACGCCTCCTCCGTAGAGAACGACCTGGTCGACATCCTCTTCACCGAGGAGCAGATCCTCGAGAAGCTGGACGAGATGGCCCGCCGGATCGAGGCGGACTACGAGGGGCAGGAGCTGCTCGTCGTCGGCGTCCTGCGCGGCGCGATCATGGTGATGGCCGACCTGTCCCGGGCGCTGACCCGCCACGTCGAGACCGACTGGATGGCGGTCTCCTCCTACGGCTCCGGCACCAAGTCGAGCGGCGTGGTGCGCATCCTCAAGGACCTCGACACCGACATCTCGGGCAAGCACGTGCTCGTCGTCGACGAGATCATCGACACCGGCCTGACGCTGAGCTGGCTGATCTCCAACCTGACCAGCCGCGGCCCCGCCAGCGTCGAGATCGCCACCCTGCTGCGCAAGCCGGAGGCGCTCGCCATGCCGGTGACCCCGAAGTACGTCGGGTGGGACATCCCCAACGAGTTCGTCGTCGGCTACGGCCTCGACTACCAGGAGCGCTACCGCAACCTGCGCTGCATCGGCACCCTGGCGCCGCACGTCTACTCCTGACCGTCGCCGACCGCCCCGGCCAGCTCCGGCCGGGCCGGCCCGCCGGGCCGTTCGGCCCCCCGAGGTTGCGCCGTGCGGCAGAATCGCCGCAGACAACCCGAGGGGCAGCGCCGTGCGGCTCCGGCCGGCGACCACGTCCCGACCCTCACCCGTCCGTGTAGTGGAAGAAGCCTGTGAAGCGTTTGTTCAAGGGGCCCTGGCTCTGGATCGTCATCGCCGTGGTCGGTGTGCTCCTCGCGCTGCAGTTCCTCGTCTCGGGCGACGCGTCCGACGAGATCAGCACGTCGCGCATGGAGAAGTACGTCGCCGACGGCCAGGTCAGCGAGATCACCTTCGTCGACGGTGAGCAGCGGATCGAGGCGGTGCTCGACGACGACGTCGACCGCGAGGGTGGGCGCGACGTGGTCGCGTACTACGTCCAGGGCCAGCAGGGCGGCATCATCGAGGCCGTCGACGAGCAGGTCGCCGAGGGCACGATCGAGCGGTCCAACTCCGAGAACCCGCAGCCCAGCCTGCTGGGCTCGCTGCTCGTCAGCATCCTGCCGTTCATCATCATCCTCGCCCTCTTCATCTTCCTGATGAACCAGGTGCAGGGCGGCGGCCGCGGCGTCATGCAGTTCGCCAAGTCCAAGGCGAAGCTGATCACCAAGGACATGCCGAAGACGACGTTCGCCGACGTCGCCGGCTGCGACGAGGCGATCGAGGAGCTCGGCGAGATCAAGGAGTTCCTCTCCGAGCCCGCCAAGTTCCAGGCCGTCGGCGCGAAGATCCCCAAGGGCGTGCTGCTCTACGGGCCCCCCGGCACCGGCAAGACCCTCCTCGCACGCGCCGTCGCCGGCGAGGCGGGCGTGCCCTTCTACTCGATCTCCGGCTCCGACTTCGTCGAGATGTTCGTCGGCGTCGGCGCGAGCCGCGTGCGTGATCTGTTCGAGCAGGCGAAGGAGAACGCCCCGGCGATCGTCTTCATCGACGAGATCGACGCCGTCGGTCGCCACCGCGGCGCCGGCATGGGCGGCGGCCACGACGAGCGGGAGCAGACGCTCAACCAGCTGCTCGTCGAGATGGACGGCTTCGACGTGCGCGGCGGCGTCATCCTCATCGCCGCCACGAACCGCCCGGACGTGCTCGACCCGGCGCTGCTGCGCCCGGGCCGCTTCGACCGCCAGATCCAGGTCGACGCCCCGGACCTCTCGGGCCGCCACCGGATCCTGCAGGTGCACTCGCGCGGCAAGCCGCTGGCCGAGGGCATCGACCTGATGTCGGTCGCCCGCCGCACCCCCGGCTTCTCCGGCGCCGACCTCGCCAACGTCCTCAACGAGGCGGCGCTGCTGACCGCCCGTTCCAGCGGGAAGCTGATCACCGCGGCGCACCTCGACGAGGCCATCGACCGCGTGATCGCCGGCCCGCAGCGCCGCACGCGCCTGATGAACGAGCACGAGAAGCTCGTGACGGCCTACCACGAGGGCGGCCACGCGCTCGTCGCCGCGGCCCTCCCGGGCAACGACCCCGTGCACAAGGTGACGATCCTGCCGCGCGGTCGCGCGCTCGGCTACACGATGGTCCTGCCGGACGAGGACAAGTACTCCCAGACGCGCAGCGAGATGCTCGACAAGCTGGCGTACATGCTGGGCGGGCGCGCCGCGGAGGAGCTGATCTTCCACGACCCGACGACCGGCGCCGGCAACGACATCGAGAAGGCGACGAACGTCGCCCGCGCGATGGTCACGCAGTACGGCATGACCGAGCGCCTCGGCGCCATCAAGCTGGGCGAGTCGAACTCCGAGCCGTTCCTCGGCCGCGACCTCGGCCACTCGCGCAACTACTCCGAGGACGTCGCGGCGATCGTCGACGAGGAGACGAAGATCCTCCTCACGACGGCCCACCAGGAGGCCTTCGACATCCTCGAGGAGAACCGGGACGTCCTCGACGCCCTGGTGCTCGCGCTGCTCGAGCGCGAGACCCTCGACAAGGCCGAGATCGCCGCGGTGTTCGAGCCGCTGCGGATGCGTCCGCGCCGTCCCGCGTGGACGGGCTCGCCGACGCGCAACCCCTCCGAGGTCCCGCCCGTCCAGATCCCGCAGGCTGTGCGCGACCGGGCCCGCGAGGGCGCCGTCGACCTCGGCAAGGGCGAGCAGGGCGCCACGATCATCACGCCGCCCGGCTCCGGCGGCGACCTGCACGGCGGCACGCCGGGCCCCGAGGGTCCGGCCTCGCCGGGCCCGTTCCCCCCGGGCACGGGCGCGCCGTGATCTCGCCGATCGGCCTCGAGGACCCGGCCGAGCGGCCGCCGTTCGACCACGACCGCGCCGAGGCCGCGGTGCGCGAGTTGCTGGCGGCGATCGGCGAGGACCCCGACCGCGAGGGCCTGGCGGACACCCCGGCGCGCGTGGCGCGGGCGTACGCCGAGCTCACCGCCGGTCTGCGCCAGCAGCCGGAGGACGTGCTGACCACGACGTTCGACATCGGGCACGACGAGATGGTGCTCGTGCGCGACATCGAGCTGTGGAGCATGTGCGAGCACCACCTGGTGCCGTTCACGGGCGTCGCCCACGTCGGGTACATCCCGTCGGAGTCCGGGAAGATCACCGGCCTGTCGAAGCTGGCCCGCCTCGTCGACGTCTACGCGAAGCGCCCGCAGGTGCAGGAGCGGCTGACCACCCAGGTCGCCGACGCACTGATGAGCATCCTCGAGCCCCGCGGCTGCATCGTCGTGATCGAGGCCGAGCACCTGTGCATGACGATGCGCGGCGTGCGCAAGGCCGGCGCCCGCACGCTCACCTCGGCCGTGCGCGGGATGATGCACAACCCCGCCACGCGCGCCGAGGCGATGGCGCTGATCCACAGCCCGCGGCACTGACCGTCGTGAGCGTGCACCCCGCACGGCCGCTCGTCATGGGCGTCGTCAACGTCACCCCCGACTCGTTCTCGGACGGGGGGCGCTGGGCCGAGGCCGACGCCGCCGTGCGGCACGGTCTCGCGCTGCTCGAGCAGGGCGCCGACCTCCTCGACATCGGGGGCGAGTCGACCCGCCCCGGCGCCACCCGTCCGCTGCTGGCCGAGGAGCTGGACCGCGTCGTGCCGGTGATCCGCGACCTCACGGCCGCCGGCGCCACGGTGTCCGTCGACACCATGCGCGCCGAGGTCGCCGAGGCCGCGCTCGCCGCGGGCGCGACGATCGTCAACGACGTCTCCGGCGGCATCGCCGACCCCCGCATCCTCGACGTCGCCGCGGCTGGCGGGGCGACCTACGTCGCCATGCACTGGCGCGCCCACGCCGCCGAGATGCAGCGCTTCGCGCACTACCCGCGCGGGGTCGTCGTCGAGGTCGTCGACGAGCTGCGGGTACGCCGCGACGCCGCGCTCGCCGCGGGTGTCGCCCCCGAGCGCCTCGTGCTCGACCCCGGTCTCGGCTTCGCGAAGCACGCCGGCCAGAACTGGGAGCTGCTCGCCGGGCTGCCGCAGCTGGCCGCCCTCGGCCACCGGGTGCTGGTCGGCGGGAGCCGCAAGACCTTCCTGGGCCGGTTGCTGGGCGAGGGCGACGGCCTGCGTCCCGTGCCCGAGCGCGAGCACGCGACCGCCGCCCTCAGCCTGTTGCTCGCCGACGCCGACGTGTGGTGCGTTCGGGTCCACGACGTGCGGGCGACCTGCGACGCCCTCGCCGTGCGGGGGGCCTGGCGGGCCGCACAGGCGGGCGTGCCGGCAGCCGCGCAGGCGGGCGTACCCACCGACCAGGAGGAGCAGCGATGACCGACGAGCTCGCCGTGCGCGGCATCGAGTGCTTCGCGCACCACGGCGTCTTCCCCGACGAGCGCCGCGACGGGCAGCGGTTCGTGGTCGACCTCGTGCTGGGTCTCGACACGGGTCCCGCGGCTCGGTCCGACGACTTGCACGACACCGTGGACTACGGAAGTCTCACCATGGCGGTGAAGGCCGCCGTCGAGTCCGACCCCGTCGACCTCGTCGAGACGGTCGCCCAGCGGATCGCTGACGTGTGCCTCTCGGAGGGTCGTGTTGAATGGGTCAGGGTGACCCTCCACAAGCCGGAGGCGCCCATCACCGCGACGTTCTCCGACGTCGCTCTGACGATCGAACGGAAACGAGGCCGAAGGTGACCGAGACCCCGAACCCGCACATCATCGATGCCGACACGCTGACGGGCGAGATGCGCCCGATCCGTCGCACGGTGATCTCGCTGGGATCGAACCTGGGTGACCGCTTCGCGAACCTCCAGGGTGCCGTCGACGCGCTCGCGGACACGCCCGACGTGTGGATCACCGGTGTCTCGGCGGTCTACGAGACGGCGCCGGTCGCGTCCCCCGACGGCTCGGAGGACTTCCTCAACGCGGTCGTCCTCTTCGACACGACGCTGTCGGCGGCCCGCCTGGTGGACCGCGTGCAGGCGATCGAGGACGCGTACGGTCGCGAGCGCGACGGCATCGTCAACGCGCCCCGCACGCTCGACGTCGACCTGATCGTCGTCGGCGACCGCCGCAGCAAGGAGGACTGGCTGCAGCTCCCGCACCCGCGCGCCGCCGAGCGCGCGTTCGTCCTGCAGCCGTGGTTCGACCTCGAGCCCGACGCCGAGATCCCCGACTTCGGCAAGGTGGCCGACCTGCTCGCCGCCGTCGGCGACCAGGGCGTCCGCCGTCGTGACGACCTCGTCCTCTCCACCCCCTCCTGAGCCCGAGCCGCCCGCGGGGCGGTTGCGGCCGCTCGGCCCGGGGGTCCTGACCGGCTGGCTCGTCGTCGGGCTGGTCGGCGGGTGGCTGGTGCGGCGCGCGCTCGGCGCCCTCGACGTGGCGGTGCCGGCGGTGTCGTGGACCCAGGTGCTCGTCCTCGCGTTCGTCGCCGCGGTGCTGGCGGGCACGGCGTACGCCACCCGCCGCAGCGTCGAGCGCACCCGCGCGGAGCTCTCGGCCGACCACGCCGTCAACCGCCTGGTGCTCGCGCGGGCCTCGGCCCTGGTGGGCGCGCTGCTGCTGGGCGGGTACGCCGGCCACGCCGTCAGCTGGATGGGTGCCGCGTCGCAGGTGGCCGACGAACGGATGCTCCGGGCGCTGGTCGCCGCGCTCGCCGGCGCGGCCGTGCTGGTCGCGGCGCTGCTCCTGGAACGCGCGTGTCGCGTCCGATCGGGGCCCCCCGCGGCCTAGGGTTGACACCATGGCTTCCCCCAACGCCCGCCGCCGGCAACGCAGCACGCGTGTCGCTGTCGCCGTCGGCCTCCTCGTTGCCTCCGGGCTGCTCGTCGCAGCCACGGTGCCGACGGGCTCCTTCGCCGCGGTGCTCGCCGCAGCGACCGTCGCCGTGCTCCTCGGTGCCGCCGCCCTCCGCATCGTCCACTCCGAGCTGATGACCTCCCGACGTCTCGCGCAGGCCGACCGGTCCGCGCAGGCGAAGGAGTACGCGGCGCTCGCCTCGGCGCGAGCCGACGAGAACGCCGAGTTCGTCACCTCCATGACCGAGCGCCTCGCCGACCGCGACGCCGACCTCACCGAGCGCCGCAAGGAGGTGACGGACCTCGAGGAGGCCGTCGCCCTCGCGCAGACGAATGTGGTCGAGCTGACCCGTCGCGCCGACGCCGAGACCAAGCGCGCCGACGCCGCCGTCGCCGAGCGGGACGACCTCCGCAAGCGGCTCGCCGCCGCGGAGGAGCGCGCCGCCGAGGCGATCGTCCGGCTCGCCGAGCTGGAGCAGGAGCTCGACGTCGTGCGCGCCGAGCTGGTGGCGTGGGAGAGCACCCACGTGGACATGCGCAAGCACGCCTGAGCGACCCGCTCGCGGCACCACGCGCCCCCGCTCCCGGGACACCGGGGGCGGGGGCGCGAGCCGTTGCGGCACAATCAGGCGGGTGATCCCGCCCGAGAGCAGGTTCGAGTCCGACCCCGAGGAGCTCCTCCCGAGCGACCCGTCGTTGCCGGAGGGGTGGTCGGTCGACACCGTCGACCCGGCCTCCGTCGCCGACGTCGAACGGTTGACGGAGCTGCTGCGCGGCCACGAGACCGCGGGTCGGGGGTATCCCAGCGCCGGCACCGACGACGTCCTGCTGGAGATCTCCGACCTCGGCACCCGCACCCGCGCCAACGTCGTGGTGCGCGACCCCGAGGGGGCGATCCAGGCCTGGGGCAGCGTCCACGACCGGGCGGCCGGCCGGATGCTGTTCGTGCACGTCGTGGCCCGCGGTCTCCTGCACACCGACGCCGCCCGCTGCGCCCGCGTGCTGTTCGCGTGGGCCGACGGCCAGGCCCGGGAGGTCGGGGCGGCGCGCGGCCTCGACGTCCAGCAGATCGACACGGGGGCCTTCGCCGACGACCCCCGCCAGCACGCGTGGCTGGGGGCCGCGGGCTACGAGCGCGTACGCGCCTGGTGGCAGATGACGCGTCCCGTGGACGCCGACGAGTCCGGCCTCGTGCCCGACCCGGAGCGCTGGGAGAAGAACGGAGTCGTGTTCCGCGCGGTCGGTCGCGCGGGCGACGGGATGCCCGCCGACGCCGACCTGCGGGCCGTGCACCAGGTGCTCGAGGGCGCGTTCACCGACCACTTCAACTCCCGCGAGGAGACGTTCGCGGAGTTCGTGCACCGGCTGCGCCAGGACCCCGGCCACCGCTGGGACCACTGGTGGCTGGCCGAGATCGTCGACGGCGAGGGCGGGGACGCCGAGCCCGCGGGCGCGCTGGTCGCGACCGAGAGCGAGTCGGAGGACGGGCCGAGCGGGTCGTACGTCGACTACCTCGGCGTGCTGTCGAACGCCCGGGGCCGCGGCGTCGCGAAGGGCCTGCTGACCACCGTCATCGCGGACGCCGCGCTGCGCGGGCGCGACCGGGTCGGCCTCGAGGTCGACGCGGACTCGCCCACCGGCGCCGACGGCCTCTACACCTCGATGGGGTGGACGACCTCGTACATGACGCAGTCCTGGCACCGCGACGTCCCCGTCGCCGACGTCTGAGCAGCGCCCGGTGAGCCCGACCAGCCTCGGCATGCCGGCGCTGCCGCCGCCGAGCGAGCCCACGTGGAAGAACGCGTGGGACGCGGCGCTGTACGGCGCGGGCGGCGGCTACCTGCGTTCCCACCCGCCGACCCTGCTGCAGGCCACGGACGCCGTCCTCGACCTGCTCACCACGCTGCGTCCCGACGAGCTCGTGCTGCTCGGGTCGGTCGGGGCGCTGACGCCCGCGATCGTGCGAGCGCTGCCCGCGACCGCGATCCGCTTCGACCTCCAGGCGGGGTTCGCCGGCACGGTGCTGGCCGGCGACTGGCTCGCCCACGTGCCGACGCACGTCATCCAGGTCGACCCCGACGGCTACCCGCGCCTGGTGCACGTCGACCCCATCACCGGACGCGAGCGCCTCGGCGCGCGCCTCGCGGAGACGGGCGTGCCCCAGCAGATCGGGCGCTGGCTCCAGGAGTGGTGGCCGGTGGCCGAGCAGGGGCCGGGCGCGCGGGCCGAGGTGGGCACCGCCCGCGACGCCGCGTGGCGCGACGTCGTGCGCAACCTGGGCGTGGGCGGGACGGCGATCGCGCTGGAGCACGGGCACGTACGCTCCGCCCGACCGTCCGCGGGCACCTTGCGCTCGCCGGGTGCGGACGCCGCCGTCCTCGTGCCCGACGGGTCGCGCGACATCGTGGCCGACGTCGCCCTCGACGCGGTCGCGGCGGCCGCCGGCTCCGCGGTGGTGGACCACGACGGCCCGACCCGGATCGTGCACCACGCCCCCTGACCCCCGCGCCCTGCGCGCCCCCCGCTTCCCCCGCGTCCCCTCCGCCCGCTCGGCGCGTGAGCCAGGTCACCCGGGTACCGGTACCGCCGGGGGAAGGGCGGGCGTACCGTTCCGGTTGCACAGAAGCGGGACCACCCGGCCCCGCGCAGTTCGAGATGACGTCCGGTACCCACACCGGCCCCGCGAGGGGTGGTCGGAGGGACGGGAACGAGAGGTTCGGACCATGTCCTCATCCGGGACACCCCTGTCCTGCTCCGGCAGCGACGCTCCGCTGCGGGTCGGCGCCATCGGCGCGGGCCGCGTCGGCGCCGTCCTGACCCGGGCCCTGGCCGACGCCGGCCACCACGTCGTCGCCGTCTCCGGCGAGTCCGACGCCTCCCGCGAGCGCGCGGCCGCGCTGCTGCCGGGCGTACCCCTCGCGAAGCCCTCGGACGTCGCGCGCGCGGCCGACCTGCTGCTGCTCACGGTCCCCGACGACATGCTCGGCAACGTCGTGCAGGTGCTCGCGGCCGCCGGCGCGCTGCGCCCGGGCCAGCTGCTCGCCCACACCTCCGGCGCCCACGGCCTCGCGGTCCTCGCGCCCGCCGCGGCCGTCGGCGCCCGCACGCTCGCGCTGCACCCGGCGCTCACCTTCACCGGCACCGCGACGGACCTGCCGCGGCTGCGCGGCTGCGCGTACGGCGTGACCGTGGCCGCCGCGGAGCGCCCGCTGGCCGAGCGGCTCGTCGCCGACGTCGGCGGCAGGCCGCTCTGGGTGGCCGAGGAGCACCGGGCGCTCTACCACGCCGCACTGGCCCACGGCGCGAACCACCTCGTCACCCTGGTCGCCCAGGCCCGCGAGATCCTCGCCGCCGCCACCGACCGGGGGACCGGCACCCCGGGCGACGCGGCCGAGCTGGAGGCCGTGCTGCGCCCGCTGCTCGGCGCCGCTCTCGACAACGCGCTGCGCCACGGCGACGCCGCCCTCACCGGCCCGGTCGCGCGCGGCGACGTCGCCACGGTCGCGCGCCACGTCGAGGAGCTCGAGGCGCACGCGCCGCAGGCATCGGCGTCCTACGCCGCGCTGGCCCGCGCCACCGTCGACCGCGTCACCACCGACGGCCGGCTCCTGCCGATCCGGGCCCGCCGCCTCCTGGAGGTGCTCGGCGGGCGCCGCAGCGCCGGCCGCGGCGCCCGCCCCGACCACGAGGAGCAGTCGTGACCACCCCGACCACCACCCCGACCACCACCACGGCCCCGGCGCTCGCCCCCACCCGCGAGTCCCTGCGCCGCGAGCTCGCCCTGGCGCGCGGGCGCGGCGGACGCGTCGCCCTGGTGCCCACGATGGGGGCGCTGCACGACGGCCACGCCAGCCTGGTGCGCACGGCCCGCGAGCTCGTCGGACCCGAGGGTGCCGTGGTCGTCTCCGTGTTCGTCAACCCGCTGCAGTTCGGTGCGGGCGAGGACCTCGACCGCTACCCCCGCACGCTGGACGCCGACCTGGCGGTCTGCGCCGAGGCGGGCGCCGACGTGGTGTTCGCGCCGGCGGTCGACGAGGTCTACCCGGGCGGCGACCCCCAGGTCACCGTCGAGCCGGGGCCACTGGGCACCCTGCTGGAGGGTGCGGTGCGTCCCGGACACTTCCGCGGCGTCCTCACGGTGGTGGCCAAGCTGTTCGGCCTGGTCCAGCCCGACGTCGCGGTCTTCGGCGAGAAGGACTACCAGCAGCTGGCGCTGATCCGGCGCATGGCCGCCGACCTGTGCCTGCCGGTCGAGGTCGTCGGCGCACCGACGGTCCGCGAGCCCGACGGCCTCGCGCTCAGCTCCCGCAACCGCTACCTCGACGCCGAGCAGCGTCGCCTCGCCACCACGCTGTCGCGGGCGCTCGACGCGGCGCGCGAGCGGGAGGCGTACGGACCGGGCGCGGCGCGCGAGGCCGCGCTCGAGGTCCTCGCGTCCCAGCCGGCCGTGGAGACCGACTACCTCGTGGTGACCGAGGACGACCTCGGCGAGGTCGACCCCGCCCGGCCCGGGCGCCGCAGCGGCCGGGTGCTCGTCGCGGCCCGGCTCGGCACCACGCGCCTGATCGACAACCTGCCCCTCGAGATCCCCTCCCCGAACCAGATCCGGAACCAGATCCAGCCCGACCCGACCCTGGAGACGCACTGATGCTGCGCACCATGATGAAGAGCAAGATCCACCGCGCGACCGTGACGCAGGCCGACCTGCACTACGTGGGCTCGGTGACCGTCGACGAGGACCTCCTCGACGCCGCCGACCTGCTGCCCGGCGAGCTCGTGCACATCGTCGACATCACCAACGGCGCGCGCCTGGAGACCTACACGATCGCCGGCGAGCGCGGCTCGGGCGTCATCGGCATCAACGGTGCCGCGGCCCGCCTCGTGCAGCCCGGCGACCTGGTCATCCTCATCGCGTACGCCCAGATGACGACCGAGGAGGCCAAGGAGCTCAAGCCCCACGTGGTCTTCGTCGACGCGGACAACAAGGTGCTCGCGACGGGCTTCGACCCGGCCGAGGCGATCGCCGGCTCGGGGCTGGTGCGCGGCGACACGCTCGCGGCGCGCTGAGCCGGCGCCGCGAGCACGCTGCCACACTGAGCGCCCATGAGCACCAGTTCGCCACCGACGCCGGGGACGCCGGGCACCGCGGGCACGCCCGGGCTGCCGCAGCGGCTGCACGCCCCGGCGCCCGGGTGGTCCACCCGGGCCGACGTGGTCGTGGTGGGCTCGGGGATCGCGGGCCTCACCGCGGCGCTGCGGCTGCACGCCGAGGGCGTCGGGCGCGTCATGGTCGTCACGAAGGACGTCCTCGACGCCGGCTCGACGCAGTGGGCGCAGGGCGGCATCGCCGCGGCGCTCGGGCCGGGTGACACCCCGCTCGAGCACGAGGAGGACACCCTGGTCGCGGGCGCCGGCGCCTGCGACCCCGCCGCCGTGCGGGTGCTGGTCTCCGAGGGGCCCGAGGCGGTGCGCGAGCTGATCGCGCTCGGTGCCCGGTTCGACCACGACCCCGACGGCGAGCTGTCCCTGACCCGCGAGGGCGGCCACCACCGCGACCGCATCGCGCACGCGGGCGGCGACGCCACCGGCGCGGAGATCCAGCGGGCCCTGGTCGCGGCGGTCGAGCGGGCCCCCGAGATCGAGGTCATCCAGCACGCGCTGGCCGTCGACGTGCTGCCGGCCGCCGACGGCGGCGTGGCGGGGGTGACGCTGCACGTGATGGGCGAGGGCCAGCGCGACGGCGTGGGCGCCGTCCTGTGCCGGGCGCTGGTGCTCGCCAGCGGCGGGCTGGGCCAGGTCTTCCAGCAGACCACGAACCCCGCGGTCTCGACCGGCGACGGGATGGCGCTGGCGCTACGGGCGGGGGCGACGCTGCGCGACCTGGAGTTCGTGCAGTTCCACCCGACGGTGATGTACCTCGGCCCCGACGCCCGCGGTCAGCAGCCCCTCGTCTCGGAGGCGGTGCGCGGCGAGGGTGCCGTGCTCGTCGACTTCGAGGGCCGCCGGATCATGGACGGCGTCCACGAGCTGGGCGACCTGGCGCCGCGGGACGTGGTCGCCAAGGCGATCACCCGGCGGATGCGCGAGACCGGCCGCCCGCACATGTGGCTCGACGGGCGGGCCCTGGGCCGCGCGTTCTGGGAGCGTCGCTTCCCGACCATCCTCGCCACCTGCGAGCGCCTCGGCATCGACCCGTCGACCGACCTGCTGCCCGTCGCGCCGGCCTGCCACTACGCCTCCGGCGGCGTGCGCACGGACCTCTGGGGCCGCGCGGGGGTGCCGGGGCTGTACGCGACGGGCGAGGTCGCCTGCTCCGGCGTGCACGGCGCCAACCGCCTGGCCTCCAACTCGCTGCTCGAGGGGCTCGTCTTCTCCCGCCGCATCGCCACCGTCCTGCCCGGCGAGCTGCGGCCCTGGAGCGAGCCCGTGGCGGACGACCGGCCCCCGGCTCTGGTCTCCGGCGAGGTGCGCGCCGAGCTGCAGGCCGTGATGACCGAGCGGGTCGGGGTGCTGCGCAACGCCGCCGGCCTGGCCGAGGCGGCGGAGCGGATCACCAAGCTCGCCGCCGCCGGCTCCGAGCGGGTCGACCTCGACGCGTGGCAGGCGACCAACCTGCTGACCGTCGCCGACGCCCTCACCGCCGCGGCCGCCGCGCGCGAGGAGACGCGCGGGTCGCACTGGCGCGAGGACTTCCCCGAGACCGCCCCGACCCCGCCGGGCCGGGGTCCGGGACACTACGACGTCACCGCGAGCCACGGCGTACGCCGCGTGGCCGCCACCAGCACCAGCACCCCGGAGGACTCCTGATGCTCGCGCGCCACCCCCTCGACGCGATGCCGCCGGCGCTGCTGGCCGAGCTGGAGGTCGGCGGCCTCGTGCCCGCGGACCTGTACGCCGCCGTGGTCGCCGCGATCGACGAGGACGTCCCCGGTGAGGACGTCACCAGCGCCGCGACCATCCCGGTCGACGCGCGGGGCACCGCCGACCTGGCCGCCCGGGAGCCCGGGGTCGTCGCCGGCCTGGCGCTGGCGGAGCTGGTCTTCCGCTACGTCCTCGGCGACGCCGTCACCGTCACCGAGCGGCGCCCCGACGGCGCCCGCGTCGCTGCCGGCGACCTCGTGATGCGGGTCGAGGGCCCGACACGGGGCCTGCTGACCGCCGAGCGGGTCGCCCTCAACTACGCCAGCCACCTCTCGGGCGTCGCGACCGCGACGGCCGCGTGGGTCGCGGCCCTCGACGGCACCCGCGCGCGGGTGCTCGACACCCGCAAGACGCTGCCGGGCATGCGGGCGCTGCAGAAGTACGCCGTGCGCTGCGGAGGCGGCGTCAACCACCGGTGGAGCCTCTCCGACGTCGCGATGGTGAAGGACAACCACGTGGTGGCCGCGGGCGGCGTGGTGCCGGCGTACCGCGCCGTGCGGGAGCGGGACCCCGACGTGCGGGTCGTCGTCGAGGTGACCGAGCTCGCCGAGCTGGAGCAGCTGCTCGACGTCGGGTGCCCCTGGGTGCTGCTCGACAACATGGACCCCGCGACCCTGCGGGCCGCCGTCGCCGCCAACGAGGCGCGCGGCGACGGCGCGGCCGTGCTCGAGGCGTCGGGCGGGCTGACCATCGAGCGGGCGCGGGCGGTCGCCGAGACCGGCGTCGACTACATCTCCGTCGGCGCCCTGACCCACTCGGTGACGGTCTTCGACCTCGGCCTGGACCTGCGGGACGCCACGCCGTGAGTGCCCCGCTCCCGGCGCCGACCACGGGCGGTCGCCTGCTCTGCGTCGACATCGGCAACACCCGCACGGTGCTGGGCCTCTTCGACGGCGAGACCCCGCTGGAGCACTGGCGGGTGGCGACCGACGAGCGCCGCACCGCCGACGAGTGGGCCGCCGTGCTGACCTCGCTGTTCGTCGGCGGCGGTCCGGCGGCGAGCCTGCCCGCCGGGCTCGCGTCGCTGACGGGCGTCGCGATCGCGGCGACCGTGCCCGGGGTCCTGCACGAGTGGCGCGCCATGCTGGAGCGGCACCTGCCGGACGTGCCGCACGTGGTCGTCGGGCCGGGGATCAGGACCGGTGTGCCGGTGCTGATGGACAACCCGCGCGAGGTCGGCGCCGACCGGATCGCCAACGCGCTGGCCGCGCTGACCCACCACGCGCAGCCGGGCCGACCCGTCGTGGTGGTCGACCTCGGCACCGCGACGACCGTCGAGGTCGTCAACGCGAAGGGGCAGTACGTCGGTGGGCTCATCGCCCCGGGCATCGAGGTCTCCGCGGACGCCCTGGCCCGCCGCACCGCGCAGCTGCGCCGCGTCGAGCTCGTCCGTCCGCGCACCGTGATCGCCCGCAACACGGTCGAGGCCATCCAGTCGGGGCTGTACTTCGGTGTCCTCGCCCAGGTGGAGGGCCTGCTGGCCCGCGTCGCGCGGGAGATCGGCTCCAGCGTCGAGGAGGTGGTGGTCGTGACGACCGGCTACCTCGCCCCGCTGGTCAGCGACGAGTGCGTCGGGGTCGACGTGCACGACCCGTGGCTGACGCTGCGGGGCCTCGAGCTGATCTTCCGGCGCAACGCGGGCTGAGGCTCAGGCCAGGGCCTCCACGCAGCGCGCGGCGACCTCCGCGAGCGGCGCGTCGATGCTGGGGCTGTCGGCCTCGGGACCGTTGGTCAGGCACGAGATGAGCAGCGGCGTGCCGTCGGGCGCCCAGGCGACGCCGACGTCGTTGCGGGTCCCGCGCGCGCCGGAGCCGGTCTTCGACGCCAGCGTCCAGCCGTCGGGCAGCCCGGCGCGCAGCGTGCCGTCGCCGGTGCGGTTCGCGAGCATCCAGCCGCGCAGCCGGGCGCGGCCCGCGCGGTCGAGACCGTTGCCGACCAGCAGCTGCTCGTGCGAGCGCCCGATCGCCCGCGGCGAGGTGACGTCGAAGGTCTGCCCCGGCTCCCACTCGTTGAGGTCGGGCTCCCAGCGGGTCAGCGTGGTCGTGCGGTCGCCGAGCGCCCGGGCCAGCGCGGTGACGCCCGCGGGCCCCCCGACCAGCTGCAGCAGCAGGTTCGCGCCGGCGTTGTCGCTGTCGGCCACGGTCGCGTCGCACACCTCGGCCACGGTGGGCGCGTACCCCGCGTCCTGCCACGCCTGCAGGCGCGGGGCGTACCCGGCGCCGGCCACCAGCGACGGCGGCCAGTACGCCCGACGCTGCAGCGCCCGCCGGTCGGGCACGGTCAGCCGGCCGGCCAGCACGGCGCCGACCGCGAGGGTCTTGAAGGTGGAGCACGTCGCGAACGTCTCGTCGGGACGGTGCACCAGCTCGGCGCCCGTGCGCAGGTTGCGCGCGTGCACCCCGACCCGGCGGTCGTGGCGCTCCTCGATCGCGCGGATCCCCGCGTCGTCACGGCGTGCGGCGCCACCTCGGCGTCCGCCGGTCGGGTGCTCGCGCGGGTCGAGGACGGGTTGCGCGGCCGTCGCGGTCGCCGCCGACCCGGTGGCGACGAGCGCGGCGGCGCCGAGCGTGCCGGCGAGGACGGCGCGGCGGCCGAGCGAACGGTCGGGGGAGGGAGAGGTCGTCGTCATGGCCACGAGCCTGCGAGCCAGGAGCGGCGGAGCACCAACACACCGATGCGTCGACCCATGCCGGATCCGTATGGTCGGGGCATGGACCTGGTGGAGGCGCTGCGCAGCTTCGAGGCCGTCGCGGCGGAGCGGAGCTTCACCCGCGGCGCGGCCCGCGCCGGTCAGCCGCAGCCCGTCGCGAGCCGTCGCGTGGCCGCGCTGGAGGAGCACCTGGGCGCCCGGCTGCTGGTACGCACGTCGCGCCGCGTGGACCTGAGCCCCGAGGGCGCCCGGCTGCTGCCGGTGGCCCGTGAGCTGCTGGCCCAGGCCGACCGGGTGGAGCACCTGTTCGCCGGCGACGCGCCCCGGACGGTCGTCGCGGTGCCCGCCGCCCTGGACCACCGGGCCCGTGCCGCCGTGCGGCGCGGCCTGCCGCACCTGGCGGTCGTCTTCGCCGACGACCACGCCGCGGCGCGCGCGGCGGCCCTCGCGGAGGGGCGCGCCGACCTCGCGCTCCTGCCCGCCGCGGACGACCGCGCCGAGGTGCGGGTGCCGCTCGGTGTCGCGGCCGCCGACGACCCGCCCGCCCGTTTCGTCGTCGAGGTGCTGCGCGCCGCCGCGCACGAGCGGCGCGGACGCCCGCGCGCCCTGCACGTGCTCGCCGAGGACGACGTGCCGCCGGTGCGCGACCCGCTGCGCCTGGCGTGCTTCGCCGCCGGGCTTCGCCACGACCAGGTGCGGGTCGGCACGCCCGACGCCGAGGCGTGGACGTCGGTCTTCGAGCACGGCGACGTGGTGCTCGCCAGTGCCGCGGAGGCGGCGCGCCAGGGCGTCGGGTGGGCGCCGCTCGTGGGCCCGGTCGACGCCCGGGGCTACCGGTTGGAGGCGCCCGCGTCCACCGCGGGCCCGCTCGCCGGGCCCGAGCGCGCCGGTCTGCTGGCGCGCCTGGCGGCAGGGCTGGGCGGGACGGTGGCGGGGGCAGCCGGGGCCGCCGGCGGGGGCGCGTCGTGAGCGCGGCGGACGACCGGCTCCTCGCGGACGTGCGACGGGAGTGGGCGGCGCTGGGTCTCGACGGCTCGCTGGTGGCGAGGGACCTCGCCACCGGGCGTCAGCTCGGCTTCGGCGTCGACGAGCCGTGGCCGCTGGCCTCCGTGGTGAAGCTGCCGCTCGCGCTGGTGGCGTACGACGCGTTCGAGCGCGGCGACCTCGCGCGCGACCGCCCGTTCGATGTCGATCCGGGGAGCGCGACCAGCGGCCCGACAGGGGTGGCGCTGTTCCGCCACCCGGCGCGGGTCGCGGCGGAGGACCTCGTGCAGCTCGCGCTCGCGGTCAGCGACAACGCGGCGACCGACCTGCTGCTCGACCACCTCGGCACCGCGGCGGTCGACCGGCGCCTGAGCGAGCTCGGGTTCCCCGACCTGGTGGTGCGGCACGAGATGCGCGCGATCTACGGCACCGACGACGCCGTCGGCCGGGTCGGGCTCGGCCTGACCGCCGGTGGCGGCACGCCCGGCGGCGGGCACCTCGTCCCCGAGCTCGACCCGCACCGGGCGAACGTCGGCACCGCCCGTGCGCTGCTCGACCTGCTCGCACGGGTGTGGGCCGACGAGGTCTCGACCCCGCGGGCGTGCGCCGACCTGCGGGCCGCGCTCGGGCGCCAACCGACGCGCCACCGCCTCGCCGCGGAGCTTGCGAGCGACGCCGTGACCGTGCGCTCCAAGACCGGGACCTTCCTCGACCTGCGTCACGAGGTCGGCGTCGTCGAGACCCCGACGCACCGGATAGCGGTGGCCGCGCTGACCCGCTCCGGCGTTCCCGCGAACGTGCAGATCGAGGCGGACCTCGCTATCGGGCACGCCGCGCGAGAACTCGTCGACCATCTCCGCACGACGTAAAAAACGGAAATGGCTGCCGGGCCATTCCGTGAATTGTTTTCCGGAATGCGCCGCCACGTGGTTTTGAAAGCCCGCCGATATGAGAGGCTGTGCCACGCTCCGATCCCAGGGCTAATACAGAAGGAAGAAGTCGAGAAATGGCGCAGAAGGTCCACATCATCCTCGTCGACGACATCGACGGCTCCGAGGCCACCGAGACCGTCTCCTTCGGCCTCGACGGCGCGAGCTACGAGATCGACCTGAACGACGAGCACGCCGAGCAGCTGCGCGAGGCGCTCGCCCCCTACGTCGGGCACGCGCGCAAGGCCGGCGGGCAGCGCCGTCCGCGGGGCGCCGGACGCTCCTCGACCCCGGCGGCGAGCGACGGCCCGTCCACCAAGGAGATCCGCGAGTGGGCCCGCGAGAACGGGCACGACGTGCCCGACCGCGGCCGCGTCGCCGCGGAGATCCGCGAGGCGTACGACGCCGCCCACTGAGCCGGCGGTCGGCCGTCCGTCGACCCGCCCACCACGTGTCGCGACCGGGGTCTGTTCGCTGTGAGCGGACCCCGGTCGTGTCGTCGGGGGGAACACGTAGGCTGGACGCTGAGTTGGTCTAGGTGTACGAGCGGAGCCCCGTCCCGGCGGTGCCTCGCCCGTCCCACCCCCGCGGCACCGGCGTGCCGCGGCTCTGAGAAGGATCGAGGCGCACATGTTCGAGCGGTTCACTGACCGAGCCCGTCGGGTGGTCGTGCTGGCCCAGGAAGAGGCCCGCATGCTCTCCCACAACTACATCGGCACCGAGCACATCCTGCTCGGGCTGATCCACGAGGGCGAGGGTGTCGCGGCGAAGGCGTTGGAGAGCCTCGACATCTCGCTCGAGGCGGTCCGCGCCCAGGTCGAGGAGATCATCGGCCAGGGTCAGCAGGCCCCGAGCGGACACATCCCGTTCACCCCCCGAGCCAAGAAGGTGCTCGAGCTGTCCCTGCGCGAGGCGCTGCAGCTCGGCCACTCCTACATCGGCACCGAGCACATCCTCCTCGGCCTCATCCGCGAGGGCGAGGGCGTGGCCGCCCAGGTGCTGCAGAAGCTCGGCGCCGACCTCAACCGGGTGCGCCAGCAGGTCATCCAGCTGCTGAGCGGCTTCCAGGGCAAGGAGAGCGCCGGAGCGGCCGCGTCGACCGGCGGCAGCGGTGGCGAGGCCCCGTCCTCGTCGCTGGTGCTCGACCAGTTCGGTCGCAACCTGACGCAGGCCGCCCGCGAGGGCAAGCTCGACCCCGTGATCGGTCGGGACACCGAGATCGAGCGGGTCATGCAGATCCTGTCGCGGCGCACGAAGAACAACCCCGTGCTGATCGGTGAGCCCGGCGTCGGCAAGACGACGGTCGTCGAGGGCCTCGCCCAGGACATCGTCAAGGGCAACGTCCCGGAGACGCTGAAGGACAAGCACATCTACACGCTGGACCTCGGCGCCCTCGTGGCGGGCTCGCGCTACCGCGGTGACTTCGAGGAGCGGCTGAAGAAGGTCCTCAAGGAGATCCGCACCCGCGGCGACATCGTGCTGTTCATCGACGAGATCCACACGCTCGTCGGGGCCGGCGCGGCCGAGGGCGCGATCGACGCGGCCAGCATCCTCAAGCCGATGCTGGCGCGCGGCGAGCTGCAGACGATCGGCGCGACGACGCTGGACGAGTACCGCAAGCACCTGGAGAAGGACGCCGCGCTCGAGCGCCGCTTCCAGCCGATCCAGGTCGCCGAGCCGTCCATCGCCCACACGATCGAGATGCTGAAGGGCCTGCGCGACCGCTACGAGGCGCACCACCGCGTCACCATCACCGACGAGGCCCTGGTCTCGGCGGCCACGCTGGCCGACCGCTACATCTCCGACCGGTTCCTGCCGGACAAGGCGATCGACCTCATCGACGAGGCGGGCTCGCGCCTGCGCATCAAGCGCATGACGGCGCCGGCGGACCTGAAGGAGTACGACGACAAGATCGCCGACGTCCGGGTCCGCAAGGAGGCCGCCATCGACGGGCAGGACTTCGAGGCCGCGGCCTCCCTGCGCGACGAGGAGAAGCAGCTCATCCTCAAGAAGGCCGAGCGCGAGAAGCAGTGGCGCTCCGGCGACATGGACGAGGTCGCCGAGGTCGACGAGGAGCTGATCGCCGAGGTGCTCGCCGTCGCGACGGGCATCCCGATCGTGAAGCTGAGCGAGGAGGAGTCCAGCCGCCTGCTCAAGATGGAGGACGAGCTCCACAAGCGCGTCATCGGCCAGGAGGAGGCCGTCAAGGCCCTCTCGCGGGCCATCCGTCGCACGCGCGCCGGCCTAAAGGACCCGAAGCGTCCCGGCGGTTCGTTCATCTTCGCCGGCCCCTCGGGCGTCGGAAAGACGTGGCTGTCGAAGACGCTCGCCGAATTCCTCTTCGGTGACGAGGACGCGCTGATCCAGCTCGACATGAGCGAGTTCGGCGAGAAGCACACCGTCTCCCGCCTGTTCGGTTCTCCCCCCGGCTACGTCGGTTACGAGGAGGGCGGCCAGCTCACGGAGAAGGTGCGTCGCAAGCCGTTCTCGGTGGTTCTCTTCGACGAGGTCGAGAAGGCCCACCCGGACATCTTCAACTCGCTCCTGCAGATCCTCGAGGAGGGTCGACTGACCGATTCCCAGGGTCGTGTCGTCGACTTCAAGAACACGGTCATCATCATGACGACCAACCTCGGCACGCGGGACATCGCGAAGGGCGTCAACCTCGGCTTCTCGCAGGTGGGCGACGCGGCGGGCTCCTACGCCCGGATGAAGACGAAGGTGTCGGAGGAGCTGAAGCAGCACTTCCGCCCGGAGTTCCTCAACCGTGTCGACGAGATCATCGTGTTCCCGCCGCTGAGCCAGGAGCAGATCGTCGCGATGGTCGACAACATGATCACCGCGGTCGACAGCCGACTGAAGGACCGCGACATGTCGGTCGAGCTGACCCAGGCGGCGAAGGACCTGCTGGCGAAGCGGGGCTTCGACCCGGTGCTGGGCGCGCGACCGCTGCGTCGCACGATCCAGCGCGAGATCGAGGACGTGCTGGCCGAGAAGATGCTGTTCGGCGAGGTCGGCCCCGGCCAGATCGTGCTGGTCGACGTCGAGGGCGAGGGGCCGTCCGCGACCTTCTCGTTCGTCGGTCAGAAGGTCGGCAAGATGCCCGACCTGCCGCCCTTCGAGGCGGCCGGCGTGGAGATGACGAAGGGCGAGGTGCTCCCCGAGGACCCCGACGGCCCGGTCGACGTCCCGCGCTCGCCGGAGGAGTGACCCCGGGCTGACCCGGGGCCGGATCCCGGCCCCGGCAGCCCGACCAGCGGCCCGTACGCCACGGCGTACGGGCCGCTGGTGCGTCCCGGGCCGTCTCGGGCGGCCTCAGGCCGCCTCAGTCCGTGGGCAGGGCGTACGTGCTCGGTCCGACCTGCGCGAGCAGGCCGTCGTCGACCAGGCTGCGCAGGCAGCGCTCGCGCTGCTCGGCGCCGGCCCAGGCGGCCTCGAGGGCCGAGATCGGCACGGGGCCGTCGGCGTCGCGCAGCACGGCCATCAGCCGTCCGCGGCACTGCCGGTCGGTGCCGGCCCAGGTCTGCGCGACGCGGGGCGGTCCGTCGTACGCGGGCCGTCCGGCGGCCACCCAGGCGCAGCGATCGACCAGCGGGCAGCGGTCGCAGGCGGGGGAGGCGGCCGTGCAGACCAGCGCGCCGAGCTCCATGAGCCCCACGTTCCAGGTCGCGGCGTCGGAGGAGCCGTCGGCCTCGACCCCCGGGAGCAGCGCGGCCGCCCGGTCCCGCTCGGCGCGGGTCACCGAACGCGCCGGGTGCTCCACGCCTCCGACGGCCCGGGCGATCACGCGTCGCACGTTGGTGTCGAGCACGACGTGGCGCCGGCCGTAGGCGAACGAGGCCACGGCGGCGGCCGTGTAGTCGCCGACGCCGGGCAGGGTCAGGAGGGTCTCGTACGCCTGCGGCACCTCGCCACCGTGGGTGGTCGTGATGGCCGTCGCGGCCGCGTGCAGGCGCAGCGCGCGCCGGGGGTAGCCGAGGCGCCCCCAGGCCCGGACGGCGTCGCCGGTGGTCGCGGCGGCGAGGGCGGCCGGGGTGGGCCACCGCTCGAGCCAGGCCGCGTGCACCGGCAGCACCCGCGCCACCGGCGTCTGCTGGAGCATGAGCTCGGAGACCAGCACCGACCAGGGGCTCGCCTCCGGGCGGCGCCACGGGAGGTCGCGGGCGTGGAGGGCGTACCACTCCAGGACCGTCGCGTGCAGCGCGGCGAGCTCGTCCGGCGGCACCGGCGGCGCCGCGGGGACCTGCGCGGGAGTGGGGTCGGGCACGTCGGTCGAGCCTACGGTGCGCCTGCCCGCGCGGGGGCGGCCGGCTGGCTAGCGTTGGTCGCGTGTCTGCCGTGACCCGTCCCCGAGGACCGCTGCCCCCGCGCGTGTACTGGGTGCGACGCCTGCTCCTGGTCGCCGTCGCGGTGGTCCTGGTCGTCGTCGTCGCCCGCGTCCTGGGTGGCGGCGCGGACGGCGACACTGACGCGCGCGCGACCTCGGGCGACAGCACGCAGGACGCCGGGGCCCGGGAGACGACCGGTGGGACGACCGGGACCCCCACCGACGGAGCCTCCGAGACCGCCGGGGACACCCCGTCCTCGCCGGTCACCTCGACGACGACGCCGCCGGCGCAGCCGACCGGCACCTGCTCGGCGGACGACGTCGTCGTGACCCCGAGCGTCGAGGGTGCCGTGGCCGGGTCGCCGGTCTCCATCACGTTGTCGCTGACGACCCGTGAGGCCGCCGCCTGCTACTGGACCGTCGATCCGGGATCGACCGTGGTGAAGGTGACCGAGGGCGGCGAGGACATCTGGACCACGCAGCACTGCCCCGAGGCGCTGACGACGACCGACCTGGTGGTGCGCAGCGCGAGCCCCGCGACGGTCAGCCTGGACTGGCCGGCGTGGCGCTCGGGCGCGGGCTGCGAGATCCGCGAGTGGTCCCTGCCGGGCGACTACGAGGTCGAGGCGGCCTCGCTCGCGGGCGAGCCGGAGGAGGCGGGCTTCGCGCTGAGCGCGCCGCAGCCCGAGGTCATCGAGCGCACGGTGCCGCCGAGCACCGCGACGACCGACTGACGGGTCCCGGCTCAGCCCTCGGCGGGACCGGTCTCGTCGCCGCGGCCGGGAGGCTGGGCGCCACCAGGCGCGCCGTTGCCGCCACCGTTGCCGCCGCCGTTCTGGCCGCCACCCGTCTGGCCCCCACCGTCGCCACCACCGGTCTGGCCACCGCCCTGGCCACCGCCCTGGCCACCGGCGTTGCCGCCGCCGGTCTGGCCACCGGGGTCGGCCGGGCTGGGCGCGGGCGCCGCGGCGGTGTCACGGCTGTCGCCGTCGTCGTCACCGCCGCCGCCACCGCCGGACCCACGGCCTCCGCCGCCGAGGCCGAGCAGGCCCTGCGGGTTGGGCGGGCCGACCGCCGCGCGCAGGGCGCTGGCGCTGTACGCCGTGAAGTCGTCGCCGGCGAGCCCGTCGCGGACGCCGCGCATCGCGTCGCCCCACATCGGGGCCGCGTACGCGGACGCCGAGATGTTGCCCAGGCGGGTGCCGCCGACGCTGACGCCGCGCAGCGAGATCGGGGTGCCGAACTCGTTGGCGCCGGCGATCATCGCCGCGGTCGACAGGTTCGGGGTGTAGCCGACGAACCAGACCGAGCGACCGTTCTGGGTCGTGCCGGTCTTGCCGGCCGCGTCGATGCCGAGGTTCTGCGCCGAGGCGAAGCCGCCGTTGATGACGCCCTGGAGGATGAAGTTCACCGCGTCGGCCGTCTCCGGCGTCAGCACCTGGTTGCAGGTCGGGGCGTACTCCTTGACCAGGTTGCCCGACGCGTCGCTGATCGTGGTGACGGGCAGCGCGGAGCAGTGGTTGCCGCGGGCGGCGAACGTGGCGTACGCCTCCGCCATCTCGATCGGGCTCACGTCGGCGACGCCGAGCACGAACGACGGCACGCGCTCCGCCTGGCGGCCCGGCTGCTCGGTGCCGGTCGGGTTGTCGAGCTCGACGCCCATGCTCTTCGCGAGCTCGAACGGCGCGCAGATGCCGGTGCGCTGCGTGAGGCGGGCGTAGAAGGTGTTGACCGACTCGCGGGTGCCGGTGATGAGGGTCTTGTAGCCCGAGGTCGTCGAGTTCGACGGCTCCCAGGTCTCCGTGCTCGCGTACCCCTCGCCCGTGCAGTCCTTGAAGGTGGAGTTGCGCACCGCGACCTGGCTGGGCGAGGCGATCCCCCAGGAGATCGGGATGCCCTGCTCGATCGCGGCGGCGAGCACGAACGTCTTGAACGTCGACCCGGCCTGGAACCCGTTGGAGTCGCCGAGGCGCTCGGGCACCGTGTAGTTCAGGTACGTCTGGCCGGCCTCGAGGTTGCGGCCCATCGGGCGCGACTGCGCCACGGCCCGGACGTAGCCCGTGCCGGGCTCGACCATCGCGAGGCCGCCGATGGCGTTGTCGGTGGGGTTGACGGCGTCGGAGACGGCCTCGTCGGCCGAGGCCTGGAACGACAGGTCGAGCGGCGTGCGGATGGTCAGGCCGCCCTCGTTGAGCAGCGCCCGCCGGGCGGTCTCGTCCTCACCGAGGGCGGGGTCGGCGACGAGGTAGCGGAGCACGTAGTCGCAGTAGAACGGCGCGGCCGACGACACGCAGCCGTTGCTGGGCGCGTTGACGTTGAGGCCCAGGTCGGAGCCGCGGGCCTGCTGCTGCTCCTCGGCCGTGATCACGTTCAGCTGCGCCATCCGGTCGATGACGACGTTGCGGCGCTGGATCGCGCGGTCGGGGTTGACCGTGGGGTCGAGCCCGACGGGGTTCTGCACGAGCCCGGCGAGCAGGGCCGCCTGCGGGAGCGTGAGGTCGGAGGCGTTGACGTTGAAGTACGTCCGCGCCGCCGACTGGATGCCGTACGCGCCGTTGCCGAAGTACGCCAGGTTCAGGTAGCGCTGCAGGATCCAGTCCTTGGAGTACGTGTTCTCCACGGCGATCGCGTACCGCAGCTCCTGGATCTTGCGGCTGAACGTGTCCGCGGTGGCCTCGGCCCGCGCCTGCTCGTCGTCGCCGGCCTGCTGGATCAGCGTCAGCTTCACCATCTGCTGGGTGATCGACGAGCCACCCTGGACGACGCCCGAGTTCGCCTGATTGATCACGAACGCGCGCAGAGTGCCGCGCAGGTCGAGCGCGCCGTGCTCGTAGAAGCGGTAGTCCTCGATGGCGATGATCGACTCGCGCATCACCTCGCTGACCTGCACCAGCGGCACGTTCACACGGTTCTCGTCGTAGAGCGTCGCGATCACGTTGTCGTTGCGGTCGAGGATGGTGCTGCGCTCCGGCAGCGCCTCGGTCTCCAGCGCCGCGGGCAGCTCCTTGACGCCGTCCGAGACGTTGCGCGCCGTGACGCCGAACAGGCCCGCGAAGGGCAGGGCCAGGCCGGAGACGATCACCCCGAGCACGATCGATCCCACGCCCATGACGAGCAGGTGGGAGAGGACACGACCCGCCGTGAGGCGCTCGGGTTCGGTGGAGGCCATGCGAGAAGGGTACGTGGTCCGGCTCCCGCGGCGGGCTTCGTGACGCCGGTCACCGGATCGGGCCCGCCCCGGGACCCCGCCGCCGCAGGGGCCCAAGGTCGTCAGGTCCTGGTCCTAGTCATTTGGGACTACCCCGACTGGACCATACGTGTCTGACGCATCTCTCAGGTTCTCTTTACCTTTATCCCCGTTGGGTTGGATCGGGGGGCGCGGCGTGGGGCCGCGGACCTCACGGATGTGAACGGGGACATCACATGTGGGTCGAGGACTGGACGAGCAAGGCCGTGTGCCGGCAGACGACGCCGGACGAGCTGTTCGTGCGTGGAGCCGAGCAGAACCGCGTCAAGCAGATGTGCCAGGGCTGCCCGGTGCGCACCGAGTGCCTCGCCGAGGCCCTGGACAACCAGATCGAGTGGGGCGTGTGGGGCGGCATGACCGAGCGTGAGCGCCGCGCGCTCCTGCGTCGCCGCCCGGCCGCCTCGTGGCGCACGGTCCTCGAGACGGCCCGCGCCAAGCACGCGTCGACCGACCAGGAGGTCGTGGCCGTCTGACGCCACGTCCGAGACGTCGGGCTCCGGAGCCGGCATCCCCACGGGGGGCCGGCTCCGTTCCGTTCCCGGGGCCCGGGGCCCGGGGCGGGTTCCTCAGGCCGGAACCTGCGGACCTCGGCGGAGCAGGGTCCCCCGGAACCGCGACGTCGCCCACACCACGGCGCCCGCGGCGACGAGCGCGACGAGCAGCACGACGCAGTGGACGAGCAGCGACACCAGGCCACGCTCCGGCAGCAGGAATCCGTAGGGCACCCAGCCGTCGGTCGCCCCGCGGACGAGCACCACGGCGAGCCAGACGACGGGGTACGGCAGGACGATCCACCACGAGCGCCACGCGAGCCGGGGGCGGTCGCCGACCAGCACCCAGTCCAGGAACGCGACCAGCGGGAACGCGACGTGCAGCACGGCACTGACCCAGGCTGGCGCCGTGCCCGTGCCGGGGATCAGGCCGTTGTAGATCACCGCCACGACGAGGAGGCAGGCGGTCGCGACACCGCGCGCCGTGGCCAGCCACGGCGGAACCGGGCGCTCCAGCAGGAGCAGCAGCCCCGACGTACCCAGCAACACGCTCACGACGAGGTTCGTCTGGTTCGTGAAGTATCCGAAGTAGTCGAACGGGTTGCCGTCGCCGACGGCGATGCGGTCCAGGTAGGCCAGCCCCAGCAGCGCGACCACCGCCCCGGAGGTCGCGACACGTCCGACGCCGATCGCGACCTCGGCACGGCGGCGCGCGGAACGGGGGGTCACGGACGCCAGCCTAGGACCGGTCCGCGCTCAGTCCTCCCGGGGCGCCGGGGGTGCGGTCAGCAGCGCGCCGACGCGGCGCAGGCCGTCGAGGTCGTGCACGTCGGTGGACAGCGCCGGCACCACCGCGGTCGCGACCTCGGGGTGGGTCGCCGCGAACCGGGCCCGCAGGCCGGTCTCGCGCTCGGTGATCCGCACCTGGTCGGCGTGCAGGCGCAGCAGCCCCCGGGTCAGCTCGGGGTCGTAGAGGTCGCGGCCGGCCGACTCCTCGCGCTCGAGGCGCCGGGTCGCGGCCAGCGCCTCCTCGGCGCTCAGGTCGACGTCGGGCCGCGGGTGCGCCCGGTTGACGACGAGCCCCGCGAGCGGCATCCGGTCGTCGGCGAGGCGCTCGACGAAGTACGCGGCCTCCCGCAGCGCGTCGCGCTCCGGCGCGGCGACCACGAGGAACGCGGTCTGCTCGGCCTGGAGCAGGGAGTACGTCTGCTGGGCGCGCTGGCGGAACCCGCCGAAGACGGTGTCGAAGGCGGCGACGAACGTCTGCAGGTCGGTCAGCACCTGCGCGCCGAGCACCTTGGTGAGGGCGCTCGTGATGATCCCGAAGCCCATCCCCATGATCTTCGCGGGCCCCTTCGCGGGGGCCAGGAGCAGCTTGATGAAGCGCCCGTCGAGGAAGCTGGAGAGCCGCTCGGGGGCGTCGAGGAAGTCGAGCGCCGAGCGCGACGGCGGGGTGTCGACCACGATCAGGTCGTAGGTGCCGTCGACCGCGGCCTGCCGGTGGATCTGGCCGAGCTTCTCCATCGCCATGTACTCCTGCGTGCCCGCGAACGAGCTCGACAGCGCGATGTAGAAGGGGTTCTCCAGGATCGCGCGCGCCTTCTCCGGGCTGGCCTGGCTCTCGACGACCTCGTCGAAGGTCGACTTCATGTCGAGCATCATCGCGTCGAGGCGGCCGCCGGCCGCGGTGTCGATGCCGACCACCGGGCGCGGGGTGTTGTCGAGCTCCTCGATGCCCATCGACTGCGCGAGCCTGCGGGCCGGGTCGATGGTCAGGACGACCACCTTCCGGCCCTGCTCGGCCGCGCGCATGGCGAGGGCCGCGGCGGTGGTCGTCTTGCCGACGCCGCCGGAGCCGCAGCACACGACGATGCCGGTGCCCGGGTCGGAGATCAGCGCGTCGAGGTCGAGGTGCGGGGCAGCGACCGGTTCGGTGGCGAGCGCGCCGACCCGGTGCCGGGCGCGGCGCATGCTCGACGACGACCCGGGGCCGGCGGGCGTGGTGCTGCTGACGCTCATGCCATCCCCTGACGTCGCAGGTGGGCGGCCAGCTCGTACAGGCCGCCGAGGTCCACGCCCCCCGCGAGGCGGGGCAGCTCGTAGGTGGGGACGTCGTACTGCGCCACCAGGCGGCGCTGCGCGTCCTCGAGCGCCTTGCGCTCGGCGTGGTCGCGCCCCTCCGACAGCAGGTGCTCGGCGAGGGCGGCCCGCTCCTCCTCGGTGCCGTCCACGCCGGCCGCCGCGAGGTCCGCCGCGATCCCAGAGGCCTCGGAGGCGCCGGCGGTGACCTCGGCCAGGTCGTCGCCGTCGAGCTCGTCGGGCCGGGTCAGGTTGACGACGACGCCGCCGACGGGCAGCTGGGTGCGGCGCAGGTCGGCGATCCCGTCCGCCGTCTCCTGCACCGGCATCTCCTCGAGCACCGTCACGAAGTGCACCGCCGTGCGCTCGGAGCGGAACAGGGTCATCATCGTGTCCGCCTGCGCCTTGACCGGCCCGACCTTCGCCAGCCCGGCCAGCTCGTCGGAGACGTTGAGGAACTGGGTGATCCGCCCGGTCGGCGGGGCGTCGAGGACCACGGCGTCGTACTGCCGGGCGCCCTTGCCGCGCCGTCCCGGCTTGGCGGCCTCGAAGACCTTCCCGGTCAGCAGCACGTCGCGCACGCCGGGGGCGATGGTCGTCGCGAACTCGATGACGCCGAAGCGGTCGAGCGCGCGGCCCGCCCGGCCGAGGCGGTAGTACATCGCCAGGTAGTCCAGCAGCGCCGACTCGGCGTCGATGTGCAGGGCGTACACCGTCCCCGCCGCGCCGCGCGGCGCGCCGGAGGCCGTGGGCGTGCCGGCACCGGCGGGCAGGCCCTTCGCGATCTGGCGTTCTTCGTAGGGCAGCGGATCGACGTCGAACATCCGGGCGATGCCCTGACGGCCCTCCACCTCGCAGAGCAGGACGTTCTTGCCGGTCGAGGCCAGGGCGAGCGCGAGGGCGGCCGCCACGGTCGACTTCCCGGTGCCGCCCTTGCCCGTCACGACGTGCAGCTGGACGCGCGACCAGTCGGGGGCGGGGGCGTCGGTCGGCACGTCTCGCATGGTAGCCAGGGGGACCGAGGTCCGAGGGTCGAGCCGCGTACGCCCCCGTCGCCCGCGGCTGGGAGGCTGACGCCATGAGCATCTACGCCGTGACCTACACCTACTCCGACGACGTCGCGCTGCGTGACGCCGAGCGCCCGGCCCACCGGGAGTACCTCGCCGGTCTGGGCGAGGCCGGCCAGCTCGTGGTCTCCGGCCCGTGGGGCCCGGACGAGGCCGCCGGCGCGCTGCTCCTGCTGCGCGCCGACTCCGCCGAGGCCGCCCGCGCCCTGACCGCCGCCGACCCGTTCGTGAAGGTCGGCGTCGTCGTCGACCAGACCGTGCGCGAGTTCCTGCCCGTGCTCGGCCCGGGCAAGGACGTCTTCGCCTGAGGGCGCTGCCCCGGCTCCGGATTACCCGGTTCACCGGGTAACGCTCGACCTGGGACCCGTTCGAACGGGGCCCAGGTCGAGCGAACCGGCACGAAGTCCGCCGGTGGCGGCCGCGGGGCTCGTGCAGGAGTTGGTCACGAAGTCGCGGTCGAGCGGACCGGCACGCGGTCCGCGGCGCCGGGGTACGCCCGGGGGCCGGCGTCGCCGGGCACGCACCCCCGCGACGTGCCCGGCGTACCGACCCCGACCGCCCGGCCGCCCGGCCCAGCCCCGACCTCAGTCCAGGCTCAGCCCGGCGGCGGGGGCGGTGCGCGCCGCGCGGCGGGCCGGCAGCACGCAGGCCGCGAGCCCGGCCAGGGCGGAGACCAGCACCACGGCCGCGAGCTGGTCCCACGGGAGCACGAGCGCGGCGTCCGGGATGGACGGCTGCACCATGACGCGCAGCCCGACCACGGCGAAGAGCACGCCGACCGCCGTGCCGATGAGGGTCGCGACCACCGACAGGAGGGCGCCCTCGGCGGCCAGGGTGCGGCGCAGCTGGCGCCGGGTCAGGCCGAGCGCCCGCAGCAGGGCGTTCTCCCGCGACCGCTCGAGCACCGAGAGGCCCAGCGTGTTGCCGATCCCGACGAGCGCGATCAGCACCCCGATCCCGAGCAGTCCGACGACCGCGACCACCACGACGTCGAGCTGCAGGTCGATCCAGCCGCGCTGCTCGATCGAGGCCGTCGCGACGGCACCGCTGCCGGCGACCACGGCGTCGACGTCGGCGAGCAGGTCGTCCACGTCGGCGTCGTCGTCGACGCGCAACCAGGTGGCGTACGGCGCGACGTCGCCGCCCACCAGCGCCTCGAGGGTCGCGGGGGAGACCAGCGCCGCGGTGCCCCAGGCGCCGCTGCCGTAGGTCGCGTCGAGCGTGACGCTGCCCCGCGGGGTGCTCACCTCGACCCGGTCGGCCAGCGCCGCCGCCCCGGCCAGCTCGACGGGGATCACGATCTCCCCGTCGCCCGGCTCCGCGGTGGCGCGGTCGCCGCGCACCACGTCGTCGAGCACGGCCGGGTCGTCGACGGCGCCGGGGGCCATCACCGCGAGCGCGTCGGTCGACCACAGCTCGTCGGCCGGCACGCCGTCGAGGTCCGGGTCCGGGACGGACGCGAGGGCGACCTGCCCGCCCGGCACGACGACCGAGGCCTCGACGCCGGGCAGGGCGACGAGCCGGTCGCTCAGCGCCGCGTCCACGGGCGCGTCCTCCGCGGACACCGCGACGTCGACGGGGTACTGCGCGTCCAGCTCCACGTCGGTCGCCGCCCGCGCGCTCGCCATGCCGGTGAGCACGGCGGTGGTCAGGGTGACGCCGATGAGCAGCGAGGCGGTCGTGGCCGCCGTACGCCGGGGGTTGCGCACCGCGTTGTCGCCCGCAATCCGCACCGACGGGCCCGTGCGGCGCAGCACGAGACCGACCGCGCGCAGGACGGCGGGCACGAGCACCGGGCCGAGCAGGACGACGCCGGCGAAGAAGAGCGTGCCCCCCAGCACCATCACCACCATGTCCTCGACCGCCACCGCGGCGGCCAGGCCGGCGGCACCGGCGCCGAGCACGAGCACGCCGAGCGCGATCCGCACCCGCCCGGCCGTGGTGCGCACCGACGGCGCCGCCTCGGGCCGCAGGGCGGCGAGCGGGCTGACCCGCGTGGCCGTGCGGGTCGGCAGCCAGGCCGACACCACGGTCGTCAGCACGCCGCCGGCGAAGGCGGCGCCCCACCAGACGGGCGACGGGTCGACCGCGCCGAGCGGGAAGTCGACGCTCGCCCGCAGCGCCGCGACACCGGCGTACCCGACCGCGGCCCCCAGGCCGATCCCGACCAGGGAGGCCAGCACGCCGACGGCGAGCGCCTCGACGCGCACCGAGCGGCGCACCTGGCGCCGCGTCGCGCCGACGCAGCGCAGCAGCGCGAGGTCGCGCTGACGCTGGGCGAAGAGGATGGAGAAGGTGTTGGCGATGACCATCACCGAGACGACCGCGGCGATGGCGGCGAACAGCAGCACGACCATGGCGATGACGTCGACCTGCTGGTTGGCCTGCTGCAGGCGCTGGTCGGCGACCTCGGCGGGGGCGTACGTCGTGAGCGGACCCACGACCTCGCCCTCGTCGGCCACCTCGCCGTCGTCCCCCAGGGCGGCGATCGCGTCGGCCGCCGCGGCGACGTCACCGTCGTCGACGGCGTAGGTCACCGTCTCCGCCCACCAGCCCTCGAGCCCGCGCAGGGTCTCGAACGGCGTCCACAGGGCGCTCGACTGCATCGTCGTGCCGTCGGCGAGGCCGACGACGGTCAGCGTGACGTCCCCGCCGCCGTCGCCGACGACGACCTCGTCGCCGATCGCGACGTCGTTGGCCCGGGCCCGCGAGGCGTCGACGACGGCCTCGTCCGGCGCGCTGGCCCCGCGGCCCTCCACGAGGGTCTGCCAGACCAGGTCGGGGTCGGTCGACCAGGTGCCGACCGAGGCCTGCGGGGCGAGGCTGGTGCCGTCGGCGCGGGAGACCGACGTCCACGTCTGGGCCAGCGGCACCGCGCTGTCGCCCTGCTCCTCGGCGTGCGCGAGCACGGCCTCGGTGCCGGCGTTCGTCATCCAGCTGGAGAGGCTGCCACCGGTGACGACCAGGTCGCCCTTCTCGTAGGGCTGGCCGACCTCGCCGGTCAGCCCGCCGCGGGCCGACGAGGCGAGCGCGTCGGTGACGACGACGAAGGCGACCGCGATGCCGACCGCCAGCAGGGCGGAGACGTAGCGGCGCGTGTGCGTGCGCAGGGACGCGAGCAGCACGGTCCTCATCGGGTCGCACCTCCCGGGCGCAGCGTGGCGACGAGCTGCTCGGCGGACGGGTCGACGAGGTGCGCGCGGATCGCGCCGTCGGCGATCACGACCACGTCGTCGGCGTACGCCGCGGCGTCGAGCTCGTGGGTGACCATCACGACCGTCTGCCCCAGCTCGCGGACGCTGCGCCGCAGGAAGCCGAGCACCTCGGCCGAGGCGTCCGAGTCGAGGTTGCCGGTCGGTTCGTCGGCGAAGACGATCGCCGGGCTCGCCACGAGCGCCCGCGCGATGGCGACGCGCTGCTGCTGGCCGCCCGACAGCTCGCCGGGCCGGTGCCCGAGCCGGTCGGTGATGCCGAGGATGGCGGAGACCTCGTCGTAGCGGGCGCGCACGTCGGCGTCGACCTTGCGGCCGGCCAGCTCGTGGGGCAGCAGGATGTTCTGCCCGGCCGTCAGCATCGGCAGCAGGTTGAAGGCCTGGAACACGAAGCCGACGTGGTCGCGGCGGAAGCGGGTGAGGGCGTCGTCGGAGAGCGCCTCCAGGTTCGTGCCGGCGATGCTGACGCTGCCGGCGCTCGGCTGGTCGAGCCCGGCCAGGCAGTGCATGAGGGTCGACTTGCCGGAGCCCGAGGCGCCCATCACGGCGGTGAACCGGCCGGCGGGCAGGTCGAGGTCGACGCCGCGCAGGGCGTGGACCTGGGCGTCACCGCGGCCGTACGTCTTCGTCAGGCCGCGGGCGCTCGCCGCGAGGGGCGGCGTCGTCGGGTGCGGGACGGGGGTCGAGAGCGGTGTCTGCGTCATGTCCCCGACGCTAGGGACCGCGGGCCCCGCGGCGCGTCCGGCCGTCGGCTGATCCGGGACCCGCTGGTCGCGCCGGGGGTACGACGCCGGTGGGACCCCCGGCGGAGCCGGGTCATCCCACGGGTGGACCCCCGCCGGCCGCGGACAGGGGCGGGCTCAGGGCGTGACGACCCCGGCCTCGTAGGCGAGCACCACCAGGTGCACGCGGTCGCGCGAGCCGGTCTTGGCCAGCAGACGGCTGACGTGGGTCTTCACCGTGGCCTCGCCGAGCACCAGCTCGGCGGCGATCTCGCCGTTCGACAGGCCGCGGCCGACGAGCACCAGCACCTCCCGCTCGCGGTCGGTGAGCGGGGCGAGGCGGGGGTCCTCCGCCGGCCCGGCCGCGGAGGCCGCGGAGGCCGCGGGGGACCCGGGGGGCCCGGGAGGTACGCCCGCCGACTCGCCCGGCAGCGTCGCCGCGAAGTGGTCCAGCAGGCGGCGGGTCGTCGACGGCGCCACGACGGCGTCGCCGGCGTGCACCCGGCGCACGGCCTCCAGGAGGTCGGGCGGGGCGGCGTCCTTGAGCAGGAACGCCGAGGCTCCCGCCCGCAGCGCCGCGAAGGCGTACTCGTCGAGGTCGAAGGTGGTCAGCACGATCACCCGCGGCACCCGCTGGCCGGCCGCCTCGAGCGCGCCGATGCGGCGGGTGGCCTCGACGCCGTCGAGGCGCGGCATCCGCACGTCCATCAGCACCACGTCGGCGGCGTCGCTCCCGTCGGCCAGGGCGGCGAGCCGCCGCAGGGCCTCCTCGCCGTCGCCGGCCTCGCCGACGACGCGCAGGTCGTCCTGGCTGTCGACGAGCATCCGGAACCCCGCGCGCACCATCTGCTGGTCGTCGACGAGGAACACGCGGATCTGGTCGTCGGCCCCGCTCACGCTCACACGGGGATCCTCGCACCCACGGCGAACCCGCCGCCGGGGCGCGGTCCGACCTCCAGCTCGCCGCCGGAGGCGAGCACCCGCTCGCGCATCCCGACCAGGCCCAGCCCGCCGGTGCCGTCGGTCCGGCCACCCGCACCGCCGGCTCCCCGTCCGTCGTCGCGCACGTCGACGCGCAGCCCGCCCGGGGCCGTCGCGACCTCGACCTCGACGCGCCGCACGAGCCCGGCGTGGCGGCGCACGTTGGTCAGCGCCTCCTGCACGACGCGGTAGACCACGAGCCCGACGCCGTCGCCCACCGCCGGCAGCGGGTCGGGCAGCGTCACCTCCAGGGGCAGGCCGTCGGCGGCGGCCTGCTCGAGCAGCCACGGCAGGTCCGCGAGCCCCGGCTGGGGCCGCACGCCGGTGTCGTCGGTGCGCAGCACGCCGAGCAGGCGGCGCATCTCGGCGAGCGCCTCGCGGCCGGTCGCCGACACCGTCTCGAGGGCCTCGACGGCGACCGCGGGCTCCTTGGCCGCCGCGTACCGCGCCCCGTCGGCCTGCACGATGATCACCGACAGCCCGTGCGCGACGACGTCGTGCATCTCGCGCGCGATCCGGGTGCGCTCGTCGGAGGCCGCGAGCTCCGCGCGCTGCTCGGCCTCGCGGGCGAGGTCGTCGGCGTGGTCGAGGAGGGCGCCGACGTACGCCTGCCGCGTGCGGCCCAGGGTGCCCAGCGACCAGGCGGCCAGCACGATGACGCCGATCGTGGTGGCGTAGCTGATCACCGGCGCCCAGGGGTAGGGCGAGTCGTAGTAGGGGGAGATCCAGTCGACGGCGGCGGTGACGGCGGCGCAGAGCCCGACCAGCAGCGCCACCGCGCCGGCACGGGCCGAGGCGAAGCGGGCCGCGGAGTAGACGGCGACCGGGTAGGCCAGCTGGGAGACCAGGGGGGTGTCGAGCACCAGCACCTGGGCCGCGCTGGCGACGGCGACGGCGGTGTAGACGAGCACCGGGTGCCCGCGGCGCCACCACAGCGGCACCGTCTGGGCCAGGCCCAGCACCAGCCAGGCCGGCTCGTCGGCGCCGAGGGCGCCCAGGACGGTGAAGGCGACCAGCCCCAGCGTCAGCAACCGGTCGAACCACGCCCGGCCCCGCGGACCCAGGCGGCGGGGCTGCCGGGGCAGGCTGGGCGTGCTCATGGTCGGGGAGCGTACGGCGGTCCCGGCGCGCTCCGCGTCCCCCTCCGGGTGGACTAGGGTCGGGCGATCCGCCGACGAGGAGGTACGCCCGTGTCCGACGTCCCGCTGCAGGAGGAGCCCGGCGAGACGCCCGGCCACGGGCCCGAGCCGCGGTGGAGGATCGTCGGCCCCGGCCTCGTGGTCGCCGCGACCGGTGTCGGTGCCGCGGACCTGGTCGCGACCCTGGTCGCTGGCTCGCGCTACGGCTACACGTTGCTGTGGGTCGCGGTGCTCGGCACGATCATGAAGGTCGTGCTCGTCGAGGGCGCGGGCCGCTACTCGCTGGCCACCGGGCGCTCCATCTTCGACGGCTGGCGCAGCCTCGGGCGGTGGACGACCTTCTACTTCGCGCCCTACATCGTCGTGTGGGGCTTCGTGTACGGCGCCACCGCGATGTCGTCGTCGGCCCTGCCCATCGTCACCGTGTTCCCGGACCTGTCGCTGCGCTGGGTCGCGATCGTCAGCGGACTGCTGGGCCTCGCGCTCGTGTGGTTCGGCAGCTACGCGACCTTCGAGAAGGTCATCACCGTCTTCGTCGGGATCATGTTCGTCACCGTGGTCGGCGCGGCCGTGCTGGCCCTGCCGAACCTCGGCGAGATCGCCCTCGGGATGCGCCCGATCATCCCGGACGGCTCGATCGTCTACGTGCTCGGTCTGGCCGGCGGGGTGGGCGGCACGATCACGCTGGCGGCGTACGGCTACTGGTTGCGCGAGAAGGGCTGGGACACGCCCCGCTTCATGCGGGTGATGCGCCTGGACAACAACGCGGCGTACCTGATGACCGGCATCTTCGTCGTCGCGATGCTGATCGTGGGCGCCGAGCTCCTCTACTCCGCCGGCATCGCGATCAGCACGGGCGAGGACGGGCTGCTCGACCTCGCCGACGTGCTGGCCGACCGCTACGGCGAGGTCTTCGGCTACGTGTTCCTGCTCGGCTTCTGGGCGTCGTCGTTCTCCTCGCTGATCGGGGTCTGGAGCGGCGTCAGCCTGATGTTCGCCGACTTCGTCGGCACGCTGAAGGGCCTCGAGCCCGGCCACCCCGACACGCGCACCGGCGGCAGGTACTTCAAGGCGTACATGCTGTGGCTGACGTTCCCGCCGATGCTGCTGCTCCTGCTCGACCGCCCGGTCGGGCTGATCCTGGCCTACGGCGTGCTCGGTGCGCTGTTCATGCCGTTCCTCGCCGTGACCCTGCTCGTGCTGCTCAACCGCTCGGGCGGCGGCAAGGTGGCGCCCGGCGGCGTCGCCGGGGCGATCGTGCCCCGGCAGTGGCGCAACCGCTGGTTCTCCAACCTCGCGATGGGCGTGTGCGCGGCGCTGTTCGTCGCGCTGGCGGTGAACGAGCTGAAGAAGGCCGTGGAGCCGTACCTGTGACGGGGCCCGGGTCGCTCGGGGCGCTCGGCCCCATGGCCTAGGGTGCGGGTCATGACGAAGTGGGAGTACCAGGTCGCACCGATTCCGCTGCACAACGAGGCGCTGATGCTGAACAACTTCGGCCAGGACGGCTGGGAGCTGGTCACCATCCAGACCAACGCGCAGGGCGGGCTGGTCGCCTTCCTGAAGCGCTCCGTCGAGGCCTGAGCCGATGACGCACCCGGAGGAGCGGCTCGCCGAGCTGGGTCTCGCGGTGCCCGAGGTCGCGAAGCCCGTGGCGGTCTACGTGCCCGCCGTGCGCTCCGGCCAGCACGTCTTCACCTCGGGCCAGCTGCCCATGCGCGGCGGCGAGCTGATCGTGACCGGCAAGGTCGGCGACGCCGTCGGCGCGGACGAGGCCTACGAGTGCGCGCGCCAGTGCGCGCTCAACGCGATCGCGGCCGTCAAGGCCGAGGTCGGTGACCTCGCCGCGGTCAAGCGTGTGGTCAAGGTCGTCGTCTTCGTGGCCTCGACGCCCGACTTCACCGGCCAGCCCCAGGTCGCGAACGGCGCCTCCGAGCTGCTCGGCACCGTGTTCGGCGACGCGGGCGTGCACGCCCGCTCCGCGGTCGGCGTGCCGGTGCTGCCGCTGGACTCGCCGGTCGAGGTCGAGATCGTCGTCGAGGTCTGAGCCCGTGCGCATCCCGGTGCCTCCCTCGCCGCTGCCCGACGAGGTCGTCGCGGTCGCGCAGGAGTACGCGTCGGGCGCGCGCACCCCGGTCGAGCCCCGGGACGCCGCGACCGTCGTGCTGATGCGCGACGGCGGGGCCGGACCGGAGGTCTACCTGCTGCTGCGGCAGACCACCATGGCGTTCGCGGCCGGGATGGCCGTGTTCCCCGGCGGCGGGGTGGACGCCCGCGACTTCGACGCGGACCTCGGCGGGGCCCGCTGGGCGGGCCCGTCGGCCGAGGAGTGGGGCACCCGCCTCGGCGTGGAGCCCGACCGCGCCCGTGCCCTCGTCTGCGCCGCCGTGCGCGAGACCTTCGAGGAGTCCGGCGTGCTGCTCGCGGGCGCCACGCCCGACGAGGTCGTCGCCGACACCACGGGCGAGGACTGGGAGGTCGACCGCGAGGCGCTGGTCGCCCGCGACCTCGCCTTCACCGACTTCCTGGGCCGCCGCGGGCTCGTGCTGCGCAGCGACCTCCTGGGCGTCTGGGACGCCTGGGTGACGCCGCGCTTCGAGCCACGTCGCTACCGCACCTGGTTCTTCGCCGCCGCCGTGCCGCAGGGCCAGCGCACGCGCGACGTGTCGACCGAGTCGTCGTCGGTGACCTGGAAGCCGGCCACCGCGGTGCTCGACGAGGTCGAGGCCGGTCGGCTGGCGATGATGCCGCCGACCTACCTCAACTGCCTCGACGTGGCCGGGCACGCCGACCTGTCCGCGGCCCTGACGAGCGCCGCGGGCCGGCGCGCCGAAATGTTCGAGCCGCGGCTCGAGCCGCTCGGCGAGGCCTGGACGCTGACCATGCCGGAGCGGATGCGGGCACCCGTCGCGGCGCGCCGCGCGGCCCGGGACGCCAGCGCCGCCCGGGACGACGCGTGACGACGCCGGACTGGGCCGGCGGCGCGTTCGGCGAGCGGGCCCGCTGCGTGCTCGCCCCCAACCCCGGCTCGATGACGCTCGACGGCACCAACACCTGGGTGCTGCGCGAGCCGGGCGCGCGGCGCTCGATCGTGGTCGACCCGGGGCCGCCGGACACCGCGCACCTCGACGCCGTGCTCGCCGCGGCCGACGGCGACGTCGGCGCCGTCCTGCTCACCCACCACCACCTCGACCACTCCGAGTCGGCCAAGGCGTTCGCCGAGCGCGTCGGCTGCGGGGTGCGCGCGCTCGACCCCGCGTACCGGCTGGGCTCCGAAGGGCTCGCCGACGGCGACGTCGTCGAGCTCGACGGGCTCGAGGTCCACGTGGTGGCCACCCCCGGCCACACCGCCGACTCGCTGTCGTTCGTGCTGCCCGCGGAGCGGGCGGTGCTGACCGGGGACACCGTGCTCGGGCGCGGCACGACCGTGGTGGCGCACCCGGACGGCCAGCTGGGGGCGTACCTCGACTCCCTCGACCGCCTGCACGCCCTCGCCGAGCGCGAGGAGGCCCGGGTCGTCTGGCCGGGCCACGGGCCGGTCATCGACGACGCCCTCGGTGTCCTCGACACCTACATCGCGCACCGGCGCTCGCGGCTCGAGCAGGTCGAGGCCGCCGTCGCGACCCTGCGGGCCCAGGGGCCCGTCGACGCCGAGACCCTGCCGCGCCGCGTGGTGGAGGTCGTCTACGCCGACGTCGACCCCGTGCTCTGGGGCGCCGCCGAGCTCTCCGTGCGCGCCCAGCTCGCGTACCTCGCGCGCTGAGGCGGGACGCCCAGGACCTCTGGGTTACCCGATACACCGGGTGACCCTCGAGGCATCAGGGCCGAGCAGGTACGCCCGTCAGCGGGCGCGGCGGGAGAGCCGCTCGATGTCCATGATCACGACGGAGCGGGGCTCGAGGCGGAGCCAGCCGCGGGACGTGAAGTCGGCCAGCGCCTTGTTGACGGTCTCGCGGGACGCGCCGACGAGCTGCGCGAGCTCCTCCTGCGTGAGGTCGTGGTGCACGTGCACGCCGTCGTCGGCCGTGCGGCCGAAGCGGTCGGCGAGGTCGATGAGGGCCTTGGCCACACGGCCGGGCACGTCGGAGAAGACCAGGTCGGCGACGACGTCGTTCGCCTTGCGCAGCCGGGCGGCGAGCTGGGCGAGCAGGCCGCGGGCCACCGACGGGCGGCCGTCGAGCCACACCTGGAGGTCCTCGTGGGAGAGCGACGCGAAGGTCGACTCGGTGACGGCGGTGACCGTCGCGGAGCGCGGGCCCGGGTCGAACAGCGAGAGCTCGCCGAACATCTGGCCGGGGCCGAGGATCGCCAGCAGGTTCTCGCGGCCGTCCGCGGAGGTGCGGCCGAGCTTCACCTTGCCGTCGAGCACGACGTACAGCTTGTCGCCGGAGTCGCCCTCGTGGAACAGGACCTCGCCGCGGCGCAGCCGGGTCTCGGCCAGGGTCGTGACGAGCGACTCGATCGCGTCGTCGTCGAGCGCGCTGAAGAGCGACGCCTGACGCAGAACGTCGATGTCCACTGCTGCCTCCAGGAGGAACGTCGTGTCGTCGCCGAGGGTGCACGGCGACCGTCAGGCATCCTAGCGTCGCGCGCCGTGCACGTCGCGCGACCCGCCCGCGACGGGCGGGCGGGAACCGTCGGTCCGGCCCCGTACCCTGTGCGGGTGCCCGACGTCGCCCTCGTCCGTCGCGCCCGGAAGGTGGACCGGGTGCTCGCGGAGACGTACCCGGACGCCCGCTGCGAGCTCGACTTCGACGACCCCTTCCAGCTCCTCGTCGTCACCGTGCTGTCCGCGCAGACGACCGACAAGCGGGTCAACGCGGTGCGCCCGACCCTGTTCGCGGCCTACCCCGACCCGGCCGCGATGGCCGCGGCCGACCGCGCCCACCTCGAGCAGATCCTCGGACCCCTCGGTTTCTTCCGGGCCAAGACCGACGCCCTGCTGAAGCTCGGCCAGGCCCTGGTCGAGCGCTACGACGGCCAGGTGCCCGGCCGGCTGGAGGACCTCGTCACGCTCCCGGGCGTCGGCCGCAAGACCGCGAACGTCGTGCTCGGCAACGCCTTCGACGTCCCCGGCATCACCGTCGACACCCACTTCGGGCGCCTCGCGCGCCGCCTGGGATGGACCGAGCAGACCGACCCCGTCAAGGTCGAGCACGAGATCGCCGCCCTGTTCCCGAAGCGGGACTGGACGATGCTCTCGCACCACCTGATCTGGCACGGCCGGCGTCGCTGTCACGCCCGCCGACCCGCGTGCGGGGCCTGCCCCGTGGCGCGCTGGTGCCCGGCGTACGGCGCCGAGGGCCCCACCGACCCCGTCGAGGCGGCCAAGCTGGTGCGCGCCGAGGGGCGGGCGTGAGGGCACGCCGCCGCTCCCGGGCGGCAGGGCGTACGCGCCACCCCGCGGCCACGGCCGGCGTCACCGCCGCGGCCCTCGCGCTCCTGCTCGGCGCGTGCGCGCCGTCGACGGTCAGCGAGGACCCCGGCGACGGGGGAGCGGCCCCCGAGGGCACGCAGCCGCCGGCGGCCGGCGACGTCGCGGTGGACACCCCGCAGCTGCGCGGGCTGCGGGACGACGCCGGGGTCGAGGCGTGCGTGCCCGGGGAGGCCGAGCCCGGCTCGGGCGGGCTGCCCGAGCTCGCGCTGCCCTGCCTGGGCGGCGGCGAGACCGTGGACCTGTCGACGCTGCGCGGGCCGATGGTCGTCAATGTCTGGGCCAGCTGGTGCGGCCCGTGCCGCGAGGAGATGCCGGTCTTCCAGGAGTTCCACGAGACCTACGGCGACCAGGTGGCGGTGCTGGGCGTCGACTTCGACGACGCCCGGCCGGAGGCCGCCCTCGAGCTCATGGCGGAGACCGGCGCGACCTACCCCTCCCTCGCCGACCCGGGCCGGCAGATGGCGCAGCAGCAGAGCCTGGCCCCGGCGCTGCGGGCGCTGCCCGTGACGATCCTGCTGGACGCGGACGGCCAGGTGGCCTCGGCCCAGGCCATCGCCGTCGACGACCTCGACGAGCTCGTCGGGCTGGTCGAGGAGAACCTCGGGGAGCTGTCGTGACCGGCCCCGACGGCCCCGCGGGCACCGGCGCGCAGGTCGACGACGTCCCGGCGTGGCTGCGTCCGGTCACGGACGCGCTGGGCGACCTCCGTGCCGAGCACCTCACCGGCTTCGCGCCGCCCCCCGGGGCCCGGCCGCGCGCCGGCGCGGTGCTGATGGCGTTCGCCGCCGGCGAGCGCGGCCCCGAGCTGCTGCTCACCGAGCGCGCGCACCACATGCGCTCGCACCCCGGTCAGGTGTCCTTCCCCGGCGGCAAGGTCGAGCCCGGCGAGACCCACGAGCAGGCCGCCCTGCGGGAGGCGTGGGAGGAGATCGGTCTCGAGCCGTCCTCCGTGCGCGTGGTGGGTCGCCTGCCGGAGCTGTGGCTGCCGCCGAGCAACTTCGCGGTCGTGCCCGTCGTCGCGTGGTGGACCGAGCACGCGGAGCGTCCCGTCAGCGTGGTCAGCCCCGACGAGGTCCACGCCATCCACCGCGTCGCGGTCGCCGACCTCGTCGACCCGACCTGGCGGCGCACCGTGCGGGGGCCGTCGGGCTGGTCGTCGCCCGGCTTCCTCATCGGCCCGGATCACGACGTGGTGCTGTGGGGCTTCACCGGCGGCATCGTCGCGCGGCTGCTCGACTTCATCGGCTGGGCCGAACCCTGGGACGAGTCGCGCACGACGGAGCTGCCGCCCTACATGCTGGGCGGTGCCGAGCGCGCCGGACCCCTGCGACCCGGCGACAGCCGGGGTGCCGCGCCCGTCGAGCCGCCCATGGCCGACATCGAGGAGGACGACGCATGAACTGGCTGGACTGGCTGCTCGTCGTCCTCGTGGGCACGTACGCCCTGTCCGGCTACTGGCAGGGCTTCATCACGGGCGCGTTCGCGACCGTCGGCCTGCTCGCCGGGGGCACGGCCGGGATCGTCATCGCCCCGCTGCTGCTCGGCGACGCCGAACCGGGGCTGTGGGTCTCGCTCGGGGCGCTGTTCGTCGTCATCCTCTGCGCCTCGCTGGGCCAGGCCAGCTTCCAGTACCTCGGCGCCCTCGCCCGCTCGCGGGTGACGTGGCAGCCCGCGCGGGCGGTCGACGCCGTCGGCGGCGCCGCCCTCAGCGTCGCGGCGGTGCTGCTGGTCTCGTGGGCGCTGGGTGTCGCCGTGGCCGGCACGCGGATCGGTCCGTTGACGGAGGCGGTGCGCGGCTCGACGGTCCTGGCGCGGGTCGACTCCGTGATGCCGGGGCAGGTCGACCGGCTCCTCGGTGCCTTCAACAACGTGGTCGGTGCGTCCTTCTTCCCGCGCTACCTCGAGCCGTTCGCCCCCGAGCGGATCGTCGAGGTGGACGCGGGCGACCCCGCGACGCTCTCGGCGGGTGGCGTGCAGGCGGCGGCCGGCAGCGTGCTGAAGGTGCGGGGCGAGAGCAGCTGCGGCCGGGGCGTGGAGGGCACGGGCTTCCTGTACGCCATGAACGGCGCGGGCGCCGACGCCCCCGACCGGCTGATGACCAACGCCCACGTCGTCGCCGGGGTGAGCGAGCCCCGGGTGCAGCTCGGCGAGGACACGTGGGTGGACGCGACGGTCGTGCTCTACGACCCGCAGATCGACGTCGCGGTCCTCGCCCTCGACGACCGCGGCCTGCCGCCGCTGTCGTTCGGGGAGGCCGAGGACGAGGAGAGCGTCGCGATCCTGGGCTACCCGCAGGACGGCCCCTACGACGTGCAGCCCGGCCGGGTTCGAGCCGAGCAGCAGCTGCGCTCGCCGGACATCTACGGCCAGGGCAGCGTCGTGCGCGACGTGCTGTCGCTGCGGGGGCTGGTGCGTCCGGGCAACTCGGGCGGCCCGGTGGTCGACGCCGACGGCCAGGTCGTCGGCGTGGTCTTCGCCGCGTCGGTGACCGACGCGGACACGGGCTACGCCCTGACGCCCGGCCAGGTGGCGCAGGCGGCGGCCGACGGCGTGGCCAGCAACGCCGAGGTCGGCACCGGGGACTGCGTCGGCTGACGCGGGGAGGGCGGCCGGTCCGGCCGCCCCGTCCCGAGCGTCAGGCCTTGCCCTTCAGCGCCGCCGGGATCTCCTTGGCCTGCCGGATGCTGCGCTCGGGCGCCCGCACGCGCTTCACCTTCCGCACGCCGAGCAGCACGAAGAGCCCGGCGATCAGCAGGTAGGCGCCCGTGACGATGAGGAACGCCCAGTGCAGGTCGAGGCCCGAGCCGTTCCAGTGGATGAGGTAGACGAACGCCCACGAGAGCAGGACGAGGGCGAGCACCGCGACGAACGCGGCAGTCAGGAAGAAGACGATCCCGGCGCCGCCGTAGCGCACCGACACCTTGAGCTCGGACTTGGCGAGCTCGATCTCCTTCTTGAGCAGCGCCGAGACGTCCCTGCTGGCGTCCGCCACGAGCTGGCCGATGGTGGGCTCGGTGTCCGTGTCCTTGACCGGCTGGGTCGTCATCTCATCCCTCTGCGATACGTCGTCGGTGCGCGGGTGCTGCGCCGCGTCCGACCCTACAACCAGGGCGGACGCGACGGTCCCCGATGCCGGTGGCGGCGTCGGGGACCGTCGTCGGTGCGGTGCGCCGGTTGCCCCGGCGCGCCGTCTCAGTCGCTCTTGTCGCCCGAGAGTCCCTTGGAGATCAGGTCCATCACCGAGGAGTCGGCCAGCGTGGTCACGTCGCCGACCTCGCGGTTCTCCGCGACGTCGCGCAGCAGTCGGCGCATGATCTTGCCGGAGCGCGTCTTGGGCAGCTCGGGCACGACCATGACCTGGCGCGGCTTGGCGATCGGGCCGATCTCGCGGGCCACGTGCGTCCGCAGCTCCTCGACGATGTCCGCGCCGCCGTCCCCGGCCTCCTCGCGGAGGATGACGAAGGCGCACACGGCCTGGCCGGTGGTCTCGTCGGCCGCGCCCACGACGGCGGCCTCGGCGACCTTGGGGTGCGAGACGAGCGCCGACTCGATCTCCGTGGTGGAGAGGCGGTGGCCGGAGACGTTCATGACGTCGTCCACGCGGCCCAGCAGCCAGATCGCGCCGTCGTCGTCGAGCTTCGCGCCGTCCCCGGCGAAGTAGTAGCCCTGCTCGGCGAAGCGCGACCAGTAGGTGTCCTTGTAGCGCTCGTCGTCGCCCCAGATGGTGCGCAGCATCCCCGGCCACGGCTCGGTGACGACCAGCAGGCCGCCCTGGCCGTTGCCGACGGGCCGGCCGTCGTTGTCGACGACCGCGACCTCGATGCCCGGCACGGGGGCCATGGCGGAGCCCGGCTTGGACTCGGTCACGCCCGGCATGGGGGAGATCATGTGGCCGCCGGTCTCGGTCTGCCACCAGGTGTCGACGATCGGGGCGGTGCCGCCGCCGATGTTCTCGCGGTACCAGACGTACGCCTCGGGGTTGATCGACTCCCCGACCGACCCGAGCAGCCGGAGGCTGGACAGGTCGAACTCCGCGGGGATCTCGTCGCCCCACTTCATGAAGGTGCGGATCGCCGTCGGCGCCGTGTAGAGGATCGAGACCTTGTTCTCCTGCACGACCTCCCACCAGCGGCCCTTGTGTGGGGAGTCGGGTGTGCCCTCGTAGAGCACCTGCGTCGCGCCGTTCGCCGTCGGGCCGTAGACGATGTAGGTGTGCCCGGTGACCCAGCCGATGTCGGCGGTGCACCAGTAGACGTCGTCGGGCTTGTGGTCGAAGGTCGCCCAGAACGTGTACGCGGCCTGGGTGAGGTAGCCGCCGGAGGTGTGCAGGATGCCCTTCGGCTTGCCCGTCGTGCCCGAGGTGTACATGACGTAGAGCGGGTGCTCGGCGTCGAACAGCTCGGGGGTGTGCTCGGTCGAGGCCGCCTCGACGACGTCGTGCCACCACACGTCGCGGCCCTCGGCCCAGGAGCCCTCGGGCAGGTCCTGACCGGTGCGGCGCACGACCAGGACGTTCCCGACCGGGCTGGCGTCGCCCAGCTTCGCCAGCGCCTCGTCGACCGCCGGCTTGAGCGCGGAGGCCGACCCGCGGCGGTAGCCGCCGTCCGTGGTGACGACCGCCTTGGCGCCGAAGCCGTCGATGCGGCTCGCCAGGGCGTCGGAGGAGAAGCCGCCGAAGACGACCGTGTGGGGCGCGCCGAGGCGGGCGCAGGCGAGCATCGCGACGACGGCCTCGGGGATCATCGGCATGTAGATGGCCACCGGGTCGCCGGCGCGCACGCCGAGGTCGGTCAGCGCGTTCGCGGCCTGCGACACGAGGTCCTTCAGCTCCGCGTAGGTGATGTCGCGGGTGTCGCCCGGCTCGCCGACGAAGTGGAAGGCGACCTTGTCGCCGAGGCCGTTCTCCACGTGCCGGTCGACGCAGTTGTACGCCACGTTGAGCTTGCCGCCGACGAACCACTTCGCGAAGGGCGGGTTCGTCCAGTCGAGCACCTCGGTGAACGGCTCGCCCCAGGTGAGCCGCTCGGCCTGCTCCGCCCAGAAGCCGAGCCGGTCGTTCGCGGCGGCCTCGTACGTCTCCTGCGTGACGTTGGCGTTCGCCGCCAGCTCGGCGGGCGGCGCGAAGCGGCGGTCCTCCTTGAGCAGGTTGGACAGGTTCTCGCTCACGGCTGTGTCTCCTCCATGGTCGTTCGGCCGGCGGGGCCGGGCAGGTCGGCGGACGTCTGTCGTCGTGGTTCGTGCGGTCGTGCCGTCAGCCTAGGACGGGTGCCGGCCCGGACGAGACCTGAGTCACAGGCCCCGTCCGGGTCAGCGTCGTGCGTCGGGCGTTGCGCCCGCGTTGCGGTCGGCGCCGCGGTCAGTGCTGCGCCGCGCCCTCGGCGCCGGCGCCGGTCAGCGCCCGGACCTCGAGCTCGGTGTAGAGCTCCTCGGCGGCCGTCTCCCGCAGGCTCAGGGTGCCGACGATGCCGAGCAGGAAGCCGACCGGGATCGAGACCAGGCCCGGGTTGTTGAGCGGGAAGATCGCGAAGTCGGCGTTCGGGAACAGCGAGGTCGCCTCACCCGAGGTGACGGGGGAGAGCAGCACCAGGCCGACCGAGCTGATCAGGCCGCCGTAGATGCTCCAGGTCGCGCCGCGGGTGTTGAAGCGCTTCCAGAACATGTTGAACAGGATGGACGGCAGGTTCGCCGACGCGGCCACGGCGAAGGCCAGGGCCACGAGGAAGGCGATGTTGAGCCGCTGCGCGGGGATCGCCAGGGCGATCGAGACCGCGCCGATCGCGATGGCCGAGAGCTTCGCGACCCGCACCTCCTGCTTCTCGGTGACCTCCTGGTCCTTCTTGAACACGCCCTTGTAGAGGTCGTGCGCCATCGACGAGGACGACGCCAGCGTCAGGCCCGCGACCACCGCGAGGATGGTCGCGAACGCGACCGCCGCGATGAGCGCCAGCAGGATCGCGCCGCCGAGCGAGCCGTCCCCGCCGCCGACCTCCTGCGCGAGCAGCGGCGAGGCCAGGTTGCCGGTGGCGCCCGCCTCGTCGGTGTCGATGAGGGCCGCCGCGCCGAAGCCCAGCACGAGGGTCATCAGGTAGAAGGCGCCGATCAGGCCGATGGCCCACAGCACCGACTTCCGGGCGTCCTGCGCCGTGGGGACGGTGTAGAAGCGGATCAGGATGTGCGGCAGGCCGGCCGTGCCGAGCACCAGCGCGATGCCGAGCGAGAGGAAGTCGAGGCGGTCGACGAAGGTGGTGCCGTACTGCAGGCCGGGCTGCAGGAACGCGTCGCCCTGGCCGGAGCGGTCCGCGGCGGTGCCGAGCAGCTCGGAGAGGTTGAAGTTGAACTCGAGCAGCACCAGGAACACGATCAGCGCCGAGCCGGCCATCAGCAGCACGGCCTTGATGATCTGGACGTACGTCGTGCCCTTCATGCCACCGACGGTGACGTAGAAGATCATCAGTGCGCCCACGCCGACGATGACGATGTTCTTCACGGCCTCGCTGTCGACACCGAGCAGCAGCGCGACCAGCGTGCCGGCGCCGACCATCTGCGCGAGCAGGTAGAAGATCGAGACGACCACCGTCGACGTCGCGGCAGCGGTGCGTACCGGCCGTTGCCGCATGCGGAACGCCAGCTGGTCGGCCATCGTGTAGCGGCCCGCGTTGCGCAGCATCTCGGCGACCAGCAGCAGGGCGACGAGCCAGGCGACGAGGAAGCCGATCGAGTACAGGAAACCGTCGTAGCCGTAGAGCGCGATGGCGCCCGAGATGCCGAGGAAGGAGGCGGCGGACATGTAGTCGCCGCCGATCGCGAGGCCGTTCTGGAAGCCCGAGAACGAGCGTCCGCCGGAATAGAAGTCGGCGGCCGTCTTGGTCTGCCGGCTCGCCCACAGCGTCACGCCGATGGTGACGGCGACGACGAACAGGAACAGGGACGTGGTGAGGAACTGCTGGTTCACTGGCCGGCCCTCTCGTGGAAGCGCTTCTCGAGGTCCCGCGCCAGCGGGTCGAGGTGGGTGCGGGAGTGGCGGGCGTAGAGGAACGCGATCCCGAAGGTGGTCACGAACTGCAGCAGCCCGAAGACGAGGAGGAGGTTGACGTTGCCGACGACCTTCGTGTTCATGAAGTCGCCGCCCCAGTTCGAGAGGACGACGTAGCTGAGGTACCAGACCAGGAACGCCGCGGTCCACGGCAGCACGAACGTGCGGTAGCGCCGCCGCAGCTCGGCGAACTGCGGTGTGTCGTGGAGCTCGGCGTAGATCGGCTCCGACTGCGAGCGGTAGTTCCGCTCGGACGCATCAGACATGGGTCCTCCTCGATATGTGAGCGTCGTCACGCTAGGAGTGGCCGGCGTCACGCGGAACCGCGCGGCCGTCGCCGCGCGACGGACGGCGAGCGCGAGGCGGTGAGCGGCCGGTCCGACGCGACGAACGGTCGTGTGCCGGGCCTGCCGCCGCGGCGTCGCCGGGGGTGCCAAGATGGGTGACCATGCGGGTGCACCACGTCGTCGCCGGTCACGTCCGCCCCCGGGTGGGCGTCGCGGCGGTCTGCCACGTGCTCGTCGTCGAGCACCCGGAGGGCCTCGTCCTGGTCGACGCCGGGTTCGGCACCGCGGACCTCGTCGACCCCACCCGCCTCGGCCCGGTCGGTCGCCTGCTGCGGCCCGACCCCGACCCGAGCACGTCTGCGCTTGCCGCGGTGCTCGCGCTCGGCCGCTCCGCGGAGGACGTGCGGCACGTCGTGCTCACCCACCTCGACTTCGACCACGCGGGCGGCCTGTCGGACTTCCCGCACGCGGTGGTGCACACGACCGCCGAGGAGTGGGCGGCCGCGACCGTCGCCACCCACGCGCCCGAGCGCCTGCGCTACCGCCCGATCCAGTGGGCGACCTCCGACGACGTGCGTCGCTACGACGGCGAGGGCGACGAGTGGCGCCACGGCCTGCGGGGCCACGAGGTCCTGCCGGGCATCACGCTCCTGCCGCTGCGCGGCCACACCCGCGGTCACGCCGTCGTCGCCGTCGAGGGCGAGGACGGCGTCGTCGTGCACGCGGGGGACGCCGCCTTCGACGCCAGCTCCTACGGAGCACGTGACCCGCGCACCGGCGAGCCGCTCGGCAAGGCGCCCGCCCTGCGGGCCATGGAGCTCGCCGCCTGCCGCCAGCCGTGGCGCCTGCGCCCCAACCACCAGGTCCTGCGCCGGCTCGCGGCCGACCCGGAGATCACCGTGGTCACGGCGCACGACGACCGGGTCCTGCCCGCCGCGACCTGACGGGCGTACGCCCGCGCCCACCGGCCGCGGTCGTCAGCCGCGGTCGTCAGCCGCGGTCCAGCTCGACGTCCTCCGGGGTGTGCAGGCGCACCATGAAGCGGTCGACGCCCGGTGGCACGCGGCGCGCGGTCGCCAGGCTGACGCCGACCATCACCGCGAACGCCAGCGGCACGCTCCAGGCGGCCGGCTGGGTGAGCAGGGCCGCGCCCCAGCCGACCGAGGCGGGGTCGACGACGAGGGCGGCGACGACGCCGACGCCCGAGCCGGCGCCGCCGGCCACGAGACCGGCGAGCGCCCCGACGTCGGTGAGCCCGCGCCACCAGATCCCGAGCAGCAGCAGGGGGCAGAACGTCGAGGCCGCGACCGCGAAGGCCAGGCCGACGGAGCGGGCCACGGGCAGTCCGGGCGCGGCGAGCGCCGCCGCGCACGGCACCGTCGCCGCGAGCACGGCGCCGACCCGGAACGCGGTGACGGGGTCGGGGCGCCGGGTCGAACCTCGCGGCACGCCTCGCGTCACCGCCTGGCTGAGCACCCCGGCCACGGCGATCGTGAGACCCGACGAGGTGGACAGGAACGCCGCGAACGCGCCGGCGGTGATGACGGCGGTCAGCACGTCGGCGAGGGTGCCGTCGGTCATGAGGCCGGGCAGGCGCAGCACCATGGTGTCGGCCCCGTCGGGGCCCGCGTCGGTGTCGTAGACGCGGCCGAGGGCTCCGTAGACGGGCGGCAGCAGGTAGAAGAGCCCGAGCAGGCCGAGCACCCCGAGGGTCGTGCGTCGCGCCGCCCGCCCGTCGGGGTTGGTGTAGAAGCGCACCACCACGTGCGGCAGCCCCATCGCGCCCAGGAAGGTCGCGACGATGACGGAGTAGGTCAGGTAGAGGCCCACCGGTCCGTCGGCGAGCCCCGCCAGGCCGCCGCCGAACGGCGTCGACCAGGTCGCGTCGCCCGCCCCCTCGTCGAGGTCGGCCGGCAGGGGCCGACCGTCGCCCGCCCACACGACGACCAGCACGGCGAGCGGGGCGAGCAGGGCGGTGAGCTTCAGCCAGTACTGGAACGCCTGCACCACCGTGATCGAGCGCATCCCGCCCGAGGCCACGCCCACGAGCACCACCAGCGCCACCACCGGACCGCCCAGCCAGGTCGGTGCCCCGGTGACGGCGGCGAGGGTGATCCCGGCCCCCTGGAACTGCGGCACCAGGTAGAGCCAGCCGATCGCCACCACCAGCAGGGCGCAGGCGGCGCGCACCGTCGGCGAGACCAGGCGGGCCTCCGCGAAGTCCGGCAGCGTGTACGCCCCCGAGCGGCGCAGCGGGGCCGCCACCAGCGCCAGGAGCACGAGGTAGCCGGCCGTCCAGCCGACGGGGTACCAGAGCATCTCCGCGCCGAACGCCAGCACCAGCCCGGCCACGCCCAGGAAGGACGCGGCCGAGACGTACTCCCCGCCGATCGCGGAGGCGTTCGTGCGCGCCCGCACCCGCCGCGACGCGACGAAGAAGTCGCTGGTCGTCCGCGAGATCCGCAGGCCCCAGGTGCTGATCGCGAGGGTGAGCAGGACGACGGCCGCGACCGCCGCGCCGCCCCAGGTGGGGTCGATGCCGCCGTTCACCGCCGGTCCCCGCCGCCCGGTTCGCCGGCCTCGCGCGCGACCAGCTCGGCGAAGTCGCGCTCGACGGCCTCCGCGCGGCGCACGACCACCCAGCCGATCACGAAGAGGAACGGGTAGACGGCGCCGGCCAGCACGGCCCACGCGAGCGGCACGCCGAGCACGCGTACGCCCGCGAGGTCGGGGGCCAGGTAGAACACGGCGGGCAGCGACCCCACGGTCAGGGCCAGCACCGCGACCGCGACGAGGCCGTTGCGCAGCTGCTCGCGCAGCAGGGAGCGGACGTACGCCTCGCCCAGCGGCGTGCCGGCGTCGATCTCCTCGGTGCGGCTCGGGCGCCGCACCGCGGCGCGCGCGGTCGGCACGACCCGCACCCGCGCGCTCGGCGGCAGCGGGCCGGTCGGGCCGGTCGCGCCGGCGGCCGCGTCGGGCGGGTCAGCCGGCGCCGGCATAGCCCGCCAGCACCTCGCGCAGGGCCCGCGTGTGGCGGCGGCTGACGCCGAGCTCGGCGCCCGCCACGACGACCGTGCAGCGGCCGGCCTCCGTGCGGACCTCCTCGACGTGGGCCAGCGCGACCAGCAGCGAGCGGTGGATCCGGACGAACCCCGCGTCGGCCCACTCGTCGGCGAGGCTGGCCAGCGGGGTGCGCAGCAGGTACGACGCCGGCTCCCCGTCGAGGCGGGCGTGCAGGCGCGCGTAGTCGCCCTGCGCCTCCACGTGGGTGATCGCCGAGCGCGCGATGAAGCGGGTCACGCCACCGCGCTCGACCTTCACCTGCTCGCCGCCGCCGGCGGCCGACGGGGGCGCGCTGCGGGCGAGCACCCGGCGCACCGCCTCGGAGAGACGCTCCTCGCGCAGCGGCTTGAGGAGGTAGTCCACGGCGCTGAGGTCGAAGGCCTCGACGGCGTGGTGCTCGTGGGCGGTGACGAAGACGACGGCGGGCGGCTCGCGGAAGTTCGTCAGCACGCCCGCCAGCTCGAGACCGGTCAGCCCGGGCATCGCGATGTCGAGGAAGACGACGTCGATCCCGCCGCCGGGGCCGCCCTCGTGCAGCAGCCGCAGCGCCTCGGTCGCGGAGGCGGAGGTGCGCACCTCGCCGATGCGCCGGTCCCGCTCCAGCAGCCACGCGAGCTCGTCGCGGGCCGGGCGCTCGTCGTCGACCACGAGGGCGACGAGAGGGGTGGCGGCACTCACGCGCCGACCGTAGCGTGCCGGCGCTCTCACACGTGCACGCCGGGCGCGAACTTCGGGATCCGCACCGTCACCCGCGTGCCGGCCCGCGGCGCGGTCTCGACCTCGAGGCCCGCCTCATCGCCGTAGGTCGCCCGCAGGCGCGCGTCGACGTTGCCCAGCCCGACCGACGGGTGGGGACCCTCGCCGCCCTCCCTGGTCCCGCCGGCCGCCCCGGACGCGGGCGCGGGTGTCTCGCCCGCCAGGATCCGGGCGATCCGCTCGGGGTCCTCGCCCGCGCCGTCGTCCTCGATCTCGATCTCGCACACCCGGTCGAGGTCGCGGGCGACGATCGAGATCGTCGTGACCGGGCGGGGGGAGCCGGCCAGCCCGTGGCGCACCGCGTTCTCCACCAGGGGCTGCAGGCACAGGAACGGCACGGTGACCCCGAGCACCTCCGGCGCGATCCGCAGCCGCACGGCGAGCCGGTCGCCGAAGCGGGCCTCCTCGAGCAGCAGGTAGCGCTCGATGGCGCGCAGCTCCTCGGCCAGGGTCGTGAACTCGCCGTGGCGGCGGAAGGAGTAGCGCGTGAAGTCGGCGAACTCGAGCAGCAGCTCGCGGGCGCGGTCGGGGTCGGTGCGCACGAACGAGGCGATCGCACCGAGCGAGTTGTAGATGAAGTGGGGGCTGATCTGGGCCCGCAGGGCCCGCACCTCCGCCTCGACGAGGCGGTTGCGGGAGGCGTCGAGCTCGGCGAGCTCCAGCTGGCCCGAGACCCAGGTGGCCACCTCGTCCGCGGCCCGCGCGAGCCGGCCGGTGGTCCGCGGGGCCAGCACGACCAGGGTGCCGACGACCTCGTCCTCGACGGCCAGCGGGCTCGCGATGCCGGTGCGCAGCAGGCACCCCGGGACGTCGCAGCGCAGCTCGTGCAGCATCGTCACGCCCGTGCCGACCGCGCGAAGCCCGAGCGCGGCGACGTCCTCGGCGTGGTGGTCGCCGACGCCGTCCCAGGCCAGGACCCCCGTGGCGTCGGTCAGCGCGACGGCGGGGGTGCCCAGCAGCGCACGCAGGTGGCGTACCGCCCGTCCCGCGCTGTCGGCCCGCAGTCCCTCCCGCAGCGCGGGAGCCGCCAGCGAGGCGTTGTGCAGGGTGCGGAACGTCGCGCGGTCGGCCTCGGTGCCGAGCGGGGTACGCCGCCGGCTCCAGCGCAGCACGACGGCCTCAGCGGAAGCGGATCAGCAGGTCGGGGTCGTCCGGGCCCTCGTCCTCGGGGGGCGGTGCCGCCGGACGACCGGGGCGGCCGGGGCGGTCGGGGCGGCCGGGCCGGACCGCCGGCATGGCCTGGGTGGGCTCGTCGGCGCTGTCGCGCAGCGGCGCGCGCACGGGCGGCAGCTCGCCGGTGTCGACGACGTAGGTGATGATCCCCTCCGCCGTGTCGCCGATGTCGAAGGCGGGGCGCGGCGGCGGGGCCGGGGCCTCGTGCGCGCCCTCGGGCTCCTCGTCGCCCGTGGCGGCGGCGTCCGGCTCCGCCGGGTCGACGGGGTCGCTGACCGGCCCGCTGGTCGGCACCACGGCGGCGCGGGCGGCGGCGTCCGCGGCCTCCGCCGCCTCGACGGCGGCGCGGCTGCGCTCCGTGACCGTGGCCCACGCCTCGGCGAGGACGGGCGCCCGGTGGCAGTGGCTGATCCAGGGCAGCTGCATGCCGTCCGGACCGCGGCCGTAGTCGTCGTAGAGCTCGACGGCGGCCGTCACGGCCCGCTCCTGCTCGCTGCTGCCGCGCTCGATGACGGCGGGCAGGGAGCGGACCACCTCGGCGAGGGCGTCGCGGGTGACGACCTCCCAGTGCTTGAAGGTCTCGGAGCCGACGTGGCCGAAGTACGGGCACTCGGCCAGCGGAGCCGTCGGGTCCCCGGCGGCGGGCAGCCGCAGGGCGGCGCCCAGCTTGCGTACCCACGGGATCCGGGCGTCGTGCTCCTGCGTGAGGATCGCGACCTGGCCGCCGGGACGCAGCACGCGGGCGGCGACCTCGAGCTCGGGCGCGTGGTCGATCGCGACGATGGCGTCGACCGAGCGGTCCGGCAGGCTCATCGAGCCGTCGACGCTCGAGCGGACGTCGTAGCCCAGCGCGGCGAGGGCCTCGGCCAGCGGGGCCGTCGTGCGCGGGTCTCCTGCGAGCACCACGGTGCGGCCCGACGTCCCGGCCAGCCAGGCGGCGGCGTCCGGGGGGAAGGGCGAGGTGCGGGTGCGGGTGGACAGCGGGTCCATGGTGCGCGCGACGCTACCGGCGCTGACCTGGTCGGGGGCGCGCGCCACGCCGCAGCGTCGCGCGTACGCCTGTTCGTTACGGATCCTTCATCGCGAATCAGGTGCCTCTCAGGAGATTCTCGGGATAGGTTCGACGGGCCTTTCCGTACCTTTTCCCGAGAATGCTGAAAGAGGCATCCCGTTGTCCAAGAACCCCGCATCCCGCGCCCGCCTGGGCCGGCTGGCGGCGCTCGCGGTCGGCGCGACGCTGGTGGCGACCCCACTGGCGATCACGCCCGCGCAGGCCGAGCCGGTCGAGGCCGCTGCGCCCGTCGAGCTGCAGCTGCTCAACATCAACGACTTCCACGGGGCGCTGCCCTACCAGGTCTCCGACCGCAGCCCCGACAGCGCGCTGCAGTTCGCGACGACCCTCGAGCAGCAGCGTGCGGGCAAGGAGGACAACACCCTCGTCCTCTCCGCCGGTGACAACATCGGGGCCTCGCAGTTCGTCTCCTCGGCGCAGGACGACAAGCCGACCATCGAGGTGCTCAACGCCCTCGACGTCGCCGCGTCGGCCGTCGGCAACCACGAGTTCGACCGCGGCTTCGCCGACCTGTCGGGTCGCGTGAGCGACCTGGCGGACTTCCCGTTCCTCGGTGCGAACGTCTACAACAAGGGCACGACCACCCCGGCGATGCAGGAGTACGCGCTGCTCGAGGCGGCCGGCCTGACCGTCGCCGTCGTCGGCGCCGTCACCCGCGAGACGCCCACGCTGGTCTCCCCGGAGGGCGTCGCGAACCTCGACTTCGGGAACCCGGTCGCCGCGGTCAACCGCGTCGCCGCCCAGCTGACGGACGGCGACCCGGAGAACGGCGAGGCCGACATCGTCATCGCGCAATACCACGAGGGCGCGACCGGTTCCGGCACGCTGGAGCAGGAGCTCGCCTCGAGCGCCGTGCTGCGCTCGATCGTCAACAACACCTCGGCCGAGGTCGACGCCATCTTCACGGCGCACACCCACCAGACCTACGCCTGGGCGGCGCCCGTGCCCGGCGCCGCGAACAAGACCCGCCCCGTGCTGCAGACCGGCAACGGCGGCGCCAACGTGGGCAAGGTCGTCCTGACGGTCGACCCCGCCACGAACGAGGTCACCGCGCACACGCAGCAGAACGTCGCCCGCGGCTCCGCGATCGACCTCAACCTGCCCCGTGTCGCCGCGGCGGCCGAGATCATCTCCGCCGCCCGCGCCTTCGCGAAGCCGATCGGTGACGCGCCGGTGGGCAACGTCCCGGCCGACATCACGACCGCCTACACGGGCGGCTCCTACATCGACGGCGTCTACACCGGCGGCTCGCGCGACGACCGCGCGTCGGAGTCGACGCTGGGCAACTTCGTCGCCACCGCGCTGCGCGAGGGCGTCTCCGAGGTCGGCGGCGCCGACCTCGGCATCGTCAACCCGGGCGGCCTCCGCGCGGAGCTCCTCTTCGCGGGCGACACGGCCGACAACCCGGCCAACACCGACGGTGTCGTGACCTACGCCGAGTCGAACGCCGTCGTGCCGTTCGCCAACAGCGTCTTCCTCGTCGACCTGACCGGTGAGCAGCTCAAGGAGGTCCTCGAGCAGCAGTGGCAGCGCGACGCGGCCGGCAACGTGCCGTCGCGGGCCTTCCTCCACCTGGGCCTCTCCGACAACGTCGAGGTCAACTACGACCCGTCGCTGCCGGAGGGTTCGCGCATCACCGGCATCTGGATCGACGGCGAGTGGGTGGACGCGGACGCGACCTACACGGTCTCGACCTTCAGCTTCCTCGCGCAGGGCGGCGACAACTTCCGCGCCTTCCGCCAGGGCACCTCGACCGACGTCAACCTGCTCGACCGTGACCTGGTGAACTCCTACCTCGGCTCGGCCGACCTGACCGAGGTCGACTTCTCGGAGCGCCAGGTCGCGCTCTCCGAGCTCCCGGAGGAGGTCCTCCCGGGCGAGTCCTTCGAGTTCACCGCCTCGCAGCTGGGACTCACGTCGCAGGGCGCCCCGCAGGTCACCGAGGTCGAGGCGTTCCTCTACGACTCCGAGGAGCTCGTCGGCACGTTCGAGGTCGACGCGAACCGCACCGCCACGGGCACCGTCGAGGTCCCCGAGGACGCCGTCGAGGGCGACGCGGTCGTGCTGGCCACGGCCGACACGCTGCTCGGCTCGGTCGAGGTCGGCGCCGGTGCCCCGGAGCCCGGCTCGATCGGCACCTACCAGAACGTGCGGGCGGCGTACCCCTACCGCTACGGCGGCGTGGGCAAGCCCAAGCGCCTCGCGGTCTGGTACGGCGGTCGCGACGGCGAGCGCACGGCCGGGCAGGTCCTGGTCACGACGCGTCAGCTCGGCTCGTCCGCCTCGATCACGACGTCGTACTGGTACAACGGCTTCGGTCGCAACGTCTGGACCCCGTGGTTCAGCCAGCGCGGCTCGCACCAGGTGACGGTCACCTTCGTGCCGCAGAACCCGGCGTACCAGTCGGTCTCGCACTCCTACTGGATCTGGGTCTCCGCCAGCTGACCGGCGCCTGACCCGCTCCACGACCGGCGCCCCCGGCCCTCGGAACCCCGAGGAGCCGGGGGCGTCGTCGTGCGTGCGGGAGGACGTGCCTCAGCGGCAGTCCATCTGCGCGTCGAAGAGGGCCTCGCGGGCCTCGGCCACGTCGTCGGGCTCCGGCTCGAACGCCTCGGGGTCGAGGCCCTCGAGGTGGGCCACCCAGGTCTCGTGCTCGTCCTCGAGGCCCTCGGGCGCTCCCGCGGCCTCGAGGAACGCGAGCTTCGCGTCGACCGAGCCCTGCCCGGGGATGGCGGGGTTGTACGCCGTGGCCGCGCCCTGGGTGTCGTCGGCGACCGCGTCGCAGTAGTCGCCGGAGCCGCCCGACCCGCCCGACCCGCTCGACCCGCCGTCGCTCGAGCCGGAGTCGTCGGACCCGCAGGCGCTCAGGGTGGCGAGGGCGGCGAGCGTGGCGACGACGGTGGCGGTGGGCCTGGTGCGGCGTGACATGCGGACTCCTCGAGACGGGTGCGGTGCTGCGGCACGCCTGCCCGCTCGCGGGCAGCTTCACGCCTCCCGCGGGACGGTCGTCCGGGGGCGGCAAGGCGGTGAGTAGCCTCCGGGGCGTGCCTGCCGACCGAACGCCACCTGTCGACCCGCCCGTCGACCCGCTCGCGCACCTGGTCGCGCTGGAGGGTGTCGGCTCCGCCTACGCCGCCGCGCGCGACGGCATCGACGTGATGCTGCGCGACCGCGGTCTGCGCCGCACCAGCCCCGAGACGACCGCCGAGTCCCTGCTGCGCGGGGCGCACGCCAGCGCCGTCCTTGAGGGCTCGACGGCCTCGGCGGGCGACGTCCGTGAGGGTCGCGGCGACGAGATCTCCCAGGACGCGCTGCGCGTCTCGACCCAGCTGCTGGGCCTCGCCCCGACGCTCCGTACCTCGCCGCTGCAGGTCTTCGCCCGTCTGCACGCGCTGGCGGCCACCGGCTCCGTCGAGGCGGAGCGGCTCGGCCGACCGCGCGACGCCGAGGCCGCGGCGCGGCTGCGCGGGATCGCGGACCTCGTGCTCGGCTCGCGCGAGGTGCCGGCGCTGGTGCTGGCCGCGGTGGTGCACGCAGAGCTCGCGGCCTCCGCCCCGTTCGGGTCGCACAACGGGATCGTCGCGCGAGCCGCCGAGCGGCTCGTGCTGGTCGCCCGGGGCGTCGACGAGAAGTCCCTCGTCGTGCCCGAGGCGGGGCACCTGCTGTTCCGGCGCGAGTACGAGTCCAACCTGCGCGCCTACCGCGACGGGGGACGCTCCGGCGTCCACGCCTGGCTGCTCTACGGCGCCGAGGCCTTCACGGCCGGCGCCGAGGCGAGCCCGCTGCGGCGCAGCGCCGACGAGGAGTAGGAACGGTCTCGGCGCAGCGAACGGCCCCCGGAATCGCGTAGATCCGGGGGCCGTTGCTGGCACGCATCGCGTGGGCTACCAAGCGTGCATCTCGTCGTGCTGACGCGGGTGTCTCCCGACGACAGGCTCCCTGGTGCGAAGGGTGGATCGCCGCGTGGGTACCCGATGCGATGCGTGGGGTTCCGGTTGTTCTGTTCCGCAGGTGCTGCCTTCTTGTGTACGCCTGTGACCTGCGTCACGCAAGGGGTCCTGGCCGGTAACTTCAGGCCGTCGTCCGACGCCGTCGGGCCTGCGCCCACACCAGGCCGCCGGCGGCGAGCGCCCCGCCCACCGCGAGCGCCGCGAGGGTCGGGCGCGCCGGTGGCAGCCGCGAGCGCAGGGCCACGGGCTTGGTGAACACGAGCACGGGCCAGTCCTGCGCGACCGCGATCCGACGCAGCTCGCGGTCGGGGTTCACGGCGTACGGCCGGCCCACGGCCTCGAGCATCGGCACGTCGGTGATGGAGTCGCTGTAGGCGAAGCAGTGCTCGAGGTCGTAGCCGCGCTCGGCGGCCAGCGCGCGTACCGCGTTCGCCTTCTCCTCGGCGTAGGCGTAGTACGCGATCTCCCCGGTGTAGCGGCCGTCCTCCTCGACCAGGCGCGTCGCCACCACCCGGTCGGCGCCGAGCATCGCCCCGATCGGCTCGACGACCTCGGAGCCCGAGGTCGACACGATGACGACCTCGCGACCGGCACGCTTGTGCTCCTCGATGAGCGTGACGGCCTCGTCGTAGACCAGCGGGTCGACAATGTTGTGCAGCGTGTCGGCGACGATCTCGCGCACCGTCGCCACGTCCCAGCCGGCGCACAGCGACGAGAGGAACTGGCGCATCTTCTCCATCTGGTCGTGGTCCGCGCCGCCGACGAGGTAGACGAACTGCGCGTACGCCGAGCGCAGCACCGCGCGGCGCGAGATCAGGCCGCCGGCCTGGAAGGGCTTGGAGAAGGCGAGGGTGCTCGACTTCGCGATGATCGTCTTGTCGAGGTCGAAGAACGCTGCGGTCCGCGTCGCGGGCATGCGGCCCAGGATAGGCCGAGCGGTCAGCGGGCGTGCGGACCGAAACGCGTCCGCAGCTCCTCGCCCGAGGGGCGGGGTCGCAGTCCGAGGTCGCGCGGGTCGACGACGGTGCCGTCGGGCAGCCGGCCCACGGCGTACACCGCGACCCGGCGTCCGTCGCGCCCCAGCACCTGCCCGACGGTGCCGAGCACCGCCGGCAGGTCCTCGCGGGAGCTCAGCGCCACGTATCCCTTCAACGCCGCGCCGCCGCTCGCATCGGTTCGGTAGGTCAGCGCCACCTCGCGCACGCCCGGCAGCGGCGCCACGGCGGAGCGCAGCTCGGCCTCGACGCGCTCCGGCTCGCGTCCGGAGCCGCCCAGCAGGCGGTGCAGCCATCCCATGGGCCCATCCTGCGTCACGGTCCCAGCGGTCGTCAGGTCCCCGCCGGCACCCGGTGCACCGGCACGTCGACGCCGGTGGCCGAGCCGTTCGGCCCGACGAGGAACGGCAGCATCGAGGCGTCGGACTGGTACGCCCGCAACCGGTCGCCGAGCGCGCCCTCCGCGCCGAGCGCGTCGTGCACGGAGCGGATGTACGCCTCGTGGCTGTGGTTGCCGACCACGTCGTACCAGCTACCCGGGCTCGGCAGCTCGACCTGCTGCCCGCCGGTCGGGCTCGGCAGGCCGGCCCCGCCGAGGTCGAGGCGGGGCGTCGGGTCGAACGAGTGACCCATCTGCAGCACGTTGACCCCGGAGACCTGCAGGTGGTCGACGGGGGAGCCGTAGGTGACCATGTTGGTCACGTTGAACCGCTCCCGGAACGCCTCGTCGGCGGCGAGGTGGCCGGTGATCATGCCGCCCTGCGAGTGGCCCACGAGCAGCACCGGCGCGTCGGCCGGGATGTCCGCGCGCTCCATCGCGAGCCGCACCGACTCGGCGGCCGCCGTCGGGTTCCCGGCCATCAGGGCCACGTTGGCCGTGAGGTCGCGCGGCGCCGAGCCGCCGCCGGGGCTCCAGGTCTCCGTGCCCGGGACGGCGACGATGTACGCCGGGGTGCCCGCGCCGTTGTCGACCCGGACGATCCGCACCTCGCCGTCGCTGCCGTCGGCGGTGCCGTTCGCGTAGGCGTCCGTGACCGACTGCATGATCGTGTCGAGGCTGCGCGGCTGCTCGAGCGCGACCCGGTCGCCCAGACCGGTCTCGACCAGCGGCACCGCGACGGGGTCACCGATGCCGCCGACGCCCTCGGCGAACCAGCGCTGGTCCTCGCCGGTGACCAGGTTCGCGACCACCCCGGCGCCGGCCCCGGCGGCGCCGAGCGCGCTGGCCGCGATGGCGGCGGCGCTCCAGTCGCGTTCGCCGGTCAGGACGTCGAGGATCTTGCCCTGCAGGTCGGCGCCGGCGCCGAGGAAGCGGCCCAGCGCCGCGCCGCCCGCGGTGAGCCGGTCGCCGATCCAGGCGCCGATCCGGTCGAGGAGGCCGGGCGCGGAGGCGGGCACCCGGCCGTCGGCACCGGGCGTACCACCCGCGGCACCCGGCGCGCCCGCCGTGCCGCCCGTGCCGGCACCTGCTCCAGCCCCCGAGGCCTCGTCCTGCGCCCGGGCCTCGGCCTCGAGCCGCGTCGCGAGGTCGGCCAGGTGCTCGGCGGCGAGCACGATCTGCGGCCGGCGGGTGAACGCCCACTCGCCGCGGACGCGCTCGGCGTCGTCGCCGGTCCAGGTGAAGCCCGCGAGGGCTGCGTCGAGGCGGGCGGCGACCGACTCGAGGTCGGCGGCCCCCTGCTGCAGGGTCGCGGCGGCCGCGTGCCCCGCGGCCGTGTCCATCCCGCGCAGGAGCGTGGCCATCAGGCGGCGCCCCGCTCGCGCAGCCGACCGACCAGGTGGTCCATCGCGCCCGCGACGTCCCACTCGAGCGTGGCGGCCAGCGCGCCGGACCCCTCGGTCAGGACCGCCGTCGAGCCGTCCGGCCCGGCGACGACCCCGTGGAGGGTGTCCGGCGAGACGAGCCACGTGCGCACGGCGACGGCGTCCTCCTCGCCCGGCATCCGCGCCGCGACCACCACCGTGATCGCGTGCCCGCAGGTGACGAGCAGTTCGTCGCCCGCGGGACGCCGGTCCTCGGGCCGGCTCACCGCCGGGTCGGCGACGACGTGCGGCAGCGTCGGGAGCAGCCCGCGGACCGTCGGCCAGAGCGCGCCGGAGGCGAAGCCGACGGCGTCGCGGCCCTCCGTGCGCAGCGTCCCGCGGCTGCCCTGCAGCACCAGGTCGCTGCGCGTGGTCGTGCCACCGCTGGTGACGCTGACGCGCACCGCGACGTGCGGCAGCGCCGCGGCGGCCGGGTCGTCGGTCCGGTCGTCGGTCCCGTCGTGCGTGGGGTCGTTCGTGGGCTGGGTCATCGTGCGGGCCTCCCTCTGCTCCGCACCAACCTCCCCGCTGCGGGCCGTCGGCGGGAGATGGAACGTTCCGGCCCGTCTCCCGTCCCCAGGTCGGCCCGGCGACGCGGTCGTCCACAGGTGGCCGGCGGCGAGACGGACGACCGCGTCCGGCGCGCCAGCCTGACCCCATGACACGACGACGGGCGGGACGGGCGGGACGGGCGCGGGGGCGCGAGGAGGCGGGGCGCGAGGTGGGCCGCGGGGGAGCGCCCCCGGTCCTGCTGACGCGTGACGCCGAGCTGGCGCAGGAGGTCGAGCGGCTGGCGGCCGCGGCAGGCGTACGCCTCGGGGTCGCCGCCACCGACGGCGCCGTGCTCGCCGCGTGGCACGACGCCCCGGTCATCCTGGTGGGCGCCGACGTGGTCGACGAGGTCGCTGCCCTGCGGCCCCACCGTCGCGAGGGCGTGCAGGTCGTGGGCGGCGGGCGGGTCGGCGACGGGATCTACCGGGCCGCGGTGGCCGTCGGCGCCAGCGAGGTGCTCGCGCTGCCCGACGCGGCCGGCTGGCTGGTGGAGACCCTCGCGCTGCACGAGGAACCGCACCGCGCCGGGTCGACGGTGGTGGTCGTGGGCGGGTCGGGCGGGGCGGGGGCGTCGACCATCGCCGCGGTCCTCGCGAGGACCGCGGCCGGGCGGGGGCCCGCCCTGGCCCTCGACCTCGATCCCGCCGGCCCCGGGCTCGACCGCCTGCTCGGGCTCCACGAGGCCGACGGCCTGCGCTGGGACGCGTTCGACCACACGGCCGGGCGGCTCAGCGGCCGGGCGCTGCGCGAGGCGGTGCCCCGCGCGGACGGCCTCGGCGTGCTGACCTGGCCCGACGCGGCAACCGCTCCGTCGCCGCCGGCGCCCGGTGCCGTGCGCGAGGTCCTCGGGGCCGCGGTGCGCGGCCACGACACCGTGGTGGTCGACCTGCCCCGCCACGCCGCGTCCGCGGAGGCGGGCGGCAGCGAGGTGGTGGCCCGGGCGGACCTCCTCCTCGTCGCTGTCCGGCCGAGCCTCGCGGGGGTGGCGGCCGCGGCCCGGGTCGTCGCGTCGGCGACCCAGGGGCCCGCCCGGGTCCCGGTCGGTCTGGTGCTGCGGGGGCGGGGCACCGATCCCGCCGCCGTGGCGACGGCGCTGGGTGCGCCGGTCGTCGCCCAGGTGCCGGAGCGCCGACGCGTGGGCGAGCTGGTCGAGCTCGGCGCCGGCGGTGTGACCCTGCCCGGACCGCTCGCCCGCGCCGCGCGCGACGTGCTGGGCCTGCTCGGGCCGGCGGTCGCCGCGTGAACGTCGCGGTGGACGGCTCGTCGAGCAGCCCCGTGCTCGGCGGCCTCGTCGACGAGGTGCGCGCCCGGCTCGCCGGCACCCCGGGCGACGTCTCGCCGCACCGGGTCGCTGCCGCGCTGCGGGAGGTCGGGCGGCCGGTCGGCGACGCGACGGTGCTCGCCGTGCACGAGGCCCTGCGCCGCGAGGTGGTCGGCGCCGGACCGCTCGAGCCCCTGCTGCGCCTCGACGGGGTGACGGACGTGCTCGTCAACGGCCCCGACGAGGTGTACGTCGACACCGGCTCCGGCCTGCGCCGGTCGCCCGAGGTGCGCTTCGCCGACGACGCCGCCGTGCGTCGGCTGGCGCAGCGCCTCGCCGCCCAGGCCGGTCGCCGGCTCGACGACGCGGTCCCGTTCGTGGACTGCCGCCTGCCGGACGGCACCCGCTTCCACGCGGTGCTCGCCCCCGTGGCGCGGCCGGGGACGGCGCTGAGCCTGCGGGTCCCGGTGCCGCAGCGCCTCGGCCTGGACGACCTCCTCGCCCGCCGGGCCGTCACGCCTGAGGGCGCCCGGCTGCTGCGCGGGATCGTCGATCGGCGGCTGGCGTTCGTGGTCAGCGGCGGCACCGGCACGGGGAAGACGACGCTGCTCGGCGCGCTGCTCGGGCTGGTCGGGCCGCACGAGCGGGTCGTACTGGTCGAGGACGCCGGCGAGCTGCGGCCGGACCACCCGCACGTCGTGGCCCTCGAGGCGCGACCGGCGAACGTCGAGGGCGCCGGCGAGGTCACCCTGCGCACCCTGGTGCGCCAGGCGCTGCGGATGCGCCCGGACCGGCTCGTGGTCGGGGAGGTGCGCGGCGCGGAGGTCGTCGACCTGCTGGCGGCCCTCAACACCGGCCACGAGGGCGGCTGCGGCACGGTGCACGCCAACGGCGCCGGTGACGTGGTGGCGCGGATCGAGGCGCTCGCGCAGTCCGCCGGTCTGCCGCGCGCCGCGGCGCACAGCCAGCTCGCCTCGGCGCTCGACGTGGTGCTCCACCTCGTGCGCGACGCGCGGGGCCACCGGCGCCTGGCCGAGGTCGCCGTCCCGGTGCGGGGGGACGACGGTCTGGTCGAGGCCCGCGCCGCGGTCTCGTTCACCGCCGCGGGCGCGACCGTCGTGCACGACGCGGGCGACCGGCTCGCCGACCTGCTGGAGCAGCGGTGAACGCCCCGGACGTGCCGGGGCTGCTCCTCGGCGCCGGTGTGCCCGGCCTCACCGCCGCCGCGCTGGCGGCGCTGGGCGCGGCGCTGCTCGTCGCCCCACCGCCCCGCGCCGTGCGGGTGGTCGGGCCCCGGCACGCACTGGACGACCACCTGGGCGCCTCCGGAGCCCCGGCTCGCCGACGGGGCGGCCGCGGCGGGGCGCTCCTGGCCGTCGTCGTCGCCGCGGTCGCGCTGGTGGGCGGCGCCGGGCTCGTGGTGCTCTGGGTGGGGCTGGCCGTCGCCGTGGTCCTGGCCGGGCGCTCCCTGCTGCTGCGCCGACGCGCGTCCGCGGCCGCCGCCACGAGGCGTACGCGGGTGGTCGCGGCCTGCGACCTGCTCGCCGCCGAGCTGCGGGCGGGCCGCCCGCCCGGTACGGCGCTCGACGCCGCGGCGCAGGACTGGGAGGAGCTGCAGCCGGTCGTGCGGGCCGAGGCGCTGGGCGCCGACGTCGTCGGCGCGTGGCGCGACGTCGCACGGCGCCCGGGAGCGGGTGGGTTGCGGCTCGTCGCCGCCGCCTGGCAGGTCAGCGAGCGCAGCGGCGCCGGGCTGGCGGCCGTGCTCGCCCGGGTCGCGGCCCTGACGCGTGCGACGGAGGCGACCCGGCGCACGGTCGCCTCGGAGCTGGCCTCGGCGCGGGCGACCGCGCGGCTCATGGCCGGTCTGCCGGTGGTCGCACTGCTCCTCGGGGGCACCACCGGAGGGGACCCGGTGGCCTTCCTGCTCGGCACGCCGGTCGGGCTGGCCTGCCTGGTCGGCGGCCTCGCGCTCGGCTGGCTCGGGCTGTGGTGGATGGAGCGCATCGCCGACGACGTGGTGGGGCGGGCATGAGCACCGTCCTGGGGTCCCCCGCCGCCCTGGTCGCCGTCCCCGGCCTGGTGGCGGGCGCGGCGCTCGCCGTGGCGGTGCTGCTCGCTCTGCCGTCGCGACCGGGCCCGGTGCGGACGGTCGGACGCGACGGGGCCGGAGGCGCGCGGGGCGGCTCGAGCCCTCCGGGCGACCGGGTGCAGGCGTACGCACCCCTGTGGTGCCTCGGCGCCGTCGTCGGTGTCGTGTCGTTCGTCGACGGCCCACTGGCCTGGCCCGCGGCGCTGGCGGCCGGGGCCGGTCTGTGGGTGCTGCTGCGTCGCAGCGAGCCCGCCTCGGTGCGGCGGCGCCGTGACCTCCAGCGGCGCGACCTCCCGGCGTTCGTGGAGCTCTACGGCGCGGCGCTCGGCTCGGGTGCGCCCACCGGCGCCGCGCTGGAGACCGTGCGGGCCGCCCTGCCCGGTCCGGTCGCCGACGACCTCGCGCCGGTCGCCGCGCGGCTCGCGCTCGGCGTCGACGCCGGGGTGGTCTGGGGAGCGCTCGTCGCGGAAGCGGGTCCGCTGGCTCCACTCGGGCGCGTGATGGCGCGGGCGCACGAGTCGGGTGCGGCCGTCACCCCGGCCGTGCTCGACCTCGCCGACGCCCTCGCCGCGCAGGGACGCGCGGAGGTGGAGGACCGCGCCCGGACGGTCGGGGTCCGCGCCGCCGTGCCCCTGGGTGTGTGCCTGCTGCCGGCCTTCCTGCTGCTCGGGATCGTGCCGCTGGTCGCGGCCGCCGTGGACGGGCTGGGCTGGTGAGGGGTCTGGCCCTGGGCCCGACTTCGGTCCCCAGCCGGCCCCCGCGACGCGTCGCTCCACAGCCGGCCGCCCAGCCGGCCCGCGACCCGCGCCGACCGACCAGTGTCGACGTCGTCGCCCCGACCGGGGTGGTGCGGCCCGACCGGGCCGCTGTCGTCCCGGCAGGGCCGGGAGAAGGAGGAGCAGGATGCGGACGAGGGACGGGCGCACGGCGCGCCGCGCGGCACGACGTCGCGACCAGCGGGGGATCACCACGGCGGAGTACGCGGTCGGCACGGCCGCCGGGGCGGGACTGGCGGGCCTGGCCTACCAGCTGCTCACCGGGGGCCTCGGCAACCAGATGCTGACCTCGATGTTCGAGCACGTGCTCGGGCTGATCGGGATCGGCTGATGGGCGGGCGCCGCGCGGTCCGTGCCGGGCGGGACCGGCGCGGTCAGCGCGGCGCCGTCACGGCCGAGACCGTCATGGTGCTGCCGCTGCTGGTCGCCGTCACGCTCGCGCTGTGCTGGCTGGTCGGCCTCGGGGTGCAGCAGGCCCGCACCGTCGACGCCGCCCGCGAGACCGCACGCCTGCTGGCCCGTGACGTCGGCGACGCGGAGGCCGTGGCCGCGGGACGCGCGGTCGCCCCGGACGGGGCACGGATCGAGGTGGGGGCGGACGGGGACCGGGTCCGGGTGCGGGTCGTCGCCCCCGTCGCCGGCCCGGACGTGCTCGGCTGGGTCGTGGGTGGCGAGCTGAGCGCCACGGCCGTCGCCGGCCGGGAGGAGCAGTGAGCGCCCGCGACCAGCGCGGCGCCGCCACCCTGGCGGCGCTCGGACTGCTCGGGGTCCTGGTGCTGGTCGCGCTCGGGGCGGCCACGGGCACCGCGGTCTTCGCCGACCACCGTCGGGCCGAGGCCGCGGCCGACCTGGCCGCCCTCGCCGGGGCGAGCGCCGTCGGCGCGGGGGAGGACGCCTGTGCCGGTGCGCGCGAGGTGGCCGCCGCGAACGGCGCCCGCCTCGTCGGGTGCGACCTGCTCGGCGCCGACGTGCTGGTCCGGGTCGAGGTGCGGCGCACCTACCTCGCCGGGCTCGGCGCCGCGCCCGACGCTCAGGCCCGGGCGGGCCCGGCCGGCGTCGCGTCGCCGTGAGCGAGCAGCGTCGCGAGCAGCCGGGCGGCCGCGGCCTTGTCGAGCGGGTTGTTCTGGTTGCCGCACTTCGGCGACTGCACGCACGACGGGCAGCCGTCGGTGCACCCGCAGCCGCGGATCGCCTCGAGGGTGGCGCGCAGCCACGCCGGGGCGGCGGCGTACCCCCGCTCGGCGAAGCCGGCCCCACCCGGGTGCCCGTCGTAGACGAAGACGGTCAGCTCGCCGGTGTCCGGGTGCAGGACGGTCGAGACGCCGCCGATGTCCCAGCGGTCGCAGGTGGCGAAGAGCGGCAGCAGCCCGATCGAGCAGTGCTCGGCCGCGTGCGCGGCGCCGGGGAGGTCCGCCGGGTCGATGCCGGTAGTGGCCAGCACCTCGGCCGGCACCGTCCACCAGACCGCCCGCGTGCGCAGGGTGCGCACGGGCAGGTCGAGCGCCTGCTCGCCCACGACCTCCCCACCCGGTTCGGCCCGCTTGAGGTAGGCCACCACCTGGTGGCTCACGTCGACCGTGCCGAACGCGAGGGCACAGGCCCCCCAGGCCGTGCGCTCCGACTCCTCGACCACCCGGATCTCCGTGGTCTCGCGGGCGCTGGTGGAGTACGGCGGGTCCGCGCGCCGCATCACCGCCACGTGCTCGTCGAGGTCGAGGCTCTCGACCAGCCACGTCTCGCCGAGGTGGAGGTAGACCGCGCCCTCGTGGGCCTCGCCGTGCGCGCGGGCGGCGTCGACCGTGCCGATCACCCGGCCGGTCCCGCCCTCGACCAGCTGGACCGCGGCGCCACCGCTCGAGCGCAGGTCGGCGAGGTCGCTCGCGCGGCCGTGGCCGGTCCAGAACCACCCGCCGCGCCGCCGCCGCACGAGCCGGGCCTCGACGAGCTGGTCGAGCACACCGGCCGCGGCGGGCCCGAACAGCGGGAGGTCCTCGTCGGTGAGCGGCAGCTCGGCCGCGGCGGCGCACAGGTGCGGCGCCAGGACGTACGGGTTGTCCGGGTCGAAGACCGTCGCCTCCACCGGGGCGCCGAAGAGCGTCTCCGGGTGCGCCGCCAGGTAGGTGTCGAGCGGGTCGTCGCGGGCCACCAGCAGCCCCAGCGCGTCCTGCCGGCCCCGCCCCGCCCGCCCGACCTGCTGCCAGAACGCGGCCCGGGTGCCGGGGAAGCCGGCGACCAGGACGGCGTCGAGGCCCGCGACGTCGATGCCGAGCTCGAGGGCGTTGGTCGCGGCCAGGCCCAGCAGGTCGCCGGAGCGCAGCGCGCGCTCGATCTCCCGCCGCTCCTCGGGCAGGTAGCCGCCCCGGTAGCTCGTCACGCGCGTGCCCAGCTCCGGCGCGACCTCCTCGAGCAGCGTCCGGGTCGTGCGCGCGACCTGCTCGGCGCCGCGCCGCGAGCGCACGAACGCGAGCGTGCGCACGCCGGTGGTGACGAGGTCGGCGAGCAGGTCGGCGGTCTCCGACGACGCCGCCCGGCGTACCGGGGCACCGTTCTCGCCGAGGTGGTCGGTCAGCGGCGGCTGCCACAGGCCGATCTCGCGGCGGCCCCGCGGCGACCCGTCGTCGACCACCGGCACGACGGGGAGACCGACCAGGCGCTCACCGGTGGCGGCCGGGTCGGCGACCGTCGCGGACGCGAGCACGAACGTGGGCTCGGCGCCGTAGCGCGCCGCCACACGGCGCACCCGGCGCAGCACCTGCGCGACGTGCGCCCCGAAGACGCCGCGGTAGTGGTGGCACTCGTCGACGACGACGTAGCGCAGCGAGCGCCAGAACGCCGGCCACCGCTCGTGCACGGCGAGCATCGAGTGGTGGAGCATGTCGGGGTTGGTCAGCACCCACTCGGCGTGGTCGCGGGTCCAGGCGCGCAGCTCGGGCGGGCTGTCGCCGTCGTGGGTCACGGCCCGCACCCCCGTGCCGAGCCGCTGCAGGCCGGCGAGCTGGTCGGCGGCCAGCGCCTTGGTGGGGGCCAGGTAGAGCACGCCGGCGCCCCGCTGGCCGCGCGCGCCGCGGGCGGCCAGCACGTCCGCGAGACCCGGCAGCTGGTAGGCCAACGACTTGCCCGACGCCGTGCCCGTCGCGACCACCACGTGGCGGCCCGAGCGGGCGGCCTGCGCCGCCTCCACCTGGTGCGACCACGGCGCGCTCACGCCCTGCGCCGCGTAGGCCGCCACGACGTCGCCGGGCACCCAGGACGGCCACGGCACCGTGCGCGCGGGGCGCTCGGGCAGCGTCTCGACGTGCAGCAGCCGCTCCGCACGCGCCGAGGGTCGGCCCAGCGAGGCCAGGAGCCCGCCTCCCGGCGCCAGCGTCGTCGTCACGTCCTCCACCCGAGCAGTCTGACAACTGCCACCGACAACGCGGCACTCCCCGCAGCGGCCGGGCCGACACGCTGAATCGGTCCGGGTTGGTGGGACCTTCTGCGCGTACTGGCTCGGCGTGGTTTGATAGGTCCCGGCACAGTCGCGGGGGCTGTGCCGAGACCGTGAGTGCACCCCGGTGCCGAGGGAGACCAACGTGGACCTGACTCTTGCGACCAGCGAGGCCGATGGCAAGACCATCGTCGCCGTCGGTGGCGAGATCGACGTCTACACGGCGCCGCGCCTGCGCGACCGGATCACCGAGCTCGTCGCGGCCGGCACCTACGACCTGGTCATCGACATGGAGGCCGTCGAGTTCCTCGACTCCACCGGCCTCGGCGTCCTGGTCGGCGGCCTGAAGAAGGTCCGCGCCCACGACGGCTCGCTGCAGCTGATCTGCAGCCAGGACCGCCTGCTCAAGATCTTCCGCATCACCGGCCTCGCGAAGGTGTTCGTCATCCACGACTCCCTCGCCGCCGCGCTCGCGTCCGCCGACGCCTCCTGAGCGCCCGGCCCGGCCGGCGCAGCGCCTCTTCCGGGCCCACGATTTACCTTTCCCCCTCGTTTGGCCCCGGACCCCCGGGGAACTCTGCTCACCGGCGCCCACGGGTGCGCCGCGACGGGTGCCGAGGGGCACATGACGACGACGGGGACGGCAGGAGGTGACGGTCGGTGAACGACCAGTTCGACGTGACCCTGGAGGACTCGGTGCTCCTGCGCGAGGTCGAGCTGACGACCAACCTGATGGTCGCCGCGAGCCGCTCGGAGTCCCGTCTGTCCACCGCTGAGATCGACGAGATCCTCGGCGTGACGCCCGCTCCGTCCGACGACGACGCCCGGTCCTCCGAGGGCCCCGCCGCCGGCTGAGCCGGCCTCGCCGCGGACTTCGCTCCTCTGTGACACTGGGCGCCATGCCCGCCCCCCGACCGTCGGCCCGGCGCCGCGAGGCGCTGCCCCCGGCCGTGGACAGTCCCGAGTCCTCGGACGACACCGGCTCCCCACGCGCTGTCATCCGAGCGGCCGGTGCCGTGGTGACCCGGCCGGGCCGCGAGGTCCTGCTGGTCCACCGTCCCCGCTACGACGACTGGTCGTTCCCCAAGGGCAAGGTCGACCCCGGGGAGCACGTCGTGACCGCCGCGGCGCGCGAGGTCGCCGAGGAGACCGGGCTGAGGGTCCGCCTCGGCGTGCCCCTGGGGTCGCAGCGCTACCGCGTGGCCGCCCGTGGCGGCGCCCGCGACAAGACGGTCGCCTATTGGTCGGCGCGGGTGGTCGGCGACGACACCGTGGACGGCTACGCACGCCCCGGGGAGATCGACCGGGTCGCCTGGGTGCCGCGCGACGAGGCGCACGACCTGCTGACCTACGACCACGACCGGCGCACGCTCGCGGAGGCGTACGCGTCGCCCCGGCGCACCCGCACGCTCGTCGTGCTGCGCCACGGGCTGGCGCGCCCCCGCTCGCGGTGGGACGGTCCGGACCCCGAGCGTCCGCTGGTGGAGGAGGGGCACGACCAGGCGCGGCGCTGGGTGCCCCTGCTGCAGGCGTACGACGTCGACCGCGTGGTCACCTCGCCGAGCGCGCGCTGCGTGCAGTCGGTGCAGCCCTACCTGGACGCCCGCGGGCTCGAGCCGCGCTTGGTGCCGGAGCTGAGCGAGGAGCTCGCGGACGAGACGGCCGTGGCCGAGCTGGTACGCGGGCTGCTGGAGGCGCCCGGCCGCTCCGTGCTGTGCAGCCACCGGCCGGTGCTGCCCCTGGTGTGGCGGGCGCTCGGGCTGCGGCCGGAGGCCCTCGAGAAGGGCGAGGCCCTGGTGCTGCACGTCAAGGGCGGACGGATCGTGGCGAGCGAGACCCAGGCGGTCTAGACGTCACGGCCCTAGAGTGGCGCGGGTCACTGCGTCAAGCCCGGGCGGCCCTCGTTCACCGAAACGTCGCCGTCCGCCCGCCGCTTCGTGGCGGACCGGGCAGGAGTCGTTCACTGCTCGTTCACCGTCGCCGACGGATCCGTACACCCGCGCTCCCTAACTTCCCTGCGTCAGTTCTTCCACAGACCTCTTCAGGAGACACGCAGTGAAGCGCACTTCCTACAGCCGGTACATCCTGCCCGGCGTGGCCGCCCTGGCTCTCACGCTCTCGGCCTGCGGTGCCGGCAACGAGGGTGGCGACTCGAACGGCGTCACCCAGGAGCAGCAGGACGCCTTCGCGGAGCTCTCCGGCACCCTCAACGGCGCGGGTGCCTCCTCGCAGGAATCGGTGCAGAACGTGTGGCGCGCCAACTTCCAGGGTGCGGCCTCCGACGTGACGGTCAACTACGACCCGGTCGGCTCGGGCGGCGGCCGCGAGCAGTTCATCGACGGCGGCGTCGCGTTCGCCGGCAGCGACGCCTACCTCGACGACGAGGAGCTCGCCACCGCGACCGAGCGCTGCGGCGGCACGTCCCCGATCGAGATCCCGGCCTACGTGGCTCCGATCGGCATCGCGTACAACGTCCCGGGCGTCGAGGACCTGCAGCTCTCCCCGGAGACGCTGGCCCAGATCTTCAACAACCAGATCACCAACTGGAACGACCCGGCCATCGCGACGGACAACCCCGAGGCGACGCTGCCCGACCTGGCGATCAACCCGGTCTACCGCGGCGACGGCTCCGGCACCTCGGAGAACTTCACCGAGTACCTCGCGGCGACCACCTCGTGGCCGCACGAGGCGTCCGAGGACTGGCCGGCCACCGGCGAGGCCGCGACCGGCACGTCCGGTGTGCTCGAGGTCGTCGGTGGCACCGAGGGCTCGATCGGGTACGCCGACGGCGCGCAGGTCACCGAGGCGGGCCTCCCGGCCGCCGCGATCGGCGTCGGCGAGGACTTCGTCGCCCCGACCCCCGAGGCCGCCGGCGCGATCCTCGAGGCGTCCACCCCGGTCGAGGGTCGCGACCCCGAGGTCGACCTCGCCGTCGACATCGACCACACGACGCAGGAGGCGGGCACCTACCCGATCGTCCTCGCCTCGTACCTCATCGCCTGCCAGTCGTACGATGACGCCAACGAGGCGGAGCTGGTCAAGGGCTACCTGACCTACATCCTCTCGGAGGAGGGCCAGACGTCCGGCAACGAGGACGCGGGCGCCGCTCCGCTGCCGGACTCGATCCGGGAGACGGCCGCCGCGGTCGTCGAGCAGATCAGCTGAACATCTCCGTCATGACCGTCTGCTCGGCGGGTCGCCTCGTGCGGCCCGCCGAGCAGCGGTGTGCGGGGATGGGTACCGAAACCCCATCCGAGAGAGTGTGAGTGCGCGTGTCGTCTCCCGATACCGTCAAGGCGCCGAAGCCGTCGTCGAGCCGATCCTCGACGCAGCGGCCGGGTGACCGGATCTTCCGCGGCCTGTCCGTCGGCGCGGCGTGCGTCATCCTCGCCGCCCTCGCCGGCGTGGCCATCTTCCTCACGGTCGAGGGCATCCCCGGCCTCTCGGCCGACCCGCACGCGATGAGCGGCCAGGCCAACTTCTTCGGGTACGCCTGGCGCCTGGTGTTCGGCACGCTGCTGGCGGCCGTCATCGCGCTGGTCGTCGCGACGCCGCTGTCGATCGGCATGGCGCTGGTGATCTCGCACTACGCGCCGCGCAAGATCGCGAGCTCGCTGGGCTACCTGGTCGACCTGCTCGCCGCGGTGCCGAGCGTCGTCTACGGCCTGTGGGGCATCCTCTTCTTCGGCCCGCGCCTCGGTGACCTCTACCGCTGGCTCGAGGCCAACCTCGGCTGGATCCCGCTGTTCGCCGGCCCCGCGGCCGGCAGCGGTCGCACCATCCTCACCGCCGGCCTCGTGCTGGCCATCATGATCCTGCCGATCATCACCGCCATCTGCCGCGAGATCTTCGCGCAGACCCCGACCCTGCACCAGGAGGCGGCGCTCGCGCTCGGCGCGACCCGCTGGGAGATGATCCGCTACGCGGTCTTCCCCTACGCCCGCTCCGGCATGGTGTCCGCCACCATGCTGGGCCTCGGCCGCGCGCTGGGCGAGACGATGGCCGTGGCGATGGTGCTCTCGTCCGCGGGTGTCGGCACGATCACCTGGAACCTCATCTCCACGGAGAACCCGAACACCATCGCGGCGAACATCGCCCGGCAGTTCCCCGAGGCCAGCGGCGACGCCGTGAACGTCCTCATCGCGAGCGGCCTCGTGCTGTTCGTGATCACCTTCATCGTCAACTTCGCGGCGCGTGCCGTCGTCGCCCGGAGCGGGAAGAAGCTCAACGGATGACCATCCTCGAGAAGTCCCCGGCGCCCGAGGCATCGGACTCACTGCCCCTGACCGGACCGCGCCTGCCCGGCTTCGCGCCCGCGCTGGCCGCGGTCGCCGCGCTGGCCGTCGGCGGCGTGGCCGCCATGGTCCTCGGCGCCGGCGTCGTCGCCGCCGCGTTCCTCGCGATCGTCGTCTTCGTCGTCGTGCTCCCGGTGTGGTCCGCCGCCGTCGAGGGTCGCCGCAGCGCGGTCGACCGTCTCGTCGGGGCCCTGGTCTGGGTGGCGCTGCTCGCGGCCGTCGTGCCGCTGTTCTCGCTGCTGTGGACCGTGATCAGCAACGGCGCCCCGGCACTGTCGCCGGAGTTCTTCACCTACTCGATGCGCAGCGTGTTCGGCGACGCGCAGGGCGGCATCTACCACGCGCTCATCGGCACCGTCCTCATCACGCTCGCCGCCACCGTGATCTCCGTGCCGGTGGGCATCTTCACCGCGATCTACCTGGTCGAGTACGGCGTGAAGAACCGGCTCGCCCGCGCGATCACCTTCCTCGTCGACGTGATGACCGGCATCCCGTCCATCGTCGCGGGCCTGTTCGCGTACGCCCTGTTCGTCCTGTTCTTCGGGCCGGGCGTCCGCATGGGCATCGGCGGCGCGGTCGCGCTGTCGCTGCTGATGATCCCGGTGGTGGTCCGCTCGACGGAGGAGATGCTCAAGCTGGTGCCGCACGAGCTGCGGGAGGCGGCGTACGCCCTGGGCGTGCCGAAGTGGCGCACCATCACCAAGGTGGTGCTCCCGACAGCGATGAGTGGCATCGTGACCGGCGTGACCCTCGCGATCGCGCGAGTCATCGGCGAGACCGCGCCGTTGCTCATCATCGCCGGCAAGACCGACTCGGTGAACTTCAACCTGTTCGACGAGCGCATGGCGACGCTGCCGGTGTTCATCTACTACAGCTACACGCAGCCGGGTCTCCCGGCGTCCGCCGGCTACGAGCGGGCCTGGGGCGCGGCCCTGGTGCTCATCGCGATCGTGATGCTGCTCAACGTGCTCGCCCGCGTCATCGGCAAGGCGTTCGCACCCAAGACCGGCCGCTGAGCCGAGAGAAGGAAAGAAACCACCTCATGGCCAAGAGCATCGACGTCTCGGACCTGAACATCTACTACGGCGACTTCCTCGCCGTGGAGGGTGTGAACATGACGATCCGGTCGAAGGCGGTCACCGCGTTCATCGGCCCGTCCGGCTGCGGCAAGTCCACCTTCCTGCGCTCCCTCAACCGCATGCACGAGGTCATCCCCGGTGCGCGCGTCGAGGGCAAGGTGATGGTCGACGGGCAGTCGCTCTACGACTCCGCGGTCGACCCGGTGGCCGTGCGCCGCCAGATCGGCATGGTCTTCCAGCGCCCGAACCCGTTCCCCACGATGTCGATCTACGACAACGTGCTGGCGGGCAACCGGCTGAACGCCAAGAAGCTCAAGAAGGCGGAGGCCGACGACATCGTCGAGCGCTCGCTCAAGGGCGCCAACCTGTGGACCGAGGTCAAGGACCGCCTGGGCCGTCCCGGCATGGGCCTGTCCGGCGGCCAGCAGCAGCGTCTGTGCATCGCCCGCGCCATCGCGGTGGAGCCGCAGGTGCTGCTGATGGACGAGCCGTGCTCCGCGCTCGACCCGATCTCGACCTCCGCGATCGAGGACCTGATCCACGAGCTGAAGTCGCAGTACACGATCGTCATCGTCACCCACAACATGCAGCAGGCGGCGCGCGTCTCCGACGAGACCGGCTTCTTCAACCTCAAGGGCGCCGGCCAGCCGGGCCACCTGGTCGAGTTCAACCCGACCGAGAAGATGTTCGCCAACCCGGACAACGACGCCACCGAGGCGTACATCTCGGGTCGCTTCGGCTGACCCGCACGACGCGACCCGCGTCCCGCAGGACCAGGGGCGCCATCCGCAGGCAGTGGTCGGGGGACCCACGCCGCGGGTGGCGCCCCTCCTGCGTCCGCGTCGGGCTGCCGGTCGTGCCGCGGCTCAGGGCTCCCAGCGCAGGAGGTCGCCCGGCTGGCAGTCGAGGACCTCGCAGAGCGCCTCGAGCGTCGTGAACCGCACGGCCTTCGCCCGACCGTTCTTCAGCACCGCGAGGTTGGCGGGGGTGATCCCGACCCGCTCGGCGAGCTCGCCGACCGCCATCTTGCGGCGCGCGAGCATGACGTCGACGTCGACGACGATCGGCATCAGATGACCACGTCGAGCTCGGTGCGCAGCTCGACGGCCTTCGCGAGCAGGATGCGCAGCACCAGCACGACCAGCGCCACCCCGGCCACCACGAGCGCGAGGCCCAGCATCAGCGCGACGACCCCCGGCGCGACCTCGTCCCCGGCCGTGGTGCGGTTGCGCACGGCCCCGACCACGGCGACCGCCGCGACGAGCACGGAGGCGGAGGCGATCGCCCCGACCACCCCGTCGACGTAGCGGAACGCGCGCGTCGTGAACACCGTGTCGCGCCGCACCATGGTCAGCAGCCGCCACACGCAGACGCCGGCGACCTGCAGGGTGCCGATGCCGAGCACCGCGATGCTCGTGAGCGCGACGCGCACCCAGGTCGCCGTCGAGTCCAGGTCCTGCCAGGCCAGCGGCACGATCACCACCTGCACGCCCACCGCGCCGACGAACGCCACCGCGATCACGGCGCGCAGCGCCGTCACCACCCACCGGTCCACGACCCACCTCCATCGCTCGATCAACGAGAGGAAAGTATCGAAAAACGATAGATGGCGCAACGGGTCGGCACGGCGCGAGCCGCAGCTCGTCGAGGAGGAGGGGTGCGCCCTCAGGTCAGGGCGCGACCTCGAACAGCACGTGGGCGATCCAGTAGCCGCCGGCGCCGACGAGCCCGGCGGCCGGGAAGGTGAGGATCCAGGCCATCACGATCGACTTGGCCACGCCCCAGCGCACGGCCGAGAAGCGCTTGGTCGCGCCGGCGCCCATGACGGCCGAGGTGATCGTGTGGGTCGTCGAGATCGGCGCTTGGAACGCGAAGGCGGTCGTGTAGAGGACGCCGGCCGCGACCGTCTCCGAGGCGAACCCGCGGGCGGGGTCGAGGTCGATGATGCGGCGCCCGAGCGTGCGCATGATGCGCCAGCCACCGGCGTACGTGCCCAGCGAGATCGCCGCCGCCGCTGCGAAGATCACCCACAGCGGCAGCCCGTCGCCCTGCGAGGCGAAGCCGCCGGTGACGAGCGCGAGGAAGATGACGCCCATCGTCTTCTGCGCGTCCTGCAGGCCGTGGCCGAGCGCCATGGCGGCGGCCGAGACGGTCTGCGCGGCGCGGAACCCGCGGTTGGTACGCCCGGGGTTGCGCTTGCGGAAGATCCACATGATCGCCGTCATCAGCACGAACGCCGCCGCGAAGCCGAACAGCGGCGAGGCCAGCATCGGCAGGACGACCTTGTCGATGATGGTGGACCACTGGACGCTGGCGCCGCCGGCGATCGCCGCGCCGACGAGCCCGCCGATGAGGGCGTGGGTCGAGGACGAGGGCAGCCCGAAGTACCAGGTGATGAGGTTCCACGTGATCGCGCCCAGCAGCCCCGCGAGCACGATCACGAGGCCGTGCACGGCCACCGCCGTGGTGTCCGGGGACGGCAGCGTGATCACCTCGGACACGGTCTCGGCCACGCGTTGGCCGAGGAAGGCGCCGATGAAGTTCATGACCGCGGCCATGCCGAGCGCGACCCGCGGCGTGAGCGCGCGGGTCGAGACGGAGGTCGCGATGGCGTTGGCAGCGTCGTGGAAGCCGTTGGTGTAGTCGAAGACGAGCGCGACGACGACCACCACGACGACGATGGTGAGCTCCACGCTCAGGACTCCTTGACGGCGATCGTCTCCACGCGGTTCGCGACGGTCTCGAACGCGTCCACGGCCCGCTCCAGCGCCTCGACGATGTCCTTGAGCTTCAGGACCTCGATCGTCTTGTAGCTGCCGTTGAACAGGCTGGCGAGCGTGCGACGGTGGTTCTTGTCGCCGGCGTTCTCGAGCCGGTTGATCTCGATCCAGTAGTCGGCGAGGTCCTTCATCGTGCGCAGCCGCGGCATCGCCTCGGCGGTCAGCTCCGCGCAGCGCTGCAGCACCTCGACCTGCTGACCGAGCTCGGGCGGCAGCGACTTCACCTCGTAGAGCAGGATCAGGTCGACGGCCTCGTCCATCTCGTCCATGACGTCGTCGAGGCCGGACGCGAGGCCGTAGATGTCCTCGCGGTCGAACGGCGTGACGAAGGTGCTGTTCACCTTGCGCACGATCTCGTGCGTCGTCTCGTCGGCCGCGTGCTCGGCGTCGCGCATGCGTCGGGCGACGTCGTCGCGGTCGGCGCCCTCGGCGAGCATCTGGGCCAGCAGGCCGGCGCCCACCGTCAGGTGCTGCGCCTGCTGCGTGAAGAGCTCGAAGAACGAACCGTCGACGGGACGGAATCGGAAAGCCACAGTGTTCTCCTGCGGTACGGAACCGGGTCGCCTCATGCTAGGGCCCCGTCACCGAGGCGTCACAAACGCGGTGGCCCACCGCGGGCGTGGCGGCACGCACGACGCCCCCGCGGGTACGCCCGGTAGGCGGGCGTACCCGGGGGTCGGGAGCGGGGTCGGCGACCTGCGGCCGGGTCAGGTCCGGCGGCGCCGCTGCTGGTCGATCAGCGTCTCCTGCAGGTGCCGCTCGCCGGGCGTCCGCGTCCAGCGACCGTCGCTGCCGAGCTCCCAGGCGTCCGTCGTCGGGTCGAAGGCGAGGTCGAGCAACCGCGTGATCTCGGCGACCTGGGTCTGGGGCAGCCGCACCAGCACCTCGACGCGGCGGTCGAGGTTGCGGTGCATCATGTCGGCCGAGCCGATCCAGGCGCTCGGCGTGCCGCCGTCGGCGAACCAGAAGACGCGGGAGTGCTCGAGGAAGCGACCCAGCACCGAGCGCACGGTGATGTTCTCCGAGAGGCCCGGCACGCCGGGGCGCAGCGAGCAGATGCCGCGCACGAACAGCTCGACCGGCACGCCGGCCTGCGAGGCCAGGTAGAGCGCGTCGATGACGGCCTCGTCGACGACCGAGTTGGCCTTGATCCGGACCTGCGCCGGCCGCCCGGCCTGGTGGTGCGCGATCTCGGCGTGGATGGCCTCGACGAGACCGGTGCGCACGGAGTCGGGCGCGACCAGCAGCTCCTCGTAGGAGGCGTTGCGCGAGAAGCCGGACAGGTTGTTGAACAGGTGCGCGACGTCCTCGCCGATCCGCGGGTCGGCGGTGAGCAGGCCGAGGTCCTCGTAGATGCGGGCCGTCTTGGGGTTGTAGTTGCCCGTCCCGATGTGCGTGTAGCGACGGATGCCCTCGGGCTCGTCGCGCACGACGAGCGAGAGCTTGCAGTGGGTCTTGAGTCCCACGAGGCCGTAGACCACGTGGCAGCCGGCGTGCTCGAGCTTGCGGGCCCAGCGGATGTTGTTGGTCTCGTCGAAGCGGGCCTTGATCTCGACGATGACCAGCACCTGCTTGCCGGACTCGGCCGCGTCGATGAGGGCGTCGATGATCGGGCTGTCGCCCGAGGTGCGGTAGAGCGTCTGCTTGATCGCCAGCACGTGCGGGTCGGCCGCGGCCTGCTCGATGAAGCGCTGCACGGAGGTGGCGAACGAGTCGTACGGGTGGTGCAGCAGCACGTCGCGGCGGCGCACCGCCTTGAACACGTCGACGGGCGAGCTGGACTCCACCTCCGCGAGCTGGGTGTGGGTCGACGGGACGAACGCGGGGTACTTCAGGTCCTCCCGGTCGAGGTCGGCGATGTCGTTGAGCCCGCGCAGGTCCAGCGGGCCCGCCAGCCGGAAGACCTCCTCGTCGCGCACGTCGAGCTCGGACATGAGCAGCTCGAGCACCTTGTCGTCGATGGACTCCTCGACCTCGAGGCGCACCGCGGGCCCGAAGCGCCGGCGCAGCAGCTCCTTCTCCAGCGCGGCCAGCAGGTTCTCGGCGTCGTCCTCCTCGACCTCCAGGTCCTCGTTGCGGGTGACCCGGAAGGTGTGGACCTGCAGCACCTCCATGCCCGGGAAGAGACGCTTGAGGTGCTCGCCGATCACGTCCTCCAGCGGCACGAACCGCTGGTTGCCGACCGCGACGAAGCGGTCGAAGATCGGCGGCACCTTGACCCGGGCGAACTGCTCCTTGCCGGTCTTCGGGTTGCGCACCAGGACCGCGAGGTTGAGCGAGAGGCCCGAGATGTAGGGGAACGGGTGCGCGGGATCGACCGCCAGCGGCGTGAGCACCGGGAAGACCCGGTCGCGGAAGAGCCGCTTGCAGTGCTTCTGCTCCTCGCGGTCGAGCTGCTCCCAGCGCACGAGCTGGATGCCCTCGGACTCCAGCGCGGGCACGATCTCCTCGCGGAAGACGCGCGCGTGACGGTCCATCAGCTCGCGGGTGGTCGTCCAGATCTCCTTGAGCACCTCTCGCGGCAGCAGGCCCGAGGCTGCCCGCACGGCCACGCCGGCGGCGATGCGGCGCTTGAGGCCGGCGACGCGGACCATGAAGAACTCGTCGAGGTTGCTGGCGAAGATGGCCAGGAAGCGCGTGCGCTCCAGCAGCGGGAGCGAGGGGTCCTCCGCCAGCTCCAGCACCCGCTGGTTGAACTTGAGCCACGAGACCTCGCGGTCGAGGAACCGGTCGCCGTGCTGCTCGACGGCGGCGAGGGCCTCGGGGTCGGGGGCGTAGGGCGGGTCCACGTCGAAGATGTCACCGCCGACCGCCTGCAGCGCCGCCTCGGGGGGCCCGTCCTCCAAGGAGCCGGAGACGTGAGCGGCGAGAGCGGACGGTTCCGTGGTCATGGACGAAGTGTTCCACCCGCCGGTGAACGGACGGTGACCTCGACGAAGGGCGTCGCGCTCGCGGTGACCGGTGGGTAACGTGGCCGTCGTGCCTGCACCCGCCCGCCTCGACGAGCTCGCCGTGACCCTGCGCCGCAGCGCGGTCCAGGGTCTGCTGCGCCTGCCCGAGCCCGCCCGGCGGAGGTTGGCCGGGCCGCCCGTCACCATCGACGGCCTCACCCTCGACCTCGACACCCAGCTGGTCCTGCGGGCCCAGGTGCTCGCCCGCGAGCCCGTGGTGGAGCGCCTGCCGGTGCCGCAGGGCAGGCGGGTGCTGACCGCGCAGGCGCGCCTGGCCGGCGGCGTCCAGCCGATCGGCGAGGTGCAGTCGTGCCGGGTCGCGGGTCGTGCGGCGCGGCTGTACGTCCCCCGCGGTCGGCTCGTGCGCGACGGCTCCGCGGGCGATCCGCTCCTGGTCTTCCTGCACGGCGGCGGTTTCGTCTACGGCGGCCTCGACAGCCACGACGCGCTGTGCCGGTTCCTGGCGGAGCGGGCAGGGGTCCGGGTGCTGTCGGTGACCTACCGGCTCGCGCCCGAGCACCCGTTCCCGGCCGCGTACGAGGACGTCCTCGCCGCCTACCGGTGGGTCTGCGCCAACGCCGGCTGGCTCGGCGCCGACCCCTCGCGGCTCGCGGTCGGCGGCGACTCCGCCGGCGGCAACCTCGCCGCCGTGACGGCGCTCGCGGCCGCGCGCGAGGGCCTGCCGCTGGCGTACCAGCTGCTGATCTACCCCGCGACCGACCTCACCCGGTCGGCGCGCAGCCACCGGCTGTTCGGCGACGGGCTCTACCTGACCACGCAGTTCATGGACCGGGTGGAGGCCGCCTACCTGCCCGACGCGTCGCGGCAGACCGACCCGGCTGCCTCGCCCGCCTACGCCGACGTCCCCGCCGACCTGGCGCCCGCCTACGTCGCGACCGCCGGGTTCGACCCGCTGCGCGACGAGGGGGAGGCGTACGCCCGTGCCCTCGCCGACGCCGGTGTCCCGGTCACGGCGCGGCGCTTCGACGGGCTCATCCACGGGTTCGCCAACTGGGTGGCCCTCGGCGCGGCCAACCGGGCCGCGCTCGACGAGATCGCCGCCGCGCTGGCGACCGGTCTGGGCGCGGTCCCGGACGCGGTCCGGGAGGGAACATGACCACGTCCGACCAGCCGCGGCGCCGGCCGCGCTTCCTGACGGTGTCGACGGCCGCCGTGCTCGCGGTCGGCTTCGCCGGCTACCAGAGCGTGCGGGTCGAGGCGAGCGAGAACGGCGTCCCGACGGTCTTCATCGGCGACTCGATCACCGAGGCCGACACCGCGACGCCGACGGACCTGCCGGGCCGGCGCTCCTGGTTGCGCTACGTCGTGACCGACGACCGCACGCCGTGGCGCTACGTGGCCAACGAGGCCGTCGCCGGCGAGACGCTCGGCGAGATGGCGGCCCGCTTCGAGCGCGACGTGCTCGCCCGCGACCCCCGTGCCGTCGTGATCATGGGCGGCACCAACGACGTGCGTCTCGGGGTCGACGTCGACGACTCCGTCGCGGCCCTGGCCTCGATGGTCCAGCGCGCGCAGGGGGCCGGTGCCGACGTGTGGATCGTGTCGCCGCCGCCGCTGGAGCGCGCCGGGTGGGGCGACGTGGGCGACCTGATCGAGGCCGAGCGCGAGCTGGCCGAGGACCTCGACGTCCCGTTCGTCGACGTCGTCGACTCCCTGGGCGTCGGCGGCGAGGACCGCTGGCGCGAGGGCTACGCCGCCGACGGCGTCCACCCCACGCGCGACGGTGCGCGGGCGCTCGGCGCGGCCGTGCTGGGCGCCGTCTCGCGCTGAGGCCTCAGCCCCGGGCGTACTGCACGTGGGTCGCGGCCACGGTGAAGCCGAGGCCGGCGTACACCGCCCGCGCCGGCGCGTTGTCGCCCTCCACGTACAGCTCGATGCGCTCGACGCCGTGAGCGGCGAGGTGGTGCAGGCCCGCGAGGGTGACGAGCTTGCCCAGCCCGCGCCCCTGCGCCGCGGGCGCGATCCCGACGACGTAGACCTCGCCGGTCGCCCGGGTCCGCTTCGTCCAGTGGAAGCCCAGCACCTCGCCGCTCGCCGCGTCCTGCGCGAGGAGCAGGCCGGCCGGGTCGAACCAGTCCTGCGCCATCCGCTCGGCCAGGTCGCGGGCGTCCATGGCGCCCTGCTCGGGGTGCGCGGCGAACGCGGCCGTGTTGATCGCGAGCACCGCCTCGGCGTCGGCGGGGGAGTCCGGCCGGTACGCCCGCACCGTGACGTCGCTGCGCGCCGGCAGGGGCGGGAGGTCGTGCGGGCCCCGCTCCATCACCAGCAGCTCGCGCACCGGCGCGAAACCTCGTGCCGCCGCCAGGTGGCGCGCCGCGGGGTGGTCCGCGTGCGACCACGCGAGCACGCGACCGCCCGTCGCGACCAGGCCCCGCTCGAGAGCCCCGTCGAGCAGCGCCGTGCCCAGGCCCGCGCCGCGGTGCGTCGGCGCGACCGCGAGCCCCAGGTCGTGCGTCCCGCCGACGCGGCGCAGCAGCGCGAAGCCCGCAGGGGAGCCGTCGGCAGCGGTGGCCGCCCACAGCCGCGCGTCCGTCAGGCCGCGGTGGTCGAGGTCGCGCCACCCGGCCTCGTCCACGACCCCCGCGCCGTCGGCCTCCACGAGCGCCGCGTCGACCTCCCGCACGACGGCGATCGCCGTCGCGGCGTCGGTGACCTCGGTGACCTCGGTGGCCTGGCGGGCGGGGCGGTCGGAGGGTGCGTCAGCCATGCCCCGGACAGTACGACGGCCCCCCGACCACCGGGGTCGGAGGGCCGTCGAGCGCCGTGGGGTCGCTCAGGCGTTGGCCCGGGCGACGTCCTCGCTCTTCTCCTTCGTCGGCAGGACGAAGCGGTAGCCGACGTTGCGCACCGTGCCGATCAGCGTCTCGTGCTCGGGACCGAGCTTGGCGCGCAGGCGACGCACGTGCACGTCGACCGTGCGGGTGCCGCCGAAGTAGTCGTAGCCCCACACCTCCTGCAGCAGCTGCTGGCGGCTGAAGACCCGGCCCGGGTGCTGGGCGAGGAACTTCAGGAGCTCGAACTCCTTGAAGGTCAGGTCGAGCGAGCGGCCGCCGAGCTTGGCGGTGTAGGTCGCGTCGTCCACGACGACCTCGCCGCTGCGGATGACGTGGGCCTCCGGGTCGTCGGCCTCGCGCTGCGCGGCGAGGCGACCGATCGCGAGCCGGATCCGGGCCTCGAGCTCGGCCGGCCCACAGGTGTGCAGGACGACGTCGTCCATGCCCCAGTCGGCCGCGACGACGGCGAGGCCGCCCTCGGTCACGACGAGCAGGACGGGGACGTCGGAGCCGGTGGTGCGGATCAGGCGGCACAGGTCGCGGGCGTGGGCCAGCTCCTGGCGGCCGTCGACCAGGACGAGGTCGGCGTCGGGGGCCTCGAGCAGCGCGCTTCCCTCGGCTGGCAGGATCTTCACGCTGTGGCCCAGGAGTGCGAGCCCCGGCAGGACCTCGACGGAGGGCTGCAGGGCGCTGGTGAGAAGCAGGAGAGTGCTCACGGGTGGTCTCCTCCCGATGGGGCGGGGACCGGAACTCGACGTTGAGCTTCGGCCGACGAAGGTGAACGGGAGGATACAGAAACATCATGGTCACACCACCGGAACCCCCCCGAAGTGAGACGCAGGTCATCGAGGCCCGCTACTGGGCGGGCGCGAAACAGGCGGCCGGGACGGACGCCGACCGACTCGAGGTCGAGGGCCCCGTCACGCTGGCCGACCTGCAGCAACGGCTGCTGGGTCTGCACCCCGGCGCGCGCCTCGGCGACGTGCTCGCCGTCTGCTCGGTGCTGGTCGACGACCGACCGGTCACGACGGAGGACCCGGGCGAGGTGGTGGTCTCCCCGGGCAGCACGGTGCAGTTCCTGCCGCCCTTCGCGGGTGGCTGAGCCCCGCGTACGCCCCCGCTCCTGACCCGGCGCCCCTACTGCGGCAGCAGCCGCATCAGGCGCAGGGCCGAGGCGATGTCGGGCACGTCGACGACCTTCATGCCGTCGACGACCCAGCGCTCGGGGAGGCGGGGCCCGCGCGAGCGCCCGGGCACGATGGCGAGGCGGAAGCCCAGGCGGGCTGCCTCGGCCAGGCGCTGGTCGAGGTCGCGCACGCGGCGCAGCTCGCCGGCGAGGCCGATCTCACCGATCGCGACCGTGCCCAGCGGTGCGGCCTTGTGCTGGGTCGCCGAGGCCAGCGCGACGGCCACGGCCAGGTCGCTGGCCGGCTCGTGCAGGCGGGCGCCTCCGACGGTGGAGGCGAACACGTCCATCTGGTGCAGCCGGAGGCCGCAGTGCTGCGCCAGCACCGCCATGGTCATGGCGACGCGGGAGCCGTCGAGGCCCGACGTCGTGCGGCGGGGCCGCTCGGCCGGGGTCGGGGTGACGAGGGCCTGCACCTCGGCGAGCAGCGGACGACGTCCCTCGAGGGCGACGGCCACGCAGGTGCCGGGCACCTGCTGCTCGTGGTGCTCCACGAACAGGCCCGTCGGGTCGGAGACGGCGACGATGCCCTCGCTCGAGAGCTCGAAGCAGCCGACCTCGTCGATGGGACCGAAGCGGTTCTTCATGGCGCGCACCATGCGCAGCCGCGAGTCCCGGTCGCCCTCGAAGTGCAGCACCACGTCGACGAGGTGCTCGAGCACGCGCGGGCCGGCGATGGTGCCGTCCTTCGTCACGTGCCCGACGAGCACGAGGGTGATGCCCCGGGTCTTGGCCATCCGGATCAGGGCGGCGGCGACCTCCTTGACCTGGGTCACCCCGCCCGGGACGCCGTCGACCCCGGCGGCGTTGATCGTCTGCACCGAGTCGACCACGACCAGGGAGGGCCGCACCGCGTCGACGTGGCCGAGCACCGCGCCCAGGTCCGTCTCGGCGGCCAGGAACAGCTCCTCGGTGATGTTCGCCGTGCGATCGGCCCGCAGCCGCACCTGCGAGGCCGACTCCTCCCCGGAGACGTAGAGCGTGCGGGCCTCGCGCCGGGCGGTCTGCGCAGCGACCTCGAGCAGCAGGGTGGACTTGCCGACCCCGGGCTCGCCGGCGAGCAGCAGCGCCGCGCCGGGCACCAGCCCCCCGCCGAGCACCCGGTCGAGCTCGTCGACGCCCGACGACCGGAAGGCCGCGGTGTCCGTGCGCACCTCCCCGATCCGCACCGCGGGGGAGCTCACCGGTCCGGCGACGGTGGTCGTGCCCGAGGCTGCAGGGGCGACCTCCTCCACGGTGCCCCAGGCCTGGCACTCGCCGCAGCGCCCGACCCACTTCGCGGTCTCCCAGCCGCACTCCGTGCAGCGGTGCACGCTGCGGGGACGGGAGCTGCGCGAGGCGGTTCGACTCATGGGCGGCACGCTAGACGGTGGCTCCGACAACGCGTCGCCCCGCGCACCGACGTCGGTTGACGCTCCGCCCGTCGCCGTCGATGATGCCTCGGCGCGACCCCGGGTGCGAGCGTCGCGCACGCGGCAGGGAGGCTGCGGGCAGGACGGGCCGTCGGACCGGGACCGACGGCGGAGCAGGGACGGGAGCGACGGTGCGTGAGGCGGAGCAGCCGCACGGGGCGGCGGAGCCGACGACGGCGAGCGTCCCGCCGACCCTCGCCGACGTCGCGGCCCTGGCCGGCGTCTCGCGGCAGACCGTCTCCAACGCGCTGAACAACCCCGCGCTGCTGCGCGCCGACACCCTCGAGCGCGTGCGCTCCGCGATCGCCGAGCTCGGCTACTCGCCCAACCGCGCCGCCCGCAACCTGCGCACCCGTGCCTCCCGGCTGATCGGCCTGCGGCTGACCGCCGTCGTCGACGAGACGGCGAACCCGACCACCGACCGGTTCGTCCACTCGCTCGTGCAGGCCTCGCGGGAGGCGGGCTACCACGTGCTCCTCTTCGACGGCGACGACCCGGACGACCCGGCGTCGGGCTACGACGCCCTCGTGCGCTCCACCGCCGTCGACGCCTTCGTCGTCACCGACACCTTCCGCGGCAACCCGCAGGCGGCCCACCTGGAGGCCTCGGGCGTCCCGTTCGTCGCCTTCGGACGGCCGTGGAAGCCCGCGGCGCTGCACCCGTGGGTCGACGTCGACGGCGGCGCGGGCGTCGCCGCCGCGACCCGGCACCTCGTCGAGCGGCGCCACACGCGCATCGCGTGGGTCGGCTGGCGCGCGCAGTCGCACCTGGGGGAGGACCGCCGCGACGGCTGGGCCCGCACCCTGCGCGAGCGCGGACTGCCCGTCGAGGGGCTCGCGGCGCGGGGGGACGACACGCCCGCGAGCGGGTACGCGGCCGCCTCGGCGCTGCTGGACTCCGCCGCGCCGACCGCCTTCGTCTGCGCCTCCGACACGCTCGCCGCGGGCGTGCTGGACCTGCTGCGCGACCGGGGTCTCGGCGCCGGGCGCGACGTCGCCGTCGTGGGCTTCGACGACTCCCCGTTCGCCCAGCTGCTGCCCGGCGGTCTCACCTCGGTGCGCCAGCCGCTCGAGGACGTCGCGGTGCACCTCGTCGCCCAGCTGGGCGAGCTGCTGGCCCGCCGCGCGCCGTACGGCACCGGGACGCTGCTGGAGCCGCGCCTCGTCGTGCGCGGCTCGACCCTGACGCGCTGAGGCCGCCCGGAGGGGGCGCGCTCAGCCGCTCAGAACCGCCGCCACCACAGGTTGACGGCGTAGTCGACGACGAGCCCCTCGTGCTCGGCGAGCACGGCGTCGGCGGTCGCCGGGTCGAGCTCGATCCGCACGACGGCCTCGAGGTCCTCGCGCCGGTCGAACTCCCAGGCGACGAGCAGCGGCTCGCGGGTCCAGCCGTGCGAGGTCCAGAACCGCTCGACGACCGCCGGCGGGTCGACCTTCGGGTAGCCCCGGCGGAACCACGCCCCGAAGGTGGAGCGGGAGGCGTCGTTGTCGATGACGAAGGCGGTGCCGCCGCGCCGCACGACGCGGGAGAGCTCGCGCAGGCCGGGCTCGCAGCCGGGGCCGAAGAAGTACGCCCACCGCGCGTGCACCACGTCCACCGACGCGTCGGGCAGCGGGACCTCCTGCGCCGAGCCCACGGCGACGGACACGTGCGGCAGGCCGCGGGCGCGTCGCCGGGCGAGGGCGGCGAGGGCGGGGTGCGGCTCGACGCCGACGACCCGCGCGGCGGCACCGCCGGGGGCGTGCGCCGGCCCGGGCTCGGCCCAGCGGCGCAGGTGGAAGCCGGAGCCGCAGCCGAGGTCGAGCAGGGTGCGGCCGTCCCAGTCGGCGACGTGGCGCATGGTGCGCTCGAGCAGCAGCCCGCGGTCGACCGCGAGGTTCTCGAGCTCGTACGTGCCGGTGTGCTCCCAGATGTTGGGGCTCGGCACGGTGCCGCGCGGTGCGCCCGGCGGGAGGGCGGCCACGCGCCGGGTCAGATCCGGACGGTGCCGGTCGGCGTCGTGACCTGCACGGCGAGCAGGCCGGGGGTGCCGTGCGGCGCGACCCACTCGACGGTGACGTCGTCGAGGGGCTCCTCGGGCGCCTCGCCCAGCCACTCGGTCACGCGGTTCGGGTCACCGGCGATCTCGAGGCCCGACAGCGAGTACGCCTGGTCGGCACCGGCGCCCGGGTGCAGCTCGCGGGGCGAGTCCCAGTGCACGAAGAAGGGCAGCTGCGGGTCGGCGATGAGGCCGTTGACGCCGATCTGCTTCCAGACCAGCTCGGTGCCGTCGGGACGGTGCCGGCTGCCCTTGACGGCCTCGCGCCCGAGCCGGCGCTCGATGCGGGACAGGTCGCCGACCGCGACGACCCAGCCCAGCCAGCCGCCGCCCAGCTTGGAGCGGGCGCGGACGGCCTGCCCGAACGGCGCCTTGTCCGAGGCCGGGTGGTCGAGCACCTCGACGATCTCGATGTAGGTGTCGCCGGCGAGGCCGAGCGTCATGTTGCGGGTGCCGAAGCGAGGGTGGACACCACCGTCGACGAACTCGCGTCCGAGCAGCTCGCCGATCCGCCGGGCGGTGGCGGCCAGTCCGTCGGGGCCGGCGGCGTAGGAGACGTGGTCGAGGCGCATGGGGAAGATTCTGTGCGAGCCCCCACCGCCCCCTGCACCCGGGGTCGGGTCTCTCGACGTCGAGAGTTCGGCGGGGCCTCAGCGGGGGCTCAGCCGCGCCTCAGCGTGGGTCGGCGGGGTGCAGCGCGAGGGCGGAGCGCGACCGCACGTGCGCCTCGCAGCGGCGCGCCAGCTCGGCGTACCCCGCCTCGCCCATCAGCGCGACCAGCTCGGCCGCGCTGGTGAGGTACAGCGGCTCGGGCGCGACGTGCGCGAGGGGGTTGCCGGTGCAGTACCAGTCGAGGTCGTGGCCGCCCGGGCCCCAGCCGCGGCGGTCGTACTCGCCGATCGAGACCTCGAGGTAGGCGGTGCCGTCGGGCCGCTCGACGTCGCGGTAGGTGCGTCGCAGCGGCAGCTGCCAGCACACGTCGGGCTTGGTCTCCAGCGGCTCGCGGCCTTGGCGCAGCGCCAGCGCGTGCAGGGCGCACCCCTCGCCGCCGGCGAACCCGGGCCGGTTCGCGAACACGCACGCCTCCTGCCCGTCGGTCACGACGGTGAGCGTCTTGCGCTCGCCCTCGTCGTCGGTCGTCACCCAGTGCTTGCGGGTCACGCGGGCGACGCCGGGGTGGTGCTGCCACAGGTCGGCGTCGAGCTGGGCGACGTACGCCGCGACCCGGCGCTCGTCGTCGCGGTCGGAGAAGTGCGCACCGAGCGTGCAGCAGCCGACGTCGGGCGCGCTCGCGTAGATCCCGGCGCAGCCGGAGCCGAAGATGCACGTGTAGGCGGAGGTCAGCCAGGTCAGGTCGCACCGGAAGACCTGGGCGGGGTCGGCCGGGTCGGCGAACTCGACCCAGGCGCGGGCGAAGTCCAGCGGGACCTCGGGAGCGGGCGGGTCGGGGTGCTGCTCGTCCGTCACCGCGCCAGCGTACGGTCCGCCGTCCGGGGCGGCCCCCGCGGCGTTACCGTTGCGCCATGAGGTTGCCCGGATGAGGCTCGGCGTGCTCGACATCGGCTCGAACACCGGCCACCTGCTCGTCGTCGACGCGCACGGTGGGGCGGCGCCCCTGCCGGCGTCCTCCCACAAGCAGCCCCTGCGGCTGGCCGAGCACCTGGACGCCTCGGGTGCGGTGAGCCCCGGCGGCATCGACGCCCTGGCCTCCTTCGCGCTCGAGGCGAAGGCCGTCGCGGAGGACAAGGGCTGCGAGGAGATGCTGGCGTTCGCGACCTCCGCGGTGCGCGACGCGGCCAACTCCGACGCGGTGCTGGCGGAGGTCGAGGCCCGCTCCGGCGTGGCGCTCAGCGTGCTCTCCGGCGAGGACGAGGCGCGGCTGACCTTCCTGTCGGTACGCCGGTGGTTCGGCTGGTCGGCCGGCCGGCTGGCGGTGTTCGACATCGGCGGCGGCTCGCTGGAGATCGCCGGCGGCTGCGACGAGGCGCCCGACGTGGCGTGGTCGCTGCCCCTGGGCGCGGCCCGGCTCGCGCGGGAGTACTTCGCGCACGGCGTGCCCGACGAGGACCACGTCCGCGCCCTGCGCCGCCGCATCCGCGCCGAGATCGCCCGCGACGCCGGGAACCTGCTGCGGGCGGGTGCTCCCGACAAGGCCGCCGCGACCTCCAAGACCTTCCGCTCGCTGGCGCGGATCTGTGGCGCCCCGGCGTCCTCCGAGGGCCACCTGGTGCCCCGGGTGCTGCCCGCCGCGGAGCTGCGGGAGTGGATCCCGAAGCTGATGGGGATGGACCACGACGCCCTGGCCGCGCTGCCGGGGGTCTCCGCGAGCCGCACGCACCAGATCGTCTCCGGCGCCCTGGTGGCGGACGCGGTGATGGACATCTTCGGGCTCGAGGCCCTCGAGATCTGTCCCTGGGCGCTGCGCGAGGGCGTCATCCTGGAACGTTTCGACCAGCTCAGCGTCCTGGGCTGACCCCGCGTCGCCCATGGTCGTCGGTCTCTCCACCTCGTCGGTCTACCCCGAGTCGACGGCGCACGCCTTCCGCTACGCCGCCGACCTCGGCTACGACGCGGTCGAGGTGATGGTCGGCATGGACACGCTGAGCCAGTCGATCGCCGCGGTCGAGCAGCTGGCCGGGCACCACGGCGTACCCGTCTGCGCGGTCCACGCGCCGTGCCTGCTGTTCACGCAGGCGGTCTGGGGCCTCGAGCCGTGGGGCAAGCTCGAGCGCTCGGCCGAGATGGCCCGGGCCCTGGGCGCCGACGTGGTCGTCGTGCACCCCCCGTTCCGCTGGCAGCGGGAGTACGCCCGCGACTTCGTCAACGGCGTCGCGGCGCTCGAGGAGTCGAGCGGCATCGCGTTCGCGGTGGAGAACATGTACCCGTGGAAGGCGACCCCGCGGAAGGGCACGACGCGGGGGATGGAGGTGTACGCCCCGGGCTGGGACCCCTCCACGGAGAACTACGCGAACACCACGATCGACCTCTCCCACGCCGCGATCGCGGGCTCCGACCCGATCGCGATGGCGGACCGGCTGGGCCCGCGGCTGCGCCACCTGCACCTGACCGACGGGACCGGGTCCGCCAAGGACGAGCACCTCGTGCCCGGCCGTGGCACGACCGGCGCCGCCGCGCTGCTGCGCCACCTCGGCGCCGGCGGGTTCGCGGGCCACGTGGTGCTCGAGATCAACACCCGCAAGGCGGCCGACCAGGCCGAGCGGGAGGCCGACCTCGCCGAGTCCCTGGCCTTCGCCCGGGAGCACCTCGGTCGCGCCGCCCCCGAGGGAGCCTGAGGACCACTTCCGGCTCCCGGGTAGCGTGCATCACATGCCGCTGCTGCGCCGTCCGCTACTCGCCCTCGCCCGCAGCGAGCGGGTGCGGCACACCCTCACCACCCTGCCGGTGGCGACGTCGATGGTGCGGCAGTACGTGGCGGGCGAGACCACCGACGATGCGGTGGCGGCCACCCGCAGCCTCGTCGACGACGGGCTCGCGGTCACGATCGACCACCTCGGCGAGGACACGGTCGAGCCCGAGCAGGCCGAGCGCACCACGCGGGTCTACCTCGACCTCCTCGACGCGCTGGCCGCGCACGGGCTCGCCCGCCGGGCCGAGGTCTCGCTGAAGCTCAGCGCGGTGGGCCGCACCCTGCCGCGGGACGGGTACGCCCTGGCGCTGGAGAACGCGCATCGCGTCGTCGAGGCCGCCCGCGCGGTCGGCACCACCGTCACCCTCGACATGGAGGACCACACCGGGGTCGACGACACCCTGGCCATCCTGCGCGAGCTGCGGCGCGACCACCCGTCCACGGGTGCGGTGCTGCAGGCGTACCTGCACCGCACCGAGGGCGACGCCCGCGACCTCGCCTACGAGGGCTCGCGCGTGCGGCTCTGCAAGGGCGCCTACGACGAGCCGGCGAGCGTCGCGATGCGCGACGCCGACGAGATCGACCGCGCGTTCGTCCGCAGCCTGCGCATCCTCATGGCCGGACAGGGCTACCCGATGGTGGCGACCCACGACCCGCGGCTGATCCGGATCGCCTCGTCCCTGGCCAGCCGGCACGGGCGCCACCAGGGCACCTACGAGTTCCAGATGCTGCACGGGATCCGACCGGTCGAGCAGCGTCGGCTGGCGGAGGACGGGGAGACGATGCGCGTCTACCTGCCCTACGGGACGGACTGGTACGCCTACCTGACGCGGCGGCTCGCGGAGCGACCTGCGAACCTGTCACTCTTCCTCACGTCCCTCGTCTCGCAGGACTGAGTCCGCAGGACTGAGTTCGCAGGACGGGGCCGCAGGACCGAGACCCGCAGAGCCAGCCGCACCAGGAGGCGTCCGCCCGTGACCGCACCGACCACCCCCGCGACGCCCGCGAGCACCGGGACCACCGCGATCGTCGGAGCCGGGGTGATGGGGGAGACGCTCCTGTCCGGCCTGCTGCGTGCCGGCCGGTCCCCGGCCGACCTGGTCGTCGGGGAGAAGCGTCCGGAGCGGGCCCGGGAGCTGACGGAGCGCTACGGCGTGGCCGTCGTGGACAACCTCGAGGCGGCCCGCCGCGCCCAGACCGTGGCGCTCGTCGTGAAGCCGCAGGACATGGGCACCGTCCTGGAGCAGATCGCCCCGGAGCTGCGCCCCGGCCAGCTCGTCGTCTCGCTCGCCGCCGGCATCACGACGGCCTTCGTCGAGGCGCTCGTGCCCGCAGGCGTCGCCGTCGTGCGCGTCATGCCCAACACCCCCGCGCTGGTCGACGAGGGCATGGCCGCCGTCTCCGGCGGCACGCACGCGACCGAGGAGAACCTCGCGGAGGTCGAGGCGCTGCTCAGCGCCACCGGCAAGGTGCTGCGGATCCCCGAGGCCCAGCAGGACGCCGTCACCGCGATCTCCGGGTCCGGCCCCGCCTACCTCTTCTTCGTCGTCGAGTCGATGATCGAGGCGGGGGTGCACCTGGGCCTGCCGCGGGCGACCGCGACCGACCTGGTCGTCCAGACGGTCGTCGGGTCGGCCACGATGCTGCGGGAGACGGGCACGCACCCCACCGTCCTGCGCGAGCAGGTCACCTCGCCGGCCGGCACCACCGCTGCGGCGCTGCGCGAGCTCGAGGTGCACAAGGTGCGAGCAGCGTTCCTCGCCGCCATGGAGGCGGCGCGCAACCGCTCCCGCGAGCTCGGCGCCTGAGGTTCGCGCCCCGGCTCCCGCCCCGCCTCAGCCGAACCGCAGGTCGGCCAGCGTGCGCACCCGCTGCGGGCCGCGCCGTGGGTGCTCGTCGTAGCGGTCCAGCAGCACCGCCGCCAGCCCCGCCGACCGGGCGCCGACGACGTCGTTGGCCACCGAGTCCCCGACCATGAGGGCCGCGCCCGTCGGCACGCCCAGGCGCCCGCAGGCCAACGCGTACGCCCGGGGGTCGGGCTTGGCGGCCCGCAGCGTCGAGGAGACGAGCACGGGCGCGCCCAGCGCGTCGAGCAGCCGGGCCAGGCCCGTGCGCTCGACCTTGGCGCGCTGCTGCCGCTCGTCGCCGTTGGTGAGCACGGCGACCCGCAGGCCCGCGGCGGACGCCCGGCGCAGCGCGTCGGCCGCGTCCCCGAAGGCCCGCCAGGCCCGCTCGTAGCCGGCGAGGTATCCGGCGAACTCGGCGTCGGCGAGGGTGTCGTCGCGCAGGTCGAGGTGGGGCAGGAACGCCCGCACCCGCGCCCGGCGTTGTCCGGCGAAGGTCGTCTCGCCCCGCTGGTAGGCCGAGAAGTGCCGCATCTCCAGCGCCGTCCAGCGGGCGGCGAGCTCGTCGGAGGTGCCGCCCAGGCCCAGCCCGGCCGCCCACGACTCGAGCCCCGCGCGCGACGCGCCGCGGTGGTCGACGAGCGTGTCGTCGAGGTCGAAGAGGACGGCCGCGAGGTCGTCCGGCACAGCGAGGGGAGCCACGTCGGCGAGTCTCCCAGCCACCTCCGACAGCGGCCGAACCGTGCCGTCCCTCGCGGGCGGAGCGGGACGAGTTACACCGTTGTCACCCACGTGCACGGCAAACTTTCAAGGCGACACGCCGAGGATTCGGAGATTTCCGGGTCCTCTCCCTCCCCACGAGTCACATCAGGCTCTATTCTCACGCCCATCCCTCCCGTGACGGGGGCGGCGACCCACGCCTGCCCGGTCACCTACGAGAAAGCGGTGCTCATGGCACAGCACGACGGCCCCGCCGGTGCGATCGGCGGCGTCAAGTTCCTCACCGTCGCCGAGGTGGCGGCGATGATGCGGGTCTCGAAGATGACCGTCTACCGCATGGTGCACAACGGCGAGCTCGCCGCGGTGCGCGTCGGTCGGTCGTTCCGGGTGGACGAGAAGGACGTCGACGCCTACCTGCGTCGCAGCTTCTACGACGCCGGCTGAGTCCGGTCCGTCCCGTCCTCGCGGCGGGTGCCGGGGTGGGCGACGAGCCTGGTTTCGTCGTGCCTTCGACCTCCGGCTACGCTGAAGCACTGGTCCGCGCTCGGCGATGGAGCGCGGACGTCCGTACGTGAGAGGTATTCCGTGGGTTCTGTCATCAAGAAGCGGCGCAAGCGCATGGCCAAGAAGAAGCACCGCAAGCTCCTGAAGAAGACGCGCGTCCAGCGCCGCAAGCTCGGCAAGTGACCCCGCGCGCCCTGGCGCGCCACGTCGGTTAGCGAGGTCGGCATGGGGCGGGTCGTGCTCGTCACCGGGGTCTCCCGTGACCTCGGGCGGCGAGTCGCGCTCTCGCTCGTGTCCGACCCCGACGTCGACCGGGTCGTCGGCGTCGACGTCGTCCCCCCGCGGGGCGACATCGGCGCCGTCTCCTTCGTCCGTGCCGACATCCGCACCCCGGTGATCGCCAAGGTGATCGCCCGGGAGGACGTCGACACCGTCGTCCACATGAGCGTCATCGCCTCTCCCGGCGCCTCCGGCGGCCGCGGCGCGATGAAGGAGCTCAACGTCATCGGCACCATGCAGCTGCTCGCCGCCTGCCAGAAGTCCGAGACGGTGCGCCACCTGGTGGTGAAGTCGACGACGGCCGTCTACGGCTCGTCGAGCCGCGACCCCGCGATGTTCACCGAGGACGTCGAGCCGCGCCCGGCGCGCGCCGGCTACGCCAAGGACGCGCAGGAGGTCGAGAGCTACGTGCGCGGGTTCGCCCGCCGTCGGCCCGACGTGCGCGTGTTGATGCTCCGCGCCGCCAACGTCGTCGGTCCGCTCGTCGAGAGCCCGATGACGTCCTACCTGCGCCTGCCCGTCGTGCCCACGGTGATCGGGTTCGACCCCCGGCTGCAGTTCCTGCACGCCGAGGACGTGGTCGAGGTGCTGCACCACGCGGTGCGCAGCGAGGTCGCGGGCACCTTCAACGTCGCCGGGGACGGGGTGCTGACGCTCCGGCAGGTCCTGCGCCGCCTCCAGCGCCCCACCGTGTCGCTCCCGCCCGCCGCCGTCGGCGGCCTCGGCCGGGTCGTGCGCCAGGTGCGTCTCGCCGAGCTGTCACCCGAGCTCGTCACCTTCCTGACCTACGGCCGCGGCGTCGACACGACCCGCTGCCGCACGGAGCTGGGCTTCGTCCCCCGCCGCGACACCGCCGCGGCCCTCGAGGACTTCGCCTCCAACCTCGCGCCGACCCTCACGGCACCCGACCGGGTGCTGGGCGCCGCCGAGCGCCGGCTCGCCGCGGCGGGCCGCGGCGGGGGACACCGACCCTTCGTCGTCCCGGGAGGCCCGCGTGGGTGACGCCGACATCATCCCGATCGGCACGCGAGGCCGTCCCGGCCGCGGCGGCGGTGGCCGCCGCCCGTCCGCGTCCAGCCGCGACCTCGCCGGCCCCCGGGCCGGCGGACGCGAAGCGACCGGTGACGCCGACGAGCCCGGCACGCCCGCTGGCCCGGACAGCGCCGACGTGCCCGGGGCGGCCGGCAGGCCGGGCACGGCTCCCACGGCTCCCACGGCTCCCGCCGGGGCCACCGGCGCCGAGACGCCCGACGCCGGTACGTCCGGCGAGCGGCCGCCGCAGCCCGCCGAGGAGCACCCGACCCGTCCCGCCGCGACCACCCGCGACCGCGGGCCGCTGGCGGGCGTACCCGTTGGGGACTGGCTGCAGGCCTTCCAGACCGCGGCGACGGAGCTGTTCGGCGAGGACGCGGAGCGCCAGCTGGCGCGCTTCCTCGCCTTCCTGCGCCGTCGCGTCACCGGTGACTACGAGGTCGACGAATTCGGGTTCGACGCCGAGCTGACCGAGCGGTTCCTCATCGCGGCGCTGCGCCCGATCGCGGAGAAGTGGTTCCGCGTCGAGGTCCGCGGCATCGAGAACGTGCCGGCCGAGGGCGGCGCGCTGGTCGTCTCGAACCACTCCGGCACGGTCCCGGTCGACGGCCTGATGACCCTCGTCGCGGTGCATGACCACGCCGGCCGCTTCCTGCGCCCGCTCGGGGCGGACCTGGTGTTCCGCCTGCCTATCGTCAGCTCGATGGCACGCAAGAGCGGGACCACGCTGGCCTGCAACGCGGACGCCGAGCGGCTGCTGCGCGGCGGCGAGCTCGTCGGCGTCTGGCCCGAGGGTTTCAAGGGGATCGGCAAGCCGTTCTCCGAGCGCTACAAGCTGCAGCGGTTCGGGCGGGGCGGCTTCGTCGCCGCCGCGATCCGCACGGGGGTGCCGATCGTGCCGCTGTCCGTGGTGGGCGCCGAGGAGATCTACCCGCTGGTGGGCAACGTGCCGTCCCTCGCGCGGCTGCTGGGTCTGCCGTACCTCCCGATCACCCCGACGTTCCCGCTGCTCGGCCCGCTGGGCCTGGTGCCGCTGCCGTCGAAGTGGGTCATGGAGTTCGGCGAGCCGGTGCGCACCGACGAGCTCGACGCCGGCGCGGCGGACGACCCGATGCTGGTCTTCGACGTCACCGACCAGGTGCGCGAGACCATCCAGAGCTCGCTCTACCGGCTGCTCATCGACCGCGGCGGCGCCTTCGGCTGAGGCCCGCCGCCGGCCGGCGCTCAGCCGCGCTTGTTGAGGCCGAGCAGGCTGTCGAGCGCCTCCGTGACGCCGTTCAGGGTGTCGCTGAGCGGGCCGGTGCTGCCGCCCGTGACGCCCTCCGTGACGTCGGAGAGACCGCCGTTGCCGTTCGGGGGCTGCGACGGTGCGGTCACGCCCGGGACGGGCGGCACGACGGTGCTCGGCGTCGAGCCCGACTGCGAGGGCGACGTGCCGCCCCCGTCGGTCGTCCCTCCACCGGTGGAGCTGTTGGAGCCGCCGGAGCCCGCGCCGGGGTCCGGGGCCGTCGTCTCCGGGCTCGCGCCCGGCTGGGCGACGCTGCCGTTGCCCGTGACGCTGCCGGGCGGCAGGTCGGACGCCTCGTCCAACGCCGGGAGCTCGGGCACGTCGGTGCCCATGCCCAGCAGGAACAGGTCCTCGGTCGCCGCCAGCGCCGCCGGCAGGTCCAGGACGGCCGAGCTGCCGCAGGTCGGGCAGACGTCGAGGGCGCGACCGTCGAGCGAGGACAGCGTGCTCACGGCGCGGCCGAGGGCGTCGCGGTCGCGGCCCGCGAGGTCCGGCTCGATCTCGTCGAGCGTGGCGACGCTGCGGCGCACGAAGTCCCGCAGCGCGGTGGCGGGCCGGTCCGAGCCGTCGGAGACCGCGGCCGCCAGCAGCAGGTCGCCGGCCTCCTCGGCCTGCTCGCTGAACGTCGTGAGCGCGTCGGAGACCTGGGCCGCGCTGGCGCTGTCGTCGCGTGCGACGAGGCCCTGCACCTCCGCGAGGCGCTGCTCGGCGTGCCGCAGCGTGACCTGTCCCTTCGACGCGTCGGTGAGCGAGATCGACCCGCGGGCGCCCTCGAGCGTGCGCTTCACGCCGTAGAGCGGGTCGCCGGGCAGGGCGTCCTGCGCGGCGTACGCCATCGTCGTCGACGCGCCGCTGATCACCACGGCCGCCGCCACGGCGGCCACGCGTCGCTGCCGTCGGGTCGCGCTCGGGGCCCGCTCCTGGAGCCGCAGGCGCTGCTCGTCGTCGGCCGTGATCGGCACCAGCACGGTGTCGGCCTCCGCCATCAACCGCGAACGCAGGTCGTCGACGAAGTCGGTGCGTGGCGCCGGCGCGCTGCCGGCCTCCTCGCGCAGGGCGGCGACCAGCGCGAGCAGCTCGCCGTCGGGGCGGGTGGAGGGGGAGCCGGCGGAGGGTCCGCCCGCAGGGGCGGACACGGCAGCGTCGAACTCCTCGGCGCGGCGCCTGGCCGTGGGGAGAGGGATCATGCCGGTGGTCCTGTCGGGTCGGTGGCCCTGCCCGGGGGAGGACCGGGCAGGCGCACTGCCACCCCCAACGAGGTCGGGGCGCAGGAGGTTACGGCACGCGTCGGGATCGTCACTGCTCTCGGATCCCCTCCGGCATCAGCTTCGCCAGGTTCCGCACCCCACGCAGCTGCAGCTGCTTGACGGCGCCCTCGCTGCGCTCGAGCGCGGCGGCGGTCTCGGCGATGCTCATCCCCTGGAGGAAGCGCAGCACGAGGCACTCCTGCTGCTCCGCGGGCAGGCGGCCGAGCGCCTCCATGAGGATCTCGTTCGTCATCGACGTCAGGACCGTCGACTCGGGCCCCTCCTCGTGGCCGTCGTCGTGCACGCCCATGTCCTCGACCGTGGTCTCCAGTCGGGTGCGGCCCGCCTTGAAGTGGTCGGTGGCCAGGTTGCGGGCGATCGTGGTCAGCCAGGCGCCGAAGTCGCGGCCCTGCCAGCGGAAGTCGTTCATGCGACGCAGGGCCCGGAAGAACGTCTCGGAGGTCAGGTCCTCCGCGAGCGTCACCGACCGCGTCCGGTAGTAGAGGAACCGGTACACCGGGCCGTGGTAGTGGTCGTAGAGGAGACCGAAGGCCTCCTTGTCGCCGCCGCGGGCGAGCTCGACCAGCGCGATGAGGCGCTCGCGCTCCTCGGGGCTGTCGCTGGCGGAGTGGGCCTGGGCCCCGTCGTCGGCTTCCGCGTCGGTACCGGCGTCGGGGCCGGCGGAGGGGCCGGTGGTCGTGGTGCCACCGGCGGAGCTCGTCGCCGTGCCCGCCCGGGTGCCGCCCGTGCCCGCGGCGTCGAGGGAGGCGGCGATCGTCAGCGAGGTCGCCCAGCCCGGCCCGCCCGCGGGCGCGACCTGCGGGGCCAGCACGGCAGCCACCTGCAGGCGCAGCGCGTCGAGCCCACGCTCGACGGCGCGCGCACGCGGCGATGACCAGCTCATGGAACCCTCCCCAGATCTCTCCCTGAGCGTCGGCTCAGGGTAGGCCGGACCTGAGAGGTTGTGAACACGGATCGGGCGTTTTTGCCTCCGAGGCCCGGAGGTGACCCGCCCGAGGTGCGCGACGCCGCGTCAGCGCTGCACGCGGCGCACGGCCGCCCCGGCGGCCACGGCACCGCCGACGGCGCCGAGGACGGCTCCGGTCAGCAGCCCGGCGCGGGCGGCCTTGCGGCCGGTGCGGTAGTCCCGGATCCGCCACCCCTGGGCGCGGGCATGGGCCCGCAGCCGCGCGTCGGGGTTGATCGCGCAGGGGTCGCCGACCAGTCCGAGCATGGGCAGGTCGTTGGAGGAGTCGGAGTACGCCGAGCAGCGCGCCAGGTCGAGGCCCTCCCGCGCGGCCAGCGCCTTGACGGCCTCGGCCTTCGCCGGGCCGTGCAGCAGGTCGCCGACCAGGCGGCCCGTGTAGACGCCGTCCACGTGCTCGGCGACCGTGCCCATCGCGCCGGTGAGGCCGAGCCGTCGCGCGATGATCCGCGCGATCTCGATCGGCGCGGCGGTCACGAGCCACACCCGTTGTCCCTCGTCGAGGTGGAGCTGGGCGAGCGCGCGTGTGCCCGGCCAGATCTTCATCGCCATCGCCTCGTCGAAGATCTCCTCGCCGAGCGACTCGAGCTCGCCGACGGTGTGCCCGGCGATGAAGCCCAGTGCCGAGTTGCGGGCCTCCGCGACGTGCTCGGGGTCCTCGACGCCGACGACGCGGAAGTACAGCTGCTTCCACACCGCGCCCGCGATCTCCCGGGTGGTGAAGAACTCGCGGCGGTGCAGGCCGCGCGCGAAGTGGAAGATGCTCGCGCCCTGCATGAGCGTGTTGTCGACGTCGAAGAAGGCGGCCGCGCCGGCGTCGCGCGGCAGCTCGAGGGCGGACTCGACCTCGGCGGCGGACGCGGCGGCCTCTCCCGCCAGGCGGGAGCGGCGGCGCAGGTCGGTCGTGCGCCGTGCCGTGGGGTGGGCGCGGGGACGCCCGTCGGTGTCGTCGTCCTCGAGGTGCGCCACGGGCCTCAGCCTAGGATGCGACGCGTGTCACTGCCACCGTCCCGCACGCCCCGCGTCGAGCTGTTCGTGCGGGAGGGGTGCCACCTGTGCGAGCAGGCCGAGGCGGTCGTCGCGGCCGTCTGCGGGCAGCTGGGCGAGGCGTACGCCCTCGTCGACGTGGACGAGGACGAGGACCGGGCGACCGAGGCCCGCATCGACGTGGACGAGCTGCCGGTGACGTTCGTGGACGGTCGTCAGCACGACTTCTGGCGGGTGGACCCGGTGCGCCTGCGCACGGCCCTCGCCGGCTGACCGGGCCGCGCCGCACGTGAGGTGCGGCACCAGCGGCGAGGCGGTGTTCACTTGGATGTCCGTCTACGTTCGGCGTCATGTCCTCAGTCTCGGGCCGGGGGGAGGCCCGGAAGACCGGCCTGCGTCCCTGGCACGTCCTCGTGCTCCTCGCCGTCGCGCTCGTCGCCCTCTCCGCCGCGGGTGACGCCTTCGGCCGGGCCGAGCCCACCGGCAGCTACCGCCCCGCCCTGCCCGGGGACACCCTGGCCGACGGCTGCTACCCGCTGCCGGGCGGCGCGGTGCCGGACGTGCCCTACGTCGTGCGCACCGACGGTGACGTGGCCACGCCCGACGGCGAGCGCCGCCACCTGGTCCTGCACTGGTCGCTGGTCGACATCGGCGCGGCGCTCGACGGCATCACCGCTCCGCTGGTCGACGTGGGTTACGACCTCACCGAGCAGGCCGTGCGCGGCGACACGGCGACCGCCCGGCTCGTCCTCCCCGGCAGCCCCGACGCGGACGTCGCGGTGACGCTGCGCGCCTTCGGCGACGACCCGGAGGTGCCCGACCCGATCGTCCGCGGTCGTGCCGAGCTCGACCTGCCGAGCACGCCCCGGGTGGGCACCGCCGCCGTGTGCGACTGGCCGAGCACCACGAAGCGCTTCCCCGCGAGCGACGGGTGAGGCCCCTGAGCCGGCTCGCCGGAGCCGACCGGGTCCTCGTCGTCCTGGCCCTGGTCCACCTCGTCGTCCTCGGGTGGGCCTTCTGGCTCGTCGGCGCCTCCCCGCTGCACGGCGACGAGGCGGCGTACGTGGACGGTGGTCGCGCCCTGTCGAACCTGCTGCGCGACCTCGGGAGCCTGCGCGCGCCCGACGTCGCCGAGCTCTCCCGCTCGGTCGTCGCGAGCGGCTGGTTCATGCCGGGCGTCCCGATCCTCCTGGCGCCCTTCTTCCTCGTCGTGCCGGACGGCGACGTCGAGGCCGTCCGGGCGTACCTCGGCCTCGTCTCGACGATCGTGCTGGCCCTGCTCGTCTGGCGCGCCCGCACGGTCCTGGGCCCGCGCTACGCCGCGGCCCTGCTGGTGATGCCCGGCCTGGTGCCGATGGCCGCCGCCTTCGCGTTCGCCGCGTGGGGCGACTACCTCGGCGGCCTGGTGCTGGGACTGCTCGTGGTCGAGCTGGTGGCGGTGTCGCGCCGTGTGCGCGCCGGCGCAGCGCCGTCGCTCGCGCAGGGCGTACGCCTCGGCCTGCTCGCCGTTGCCGTGGTCTACCTGCGCTCGAGTGCGGCGCTCGTGGTGGTCGGCCTCGGCGTCGTGGCCGTGGTCGTGTGCGTCGCGCTGCTGCGCGGCAGCGCCCGCGTCCGCAGCCTCGGCGCGGCCGCCGCGGCGCTCGGGGCGTTCCTGCTGGTGCTCGCCCCGTGGTCGGGGGCGGCCTCCGCCGCCCTCGACGGGCGGGTGGTCACGACGACGTCGGTGCCGACCGTGCTCGCCAGCACCTTCGGCGACCAGGACCGGATCTGCCGCGGGCCCTGCGACCCCGACTCGACCCGCTGGTTCGCCCCGCAGCGCTACGCCCGCGAGACCGCCGCGGCCACCGGTCGCAGCGAGCTCGACGTGCTCACCGAGATGTCGGCGTACGCCCGCGAGGACGTGACGCCCCGCTCCTACAGCCGCGACGTCATCCAGAACGCCTGGAGCTACGTGAAGGCGCCCGACCGGTTCCTGCGCTGGCTCGAGGCGCCCGACGACGCCGCGGGCCTCACCGCCCGCTACCTCAGCCGGGGGCTGGTGTGGGTCGCGTTCGGCGTCGGGGCCGCGGTGCTGCTCGTCGTGGTGCGCGGCGCGCGGGACCTGCAGGTGCTGGCCACCCTGCTGACGCTCTCGCTCGGGGCACTGATGTCGCAGCCGTTCGTGCACGTCTCCGGCCCGCGGTACTGGACCACCGCCGCGCCGCTGCTCGGCCTCGGCGGGGCGATGCTGCTGACGTGGTGGCAGGGGCGCCGCGGAGACGGGCCGCCGGGTGGTGCCGTGGTGGCCGACCCGGTCACGGCCGCTCCGTCCGACCCGGTCCTGGCCGGGCGCGACGCCGCCTTCGGGACCTGGCTGACGCGGGTGCAGGTGCTGCTCGCCGCGGGCACCGTGGCGCTGGCGCTCGGCATCGGCGCCGTGGCGGTGCTGGGATGAGCACCGAGCACCCGACCACGAGCGCCACCACCACCGACCCCGAGGGGGAGCCGACGATGACCGCACCGCAGCGCCGCCGCGTGGCGTACGTCCTGCCCGTCTACGACGAGCAGGACAACGTCGCGACCTTCCAGGCCGCGCTGGCCGAGGCGACGGCGCGCCGCGACGACCTCGACTTCGAGTTCGTCTACGTCGACGACGGCTCGCGCGACGCCTCGCTGGAGCGGCTGCTGGCGCTGCGCGCGGCCGACGAGCGGGTCACGGTGCTGGCGCTCTCGCGCAACCACGGCCACCAGCTGGCCGTGACCGCCGGGCTGGACGCGGTGACCGGGTCGGCCGACGCGGTGGTGGTGATGGACACCGACCTGCAGGACCCGCCGGCGGTCAGCCTGGAGCTGATCGAGGTGTGGGAGCGCGGTGTGGACGTGGTGTACGCCCAGCGGCGCACGCGCCGCGACTCGGCGTTCAAGCGCGCCACGGCGTGGCTGTTCTACTGGCTGCTCGCGCGGCTGGCGGAGATCGAGATCCCCCGCAACACCGGCGACTTCCGGCTGATGGACGCGCGGGTGGTGGCGGAGGTGGGCCGCTACCGCGAGCACAACCGGTTCCTGCGCGGGATCGTGGCGCAGGTGGGGTTCCGCCAGGAGGCCGTGCTGTTCGACCGCGACGAGCGGCTGGCGGGCTCGACGGGCTACCCGCTGCGGAAGATGCTCTCGTTCGCCGGCCACGGGATCATGGGGTTCTCCACGACCCCGCTGCGGATGATCAGCCGGGCGGGGATCCTGATCTCGGTGCTGAGCGTGCTGGGCGCGGTGTACGTCGTGTTCCTGCGCTTCTTCCGGCCCGACGAGGTGGTGCCCGGGTGGGCGTTCATCATGGTCGCGCTGTTCCTGCTCTCGGGCCTGCAGCTGATCATGATGGGCGTGATCGGCTCCTACCTCGGGCGCGTGTTCGTGGAGGTCCAGGGCCGGCCGCTCTACTCGGTGGCGCTGGCCGCTCGCGGGCACGGGGCGCCGCGCGACGAGCCCTCGGACCGGCCGGTCGACCGGCCTTCCGGCCACCCCTCCGACCAGCCCCGGCGAGCGGTGCGGTGACGCGGCCTGCGGCCCTGCTGGCCGCGGTGCCCCGCCCCGTACGCTTCGCCGCCGTCGGCGTCCTCAACACCGGCATCGACGTCGGCCTGTTCTGGCTGCTGCACGTGCCGCTCGGCATCACGCTGGCGAACCTGTGCTCGACCAGCGCGGGCATGGCGTTCAGCTTCGTGGTCAACGGGCTGGTCACCTTCGAGGCCCAGCGCCTCACGCTGCGCCAGGCGCTGCTGTTCGTGTCGACCACCGGCGTCGTGATGTGGGTCTTCCAGCCGGTCGTGATCCACCTGCTCCTGCTGGTGGTGGACCCCGTGATCGTGGCCAAGGTGCTTGCGATAGGTTGCAGCCTCGTTGTCAACTTCGCCGCCTACCGCTTCGTGGTCTGGCCGCGCACGACCGCCGCCGGTCACGACTGAGGCGGGCGGTCCCGCTCGTTTTTGTCCTGCCCCCGCTGAACTCCTACAGTGAGCGGGCCGCGCGCGTCCCCCATGGTGCCGCCTCCCGGTGAGGCGTGCTCGCTCGCGGCTGGAGACGAGAAACGTTGACTGCACGGAGTTCGGCCGAAGCCCCCCGGGGTGTCCCGGAGGCGACCGTCGCGCGACTTCCCCTCTACCTCCGTGCCCTGACGACGCTCGCGGACGCGGGCACCGCGACGTGCTCGAGCGAGGACCTCGCCGCCGCCGCGGGCGTGAACTCGGCGATGCTGCGCAAGGACCTCTCGCACCTCGGCTCCTACGGCACGCGCGGGGTCGGCTACGACGTCGACCACCTGCGCTACGAGATCGCTCGCGAGATCGGTCTGACCACCGACCGCAACGTGGTCGTGGTGGGCCTGGGCAACCTGGGCCAGGCGCTCGCCAACTACGCCGGCTTCCGCTCGCGCGGCTTCCGGGTCGTCGCCCTGCTCGACGCCGACCCCCGCATGGTCGGCTCGACGGTCGCGGGCCTCGAGGTGCGTGACGTCGCCGAGCTGGAGCGCGTGGTCGCCGAGCTCGACGTCGCGATCGGCGTCGTCGCCACCCCTGCCACGGCCGCCCAGGAGGTCGCCGACCGGCTCGTCGGCGCCGGCGTCGCCGCGATCCTGAACTTCGCACCGACCGTGCTCACCGTCCCCGAGGGGGTCGAGGTGCGCAAGGTCGACCTCTCCACCGAGCTGCAGATCCTCGCGTTCCACGAGCAGCGCCGTTCGGGGGAGTACCTGCCGACCGACCCGCCCGGGTCGTCGGTGTCGCCGGCCGTGCTGGCCGGCGGGGAGGAGGTCCGATGAGCGTCCTCGTCGTGGGCGTGTCCCACCACTCCGCACCGGTGGCGGTGCTCGAGCGCCTCGCGCTCGACGCCGACGCGGCGCAGAAGCTGGTCGTCGACGTGGTCGGCGCCGAGCACGTCACCGAGGCGACGGTGATCTCGACGTGCAACCGGCTCGAGGTCTACACCGACGTCGAGCGCTTCCACGGCAGCATCGAGGCGATCTCGCGGATGCTGATCGAGCGGGCCGGCGCCACGACGGACGCGATGCTGCCGCACCTCTACGTGCACTACGACGACGCGGCGGTCTCGCACCTGTTCCGCGTGACGGCCGGGCTCGACTCGATGGTCGTCGGCGAGGGCCAGATCCTCGGCCAGGCCCGTGAGGCCCTGCGCCTGGGCCAGGAGCTCGGCACGGTCGGCCCCGCGCTCAACGTCCTGTTCCAGCAGGCGCTGCGGGTCGGCAAGCGCGCCCACGCGGAGACGGAGATCGACCGTGCGGCGCCCTCGCTGGTCTCGGCCGCGCTCGAGATCGCGGCGCCCGACGTCGGCGGTCTCGCCGGGCGTCGTGCCGTCATCGTCGGTGCCGGGTCGATGGCCTCCCTGGCCGCCGCCTCCCTCTCGCGGGCCGGCGCCTCCGAGATCGTGCTGGTCAACCGCACGCCGGGCAACGCCGAGCGGCTGGCGGGGGAGTACGGCGCCCGCGTGGCGCCCCTGGCCGACCTCGAGCGCGAGCTCGTCGGCGCCGACGTGGTGGTCTCCTGCACGGGCGCGACCGGCACCGTGCTGACCCGCGACCTGCTGGCCCGCGCGCGGACGGCCGAGGCCGACCCGGCGCGCCCGACCACCGTCGTCGACCTGGCGCTCCCGCACGACGTGGAGCCCGCGGTCGCCGACCTGCCCGGCATCACCCTGCGCGGGCTCGCGCGGCTGGCCGAGGAGCTGCGGGTCGCCGACGTCGCGCCGGGCATCGACGCCGTGCGCGACATCGTGACCGAGGAGATCAGCGCCTTCACGAGCGCGCGCCGCCAGGCGAGCGTCACCCCGACCGTCGTCGCGCTGCGCACCATGGCCACGACGGTCGTCGACACCGAGATGGCGCGCCTCGACGGCCGCCTGCCCGACCTCGACCCCGCGGCCCGCGCCGAGGTGCTGCAGACGGTGCGCCGCGTGGCGGACAAGCTGCTCCACCAGCCGACCGTGCGGGTCAAGCAGCTGGCCAACGAGGAGGGGGCGGTGTCGTACGCGGCGGCGCTGGCCGAGCTGTTCGCCCTCGACCCCGACGCCGTCGACGCCGTCACCCGCCCGGGAGGCCGCCCGTGAACGCCCCCCTGCGGCTCGGCACCCGGGCCTCCGCCCTCGCGACCACCCAGTCCGGCCACGTCGCGGCGATGCTGCGCGAGCGCACCGGACGCGAGGTCGAGCTCGTCGAGGTCACGACCCGCGGCGACGTCGACCGCTCGCCGCTGGCGTCGATCGGCGGCACCGGCGTCTTCGTCAGCGCGCTGCGCGACGCCCTGCTCGCGGGCGAGGTGGACCTCGCGGTGCACTCGCTCAAGGACCTCCCGACCGGCGCCGCCGAGGGCATCGCCCTCGCGGCGGTGCCGCCGCGCGAGGACCCACGCGACGCCCTCGTCGCCCGGGACGGCCTCACGCTCGGCGAGCTGCCCGTCGGCAGCCGCGTGGGCACGGGCTCGCCGCGCCGGGCCGCCCAGCTCGCGGCGCTCGGCCTGGGCCTCGAGATCACCGCGATCCGCGGCAACGTCGGCACCCGCATCGGCCACGTCGAGGACGGACGGCTCGACGCCGTCGTGCTCGCGCAGGCCGGGCTCTCGCGGCTGGGCCGCGACGGCGAGGTCACCGAGGTGCTCGACCCGTTCCAGATGCTCCCGGCCCCCGGGCAGGGAGCGCTCGCCGTCGAGTGCCGCGCGGGCGACGAGGACCTCGTCGCCCTGCTCGCCGCGCTCGACCACCCGTCCACCCGGGCCGCCGTCACCGCCGAGCGCGCGGTGCTGTCGACGCTCGAGGCCGGATGCTCCGCCCCCGTGGGTGCGCTCGCCGAGGTCGTCGAGGGCGACGACGGCGAGGAGCTGTGGGTGCGCGCGGTCGTGATGTCGACCGACGGCGCCCTGAGCGTCCGGATGTCCGCCACCGGCTCCCCCGGCGACGCCCACGGCGTCGGGAGCCGCCTCGGCCAGGAGATGCTGGCCGACGGTGCCGCCGATCTGATGGAAGGCCCTCAGCCAGAGGGCTCCGACCGAGTGGGAGAGCAGCACGCATGACGCGACGAACCACGTCCACGACCCCGACGACCGCAGCCGGCGAGACCGGCAGGGCCAACCGCACGGGGTGGGTGTCGTTCGTGGGCAGCGGCCCCGGCGACCCCGGCCTGCTCACGATGCGCGCCGTCGACCTCCTGCGCGCGGCCGACGTCGTGGTCACGGAGGCCCCCGACCACGAGACCATGGTCCGCTCGGTGCTCGGCCTGCCGACGCCGACCGTCGAGACGGACGCCGACGGCAACGAGACCGTCGTCGACGAGGGTCCCCGCTTCGTCGACGGCGGCTTCGGCGAGGACGGCCAGCCGCTGACGCACGCCGCCCGCTCCAAGGTCGTCGTCAAGCACGCCAAGGGCGGCGCCAACGTCGTGCGCCTGATGACCGGCGACCCGTTCCTCTACGCCTCCGGGCCCGAGGAGGCGCAGGCCTGCGTGAAGGCGCAGATCGGCTTCGAGATCGTCCCGGGCGTCTCCGCGGCGACCGCGGTGCCGGCGTACGCGGGCATCCCGCTCACCACCCGCAGCCACCGCGAGGTCACCGTGGTGGCCTGCACGGACAAGGTGGACTGGAGCCAGTACGCCGACGGGCGCACCCTCGTGCTGCTCAGCTCGGTCGGCCCGATCGCCGAGGTCGCGACGGCCCTGGTCGCCGCCGGTCGCTCGGCGTCGACGCCCGTCGCGATGACGCGGGTGGGCACGACGACCGCCCAGCAGACGGTCACCTCGACGCTGGAGAACATCGCGGCCGACGCCCGCGCCGCGAAGATCCAGCCGCCGGCGGTCACCGTCGTCGGCGAGGTCGTCGACCTGCGCGAGACGCTGTCGTGGTTCGAGACCAAGCCGCTGTTCGGCTGGCGCGTGCTGGTGCCCCGGACGAAGGACCAGGCCGGCGCGCTCTCCGAGAGCCTGCGCGGCCACGGCGGCGTGCCGGAGGAGGTGCCGACCATCTCGGTCGAGCCGCCCCGCAACCCGCAGCAGATGGACAAGGCCGTGCGCGGCCTCGTCGAGGGCCGCTACGAGTGGATCGCGTTCACGTCGGTCAACGCGGTGAAGGCCGTGCGCGAGAAGTTCGAGGAGTACGGGCTGGACGCGCGCGCGTTCTCCGGGCTCAAGATCGCCGCCGTCGGCGACAAGACCGCCGAGGCGATCGCGGCCTGGGGCCTGCGCGCCGACCTCGTGCCCGAGGGCGAGCAGTCCGCCGCCGGCCTCCTCGAGGCCTGGCCGGAGTACGACGACGTCCTCGACCCGATCAACCGCGTCTTCCTGCCCCGGGCCGACATCGCGACGGAGAGCCTCGTCGCCGGCCTGATCGACAAGGGCTGGGAGTGCGACGACGTGACGGCGTACCGCACCGTGCGGGCCGCCCCGCCGGCCGCGCCCGTGCGCGACGCGATCAAGACGGGCAAGTTCGACGCGGTCGTCTTCACCTCGTCCTCGACCGTGCGCAACCTCGTCGGCATCGCCGGCAAGCCGCACCCCTCCACGGTGATCGCCGTGATCGGGCCGGCCACGGCGAAGACGGCCGAGGAGCACGGCCTGCGGGTCGACGTCATGGCGTCCTCGCCGTCGGTCGAGGTGCTCGTCGACGCCCTCGCCGACTTCGGTGCCGCGCGCCGTCTCGCTCTGGTCGAGTCGGGCCAGCCGGTCACGAAGCCGTCGGACCGCAAGACCTCGGCGCGACGGAAGGCCTCGAACTGAGCGCCGACGCGGGCAGCCGCGACGACCGGGCCGCGGGCCCGGTCGTCCGGCCCCGCCGGCTGCGTCGCACGGCCGCCCTGCGGGAGCTGGTGGCGGAGACGTCGCTGCGACCGGCCCAGCTGGTGCTGCCCGTGTTCGTGCGCGAGGGCGCCGACGCGCCGGTGCCGATCTCGTCCATGCCGGGCGTCGTGCAGCACACGCGTGACTCCCTGCGCGCGGCCGCCGTGGAGGCGGCGGAGCTGGGGCTCGGCGGCATCATGCTGTTCGGGGTTCCCGAGACGAAGGACGCCCGCGGCTCGGGCGCCGTCGACCCCGGCGGCATCCTCAACCTGGGTATCGCCGACGTCGTCGCCGAGGTGGGCGACGCCCTGCCGGTGATGAGCGACCTGTGCCTCGACGAGTTCACCGACCACGGCCACTGCGGCGTCCTCGACGCCGCCGGTCGCGTCGACAACGACGCGACGCTGGAGGTGTACGCCGAGATGGCGCGCGCCCAGGCCGCCGCCGGCGTCGACGTGGTCGGCCCCAGCGGGATGATGGACGGCCAGGTCGCGGTGATCCGGGCCGCGCTGGACGGCGCGGGGGCCAGCGACGTCGCGGTGCTGGCGTACTCCGCGAAGTACGCCTCGGCCTTCTACGGCCCGTTCCGCGAGGCCGTCGACTCGTCGCTGGTCGGCGACCGGCGCACGTACCAGCAGGACGGGCGCAACGGCCTCGAGGGCGTGCGCGAGGCGCTGCTCGACGTCGCCGAGGGCGCCGACATGGTGATGGTGAAGCCGGCGCTGGCGTACCTCGACGTGCTGCGGCGCGTGCGCGACGCGGTGGACGTGCCGGTCGCGGCCTACAACATCTCGGGCGAGTACGCGATGGTCGAGGCGGCCGCCGCGAAGGGCTGGATCGACCGCGAGCCGGCGATCCTCGAGACGCTGATGTCGATCCGCCGCGCCGGTGCCGACGTCGTCCTGACGTACTGGGCGGCCGAGGCCGCCCGCCTGCTCCGTCCCTGACCTCACGCAGCAGCTCGACGCGGTCGACGCGGACGAACGGCCCCGGACCAGGAGGTCCGGGGCCGTTCGTCGTCGTGTCGGGGATCGGGCGTCAGTAACCGAGCGCCCTCATGCACAGGTCCCACGGGTCGTCGTTGCGGAAGATGTTGTCGAACTTGCCCTGGGCGTTGCACTGGAGGCTGGCGCCGACCCAGGTCAGGGTGTTGCCGACCGTGCCGATGGGGTCCTTGACGGTGTCCTCGATCGTGCCGACCGGGTCCTTGCCGAGGTCGGCCAGGCCGCCGTCCTGCGAGCCGGGCGCCGGGGCCGGGGTGCCGCCGCCGGTGCCGCCGTCGCCGCCGCCGGAGCCCGAGCCACCACCCGATCCGGTGCCGCCGCCGGTGCCGCCACCGGTCGAGCCGTCGCCGCTGCCGGAGCCGCCACCGGTGGAGCCGCCGCCCGAGCCGCCCGTGGAGCCCGAGCCGCCCGTGGAGCCGTTGCCGCCCGCCGCGCCGCCGGCGCCGCCCGTCCCGTTCGAGCCGTTCGCCCCGGGCGTCGCGCCGTTGCCGGACGCCGCACCCGTGGTCGTGCCGGCGTCGTTGGGCCGCGGGGCGACCGGGTCGGGCACGAAGTAGTTGGCGGAGGCGACCGCGTTCGGCACCGAGGTGTACTCGCCCTGGAGGTAGGCCTCCTCGATGGCCAGCACGAGGTCCACGTACGCGTCGCTGTTGTTGTAGCGCTTCACGGCAGCGCGCTTGCCGGCCTCGGTCGAGAGGTCCTCGGCGCCGGAGCAGAGGTAGACGGCCGTCGCCAGCGCGGCGTCGTGGATGTTCTGGGGGTCGCGGACGCCGTCGCGGTCCGCGTCGACGCCGACGACGCGCCAGGTCGAGGGGATGAACTGCATGGGGCCGACCGCGCGGTCGTAGGTCGTGTCGTTGTCGAGCTCGCCCGCGTCGGTGTCGAGGATCCGCGCGGTGTTGTTCGTGCCGTCGAGGGGGACGCCGAAGATGCCGGGGGTCGCGACGCCCTTGTCGTCGAGCTGGCTGCCGCCGAACCGGCCGTGGTCGGACTCCGCGCGACCGATCGCGGCGACCAGCTGCCACGAGATGTTGCAGGTGGTGTCGGCGCCGTTGATGATCGTCTGCGCCCGCTGGTAGGCCCCCAGCGCGGTGGCCGGGATGCCGCTCGTGCTGGACGCGCCGACGATCTCGGCGTTGGTGCTGGGGGAGACCGCGTCGGGGACGGACACGCTCGCCGGGGCCTCGACCGCCTGGTCGGGGACGACGATGGCGCCCTCGGCGACCTGGTCGTCGGCCGCGACCAGCGTGCCCGACGGACCGCCGAGCCCGGCGACGACGACCGTCGCGGCAGCCGACAGCGCGGCGATGGGCGCGAGCGTCGTGGCCCTCTGCCACTGCGCGAAGCGACTCTTGCTCATTCTCGTCTCCCCTGGTGCCGCCGTCGGAGGCACACGCTGGTGTGAGGCTCCCTCAAGCCCGTGTGACGTGGGTAACGCCGGTGTGCCCGACAGGTTACGACCTGACCCGAAACAACGACGATCTTGAAGATACCTTGAGGTAGGAGATGTGTCAGCCGTTTCACGTGCCCCGGTTTTCGCCGGTGTTGGCGACATCGGCGAGACTGGAGCGGTGACCGACCCGACGACCAGCCGTCCCGCACGCACCACGACGAGGTCCGCGGACCTCTTCGCCCGCGCCTCGGCGGTCACCCCTGGTGGCGTCAACTCGCCGGTCCGCGCGTTCGGCGCGGTGGGCGGCACGCCCCGCTTCATCACCAGGGGCGCCGGCGCCCGGATCACCGACGTGGACGGCAACGAGTACGTCGACCTGGTCGGGTCCTGGGGCCCGATGCTGCTCGGCCACGCCCACCCGCAGGTGCAGGAGGCGGTCCTCGCCGCGGTCTCGCGCGGCACCTCGTACGGCACGCCGACCGAGCCCGAGGTCCTCCTCGCCGAGGAGATCGTGTCCCGCACGCCCGTCGAGCGGGTGCGGTTCACGTCGTCGGGCACCGAGGCGACGATGTCGGCGATCCGGCTCGCGCGCGGCTTCACCGGGCGCGACGTCGTCGTGAAGTTCGCCGGCTGCTACCACGGCCACGTCGACGCCCTGCTCGCGAGCGCGGGCTCCGGGCTCGCGACCTTCGCCATCCCCGGCACTCCCGGCGTGCCCGAGTCCGCCACCGACCTCACGCTGGTCCTGCCCTACAACGACCGGGCCGCGGTCGAGAAGGTCTTCGCCGAGCACGGCGACCGGATCGCCTGCCTCATCACGGAGGCGACCCCGGGCAACATGGGCATCGTCCCGCCCGAGCCGGGGTTCAACGCGTTCCTGGCCGAGACCTGTCGAGCCCACGGTGCGCTGTTCGTCTCCGACGAGGTGATGACCGGCTTCCGCGCGACCCGCCTCGGCGGCTGGGGCCTCGACGGCGCGCACGAGGGCTGGGTGCCCGACCTGATGACGTTCGGCAAGGTGATGGGCGGCGGTCTGCCCGCCGCGGCCTTCGGCGGCCGCGCGGACGTGATGGAGCACCTCGCGCCCTCGGGCCCCGTCTACCAGGCCGGCACCCTGGCCGGGAACCCCGTCGCCACGACCGCGGGCCTCACGACGCTGCAGCTCGCGACCGACGAGGTGTACGCCCACGTGGACCGCGTCGCGACCGTGATCCGCGAGGGGGCCTCCGCGGCGCTGACGCAGGCGGGCGTACCCCACGTCGCGCAGAGTGCGGGCACCATGTTCTCCGTGTTCCTCCTCGCCGGTGACGCCCCCGTGGCGCCCGTGCGCGACTTCGACGGTGCGAGCCGGCAGCACCTGCCGGCGTACGCCGCGTTCTTCCACGCCATGCTGGAGGCCGGTGTCCACCTGCCGCCGTCGGCCTACGAGGTGTGGTTCTGCTCCGCCGCCCACGACGACCGAGCCGTGCAGCAGGTGCTCGACGCCCTGCCGGCGGCCGCCCGCGCCGCGGCGGCCACGTACTGACCCCGGCCCCGGCCGGACGAGAGGACCCGATGAGCGACCAGACCGTCGTCCACCTGCTGCGCCACGGTGAGGTGCACAACCCGAACGGCGTGCTCTACGGCCGGATGCCGGGCTACCACCTCTCCGACCTCGGCAAGGAGATGGCGCAGCGCGTCGCGGAGCGGATCGGCGACCGTCCGATCGTGCACGTGCGCGTCTCGCCGCTCGAGCGGGCCCGCGAGACCGCGGCGCCGCTGCTGGCGGCCCGCCGCGTCGAGCCCGTGATCGACCCGCGCATCCTCGAGTCGACGAACGTGTTCGAGGGGTCCCGCTTCGCCCCCGGGGACAACGCCCTGCGCAACCCCCGCACGTGGCGGCACCTGTGGAACCCGTTCCGGCCCTCGTGGGGCGAGCCGTTCACCGAGGTCGCCGCCCGGATGATGGCGGCCGTCCACGACGCCCGGGAGGCCGCGGCCGCGGCGCCCGTCGAGGCCGACGGCAGGCCCAACGAGGCCGTCCTGGTCTCGCACCAGCTGCCGATCTGGACCACCCGGCTGCACGCCGAGGGCCGCTCCTTCCTGCACGACCCGCGCAAGCGGCAGTGCACCCTGTGCTCGCTGACGTCGCTGCACTTCCGCGGCGACGTGCTCACGCAGGTCTCGTACTCCGAGCCCGCCGGCGACCTGATCCCGACCCGTGACAAGGGCGCGCCGTTCTCCGCCGGCGGGGCCCCGGAGGAGCACCGACCCCGATGACCCCGCAGCACCGGCCCGCCCCGCGGGCCACGCGTGTCCGGCGCGCCCTCCTGGGCGCCGCGCTCGGCACGCTCGTCGTCGCCGGCTGCAACGACGTCCAGGGCTCCGGCGACCAGGGCTACGTCACCGACAACGGCCAGGTCTCGGCCGTCGACCCCGGTGACCGTGGGGAGCCGGTCACCCTGGAGGGCGAGGACCTGGAGGGCGAGGACCTCTCGCTGGAGGACTTCCGCGGGGCGCCCGTGGTCGTCAACGTCTGGGGCTCGTGGTGCCCGCCGTGCCGCGCGGAGGCGCCCGACCTGGTGGACGCCGCGAACGAGCTCGAGGGCCGTGCCGCGTTCGTCGGCATCAACAGCCGCGACAACTCCCCGGCCCAGGCCATCGCGTTCGAGGAGACGTACGAGGTGCCGTACCCCTCGTTCTACAGCCGCGACGGGCGCGCCCTGCTGGCCTTCGACGGCGCGCTCGGCCCCCGCACCATCCCCGCGACGCTCGTGCTCGACGCCGAGGGACGGGTCGCGGCCAGCATCGTCGGTCGGGTCCCCTCCGCGCTGACCGTGGTCGAGCTGGTCGAGGACGTTCTCGAGGAGAGCGGTCGGTGAGCGCCGAGCGGGTGCCGGTGCGTCGTGGGTGACTGGTTCCAGGCGACGGCCGGCAGCGGCTCCATGCTGCTGGCGGTCCCGGTCGCGCTCGTCGCCGGGCTGGTGTCGTTCTTCTCGCCGTGCGTGCTGCCGCTGGTGCCCGGCTACCTCTCCTACGCCACCGGCATGTCGGCCACCGAGGTCGCCGACGCGACGGGCGCCCGCCCGGGCGGCACGGCGACCCTGACCCGGCAGCGGCGCGGACGCCTCGTGCTGGGCTCGGTCTTGTTCGTCCTGGGCTTCGCCACCGTCTTCGTCCTGTACGCCGGGGCCACCGCCTCGGTCGCGTTCTGGCTCGAGAGCTACCGCGACACGCTGACCCTGGTGCTGGGGATCCTGACCATCCTGCTCGGCCTCGTCTTCGGCGGCTGGCTGCGCCTGCCGTTCCTCGACCGGGACTGGCGCTTCCACTCCGTGCCGAAGGTGGGGCTGCCGGCCGCGCCCGCGCTGGGCTTCCTGTTCGGCCTCGGCTGGACCCCCTGCATCGGGCCCACCCTCGGCGTGATCCTGACGCTCGGCCTCAACGAGGCCACGGTGGGCCGGGGCGTCGTGCTGTCCGCCGCGTACGCCCTGGGGCTGGGCATCCCGTTCATCCTGCTCGCCCTGGGCTTCGCCTGGTCGATGCGGGCCGTGTCCTGGCTGCGCCGCCACCAGGTCGTGGTGATGCGCGTCGGCGGCGTGATGATGGTCGCGGTCGGCGTGCTGCTCGTGACCGGCTGGTGGGACGTGCTGGTCCAGGAGCTCCAGCGCACCCTGATCTCCGACTTCGAGGTGAGCGTGTGAGCACCCCCGCCGACCCGCCCGAGGCAGAGCGCCGCACCGGCGAGCTGACCTTCGTCGAGCTGCTGCGCTGGTCGTGGCGCCAGCTGACGTCGATGCGCACCGCGCTGGTGCTGCTGCTGCTCGTCGCGCTGGCCGCCGTGCCCGGCTCGATCGTCCCGCAGGACAACGTCGACTCGTTCGAGGTCACGCAGTGGAAGGAGCGGCACCCGGACCTGACGCCCGTCTACGAGCGTCTCGGGCTGTTCTCCGTCTATGACTCGCCCTGGTTCGCGGCCACCTACATCCTGCTGATGATCTCGCTGGTGGGCTGCATCCTGCCGCGGCTCAAGGTCTACGCGCAGGCCGTGCGGGCGCGCCCGCCCCGCGCCCCGCGCAACCTGACCCGCCTGCCCGACCACGCGGCGTACCGCACCGAGGAGACCGCCGAGGACGCCGGCGCGCGGCTCGCGAGCGCCCTGCGGCGCCGGCGCTACCGGGTCGTCGACACCGACGAGGACCCCGGCGGCGACGTGGTGGTCTCGGCCGAGCGCGGCTACCTGCGCGAGGCGGGCAACCTGCTGTTCCACCTCTCCGTGCTGATCGTGCTCGTCGGCTTCGGCGCCGGCAGCATGCTCGGCTACCAGGGCGGCGCGATCGTGCTGGTGGGCAACGGGTTCTCCAACAACCTGACGCAGTACGACGACTTCGACCCCGGCAGCCTGTGGACCTCGGACGACCTCGACCCGTTCGCGTTCACCGTCGACGACTTCGACATCGAGTGGTACGACGACATGACCCAGCCGTCCTACGGCCAGGCCCGGTCGTTCGTCTCGCACCTCACCTACACCGACGACGTGGCCTCGGGGGACTCGGAGGAGTACGACCTGAGGGTCAACCACCCGCTCTCGATCGGCAGCACCGACGTCTTCCTCATCGGTCACGGGTACGCACCGGTGCTGACGGTCCGCGCGCCCGACGGGACGGTGGCGTACTCGGGCCCGACCATCTTCCTGCCCACCGACCTGTCGTTCCGCTCGTTCGGCGTCGTGAAGGTCTCCGACGGGCTCGACACCCAGGTCGGCCTGGAGGGCGAGTTCTACCCCTCCTACGGCTTCGACATGGAGACGGGGCCGTACTCGTACTTCGGGGACGCGCTGGAGCCGGCGATGTCGATGACGATCTACACCGGCGACCTGGGCGTCGACAGCGGCGTCGGGCAGTCCGTCTACTCGCTGGAGAAGGACGGGCTGACGCAGCAGGTGGACGACGAGGGCAACCCGCTGCGCCTCGACCTCGAGATCGGCGAGACGGCGGAGCTGCCGGGCGGGCTGGGCACGGTGACCTTCGACGGGTACGAGCGCTGGAACCGCGTCCAGATCAGCCAGACGCCCGGCAAGCTCGTCGCGCTCGGCGGCGTGGTGCTGGCGCTGGTCGGGCTGCTCGGGTCGCTGTTCATCCGCCCGCGACGGATCTGGGTGCGCGTGCGCGCGGCCGGCGGTGCGGACGACCTGCCCGGGACGGGCGCCACCGTGGTCACGATCGGGCTGCTCGACCGCTCGACCGGGGCCGGTGGTGGCGAGGAGGAGCTGCAGGGCATCCTTGACGAGGTGCGTCCGCAGCCGTCGGACGACGAGAGGGAGAAGCAGTGAGCAACGAGGCGTGGGAGCAGCTGAGCAACCAGGCGGTCGCGATCGGCGGCATCACGTACTTCCTGGCCTTCATCGCCTACCTGTGGCAGTGGGCCTCCCTGCGGCGCGTCCCGCTGGCGACCGACCACCGCGTGGCGGTGGGTGCGGGCGCCGGGGCAGTCGGGGGCACGGCGTCGCGGGCACGGCGACGCGGCGCGACCGACGAGGCGTGGACCGAGGACGAGGTCGTCGCCACCGCCGGTGAGGAGACCCGGCGCCGGGTGGCGATGGCCGAGCGGCTGGCCGTGCTGCTGACCGTGATCGCCACGGCCGTCCACTTCGTCGCCCTGCTCGGGCGCGGTCTCGCTGCCGAGCCGGCCCGCGTGCCCTGGGGCAACATGTACGAGTTCACGCTCTCCGGCACGTTCTTCGTGTCGCTGACCTACCTGGTGCTGCTACGCCGCTTCAACCTCGCGTGGCTGGGCCCGATCGTCGTGGGCTTCGTCGTGACGGTGCTGATGATCGACGTGATCTGGCTGCACGAGCCGGTCGCCCCGCTGACCGAGGCGCTGAACTCGTACTGGCTCGTCATCCACGTCGTCTCCGCCGTGATCGCGACGGCGGCGTTCACGGTCGGCGGCTTCACCGCGGGGCTCTACCTGGTGAAGGAGCGGGCGCAGAAGAAGGTCGCCGCGGGCGGTGACGGGGCCGAGGCGCCGGCGCAGCGCGGCTACCTCGCCCGCGTGCCCGACCTGGTGGGCCTGGACCGGCTGACCTACCGCCTGCACGCGTTCGCGTTCCCGGTGTGGACCTTCGCGGTGCTCATCACCGGACCGATCTGGGCGCACGAGGCGTGGAGCCGGTACTGGAACTGGGACCCCAAGGAGGTCTGGGCGTTCATCACCTGGGTCGTGTACGCCGCGTACCTCCACGCCCGCGCGACCGCCGGGTTCAAAGGCCGCACGGCCGCGATCCTGGCCCTCATCGGTCTGGCCACGCTGTGGTTCAACTTCATCGGGATCAACTTCTTCTCGACGTCGAGCCTGCACAGCTACGCCTGAGCGGCGCGGGCCCGCGACAGGGGCCCGAACCAGGCGGACATGGAACGACCCCGGCCTCGAGGGCCGGGGTCGTTCCGCGTCGGTGGGAGCCGGTCAGGCCGGCGCCGGGGGCTCGTCCTCGGGCTTGTCGCCGCCGGGCTTCTCGGGCGGCGTGCCGCCTCCCGCGCCGCCCGGTGCGCCTCCCGCTCCGCCGGCCGCTCCGCCGGCCGCTCCGCCGGCACCGCCGGGCTTGCGCGGGTCCTTGATCTTGCGGTTCAGGTCCCAGATGAAGTCGGGGTCGTCGTCCGGGGCCACGGGCTTGCGCTTCGCCGGGCCGCCACCGGGCGAGGGGCCTCCCCGCTTCTCCATGGCGCGCACGACGAAGTAGATGCACGCCGCGACGACGACCACGACCAGCACGAACTTCAGCACCCCTCCATCGTAGCCACCCTCACCAGCGGCCGAGGTCGATCGTTAGGCTGGCTCCCCGTGAAGGAGTTCGCGGTCTACACCCTGATGCGTCTCGTGCTGTTCGTCGTGACGTACGGCATCGTCCTGGGTGTCTACGCCCTCATCACCGACATCAAGGCGCCCATCCAGTTCATCCCCCTGGTGATCGCGTTCCTGATCTCGGGGATCCTGTCCTACCTGGTGCTGGACCGGCAGCGCGAGGCGTTCGCGCAGCGCATCGACGACCGCGCCAAGCGGATCTCGGAGGGCTACGAGAAGGCTCGCAGCCGCGAGGACGACGAGGACTGAGATGTCCGCTCTCGTCGCCCGCGGCGACGCCGCCCACCGGGACTGGCTGCGGGAGGCGGTGCGCACGGTCGAGGCCGACGCGAACCGCTCCGCCGACACCCACCTGCACCGCTTCCCTCTGCCGCCGCAGTGGGACGTGGACCTGTACCTCAAGGACGAGTCGGTCCACCCGACCGGCTCGCTGAAGCACCGATTGGCCCGCTCGCTGTTCCTCTACGCGCTCGTCAACGGCTGGGTGCGCGAGGGCACGACGGTGATCGAGGCGTCGTCGGGCTCGACCGCCGTCTCCGAGGCGTACTTCGCGCGGCTCCTGGGCCTGCCGTTCGTCGCCGTGATGCCGGCGCGCACCTCGCCCGAGAAGGTCGCCCTCATCGAGTTCCACGGCGGCCGCTGCCACTTCGTCGACGACCCGGGGGTGGTGTACGCCGAGGCGCGGCGCCTGGCCGCGGAGTCCGGCGGGCACTACATGGACCAGTTCACCTACGCCGAGCGGGCGACGGACTGGCGGGGCAACAACAACATCGCCGACTCGATCTTCGAGCAGATGGCCCTCGAGCGGCACCCGGTGCCCGCCTGGGTCGTCGTGGGCGCCGGCACGGGCGGCACGTCGGCCACGATCGGTCGCTACGTGCGCTACCGCTGCCACGACACCCGGGTGCTCGTCACCGACCCCGAGGGCTCGGCGTTCATCGGCGGCTACGCCGCGGACGACCCCGAGCACGTGGTGGCGGCCAGCTCGCGGATCGAGGGCATCGGGCGACCCCGCGTGGAGCCGTCGTTCGTGCCGGGCGTCGTCGACGCGATGCTCGCCGTGCCCGACGCGGCGTCGGTCGCCGCGGCGCGCTGGTGCTCGCGGGTCACGGGTCGCTCGGCCGGGGGGTCCACGGGCACCGCGCTGTGGGGGGCGCTGCGGATGGTCGCCGACCTGCGTGAGCAGGGCCGCGCGGGGTCCGTGGTGACGCTGTTGTGCGACGGGGGCGAGCGCTACGCGCACACGTACTACGACGACGCCTGGGTCGCGGCGCAGGGCCTCGACGTCGCCGCCTGCACGGCCACGCTCGAGGAGTTCGTCGCCACCGGCCGGTGGCGCGAACCGTTCTGAGGACCGCTCAGCGGCGGCGGCGCTCCAGGTGTCCGCGCACACGGGTCTCGGACTGGCCGAGCACCTTGGCGAGCAGCTTCACCCGGAAGACGTAGGCGAGCACGCCACCGACGACGAGCGCGCAGAAGATGAGGAACCACATGGGGCCGAGGGTACGCCGGTGGCCCTCCACCGAAACCTGCTGACGCGCCCGCCGGGCGGGCGGCTCAGCCGAGCGCCGACGGGATCGCCCAAGCCACGAGCCCGAGGGTGAAGACGAGGACGCCGACCATGCCGGCCCAGGTCAGCGTGGTGAAGGGTCCGACGCCGTGGCGCTCCGAGACCCACGACCACAGGCCCGTGCTGGGGTCGGGACGTTCGAAGCGGGCGCGCAGGCGGACGCCCAGGACCACGGCGAGCATGCTGAGGATCAGGCCGACGACCCAGAAGCCGACGAAGGCCACGGTGAACAGGGAGCCCAGCACGGCCGGACGGTCCCCTCAGGCCCCGATGACGAAACCAGCGAAGAGGCCGACGCCGGCGAGGAGCTCCGCGATGCCGGTGCGGGCCAGCACGGGGACCAGCGCGGGGCCGCGGGCGCCGCGCAGCACGATGCCGGCGGCGCCGCCGGCGGGCAGGACGAAGACGAGGGAGAGCAGCACCCACGGGGTGGTCAGGGCCGCCAGCACGCCGAAGTCGACGGCGGGGGCCAGCACCAGCAGGGCGTAGAACCAGCGCGTGCGCCTTTCGCCGAGGCGTACCGCCAGGGTCCGCTTGCCGGCGACCGTGTCGGTGGGCACGTCGCGCAGGTTGTTCGCCACGAGGATCGCGCAGGCCAGCGCGCCGATGCCGCCGCCGGCGTAGAGCGCCGCGGGCAGCGAGTCGGCGGTGAACGCGCCGACCTGGACGTAGGTGGTGCCGACCGTGGCGACCAGGCCGAAGAACACGAAGACCATGACCTCGCCGAGCCCGAGGTAGCCGTACGGCTTGCGCCCGCCCGTGTAGAACCAGGCGGCGACCACGCACACCGCGCCGAGCGCGACGAGCCACCACGCGGTCGTCGCGGCCAGCACGAGGCCGGCGACGGCCGCGACGCCGAAGGACCCGAAGGCGGCGGCCTTCACGGCGCCGGGGCTCGCGAGGCCGGAGCCGACCAGGCGCAGGGGCCCCACCCGGTCGTCGTCGGTGCCGCGGATCCCGTCGGAGTAGTCGTTCGCGTAGTTCACGCCGACCTGCAGCGCGAGCGCGACCACGGCGGCCAGCACGGCCTTCCAGGCGACCGCGGCGTCGGCGTACGCAGCCACACCGGTGCCCGCGAGCACCGGGGCGACGGCCGCCGGGAGCGTGCGGGGGCGGGCGCCCGCGATCCAGTGGGCCAGAGACGTCGACATGGTCGGTGATTCAAGCACCGCGCCGGGCCAGTAGCCTGCCGGGGTGCCCGTCGACCCGTTGCGCCCCGTCTCCGGGAGCGTCGCCGAGGTGATCGCGGCGACGGAGGCCTGGCTCGGTGCGGCCGACGAGCCGGCACCCCTGGTCGTCGAGACCTCGGGGTCCACCGGCCGGCCCAAGCGCGTGCTGCTCTCGCGCCGGGCGATCCGCGCCTCGGGGGTCGCCACCGCGCAGCACCTCGGCGTCGAGGGCCAGTGGCTGCTGACCCTGCCGGCCACCTACGTCGCGGGCCTGCAGGTCGTGGCCCGCTCGCTGGCCGCCGGCCACGCGCCGGTGGTGCTCGACGAGCACCCCGACCTGACCGCGGCCGTCGCGGCGATGGCGCCCGGCGCGCCGCACCTCGTCTCCCTCGTGCCCACCCAGCTCGCCCGCCTGCTCGACGACCTTGCGGCGACGGCCGCGCTGGCGGGGTTCGCCGCCGTGCTGCTCGGCGGGGGACCGATCGACCCCGCGCTGCGGGCGCGCGCCGAGGCCGCCGGGGTGCGGGTGGTCGCGACGTACGGCTCCGCGGAGACCGCCGGCGGCTGCGTCTACGACGGGTGGCCGCTGGCGGGCGTACGCCTGGAGCTCGAGGCCGACGGCCGCGTGCGGGTCGCGGGCCCCACGCTCTTCGACGGCTACGCCGACGACCCGGACCTGACCGCCGAGGTGCTGGTCGACGGGTGGTTCCGCACCTCCGACGCCGGCCGCTTCGGCCCCGACGGCCGGCTCGAGCTGCTGGGTCGCGTGGACGACGTCGTGGTCTCGGGCGGGGTGAACGTGCCGGGTCCGGCGGTCGCCCGGCGGCTGCGCGAGCACCCGGGCCTCGCCGCGGTCGAGGTGCTCGGCGCCGACGACCCCGAGTGGGGCCGCCGCGTCGTCGCGTTCGTGGTGCCGACCGCCACTGCCGGCACCGGTGCCGGGTCGGGGGCGCCGACGCTGGACGAGCTGCGCGACTGGGTCGCCGCCGCGCACCCCCGCGCGTGGGCACCGCGCCAGCTGCTCGTGCTCGAGGCGCTGCCGCTGCTGGCGAACGGCAAGACCGACCGCCTCGCGCTCCTCGCCCGGGCGGAGCAGTCGTGAGCGCCGCCGGATCGGCGGCCGGTGAGCGTCTGCACGTCGTGTCCCTGCCGCTGCGCACCCGCTTCCGCGGCATCACCGTGCGCGAGGTCGCGCTGGTCGAGCACGACGGCGGCTGGGGGGAGTGGTCGCCGTTCGTGGAGTACGACGCCGCCACCTCCGCACCGTGGCTGGCCTGCGCGCGGGAGGCCGCGGCCGGCGCCTGGCCCGCGCCGGTGCGCGACGCCGTGCCGGTGAACGTGACGGTGCCGGCCTGCGACCCCGCCCGCGCGACGCAGATCGTGGCCGCGGGCGGGTGCTCGACCGCCAAGGTGAAGGTCGCCGAGCGCGGCCAGACGCTGGCCGACGACCTGGCGCGGGTCGAGGCCGTGCGGGCCGCGCTGGACGCGCTGGGCCCGTGCGGGCGCGTCCGCGTCGACGCCAACGGGGCCTGGGACGTCGACGAGGCCGTGCGCGCGATCGCCCTGCTGGACCGTGCGGCGGGCGGGCTGGAGTACGTCGAGCAGCCCGTCGCCTCCGTCGAGGACCTGGCCCGGGTGCGACGCCGTGTCGACGTCCCCGTCGCCGCCGACGAGTCCATCCGACGGGCCGCGGACCCCTACCGGGTGCGCGACCTGGAGGCGGCCGACGTCGCGGTGCTCAAGGTGCAGCCGCTCGGCGGCGTGGCCGCCTGCCTGCGGATCGCGGAGGACATCGGCCTGCCGGTGGTGGTCTCGTCGGCCGTCGAGTCGTCGGTGGGGATCGCGGCCGGCGTCGCGCTCGCCGCCGCGCTGCCCGAGCTGCCGTACGCCTGCGGGCTCGCCACCGTGCAGATGCTTGCGGCGGACGTGCTGGTCGACCCGATGCTGCCCGTGGACGGCCTGCTGCGGGTGCCCGCGTCCGGCTCCCTCGTGCCCGACCGCTCCCTGCTCGCCCGCAACGCCGCCGCCCCCGACCGCGTGGCCTGGTGGGCCGAGCGGCTCGCCGCCGTGGAGGACCTGTGACCGATCCCGCCTCCGTCGTCCTCTCGCGCGCCGTCGTCGACGCCCTGGTCGCCGCCGGGGTGCGCGAGGTGGTGCTGGCGCCCGGCTCGCGCAACGCACCGCTGGCCTTCGCGGCGTACGCCTCGGCTGCCGCCGGCGGCCTGCGGCTGCACACGCGCATCGACGAGCGCTCCGCCGCGTTCCTCGCCCTCGGCCTGACCCGCGGCGGCTCGCGGGCCGCGGTCGTGTGCACCTCGGGCACGGCGGTGGCGAACCTGCACCCCGCGGTGCTGGAGGCGGCCCACAGCGCTGTCGGCCTCGTCGTGGTCTCCGCCGACCGGCCGGCCTCGCTGCGCGGCACCGGGGCGAGCCAGACGACCGACCAGGTCCGGATGTTCGGCGACGCCGCCGCCTTCGCCGACGTCGCGGACGCGACCGACCTGGCGGCGGCCGCGCCGCTGCTCGACGGCGACGGCCCGGTCCACCTCAACGTGCAGCTGACGCCTCCGCTGGTCCCCGCCGTCTCCGGTCGCGGCACCTCCGACAGTCGAGAACTACCGGAGGCACCGCGACCCGGGGGGACCGGGCGCGGGATGCTCGGACGCCGCTACCGCGACGCGGTCGAGCGGGGGGAGGCGTACGCCCTGCCCCGCGGCCCGCGCACCGTCGTCGTCGCGGGCGACGACGCGGGACCGCCCGCCCGGATCCTCGCCGAGACGGCCGGCTGGCCGTTGCTGGCCGAGCCCAGCTCGGGCGCCCGCACGGGCCCCCACGCGCTGCGCTGCTACCGCCTCCTGCTCGACGGGCCCCTGGGGGCGCAGGTCGAGCGGGTCGTCGTCGCGGGCCACCCGACGCTGTCGCGACCGGTCACGCGGCTGCTCGAGCGCGCGGACGTCGAGGTCGTGTCGTGGCGTCACGCCGGCCGCTGGGCCGACCGGCCCTTCCCGGTGGCCTCCGAGCACGACGCCGTCACGGTCGAGGCGGCAGGCGCGGGGCCGGGCGAGCCGGACGGCTGGCTGGCGGCCTGGACCGACGCCGACCGCGAGGCCGCCCGGCGCGTCGACCGTGCGCTCGCGATCGAGCCGGACCTGACGCCGTACGAGGTCGCCGGCGCGGTCGCGCGGGCCCTGCCGCCCGGCGGCCTGCTGGTCGTCGGGGCGTCGAGCCCGATCCGCGATCTCGACCTGATGGCGACGCCGCAGCCGGCCGGGCAGCGCCGCTTCGTGCTGGCGAACCGGGGCCTTGCCGGCATCGACGGCACGGTCTCGACCGCGCTCGGTGCGGCGCTGGCCCGTCCGCGCTCCACGCGCTCGATCGCCCTGCTCGGCGACGTGACGTTCCTCCACGACGCCGGTGGCCTGGTGCTCGGCCCGCGCGAGGAGCGGCCGGACCTGACGCTGGTCGTCGTCAACGACGACGGCGGCTCGATCTTCGCGATGCTGGAGCAGGGGGCGCCCGCGTACGCCGACGCCTTCGACACGCTGTTCGGCACGCCGCACGGCGTCGACCTCGCCGCCCTGTGCGCCGCGACCCGCACGCCGCACTGGCGGGTGGAGTCCCTGCCGGAGCTCGAGCACGCGCTCGCCTCCCCGGCCGGCGGGATCGAGGTGGTCGAGGTGCGGGTGCGCCGCGACAACCGCCGTGAGCTGGACGAGCGCCTGCGCGCGGTGGTCGCCGACGTGCCGGCCGCCGGGCCTCAGGCGGAGTAGCTGGCGATCAGCCGCAGCGCGTCGGCGTCGGGGGAGCCGGGCGCCGCGGTGTAGATCTTCAGCTTGTGCTCCGGCGAGCCCGGCACGTCGAAGGCCTCGAAGCCGACCTCGAACTCGCCGACGGCCGGGTGCCGCAGCCGCTTGGTCCCGAACGCGCAGTCGTGCACGCGGTGCTCCGCCCACAGCGCGGCGAACTCCGGGCTGCGCACGCTGAGCTCGCCGACGAGCTCGTGCAGGGCGCGGTCGTCGGGGTGCAGGCCGGCGTCGGCGCGCAGCACGGCGGCGGTGGTCGAGGCGACCTCCGCCCAGTCGACGTAGCGCTCCCGCGCGGCGGGGTCGAGGAAGGTGAACCGGGCGAGGTTGCGCTCCCGGAACGGCAGCGCCTCGGCGTCGAAGAAGACCTTGCGGGCCAGCTCGTTCATGGCGAGCACCTGCAGCCCGGTGCCGTGCACGATCGCCGGCCGGTCCGGCATCCCGGCGATGAGGTGGTGCACGCCGGCGCGCACCCGCTGCGGCGGCGCGTCGGCCTCGTCGGGCCGGACGGCGGGGAGGTCGCCCGCCAGGGCGAAGAAGTACGCCTGCTCCGTGGCGTTGAGCCGCAACGCCCGGGCGACGCCGGTCAGCACGGTGGACGACACCGCTCCGGCCCGACCCTGCTCGAGGCGCGTGTAGTAGTCGACGCTCACGCCCGCGGCCCGGGCGACCTCCTCACGACGCAGACCCTTCACGCGCCGGGTGCGCACGGCCGCGTCGCCCGCGGTGGCGGCCGGGTCGGGCGCGACGCGGGAGCGGGCGGCCCGCAGGAAGTCGCGGAGGTCGGAGGAGGGCACGCCCGACATCCTGCCAGGGCCCGTGGCCCCGGGCCGCGCCCAAGGTGGCCCTGCCAGGGCCAGCCAGCGACCTCCCCGGCGCGGACCGTGCCTGTTCACTGGAGCAGAAGCGATCCCCCAGCAACAGGAGACACCCATGCCGCAGACCGTCGACGCCCTGGTCACCTCGGGCGCCCGCGAGCCGTTCGAGCGCTCCACGATCGAGCGCCGCGACCCGGGCCCCCACGACGTCGTCATCGACATCGCGTACGCCGGCATCTGCCACTCCGACATCCACACCGCGCGCGAGGAGTGGGGCGAGGCGATCTTCCCGCTCGTCCCCGGCCACGAGATCGCGGGCACCGTCGCCGCCGTCGGCAGCGACGTGACGCGCTACTCCGTCGGCGACCGCGTCGGCGTCGGCTGCTTCGTCGACTCGTGCCGCGAGTGCGAGAACTGCCGGGCGGGCGAGGAGCAGTACTGCCTGCGCGGCGAGGTCGGCACCTACAACTCGCGCCAGTACGCGGACGGCTCGCCGACCCACGGCGGCTACTCGCGCAGCATCGTCGTCGACGAGAACTACGTGCTCGGCATCCCCGAGGGCATCGAGCTCGACGTGGCCGCCCCGCTGCTGTGCGCCGGCATCACGCTGTACTCGCCGCTGCGCCACTGGGGCGCGGGCCCCGGCAAGAAGGTCGCGATCGTCGGCATGGGCGGCCTCGGGCACATGGGCGTGAAGATCGCGTCCGCCCTGGGCGCCGAGGTGACCGTGCTGAGCCAGAGCCTGTCGAAGGAGGAGGACGGCCGCCGGCTCGGCGCGCAGCACTACTACGCCACCTCCGACAAGGCGACGTTCAAGGAGCTGCGCGGCTCCTTCGACCTGATCGTCAACACCGTCGCCGTCAGCCTGCCGCTGGACCGCTACCTGTCCCTGCTGCGGCTCGACGGCGCCATGGTCAACGTCGGCATCCCCGAGACCCCGGACAGCTTCCGCGCGTTCTCGCTCGCCGGCATGCGCCGCAGCCTGGCCGGCTCCAAGATCGGCGGCATCCGCGAGACGCAGGAGATGCTCGACTTCTGCGCCGAGCACGGCCTGGGCGCCGAGATCGAGAAGATCACCGTCGACCAGGTCGACGAGGCGTGGGACCGCGTCGTGAACAGCGACGTGCGCTACCGGTTCGTCATCGACATCGCGTCGTTCGACGCCTGAGCCCGGCCGGCTCCCGCCGGCACCGCACCGGTCCGCCCCGGGCGGACCAGCCGCACCTCGTGGGCGTCGATGTCCGCGTCGTGCAGGGTGGTCCCGTCCGGGGCGAACCCGTGCTTGGCGTAGAAGGCGTGGGCGCGGGGGTTGTCGGCGAGCACCCACAGCGAGCACGCGGCGCCGCCGGTGACCTCGCCGAGCAGGGCGGCGCCGACGCCCGAGCCCCACGCGGAGCGCCGCACGTACAGGGCGTACAGGTGCAGCGGCGCCGGGGCGTCGACCTCCCGCGTGGGCCCGGCCGTGGCGAAGCCGACGAGCTCCTCGGCGCCGCTGAGGCCGGAGCGCACGGCCAGCAGCGGCGGGTGCGCCCCGGTCACCATCCGCTCCCACATCGCCACCCGCTCGTCGTGGGCGGCGACGACGCGCTCGAGGCGCTCAGGGGCGATGAGGTCGGCGTACGCCTCGCTCCAGCAGCGGGCGTGCAGGCGAGCGCCCGCCTCGGCGTCGGCCGGGGCCGCGGGCCGGAGCAGGACGGCGGAGGGGAACGAGCTCACGGGGCCATCCCACCGCGGGGGAGCCGGGACCGCCACGTATTTACCGGTCCCTAGGGTGGGGACATGGCGACGGTGTGGATGGAGTACGAGCGGTCCGAGGTCGAGGAGGTCGTCGGGCCGCTGCCCGACAGCCTGACGTATGCGCGCTACGACGGCGAGCACGAGCCGGAGGGCATCGACGAGGTCGAGGTCTACGTGCCGCCCTACTTCGGCCCCGCCGACCCGGCGATCATCGGCCGGATGCCCGCCCTCAAGCTGGTGCAGGCGCCCAGCGCGGGTGTCGACAACCTGCTGCCCCACGTGCCGGACGACGTGCCGCTGTGCCGGGCCGCGGGCGTCCACGACGCGGGCACGGCGGAGCTCGCCGTCGCCCTGGTGCTGGCCGCGCAGCGCGACCTGCCGCGCTGGTTCGCCCAGCAGCAGCGGCACGAGTGGGACCAGTACAACCACGGCCCCTCGCTCGCCGACCGCCGGGTGCTGCTCGTCGGCTACGGCTCCATCGGCCAGGCCATCCACCGGCGCCTCGACGGCTTCGAGTGCGACGTCGTCCCGGTCGCGACGTCGCCCCGCCAAGGCCCGTTCGGCCACGTCCACGGCATCGACGAGGTGCCCGACCTGCTGCCCGACATCGACATCGTGGTGATCGTGACGCCGCTGACCGAGCGCACCGAGGGCCTGGTCGACGCGGCGTTCCTCGCGGCGTTGCCCGACGGCGCCCTGCTGGTCAACGTGGGCCGCGGCAAGGTCGTCGACACCGACGCGCTGCTCGCCGAGGTCACCGCGGGCCGGCTGCGCGCCGCGCTGGACGTCGTCGACCCCGAGCCGCTGCCCGCCGACCACCCCCTGTGGGAGGCCCCGGGTGTGATCATCACCCCGCACGTCGCCGGCGGCACCACCGCCATGCGGCCGCGGCTGTTCCGGATCATCGCCGACAACCTGCGCCGCCACGTGGCCGGCGAGGAGCCGCTGCACGCCGTGCCGCGCTGACGCGCACGGCGCCCTCAGTGCGGCTGCGTCTCCTCGACCGGGTAGCCGCTGACGAGACCGGCCATCGACGTCGTCAGGACGGGTACGCCGTCCGGCGGCGTGGGTGGGACGGCACCGGGGTCGACCTCGTCGGGCGTGGGGAGGCCCGGCACGTCGTGGGGCGGGGCGGGCTCGGACGCGACGACCGAGAAGTCGATCAGTTGGCCTGCTGTTTCCCTGTCGTTCATCTTCGCCACGATAGCCGGTTCAGCCGACGACACCAGGGGGCCGGGTGCGCGACAGGCGTACCGCCCGCGTCAGCAGGCCCAGCCCCACGACCGCGACGCCGCTCGCCACCGAGGCGAGCGGGAGCGTCGCGACCAGGGCGACGCAGCCCAGCGCGCCGATCACGGCGACGGCCGGGGTCCGGCCCGCGCGGCGGTGCATCGCCAGCGCGGCGAGGTTGGCGACGAGGTAGTAGAGCAGCACCCCGAACGAGCTGAACCCGACCGCCTCGGTCAGGTCGAGGCCGAGCACCAGGAGAGCCACGCAGCCGCCGACGGCCAGCTGCGCGCGGTGGGGGACGTCGTGGCGCGGGTGCAGCGCCGCGAGCCCCCGCGGCAGCTCGCCGTCGCGGGCCATCGCCAGCGCGGTGCGCCCGATCCCGGCCAGCAGGCCGAGCAGCGCGCCGACCGAGGCGGCTCCCGCGCCGACGACGACCAGCGGGACGGCCCACGCGGCTCCGTCGACGAGCTCGCGCAGGGGTGCCGCCGACCCGGCCAGCGCGGTCGGACCGAGGCCCCGGAGCAGGGCGAGGGCCAGCAGCACGTAGACGCCCAGCACGAACGCGAAGGCCAGTCCGATCGCGCGCGGGATCGTCCGCTCCGGGTCGCGCACCTCCTCGCCCAGCGTCGCGACGCGGGCGTACCCCGCGAACGCGAAGAACAGCAGCCCGGCCGCCTGTGCGACGCCGTACGCGTCCGGGCCGACGGAGCCGACGGAGCCGTCGACCGCCGCCCACCACGGCTGCGCGGCCCCGCGCGCCGACAGCCCGACGACGACCGCGGCCAGCAGCCCGGCCAGCGACACCACCACGATCGCTCGGGCCGCCCGCGCGGTGCGGGTCACGCCGACGGTCGTCAGCAGGGTCAGGCCGACCACCACGGCCGCCGCCACCACCCGCCGCAGGGGCTCCGCGGTGCCCTCGGGCAGGGCGTACGCCGCGAACGCGGTCGCCATGGCCGCGCACGACGCGGTCTTGCCCACCACGAAGCACCAGCCGGCGGAGAAGCCCCACCAGGGCCCCAGCTCGGCGCGGCCGTAGACGTAGGTGCCGCCCGAGGACGGGTGGCGGGCCGCCAGGCGGGCCGACGACCAGGCGTTGCACCACGCGACGACGGCGACGACCGCGAGCGCGACGAGCAGGCCGCGGCCCGAACCGGCGGCGTCGGTCGCGGGGCCGAGCACGGTGAAGGCGCCCGCGCCGATCATCGAGGCGACGCCGAGCGTGGTGGCGTCGCGGAGGTCGAGTCGTCGCTGCACGCCCGGACTGTGCCGCAGGCACGTGAACGCGGGGTGTCCGACCACCGCCCCGCCTCTACCGTGGAGGGCATGCGGATCACGAAGTTCGGTCATGCGTGCGTGCGCGTCGAGGCGGGCGGTCGCGCGGTGGTGCTGGACCCCGGGGGGTTCACCGACGTCGCGGCGGTCGAGGGCGCCGACGCCGTGCTCGTCACCCACGAGCACGCGGACCACCTCGACGTGGCCAACCTGCGGGCCGCCGACGCGCCGATCCTCACCATCGCCGCGGTGGCGGACGCCATCGGCGAGCAGGCGCCCGACCTGCGCGAGCGCGTCACGGTCGTCGCCCCGGGGGACGCCTTCGAGGCGGCCGGGCTCGCCGTGCGGGCGGTGGGCGAGCTGCACGCCGTGATCCACCCCGACTACGACCGCATCCACAACTCGGGCTTCCTGCTCGACGTCGAGGGCACCCGGGTCTTCCACCCCGGGGACGCCCTGACGGGCCCCGGTGAGCCCGTGGACCTGCTCCTGGCGCCCGTGTGCGCGCCGTGGCTCAAGATCGGCGAGGCGATCGACTTCGCCCGGGAGGTCGGCGCCCCGCGCAACCTGGCGATCCACGACCGCATCTACTCCGACCTCGGCCTGGGCATGGCCGATGCGCACTTCTCACGGCTGCTGGAGCCGAACGGCCAGTCCTGGGCACGCATCGACGACGGCGTCGAGCTGACCTGAGGCCGGCGGGGTCGGCGCGGGCTCCTCCCGCCATGCGGACGTGACCGGCCTCGCACCCCGTCGTCTGTGACAATGGACGGTCGGTAGTTAGCCTGGCCTAACCCCGTGTGTCGTCTGGAGGAAGAGAACTGTGCGTCCCATCCGTGTAGCCGTCGTCGGTGCCGGTCCTGCTGGCATCTACGCCGCGGACATCCTCACGAAGGAGTACGAGGCCGCGTCGGTCGACGTCTTCGACCGCCTGCCCGCGCCGTACGGGCTCGTGCGGTACGGCGTCGCGCCCGACCACCCGCGGATCAAGGAGATCATCAAGGCGCTGCGCAACGTCCTGTCCAAGGACGCGATCCGCTTCGTCGGCAACGTCGACTTCGGCACCGACGTCAAGCTCGAGGACCTGCGCCAGTTCTACGACGCCGTCGTCTTCGCGACCGGCGCGATCTTCGACCGCGACCTCGACATCCCCGGCATCGACCTCGAGGGCAGCTTCGGCGCCGCCGACTTCGTGTCCTGGTTCGACGGCCACCCCGACTACCCGCGGGACTGGCCGCTGACCGCGACCTCCGTCGCCGTGCTCGGCGCCGGCAACGTGGCGCTCGACGTCGCCCGCATGCTCGCCAAGCCCGCCGACGAGCAGCTCGGCACCGAGATCGCCGACAACGTCTACCAGGGCCTCAAGGCCAACCAGGCCACCGACGTGCACGTGTTCGCGCGCCGAGGCCCGGCGCAGATCAAGTTCTCGCCGATGGAGCTGCGCGAGCTGTCGCACTCCCCGAGCGTCGACGTGGTCGTCCAGGAGGAGGACTTCCAGATCGACGACGCCGGCCAGGCCGCGATCCAGAAGACCAAGAGCGTCCGACTCGTCGTCGACACGCTGCTGAAGTACGCGGAGGCCGAGCCCACCGGGGCGCCCCACCGCATCCACATCCACATGTGCCACAACCCGGTCGAGGTCCTCGGCGAGGACGGCAAGGTCGTCGCGCTGCGCACCGAGCGCACCGAGCTCGACGGCACCGGCAACGCGGTGGGCACCGGCGAGTTCGTCGACACGCCCGTCCAGGCCGTCTACCGCGCGGTCGGCTACCGCAGCTCGCCGCTGCCCGAGGTGCCGTTCGACGACACCGACCACGTGATCCCCAACGCCGGCGGCCGGGTGCTGGACCTCGACGGCCAGCACGTGCCCGGCACGTACTGCACCGGCTGGGTCAAGCGCGGCCCCGTCGGCCTCATCGGCCACACGAAGTCGGACGCCGCCGAGACGATCAGCAACCTGATCGCCGACCTGGAGTCCACCCCGGCCCCGGAGCAGACGGACCCCGAGGCCGTGCTGCGCCACCTCGCGGACCGCGGCGTCGACTTCACGACGTGGGACGACTGGGTCCGCCTCGACGCCCACGAGGTCTCGCTCGGCGAGGCCGCCGGCCGCGAGCGGATCAAGGTCGTCCCCCGCGAGGACATGATCCAGCACTCGCGCGGCTGACGCCCGTCGCCGACGCCGTCGCGAACGCCCCCGGACCCCGCGCGAGCGGGGACGGGGGCGTTCGTCGTGCGGAGTCCGGTCAGCGGTGGCCGAGCGCCTGCCGCACCGGCTGCAGCTTCGCCTGGCTCTCGGCCAGCTCCGCGTCGGGGTCGGAACCCGCCACGATGCCGCAGCCGGCGAAGAGGCGTACGACGCTGCCGTCGCCCTCCGGGACCACCTGGGCGGAGCGCAGCGCGATGCCCCACTCGCCGTCGCCCGCCGCGTCCATCCAGCCCACCGGGCCGGCGTAGCGACCGCGGTCCATGCCCTCGATCTCGGCGATGAGGCGCGTGGCGACGGGGGTGGGGGTGCCGCCGACGGCGGCGGAGGGGTGCAGGGAGGCCGCGAGGCCCAGCGAGGTCGACGTCGCGTGGTCCACGTCGTCCGGGACGACCCCCGTCACGTCGGTGGCCAGGTGCATCACGTTCGGCAGGTGCAGCACGAACGGCGACTCGGGCACGTTCATCGACGAGCAGTGCGGCTCGAGGGCGTCGGCGACCGAGCGCACGGCGTACTCGTGCTCCTCCAGGTCCTTCGACGAGCGCGCCAGCTCGCCCGCGAGACCGGCGTCGCGCACCTCGTCGCCGGTGCGCGAGATGGTGCCCGCGAGCACGCGGGAGGTGACCAGGCCGCGCTCGCGGCGCACCAGCATCTCGGGGGTGGCCCCGAACAGCCCGTCGACGTGGAACGTCCAGCAGGTGGGGTACGCCTCGACCAGGCGCCGCAGGGGCCAGCGCACGTCGAGCGGCGCGTCGGTGCGGGCGACGACGTCGCGGGCGAGGACGACCTTGTCGAGCTCGCCGCCCTCGATCCGCGCGACCGCGTCGGCGACGACGGCGCGCCACGCGTCCTCGTCCACGGCGCCGCGGTCGAACCGCAGGCCGTCGGGCGCCGCGGGCTCGTCGGCCACCCGCAGCCCGGGCATGCCGATGGAGTCGTGGCCGATGGTCGTGAGCCAGCGCTGGCGGCCGCGCTGGCCGACGACGACCCGGGGCACGACCAGCGTGGAGGTGCCGGGCTCGTCCGCGAACGCGAAGGAACCGAAGGCGACCAGGCCGCTGCCGTGCACGCCGACCTCGTCGCGCACCACGGCGCGGGCGGTGGTCGCGGCCCACCACTCCTCGGCGTCGCGGAACCGGTCCGCGCCGGCGGTGCTGACGACGGCCGCGGTGCCCCAACCGACCAGGCCGTCGCCGCCGCGCAGCCACGTCAGGGCTCCGTCGCGCGGCAGGAGGTCCACGAGCGGGGCGCTGCTGGCGTCGTCGGGCACCGGCTCGAGGGGCACCGTGCGCACCACGAGGGGGACCGCCGTGCCTGCGGGGAAGGCGTCGCCGGCGCCGGGGGCGACGCCGGGGGAGGGGGCACGGGTGCTCATCCGTTGCAGCCTACTGCGCGGTACGCGAGGGCCCCGAGCCGACGGACGTTGCTACCGTCACACCTCGTGCCCGCTCCCGATGCCCGCGACGTCGCCCGCCTCGCGACGCCCGACGCCCTCCGCGCCCTCGCCGGCGGCGTCGTCGCGCTGCTGCTCGTCGCCGGTCTGGCGATCGGTCTGCCGAAGGCCGTCGGGGAGGGGTCCGACGACGCGACCGCGTCGCAGCCCACCGACCCCGGCGCGGCGCTCGAGCTGCCCGAGGAGATGGGCAGCTGGATCGCGATCCCGACCCTGCTCGCGCAGGAGGGCGAGGACGAGGCCGCCGAGCAGTACGCCTCCGACTGGGAGTACGTGGACTCCCAGCTCGTCGCCCTGGCGGACGCCCCGGCCGACTCGGAGCGCTACTTCCAGCCCGGCAGCGAGGCGCAGCTGGCCGTCCAGGCGTACCGGGGGCCCGACGGACCGCTGGTGCCCGCCACGCTGATCGACCCGGCCAGCGGTGACGCTCCCGTGGTGCGCTCGACGCACGGCGAGGTCGAGTGCGTGCTCGGCGTGGTGTCCGGCGAGGCCTCCCCGACGCCGCAGGTGCAGGAGATCCTGTGCCGCCGCACGTCGGCGGACCTGACCATCCGCGTCACCGTGCTGGAGAACGCCAGCGACGACGACGTCGCGACCTTCGTCGACAACCTGTGGGACCGCCTCGACGGTGCGGGCACGTCCGCCGAGGACCGGTAGGACCCGCCGCTCAGGAGCGGTGCACCACGACCGCGTCGCCCACCCGGACCTCGTCGAAGAGGGCCTCGACGCCGTCGCGGTCGCGCACGTTGACGCAGCCGTGGGAGGCGCCGGCGTACCCGTTCGCCGCGAAGTCCGCCGAGTAGTGGACCGCCTGGCCGCCCGAGAAGAACATGGCGAACGGCATCGCGGTGTCGTAGAGCGACGAGACGTGGTCGCGGCTCTTGCGCTCCACCGTGAACGCCCCCTCGCGGGTCTCGGTGCCCTCGCCGCCGAAGCGGACCTCGAGCGTGCTCAGCACCGTGCCGTCGACGACCCAGCTCAGCGAACGGGTCGTCTTGTCGACACAGATCACGCGGCCCTCGCGGCAGCGCGGGTCGAGCTCACCGGTCGCCGCCGGCATGCCGTGCAGCTCGCCGTCGCTCGGCGGGCCCGTCATCGCGTGCAGCCGCTCGAGGGTCGTCGCGTCGACCTCCCCGGTGACGGGCAGGCCGCGCTTGGCCTGGAAGCCCTCGACGGCGGCGGTGGTCGCGTCGGCGTACGTCCCGGTCACCTGGGCGGGCGTCAGCCAGTCGATCTGCACGAGCCGGGCCTGGAGGTCGCGGACCTCGTCGCCGGTGTCGCCGGCACGGTGCAGGGCGGGCGGCGGCTCCGGCGCGGGCTCCGGCGTGGGCTCGGGCGTCGGGGCCGGCTCGACCGGTACGCCCGGGGCCTGCGGCAGCGGGGAGGTGGACGTCGGGGCCTGTCCAGCGGCCTCGCCCGGGGCGGCCGCCACGGAGCCGGGCAGCAGCCCTGCGACGGCGCCGGTGGCGACGGCGACCGCGACGGCGGCGGTCAGCAGGGCGGCCAGCAGGCTCAGCACGATGGTGCGCGACGTGGTCATGCGGTTCTCCGATGCTCGGCGGCGCCCGAGCGCCGCGTGCCGGCCACGGTGGTCGACGCACCCAGGACGCGGTGGGCTCCGATCGGGTTGCACGCGACGGCGCCGTAGGCTGCGCCCGTGGCCCGCGCTGAGCTCGACAAGCAACCGTCCGACGTCCGACGCATGTTCGACGCCGTCGCCCAGCGCTACGACGTCACCAACGACGTGCTCTCCCTGGGCCAGGACCGGCGGTGGCGCCGCGACGTGATCCGGGCTGTCGACCCGCGTCCCGGCGACCTGGTGCTCGACCTCGCCGCGGGCACGGGCACCTCGAGCGCCCCCTTCGTGGCCGCCGGCGCGGTCGTCGTGCCCTGCGACTTCTCGATCGGGATGCTCGAGGTCGGCAAGCGCAACCGGCCGCACCTGCCGTTCACGGCCGGTGACGCGACGCGGCTGCCGTTCGCCGACGGCGTGTTCGACGCCGTCACCATCTCCTTCGGCCTGCGCAACGTGGTCGACACCCCGGCCGCCCTGGCCGAGATGCGCCGCGTCACCCGACCCGGCGGCACGCTGGTGGTCTGCGAGTTCTCGCACCCCACGTGGGCGCCGTTCCGCACGGCGTACGTCGAGTACCTGATGCGTGCCCTGCCGCCCGTCGCGACCGCGGTGTCCTCGTCGCCGGACGCGTACGTCTACCTCGCGGAGTCGATCCGCGCCTGGCCCGACCAGGAGGGTCTCGCCGCGCTCATCGGCGAGGCCGGCTGGGGCGGCGTCGAGTGGCGCAACCTCTCCGGCGGCATCGTCGCGCTCCACCGCGCCACGGCCTGACGCTCCACCGACGGCCGCGGGCGCGCGGTCCACCGCCACGCGAGGATCCAGGCGAGGCCCCACAGCAGGAACCACGGGTCCCACAGCAGGGCGTGCCAGCGCAGCGCGCGTGCCCCGTCGGGGTCCACCGTCCCGAATGCTCCCGCCGTCGCGAGCAGTCCCGCGACGCTCAGCACGCCGCCGTAGACCACCAGCAGCCCCGCCCCAGTGCCGAGACGAGGCGGACGATCCGTCGGGGACGCCCGAGCAGGGCCAGGGGGAGGGCGGTGGCGACGAGCTTGGCCGCCGCCGCCGCACCGCCCGCCACGGCCACCGGGCCGCCTGTGCGGGTCAGCCGCTCGAGGTCGCCCCCGACCGTCGACAGCAGCCACGACCCGCCGAGCGCCCGGTGCAGGCTGAGCGCCGCCGAGGTCGTGGCGAGCGTCGCGGCGATCGCGCCCGCGGCGTGCGCGCGGCGTCTTCGGGGGCTCATGCACCCACCCTCGTCCGGGCGCGGGCCCGCGCGCATCCGGGAGATCGCCGGTCGCCCCCCGGTCGTGCACCCTCCTGCAATTACGCAATCGACCCGTGCCCTAAATCTGCAGGTCAACGCGGGTGGACCCGGCGGCCCCCCGGGGGGTCGCGCGCGGTCCGCCGGAGGTCTATGGTGTGACGCAGGACACCTTGTGATCTGATTCACAAACGCACGACCTCGGTCGGGCGCAGCGGGGGAGGGAGGTGCGCGATGGAGCTCTACACGCCGGTGCTCGCGCTGCTCGCCCTGGCCGGCGGGTTCGCCGTCTTCTCCGTCGTCGTCAGCACGATGACCGGGCCGAAGCGCTACAACCGGGCGCGGCTGGACTCCTACGAGTGCGGCATCGAGCCGACCCCGCAGCCGTTCGGCGGCGGCCGGATCCCGGTGAAGTACTACACGGTCGCGATGACCTTCATCATCTTCGACGTCGAGATCATGTTCCTCGTCCCGTGGGCGGTCTACTTCGACCAGCTCTCGTGGTTCGGCCTGCTCGCCGTCGTCCTCTTCCTCTTCAACATCACGCTGGCGTACGCCTACGAGTGGCGCCGCGGCGGCCTGGACTGGGACTGATCACATGGGTATCGAGGAGAAGCTCCCCAGCGGGGTCCTGCTGACCACCGTCGAGGGCGTCGCCGGCTACATGCGCAAGGCGAGCTTCTGGCCGGCGACCTTCGGCCTGGCCTGCTGCGCGATCGAGATGATGACGACCGGTGGCCCGCGCTACGACCTCGCCCGCTACGGGATGGAGGTCTTCCGGGCCAGCCCGCGCCAGGCCGACCTGATGATCGTGGCGGGCCGGGTCAGCCAGAAGATGGCGCCCGTCCTGCGCCAGATCTACGACCAGATGGCCGAGCCGAAGTGGGTCCTGGCCATGGGCGTGTGCGCCAGCTCGGGCGGGATGTTCAACAACTACGCGATCGTGCAGGGCGTCGACCACGTGGTGCCGGTGGACATGTACCTCCCCGGCTGCCCGCCGCGCCCCGAGATGCTCGTCGACGCGATCCTCAAGCTGCACGAGCAGGTGCAGCACACGAAGTTCGGGGCCCAGCGCGCCGCCCAGGTCACCGCGCTCGAGACGGCCGCGCTGGGCGCGACGCCGACCGAGGAGCAGAAGGGCCTGCTGCGATGAGCGGCGCCGAGGGCGGGTCGAACGAGACCAAGGCCGTCGACCGGCCGGGCGGCGAGGACCAGACCGCGACGGTCTCCGGCGACGTCCGGGCGCGGCGTACCGGCATGTTCGGCGTCCGCGGCAGCGGCGACACCTCGGGCTACGGGGGACTCCGGCGCACCGTCGCGTTCCCGGGCGAGGCCGAGCGGCCGTACGGCGGGTGGTTCGACGCCGTCGTCGACGTGGTGGTCGAGCACGTGCCCGACGCGGTCGTCGGCGTCGTGGTGCACCGCGGGGAGCTGACGGTCCACCTGCGCCGCGAGCACCTGCTCGCGGTCGCGCGGCTGATGCGCGACGAGCCGACGCTGCGCTTCGAGCTCTGCTCGAGCGTCAGCGGGGTGCACTACCCCGAGCAGACGGGCGCCGAGCTGCACGTGGCGTACCACCTGCTCTCGATGACCCACAACCGCCGCGTGCGGCTCGAGGTCGCCGCGCCGGACGCCGACCCGCACGTGCCGAGCGTGGTCGCCGTCTACCCGACCGCCGACTGGCACGAGCGCGAGACCTGGGACTTCTTCGGCGTCGTCTTCGACGGCCACCCGGCCCTCACCCGGATCCTCATGCCCGACGACTGGCCCGGCCACCCCCAGCGCAAGGACTACCCGCTCGGCGGGATCGACGTGGAGTACAAGGGCGGGACGATCCCGCCGCCCGACCAGCGGAGGACCTACGGCGCATGACGAGCACGCAGCAGGACCCGTACGCGGCGGGCGCGGGCGCCGCGACCGCCGGCGGCGACGGCCGCGTCTTCACCGTCACCGGCCAGGACTGGGACGAGATCGTCGACCAGCTCGGCGAGGAGACCGAGCGGATCGTCGTGAACATGGGGCCCCAGCACCCCTCGACCCACGGGGTGCTGCGCCTGATCCTCGAGCTCGAGGGCGAGACGGTCACCGAGGCGCGGTGCGGCATCGGCTACCTCCACACCGGCATCGAGAAGAACATGGAGTTCCGCACCTGGACGCAGGGCGTCACGTTCTGCACCCGGATGGACTACCTCTCGCCGTTCTTCAACGAGGCGACCTACGTGCTCGGCGTCGAGCGTCTCCTCGACATCGAGGACGACGTGCCCGAGCGGGCGCAGGTCGTGCGCGTGCTGCTGATGGAGCTCAACCGGATCTCCTCGCACCTCGTCGCGATCGCCACCGGCGGCATGGAGCTCGGGGCCCTGACGGTGATGACCATCGGGTTCCGCGAGCGCGAGCAGGTGCTCGACCTGTTCGAGCTGATCACCGGCCTGCGGATGAACCACGCGTTCGTGCGGCCCGGCGGCATCGCGCAGGACCTGCCCGACGGGTCGCTGGCGGCCGTGCGGGACTTCGTCGCGCTGATGCGCAAGCGGCTGCCGGAGATCGAGGCGCTGTGCAACGCCAACCCGATCTTCCGGGCCCGCCTCGAGGGGGTCGGCCACCTCGACCTCGAGGGCTGCCTCGCGCTGGGCCTGACCGGACCGGTGCTGCGCTCGACCGGATACCCCTGGGACCTGCGCAAGACCCAGCCGGTCTGCGGCTACGAGACCTACGACTTCGACGTGCAGACCTGGGACACCGCCGACTCCTACGGGCGCTTCCGGGTGCGGATGAACGAGATGTTCGAGAGCCTGCGGATCGTCGAGCAGTGCGTCGCCCGCCTCGAGGGCCTCGAGGGCGCGCCCGTGATGGTCGCCGACAAGAAGATCGCCTGGCCCAGCCAGCTCTCCGTCGGCTCCGACGGCCAGGGCAACAGCCTGGAGCACATCCGCTCGATCATGGGCACCTCGATGGAGGCCCTGATCCACCACTTCAAGCTGGTCACCGAGGGTTTCCGCGTGCCGGCGGGGCAGGCGTACGTCCCCCTCGAGTCCCCGCGCGGCGAGCTCGGCGCCCACGTCGTCTCCGACGGCGGCACGCGACCGTTCCGGGTGCACTTCCGAGACCCGTCCTTCACCAACCTGCAGGCGACGAGCGTGATGAGCGAGGGCGGCATGGTCGCCGACGTCATCGTCGCGATCGCCTCCATCGACCCCGTGATGGGAGGCGTGGACCGATGACGGAGACCGCGCGGGGCACGGACCCGCTGACGGAGACGACGATCGCGGAGCTGCGCGAGATCGCGGCCCGCTACCCCCAGGCCCGCTCGGGCCTGCTGCCGATGCTGCACCTCGTGCAGTCGGCCCAGGGGCGGATCACACCGGAGGGGATCGAGGCCTGCGCCGCGGTGCTCGACATCACGCCGGCCGAGGTCAGCGGGGTCGCGACCTTCTACACGATGTACAAGCGTCGCCTCGTCGGCGACTACCACGTCGGGGTCTGCACCAACACGCTGTGCGCCGTGATGGGCGGCGACGAGATCTTCGCCTCGCTCAAGGAGCACCTGGGCATCGGCAACGACGAGACCACCGAGGACGGCACGGTCAGCCTCGAGCACGTCGAGTGCAACGCGGCCTGCGACTACGCGCCGGTCGTGATGGTCAACTGGGAGTTCTTCGACGGCCAGACGCCGGCCTCGGCGCGCGAGCTGGTCGACGAGCTGCGCGCCGGCCGACCGGTGCGGCCCACCCGCGGCGCCGACCGTGTGTGCACGTGGCGCGAGGCCGAGCGGGTGCTCGCGGGCTTCCCCGACGACCGCGCCGACCAGGGTCCCGGCGCGGGCGAGGCCTCGCTGGCCGGTCTGCGGATCGCTCGTGAGCGTGGCTGGAGCGCCCCGTCCGCGACGACGGACGAGCAGCACCACAGCGAGCCGGAGCCGGACAGCTCGTCGGAGGCCGCTGTCGCGGCCGACGAGCAGGCCGACACCTCCCGCGCGGAGTCGGAGGCCAAGGTGGCGGAGGAGAAGAGCGATGACTGACGCGTCGACGAACGTCCCCCCGCTCACCCCGGTCCTCACCGACAACTGGGACGCGGACCGCTCCTGGTCGCTGGAGTCGTACGCGGGGCGCGGCGGCTACGAGGCCCTCGACGTCGCCTTCGCCATGGCGCCCGGCGAGGTCATCGACCTGGTCAAGGACGCCGGGCTCCGCGGCCGCGGCGGCGCGGGCTTCCCCACCGGCATGAAGTGGGGCTTCATCCCGCAGGACCCGGACGCGCTGGGCGGCGACCGCCCCAAGTACCTCGTGGTCAACGCCGACGAGTCGGAGCCGGGCACCTGCAAGGACGTCCCGCTGATGATGGCCAGCCCCCACACCCTCGTCGAGGGCGTGATCCTGGCCGCGTACGCGATCCGGGCCCACCACGCCTTCATCTACGTGCGCGGCGAGGTGCTGCACGTCGTGCGGCGCCTGCAGCACGCCGTCACGGAGGCGTACCTGGCCGGCCACCTGGGCGCCGACATCCACGGCTCGGGCTACGACCTCGAGCTCGTCGTCCACGCCGGCGCGGGGGCGTACATCTGCGGCGAGGAGACCGCGCTGCTCGACTCCCTCGAGGGCCGCCGCGGGCAGCCCCGGCTGCGCCCGCCGTTCCCGGCCGTCGCCGGTCTCTACGCCAGCCCCACCGTGATCAACAACGTCGAGTCGATCGCCTCGGTGCCGGCGATCGTGCGCAACGGCTCGGAGTGGTTCGGGTCGCTGGGCACGGAGAAGTCGAAGGGCTTCGTCATCTACTCGCTCTCGGGCCACGTGCGGAACCCGGGGCAGTACGAGGCGCCCCTGGGGATCACGCTGCGCGAGCTGATCGAGCTGGCCGGCGGCGTCCGCGAGGGCCACCGCCTGAAGTTCTGGACGCCCGGCGGCTCCAGCACGCCGCTGCTGACCGCCGAGCACCTCGACGTGCCGCTCGACTACGAGTCCGTCGGCGCGGCCGGTTCGATGCTCGGCACCCGGGCGCTGCAGATCTTCGACGAGACCGTCTCGGTGGTGCGCTGCGTGCTGCGGTGGACGGAGTTCTACCAGCACGAGTCGTGCGGCAAGTGCACCCCGTGCCGCGAGGGCACGTGGTGGCTGGTGCAGACCCTGACCCGCATCGACGAGGGCCGCGGCGAGGAGGGCGACGTCGAGAAGCTGCTCGACCTCTGCGACAACATCCTCGGCCGCTCGTTCTGCGCGCTGGGCGACGGCGCGACGAGCCCGATCACCTCCGCGATCGCCTACTTCCGCGAGGAGTTCGAGGCCGGCATGCACACCCCGAGCCGCGAGCTGTTCCCGCCCGCGGCCTCCACGGCGTACGCCCAGGAGGTGACGGCATGACGCTGGCCCCCGACCGCAGCGACCTCGTCGCGGTGACCATCGACGGCGTGCGGGTCGAGGTGCCGAAGGGCACCCTCGTGATCCGTGCGGCCGAGCAGGTCGGCATCTCGATCCCCCGGTTCTGCGACCACCCGCTGCTCGAGCCGGTCGGCGCCTGCCGCCAGTGCCTCGTCGACGTCCCCGACGTCGGCAACGGCCGCGGGCTGCCGAAGCCGCAGGCCTCCTGCACCCTCGAGGTCAGCGACGGCATGGTGGTCAACACGCAGGCCACGTCGGGCGTCGCCGACAAGGCACAGCAGGGCGTGATGGAGCTGCTGCTGATCAACCACCCGCTCGACTGCCCGGTGTGCGACAAGGGTGGCGAGTGCCCGCTGCAGAACCAGGCGATGAGCAACGGGCGCGGCGACTCGCGCTTCGAGGGCGTCAAGCGCACCTTCGAGAAGCCGATCCACCTGTCCCCGCAGGTGCTGCTGGACCGCGAGCGCTGCATCGTGTGCCAGCGCTGCACGCGCTTCGCCGAGCAGATCCCGGGCGACCCGTTCATCGCGCTCGTCGAGCGCGGCGCGCGCCAGCAGATCGGGATCGCCGAGGACGCGCCGTTCCTGTCGTACTTCGCGGGCAACACCATCCAGATCTGCCCGGTGGGAGCGCTGACGAGCGAGTCGTACCGCTTCCGCTCGCGGCCCTTCGACCTCGTCTCGGTGCCCAGCGTGGCCGAGCACGACGCCTGCGGCGCGGCGATCCGGGTCGACCACCGCCGCGGCGTCGTCACGCGCCGCCTCGCCGGCGACGACCCCGAGGTCAACGAGGAGTGGATCACCGACAAGGACCGCTTCGCGCACCGCTACGTCACCGCCTCCGACCGGCTCACCTACCCCCAGGTCCGCGACGTCGGTCCCGACGGAAGTCGCGGCGAGCTGCGGCCGGCGTCGTGGCCGGAGGCGTTCGCCGTCGCCGCCCGGGGGCTGGCGGCGGCGCGGGACGCCGCAGGGGTCGGCGTGCTGCCGGGCGGTCGGCTGACCGCGGAGGACGCGTTCGCCTACGCCACCTTCGCGCGCCTGGCCCTCGGCACGAACGACGTCGACTTCCGCGCCCGTCCGCTCAGCGCCGAGGAGACCGGCTTCCTCGCGGCCCACGTGGTCCTGCGCGGCCCCGAGGGCGGCGGGGTCACCTACTCCGACCTCGAGCGGGCGCGCACGGTCGTGCTCGCCGGCCTCGAGCCGGAGGAGGAGGCCGGCGCGATCTTCCTGCGGCTGCGCAAGGCGGTGCGCGCGGGCGGTACGCAGGTGGTCGCGGTCGCTCCGTACCTCACCCGCGGCAACCGCAAGCTGCGCGCCGAGCACGTCCCCGCCGGCCCCGCGGACGAGGCGGCGGCCCTGGACGCGCTGGCCGGCCGGCTCGGTCCCGAGGACGTGCTGCTCGTCGGCGAGCGGCTCGCGACGGCCCCCGGCGCCCTCAGCGCCGCGGCCCGGCTGGCCTCGCGCACCGGCGCCCGCCTGGCCTGGGTGCCCCGACGGGCGGGCGACCGCGGCGCGCTGGAGACCGGCTGCCTGCCGAACCTGCTGCCCGGCGGTCGGCCGGTCGTCGACGCGGAGGCCCGTGTCGACGCCGCGGCGGCCTGGGGCGTCGACGCGCTGCCGGAGCGGCCCGGTCGCGACGCCGAGCAGATCGTCTCCGCGGCGGCCGTGGGCCGGCTCTCGGGACTGGTCGTCGGGGGTGTGGCCGTCGACGACGTGGCCGACCCGGACGCGCTGCGCACGGCGCTCGAGCGCGCGGACTTCGTGGTCAGCCTGGAGCTGCGCGAGACCGAGGTGACCCGCGCGGCCGACGTCGTGCTGCCGGTCGCGGCCGCCGTCGAGAAGGCCGGACTGTTCGTCACCTGGGAGGGCCGACCGCGGCCGTTCCCCGTGGTGCTCGCCGACCGCCGGCGGCTGCCGGACGCGCGGGTGCTCGCCGGGATCGCCGAGGAGCTCGGGCGCCCGCTGGGCTTCCGCACCACCGCGCAGGTGCGCGAGGCGATGGAGTCGATGGGCGCCTGGGACGGCGAGCGCGCCGCCGGCGCGGCCGGCGAGCTGGGGACGCCCCCGGCGACCCAGCCGCTCACCCCCGAGTCGCCCGGGCTGCCGGCCGGCGAGCGGGCCGGGCTCGAGCTGCGGCTCTCCACGTTCCGCCAGATGCTCGACCTGGGCTCGCTCCAGGACGGCGACGAGGCGCTGCGGGCCTCGGCGCGTCCGGCCGTCGCGCGGCTGGGCACCACGGCGTACGAGGCGCTGGGGCGCCCCGGGGTCGTCACGCTCACGGGCCCGCGGGGAGCGCTGAGCCTGCCCGCCGAGCACGAGCCCACCCTCGTCGACGGCGTCGTGTGGGCCCCCCAGGCCTCCGTGGGCCGCGGGCTGCTCAGCGACCTGGCCGAGCCGGGAGCCGTCGTCACCGTGAGCCCGGAGGCGGCGCGGTGAACGGGCTGGACGTGTTCGGATCGGACGCCCTGTGGGTCGTGCTGCTGAAGGCCGTGGCGATCTTCGTCGTCCTCGTCCTGCTCACCCTGTTCAACATCTGGTTCGAGCGCCGGGTCGTGGCCCGCATGCAGCACCGGGTGGGCCCGAACAAGAACGGCCCGTTCGGCCTGCTGCAGAGCCTCGCCGACGGCGTGAAGCTGGCGCTGAAGGAGGACATCATCCCGACGGCCGCCGACAAGGTGGTCTTCGTGCTGGCGCCCGTGATCTGCGTGGTGCCCGCGTTCGTGACCTTCGCCGTCATCCCGTTCGGCCCCGAGGTGACGATCCCGTTCACCGACACGACCACGCCGCTGCAGCTGACCGACATGCCGGTCGCGGTGCTGTTCGTGATGGCGATCGCCTCGATCGGCATCTACGGCATCGTGCTCGGCGGCTGGTCCAGCGGCTCGACCTACTCCCTGCTCGGCGGCCTGCGCTCCAGCGCCCAGATGATCTCCTACGAGGTCGCGATGGGCCTGGCGCTGGTCAGCGTCTTCCTCTACGCGGGGTCGGCGTCGACCTCGGAGATCGTGGCCGCGCAGGACGCGGACGCCTGGTACGCCTTCGTGATGGCGCCGGCGTTCGTCGTCTACGTGATCGCCATGGTCGGCGAGACCAACCGGGCGCCGTTCGACCTCCCCGAGGCCGAGGGGGAGCTGGTCGGCGGCTTCCACACCGAGTACAGCTCGCTGAAGTTCGCCCTGTTCTTCCTCGCCGAGTACATCAACATGGTCACCGTCTCGGCGCTGGCCACGACGCTGTTCCTCGGCGGCTGGCTCGCGCCGTTCGGCCTCGGCCACGTCTGGGAGGGCGCGAACGAGGGCTGGTGGCCGCTGCTGTGGTTCTTCGGCAAGGTCTTCGCCTTCATGTTCCTGTTCGTCTGGCTGCGGGGCACGCTGCCGCGGCTGCGCTACGACCAGTTCATGGACTTCGGCTGGAAGCGGCTCATCCCGGTCGCGCTCGGCTGGGTCGTGATCGCCGCGGTCGCCCGCCTGGCGCTCGCCGACGCGGACCTGTCCGACGGCCAGGTGACCGCCGCGGTCGGCGTCCTGTCCGTGGTGCTGACCGCGGTCGCGGTCGTCGCCTTCACCCGCGGGTTCGGCTCCACCGCCCCGCCGCTGCGCGACGCGGCGGCCGAGACCGGCGCGTACCCCGTGCCCCCGATGCCCGCCGGCGGCGCGGTGCGCGGCGCCGCCGCCCCGCTCGTCTTCGCCGAGGAGGAGACCCGATGACGCTCAAGCAGCAGCTGTGGGACCCGGTCGCCGGGTTCGGCGTGACCTTCCGGACGATGTTCCGCAAGCCCGTCACGGAGGACTACCCGAAGGAGAAGAAGCCCACCGCGCCCCGCTTCCACGGGCGCCACCAGCTCAACCGCTGGCCCGACGGGCTCGAGAAGTGCGTCGGCTGCGAGCTGTGCGCGTGGGCGTGCCCGGCCGACGCGATCTACGTCGAGGGCGCCTCCAACGACGACTCGGCCAACGGCGAGGGGCGCTTCAGCCCGGGGGAGCGCTACGGCCGCGTCTACCAGATCAACTACCTGCGCTGCATCCTGTGCGGCCTGTGCATCGAGGCGTGCCCGACCCGCGCGCTGACGATGACGAACGAGTACGAGCTGGCCGACGACAGCCGCGAGTCGCTGATCTACGAGAAGTCCGACCTGCTCGCCCCGCTCGAGGAGGGCATGGAGCAGCCGCCGCACCCGATGCGGCTCGGCGACGACGAGGGCGCCTACTACCGCGGCGAGTTCTCCTACGCCGCGCCCGAGCCCGGCGAGCGGCTCACCGTGCCGGAGGCGACGACGGGCCCCGACGGGCTGGGGCCGCGATGACCGCGTTCTGGCTGCTCGCGCCGGTGATGGTCGCGGCCGCCCTGGGCGTGCTGTTCGTGCGCCGCGCGGTGCACGCCGCCCTGCTGCTCGCGGTGGTGATGATCGGCCTGGCGGTGATGTACGCCGTGCTGGAGGCGCCGTTCCTGTTCGCCGTGCAGATCATCGTCTACACGGGCGCGATCATGATGCTGTTCCTCTTCGTGCTGATGCTGGTCGGCGTCGACGCCGCCGACGCGGGCGAGGAGACCATCCCCGGGCAGCGCGTGCTGGCCGTGGTGGTCGGCGCCGTCTTCGCCGTGCTCCTCGGCCTGCTGCTCGCGCAGGCCTCGCTGGGCGTGGCCACCGGCCTCGGCGAGGCCAACGCCGGAGGCAACATCGAGGGCCTGGCCGCCGTGCTGTTCTCGACCTACGTCCTCGCCTTCGAGGCGACCGCGGCGCTGCTCATCACCGCAGCGCTCGGTGCGATGGTGCTCGCTCACCGCGAGCGCCTGTCCCCGCGCTCGACGCAGGCGGACCGGGCGCGGGAGCGGGTGCGCTCCTACGGCGAGTCGGGCCTGCACCTCGGCCCGCTGCCGGCCCCCGGCGTGTACGCCCGGCACAACGCCGTGGACACCCCCGCCCTGCTGCCCGACGGCAGCCCCGCGCCGTCCTCGGTGCCGGGGATGATCGCGTCGCGCGGCACCGGCCGGGCGGCCCCGAGCCACCGCGACGTCGACGAGGTCGTCGGCCGCCTGTCGGCCTCGGAGTCCACGGCCGACCCGACGGGCACCGAGACGGGAGCTCCCGCGGCGGACGTGGAGGACGCGTACCGCGGTGGGCCCGGCACCGGACCCGGCACAGGGCCGCAGGACGGGGGGACGCGCTGATGGACGACCTGACCCCCTTCCTCGTGCTCTCGGGGATCCTCTTCAGCATCGGCGCCGTCGGCGTCCTGGTGCGCCGCAACGCCATCGTGGTGTTCATGTGCGTCGAGCTGATGCTCAACGCCTCCAACCTGGCCTTCGTCGTGTTCGCCAAGCAGCACGGCAACCTCGAGGGGCAGGTGGCCGCCTTCTTCGTGATGGTGGTCGCCGCCGCCGAGGTCGTCGTCGGGCTCGCGATCATCATGACGATCTTCCGCTCGCGCCGCTCCGCGTCGGTCGACGCCGCCGCGGCGCTGAGGAACTGAGGAGCCGACGATGACTCCCCTCCTGAGTGCCGCCGAGGGCGGCCACAGCGTCCCGCTGGTCGACCCGGGAGCCGCCGACGGCGTGCTCGGCCTCGCCTGGCTGGTGATCGCGCTGCCGCTGGCCGGCGCGCTGGTGCTGCTGGTCGGCGGACGCCGCACCGACCGCTGGGGTCACCTGCTCGGCACGGCCACCGTGGCCGGGTCGTTCCTGGTCGGCGTGGCCATGTTCGTGGCGCTCCTGGGCCGCGACGGCGGCGACCGGCAGGTCACGCAGCACCTGTGGGACTGGATCTCGGTCGGCGACTTCCAGGTCGGGATGGTCCTGCTCTACGACCCGCTCTCGGCGCTGTTCCTGCTGCTGATCACCGGGGTCGGCGCGCTCATCCACGTCTACTCCATCGGCTACATGGCCCACGACGAGCGGCGGCGCCGGTTCTTCGGCTACCTCAACCTCTTCGTCGCGGCGATGCTGATGCTGGTGCTCGCGGGCGACTACCTGGGCGTCTTCCTCGGCTGGGAGGGCGTCGGCCTGGCCTCCTACCTGCTGATCGGTTTCTGGCAGCACAAGCCGAGCGCGGCGGCCGCGGCGAAGAAGGCGTTCGTCATCAACCGCGTGGGCGACATCGGCATGAGCCTCGCGATCATGCTGATGTTCGTCACCTTCGGCACCACGGCGTTCGCGGGCGTCAGCGCGGCGGCCGGGGAGGCCGCCACGTCGACCATGACCGCGATCGGCCTGCTCCTGCTGCTCGGCGCGTGCGGCAAGTCGGCCCAGGTGCCGCTGCAGGCCTGGCTGCTCGACGCGATGGAGGGCCCGACGCCCGTCTCCGCCCTCATCCACGCGGCGACGATGGTCACGGCCGGCGTCTACCTCGTGACCCGGTCGAACTTCATCTTCGAGAACGCACCCGTCGCCCAGACCGCGGTCGTCGTCGTCGCGTGCGTGACCCTGCTGTGGGGTGCCGTGATCGGCTGCGCGAAGGACGACATCAAGAAGGTGCTGGCCGGCTCCACGATGAGCCAGATCGGCTACATGATGCTGGCCGCCGGCCTGGGCCCGGCCGGCTACGCGTTCGCGATCTTCCACCTCATCACCCACGGCTTCTTCAAGGCCAACATGTTCCTCGGCGCCGGCTCGGTGATGCACGGGACGGGCGACGACGTGGACATGCGGCACTACGGAGCGCTGCGGCGGGCCATGCCGGTCACGTTCCTGACCTTCGCGATGGGCTACCTCGCGATCATCGGCTTCCCGGGCTTCTCCGGCTTCTGGAGCAAGGACAAGATCGTCGAGGCGGCGATCGCGGAGAACTACGTCGTCGGCGCGGCCGCCCTGCTGGGCGCCGGGGTCACCGCTTTCTACATGACCCGGCTGATGCTGATGACCTTCTTCGGCGAGCGCCGCTGGGAGCCGGGGGTGCACCCGCACGAGTCGCCGAGGGTGATGACCGTGCCGCTGGTCGTGCTGGCCGCGCTGAGCGTGCTCGGCGGCGTGCTGCTGCTCGGCGGCTGGATCACCGACTGGCTGACCCCGGTGGTCGGGCCGGTCGAGCACCACGAGCTGCCGGTGCCCGTCATCGTGATCACCGCGCTCGTGACCCTCGTGGTCGCGGTCGGCGTCGCGGTCGCCGTGCTGCTGGTCGGGCGCAGCGAGGTGCCGCGCACGGCACCGACCCAGGTGTCCCTGGCCACGCGCGCGGCCCGCGCGGACCTCTACGGGGACGCGATCAACGAGGGCCTCGTGGTCGCGCCCGGCCGAGCCCTCGTGCGCGGTCTCGTCACCGTCGACGCCCGCGGTGTCGACGGCGTCGTCGAGGGCGGCTCCGGTCTCGTCGGGGCGGCCTCGACCGTCCTGCGCGGGGCCCAGAACGGCTTCGTCCGCACGTACGCGCTCTCGGTGCTCGCCGGCGCCGTGATCGTCGTCCTGGCCATGGTGGCGGTGACCTGGTGATGTCCGACCTGATCCTGACCCTGCTGGTCGTGGTGCCGCTCGTCGGCGCCCTCGCGGCGGCGTTCGCCGGTCGTGGGGACGCCGCGCTGGGGCGCACGGTCACCCTCGCGTTCGCCGGCGCGACCCTCGCGCTCGGCGGCGTCCTCGCGCTGCTGTTCGACTACGGCGCCTCCGGCATGCAGATGACGGTCGAGCAGACCTGGATCGGTCCGCTCGGCGCACACTTCGCGCTCGGCGTCGACGGCCTCGCCCTGGTGATGGTGCTGCTGACCGTGGTGCTCGTGCCCGTGGTGCTCGTCGCGGAGCCGCGGGGCGGGGCGTACGGCGCGTGGGTCCTGGCCCTGGAGGCGGCCGCGATCGCGGTCTTCCTCGCCACCGACGTCTTCCTCTTCTACGTGGTCTTCGAGGCGACGCTGATCCCCGCGTACTTCCTCGTCGGCCGCTACGGCGGCGAGGGGCGCGCGAAGGCCGCCACGAAGTTCCTCGTCTACCAGCTGGCCGGCGGTCTCGTGATGCTGATGAGCGTCATCGGGCTCTACGTCGTCTCCGCGCAGGCGGGCCCGGCGTCCTACCTGCTCGGCGACCTGACCGAGGTGACGACCTCGAGCGTCGCGGTCGAGACCGGCCGCTGGCTGTTCCTCGGCTTCTTCGTGGCGTTCGCGGTCAAGGCCCCGCTGTTCCCCGTGCACACCTGGCTGGCCGACACGACGCAGAGCGCGACGCCGGGCACGAGCGTGCTGCTGATCTGCATCCTCGACAAGATCGGCACCTACGGGATGATCCGGTTCTGCCTGGGGCTCTTCCCGGAGGCGTCGGTGTGGGCGACGCCGGTCGTGGTGACGCTCGCGCTGGTCTCGATCGTCTACGGCGCCCTGCTCGCGATCGGCCAGGACGACCTGCTGCGGCTCGTCGGCCTGACGTCGCTGTCGCACTTCGGGTTCATCGTGCTCGGCATCTTCGTGCTGACCGAGCAGGGCCACACCGGCGCGATCCTCTACATGGTCAACCACGGGCTCGCGACCGCGGCGCTGTTCCTCGCGGCGGGGTACGCGATCCGGCGCTCCGGCACCGCGTCCATCCGCGCCATGGGCGGGATGGAGAAGGCCGCCCCCGTGCTGGCCGGGCTCTTCCTCGTGGCCGGCATGGCGACGCTCGGGCTGCCGGGGCTCTCGCCCTTCGTGTCGGAGTTCCTCGTCATGGTCGCGGCCTTCGACTACGCCTGGTACGTCGGCGCGGTCGCTGTGAGCGGCATCGTGCTGGCCGCGATCTACGTGCTCTGGGCCTACCAGCGGGTGATGACGGGTCCGTCCGTCGACAGCCCCGTCGTGGGCGCGGACCCGGGCGCCGAGCACGGCGCGGGTCCCGCCTCGGAGCACGCAGCGGGCGGCACGGCCACCGCGACCACCACGGCCACGGCCACCGCCACGGCCGCCGCGCCCGCCCCGCGCACGATCACCGACCTGGACCGCCGGGAGGTGGGCGCGATGGTGCCGCTGGTGGTGGCGCTGATCGGGTTCGGCTTCTTCCCGGGCCCGCTGACGCAGGTGATCGAGACGACCACCACGAGCGTGCTGAGCCACGTGACGGACAACGGCGGGCCCGTCGACGACGGCCCGACGGTGACCGCGGACGAGAACGGAGAGCGCTGACATGGGTGGAGAGTTCGCCGCTCCCGACATCGCCTGGGGCGCGCTGAGCCCGGTGCTGGTCGTCTTCGCCGCGTCCCTGGTGGGCGTGGTCGTGGAGGCCTTCACGCCGCGGGCGGCCCGGCGTACCGCCCAGGTGGGCGTCGCCGCGGTCGGTCTCGTCGCGGCGCTGGTCGCCGCGGTCGTCGTGGCGACCCAGCTGCCGGCCCGCGGGCCGGGGGTCGGCGAGTCCACGGTCGCGGGCACGGTGGTGGTCGACGGCCCGGCGGTCTTCAGCTGGGTGCTGCTGCTCGTCGTGGGCGTCGGCGGCCTCGCCCTGTTCGCCGAGCGCCGCGTGGACGCGGGCCTGCCGGTGTTCGCGAGCGCCACGACGGTCGGGGGACCGGCCGAGGGCGGCACGGGGAGCGCGGGGAGCACGGGCGCCGGGTCCGGCTCGGGTGCCGGGGGTCTGGACGCGCCGGAGGAGCCGGTCGAGCAGACCGAGGTCTACCCGCTGCTGACGTTCGCGCTGGCCGGGATGATGCTCTTCGCGGCCTCGGGCGACCTGCTGACGATGTTCATCGCGCTCGAGATCCTGTCGCTGCCGCTCTACCTGCTCTGCGGCCTCGCACGCCGTCGTCGCCTGCTGAGCCAGGAGGCGGCGATGAAGTACTTCCTTCTCGGCGCGTTCAGCTCCGGCTTCTTCGTCTACGGCGCAGCGCTGCTCTACGGGTACGCCGGCACCCTCCACCTCGGCGGGATCGCGGCGGCCGCGAGCGCCGGGGAGGCCTCCCAGGTGCTGCTGCTCGCCGGCGCGGGCCTCGTCCTGGTCGCGCTGCTGTTCAAGGTCGGCGCGGTGCCGTTCCACGCCTGGACCCCCGACGTCTACCAGGGCGCTCCGACCGCGGTCACCGCGTTCATGGCGGCCGCGACCAAGATCGCCGCCTTCCTGGCGATCCTGCGCTTCCTGGCGGTCGGGCTCGGCCCGGTCGCGGAGGACTGGCGCCCGCTGGTGCAGGTCGTCGCGATCCTGACGATGGTCGGCGGCGTGGTGCTCGCCGTGGGCCAGAGCGACATCAAGCGGCTGCTGGCGTACTCCTCCATCGCGCACACGGGCTTCCTGCTCACCGGCGTGCTCGGGCTCGGCGCGAGCAGCACCGTGGGTGGGATCAGCGCCCTGCAGGGCGTGCTGTTCTACCTGGCGACCTACGGCGTCGCGACGGTCGGGATCTTCGCGGTGACCACGCTGGTGCGCGAGCCGGGCGGCGAGGCCGGGGCGGTGGACCGCTGGCGCGGGCTGGGCCGCACGTCGCCGCTGGTCGCGGGCGTGTTCGCCGTGTTCCTGCTGAGCCTGGCCGGCATCCCGCTCACCGCCGGGTTCGTGGGCAAGTGGTCCGTGTTCACCTCGGCGGCCTCGGCCGACGCGTGGGGAGTGGTCGCGGTGGCGATCGGCAGCAGCATCGTGGCGGTCTACTTCTACGTGCGTCACATCGTCACGATGTTCTTCGCGGACCCGCCGGACGACCCGCCGGCGGTCGTCGTGCCCTCCCCGCTGACGTCGGTGACCATCGGGGTCGCGCTGGTCGCGACCGTCGTGCTCGGACTGGTGCCGGGGCCCTTGCTCGACCTCGCGGGGGATGCGGGATCATTCCTCAGGTGACCTCGAACGCACCCGGACTGGCCCTCCCCGTCACCGACGCCGAGCTGGCCGATCGCCTCCGCTCCCGCATGGGCGAGGTGGAGGATGCCCTGGTCGCCCACGTGCAGGGCAGCGCGGCGTACGTGACCGAGGCCGCCAGCCACCTGATGGAGGCCGGCGGCAAGCGGTTCCGCCCCCTGCTGGTGCTGCTCGCCGCGGAGGCGGGCCCGCACCCGGCGGCTCCCGAGGTCCGGACGGCGGCGTGCGTGGTGGAGCTGACGCACCTGGCGTCGCTGTACCACGACGACGTGATGGACGAGGCCCTGCTGCGCCGCGGCGCCGACTCCGCGAACGCGCGGTGGGACAACCACGTCGCGATCCTCACCGGCGACTTCCTGTTCGCCCGCTCCTCCGAGCTGACCGCCGACCTCGGGCCCGAGGCCGTGCGGATCCAGGCGCGCACGTTCGCGCGGCTCGTCGAGGGCCAGATCCTCGAGACGGTGCCGCCGGCGCCCGGGGCCGACCCGGTCGAGCACCACCTCGACGTGGTGGCCGGCAAGACGGGCTCCCTCATCGCCACGTCGGCGCGTTACGGCGCGATGTTCGGCGGGGCGACGCCCGAGGTGGTCGCGGCGCTCACCGCGTACGGCGACATCGTCGGCACCGCGTTCCAGCTCTCCGACGACATCCTCGACATCGCCTCGGAGTCCGACACCTCGGGCAAGACGCCCGGCACGGACCTCAAGGAGGGGGTGCCGACCCTGCCGGTGCTGCTCGTGCAGCGCTCGCAGGACCCGGCCGACGCCCGCCTCCAGCAGCTCCTCGACCCCGCGGTCACCGACCTCGCCGCCGACGACGCCCTCCACGCGGAGGCCCTCGGGCTCCTGCGCGCGCACCCGGCGATGACCGAGGCGCGCGACTACGTCGTCGCCCGCGCCGGCGAGGCCAAGGCCCTGCTCACCGCCCTGCCCGAGGGCCCCGTCCGCGCCGCCCTCGAGGCCTTCGCCGACGTCGTGGCGACCCGCTCCGCCTGATCCCTCCGGATTCCTCGGGATCCCCTCCCGCTTCCTGCGTCGAGTTGCGGGTTGTGCCGCGCCCGGGAGCGTCGAGTTGCGGGTTGTGCCGCGGCGGAACCCGCAAATCGACGCCCACAACGCGGCGGGACCCGCAACTCGACGCCGACCACGCGGCGGAACCCGCAACTCGACGCGCGCGTCAGCGCTTCCAGGTGACGACGACGGCGGGGCGGGGGAAGCGGTCGGTGTGGGGCCAGAGGCTGGTCGGCGCGGCGAACGTGCCGCCCTCGCCCGGGTGCTGCACCGCGAGCCACACGTGCTGGTCGCCGTCGGTGATCAGCGGGCCGCAGGCCTCGGCGCCGATCGGCACGGTGAGGAACTGCTCGACCTTGCCGCGCGAGCGTCCGGCGACCGGCACCCGGAAGATCCCGTCGTGGGAGCCGAGCGCGTTGCCGTCCGTGGAGACCCACAGGTTGCCGACGGAGTCGAAGGCGACGTTGTCGGGGCAGCTGATCGGGCTGACCTGGTCCTTGGGGAACCCGCCGAAGTAGGTCTCGGGCGCCTCCGGGTCGCCGCAGACGAGGAACAGCCGCCACGTGAAGCGGCTCGAGGTGCGGTCGCGGCCGGGCTCGAGCTCGAGGACGTACCCGTTGCGGTTGCCCGTCGCGTCCTCCAGCGGCGCCCCGAGCTCGGGCCGCACCTTCGACGAGGCCAGCGGGTTGGCCTCGTCGGTCGGGTAGGCGGTGCCGCGGTTCGAGTTGTTGGTCAGCGCGGCGTAGACCCGGCCGTTCACCGGGTTGGGCTCGACGTCCTCGGGCCGGTCCATCCGGGTCGGCGCGACCGTGTCGGCGGCCAGACGGGTGTCGACGAGCACGTCGACGACGCTCCAGCCGGGCACGAACGACTCGCGGTCGCTGGTCAGCGGCACCCACTCGCCCGTGCCGTCCCACTCGCCGTCGGCCGTGCCGTCGCCGCTGAGCCGGGCGACGGACAGGGTGCCGCGGGTCAGCAGCTGCTGGTTGTGCCGACGGGCCCACCGGCTGTTCCCGCGCCGCATCCGCTCGGCCGAGACGAACCGGTAGAGGTAGTCGCCGCGCTCGTCGTCGCCCATGTAGACGACCGCGCGACCGTCGTGCGCGAGCTGGACGTTCGCGCCCTCGTGCTTGAAGCGGCCGAGCATCGTGTGCTTCACCGGGGCGGCGTCGCGGTCGTACGGGTCGATCTCGACGATCCAGCCGAACCGGTTGGGCTCGTTCGGCTCCTTCGCGACGTCGAAGCGGTCCCAGGTGAGGTGCCAGCCGCGCTCGCCCTCGGCGGAGATCCCGTAGCGCTCGAACGCCTCCGCCCGGTCGGCGGGGATCTCGCCGGCGGTCCCGAAGTACTGGTTGACGTTCTCCTCGCCCGAGAGCACCGTGCCCCACGGCGTGGTGCCGCCGGCGCAGTTGTTGAGGGTGCCCAGGATCGTGCGGCCGCTCGGGTCGGCGCTGGTGCGCAGCCGCGCGCTGCCGGCGGCGGGTCCGTCGACGGCGAACGGGGTCTCGCCGGTGATCCGGCGGTTGTACGTCCGCCGGTCGCGGCTGGCGGACCAGCCCCCGCGGCGGCCCTTCTCGATCCGCAGCACGCTCATGCCGTGCGAGGCGAGCGCGATGCGGCGCTGCTCGTCGGCGGAGTAGGCGCCGGCGGGGAACATGATCTCCTCGTTCGTGTACTCGTGGTTGCACACGAGCAGGGCGCTGCTGCGGCCCAGCGGGAGGACGCCCACGTAGTCGTTGTTGTAGCCGAACTGCTGCGCGGCCGACTCCGGCGTCTGGCGGTGGACGTCGAACCGGGGTGCGCCCGGCAGCACCGCGTCGCCCCACGCCGCGACGACGGCCGAGGTGTAGCCGGGCGGCACGGTCACGGCGTCGTCGGTGTTCGGCGCCACCGGGCGGAAGCCGTCCGTCGAGACGCGGTCGCCGCGACCGTGGCCGTTCCCGTGGCCGTGCCCGCCGCCGCGACCCTCGGGCGTACCCGCCGCCGCTGCGGAGCCCAGGCCGCCCAGCACCACCGTGCCGACGCCGGCCGCCGCCCCGCCGAGCACGGCGCGCCGCCGCAGGGCGGTGGTGATCACGTCTTGCACGTGGGGGTTGTCGGTGCGGTTCGGCTCCGGCTTGTCGCACGCGTTGCCGCAGCGGTAGAAGCACGTGGCCCAGCTGCGCGAGCCGTGCGGGCCGCCGTCGGCGCGCCAGAGGGGGAGGGTACGCCGGGGGCCCGCGGCGGGCGGGCAGGCGTGGGCGTCGGTCCGAGAGTCCGTCATGAGCCGGGAACCTAGGACCGCTGCGGTGCCACCGCGCGAACGATGGATGGCGGTCCGGTGAACGCCGCGACGCGCGACGGGGCGGTGGTGTAGCGGGCCGGCCGTCGAGGCCGGGCGTTGCTCAGGTCGCCGTCGCGGCCCGGGCGACCCGGCGCAGGTGGCGGCGCCGGTGGCCGTACGCCTCGACCGTGAACAGCACGAGCGCGAGCCACACCAGCACGAACCCGGCCCAGCGGGTGGCCGGCATGTGCTCGCCGAACCAGACGATGCCGAGGACGAACTGGAAGATCGGTGCGAGGTACTGCAGCAGCCCCAGCGTCACCATCGGCACGCGGGTGGCGGCGCCGCCGAAGAGCAGCAGCGGCACGGCGGTGACGAGGCCGAGCAGCGCGAAGACCACAGTGTGGACCGGCCCCTGGGTGCCCAGCACGGGCCCGCCCGAGGCGGCCAGCCACCCGACGTACGCGGCCGCCAGCGGCGTCAGCAGCGCCGTCTCGACCGCCAGGCTCTCGACGGCGCCGACGTCGGCGGTCTTCTTGACCAGGCCGTAGGTGCCGAAGCTAAAGGCGAGCAGCACCGCGATCCACGGCAGGCGCCCGTAGTCGACGGTCAGCACCACCACGGCCGTCGCGGCGATCGCGAGCGCGGCCCACTGCAGCCGCCGCAGGCGCTCGCCGAGCACGAGCACGCCGAGCAGCACCGTGACCAGCGGGTTCACGAAGTAGCCCAGCGACGTCTCGAGCACGTGCCCGGTGGTCACGCCGTAGATGAAGGTCACCCAGTTGACGCTGATCGTGGCCGCGGCGACCGCGAGGAGCGCGAGCGTACGCCGGGAGCGCAGCAGGGCGCGCAGCTGCGGGGTACGCCGCAGCGCGAGGACCAGGACCGCCATCGTGAGCACCGACCACAGCACGCGCTGGGCGAGGATCTCGACGGGCCCCGCCGGCTCGAGGAGCGGGAAGTACAGGGGAAAGACGCCCCACAGCGTGTAGGCGCCGACGCCCATGGTGAAGCCCGCGCCGGCGCGGGACAGACGTCCGCTCACCGACGGATCGTAGGGCCGGGCGGGGGCGGGCACGGCATCGGCAGACGCGTGAGACACAGGTCCACATGCTGAACGCATCCGATCAACAACCGTAATGCTTCCTAATCTTCTCGACATTGTCCGAGTCGGCACCCGAGAGCCGGCCCGTCGAAAGGTCCCCGAGATGTTCCAGCGTCCCCTCCGTCCTCGCGCCCTGGCCGCCGGCGCCGTCGTGTCATCCCTGGCCCTGACGCTGTCCGCGTGCGCCAGCGCGGGCGGCAGCGGCAACAGCGAGGACCGCTTCGACATCGTCGGCTTCGCCGTCCCCGAGGCCGCCAACGACGCGATCATCACCGAGTTCGTGAAGACCGACGGCGCCGAGGGCCTCACCGAGGCCGACTTCTCCGGCTCCTACGGCGCCTCCGGCGACCAGAGCCGCGCGGTCGTCAACGGCACGGACGCCGACTACGTGCACTTCTCGCTCGAGGGCGACGTCACCCGCCTCGTCGACGAGGGCCTCGTCGCGGACGACTGGAACGAGGGCCCGAACGCGGGCATCGTGTCGAGCTCGGTCGCCGTGCTCGTCGTCGAGGAGGGCAACCCGCTGGGCATCACCGGCTGGGAGGACCTCACCCGCGACGACGTCGAGCTGGTCACCGCCGACCCCGACTCCTCCGGCGCCGCGCGCTGGAACATCCTGGCCGCCTACGGGTCCGCGATCGCGGGCGGCGCGTCGGAGACCGAGGCCGAGGACTACCTCGTGGACGTCTTCGACAACGTCACCACCTGGGCGACCAGCGGCCGCGAGGCCACCGAGGCGTTCGAGAACGGCCTCGGCAACGTGCTCATCAGCTACGAGAACGAGGCGATCCTGACCCGCCAGCAGGGCCGCACCTACGACTACGTCGTCCCGGACTCGACGCTGCTGATCGAGAACCCCGGCGCGATCCTGGAGGACGCCCACCCGGCCGCCGAGGCCTGGCTCGACTTCGTCCTCTCGGACGCCGGCCAGACCGAGTTCGTGCGCAAGGGCTTCCGTCCGGTCGGCGACGTCGAGGTCGACGTCGAGGTCGAGGGCGCCAACGACCCGTCCAACCCGTTCCCCGAGCCCACCACGCTGCTGACCATCGCCGACGACTTCGGCGGCTGGGACGCGGTGAACGAGAAGTGGTGGGCCGAGGGCGCGCTCTACCAGCAGCTGCGCGAGCGGTGAGCGCCACCGACACCGTCGCCCGCCCGAAGCCGCCGCGGCAGCCGCGGCAGCTCCGGGCGGCCGACCGCCTCGGGCCGGCCTCGGGCCTGGGCCTCGGGGTGCTGCTGCTGTGGTTCAGCGTGCTGGTCCTGCTGCCCCTCTCGGCGGTGGTCGTCACGGCCACCGAGGGCGGCTGGTCCACGTTCGTCGACGTCGTCTCGCAGCGCGACACCCGCGCCGCGCTGCTCCTGACGGTCGGCGAGGCCCTGCTCGTGGCGCTGGTCAACGCCGTCGTCGGCACCGTGATCGCCTGGGTGCTGGTGCGCGACGACTTCCGCGGCAAGCGCCTGCTCGAGATCGTCATCGACATCCCGTTCGCGCTGCCCACGATCGTGGCGGGCCTGGTGCTCGTGAGCCTCTACGGCCCCCGCAGCCCCATCGGGGTGGACGTGGTGGGCACCCGCACGGGCATCTTCCTCGCCCTGCTCTTCGTCACGCTGCCCTTCGTGGTGCGCACCGTCCAGCCCGTGCTGGAGGAGCTGGACGGCGAGGTCGAGGAGGCGGCCGCCTCCCTGGGCGCCAGCCAGGCCACGATCCTGCGCCGGATCATCCTGCCGAGCCTGGTCCCCGCCATCACGGCCGGGACGTCGCTCGCCTTCGCCCGCGCCATCAGCGAGTTCGGCTCCCTGGTGCTGATCGCCGGCAACCGGGCCGGCGAGACCGAGGTCGCCTCGGTGCGGATCCTCAAGTTCATCGAGCGCGACCAGTTCGAGAGCGCCGCCGTCGTCGCCTTCATCCTGCTGCTGGTCTCGGCGCTCGTCATCGTCGCCCTCGACCTGCTCTCGCGGAAGGTGGCCGTCCGTGGCTGACACCCGGCTGATCCGGCGCCGCCGCGGCCCCGTCACGCTCGTGCTGCGGGTCGCCGTCGTCGTCTACCTCTTCCTGCTCGTCGCCTGGCCGGTCTCGCTGGTCTTCGACCGGGCCTTCCGGGCCAGCGGCCCGCACGAGGGCGGCGTGGGGGCGTTCCTGGAGCGCCTCGGCGACCCCGCCGCGGTGTACGCCTTCAACCTCACGCTGACGGTCGCGCTCTACGCCGTCATCGCCAACACGGTCTTCGGCGTCGGCATCTCGCTGCTGCTCGTGCGCTACCGCTTCGTCGGTCGTCGGGTGCTCTCGGTGCTGGTCGACCTCCCGCTCAGCGTCTCGCCGGTGGTCGTCGGACTCGCCCTGGTGCTGGCGTACAGCTCCACCACCGGCTGGCTCGGCGGCACGCTGCAGAGCGTCGGCTTCCAGGTGATCTTCTCGACGCCCGGCCTCGTGCTGGCCACCGCGTTCGTCAGCCTGCCGCTCGTCGTGCGGGAGGTGGTGCCGGTGCTGGAGGAGATCGGCACCGAGGCCGAGCAGGCTGCCCGCAGCCTCGGCGCGAACGGCCGCCAGGTGTTCTGGCGGATCACGCTGCCGTCCATCAAGTGGGCGCTGGTGTACGGCGTGGTGCTCACGACCGCACGCTCGCTCGGCGAGTTCGGCGCCGTGAAGATCGTCAGCTCCGGCGCCGAGTTCCGCGGCGAGACCGCGACGCTCTTCGTCCACAACCACTACCAGAACTTCGACGAGCCGGCGGCGTACGCGGTCGCCATGGTGCTCGTCCTCGTCTCGGTGGTCGCGCTCGCCGTGGTCACCTACGTCCGCCCCCGGGAGGAGCGCGCATGAGCATCGAGGTCCGTGGCGTCACCAAGTCCTACGGCGACTTCGTCGCCCTCGACGACGTCAGCGTCTCCATCCCGACGGGTCGCCTCACGGCCCTGCTGGGACCCTCGGGCGGCGGCAAGTCGACCCTCCTGCGGATCATCGCCGGGCTGGAGACCGCCGACGGCGGCCAGGTCGAGATCGAGGGCACGGACGCGACCGCCCTGCCGCCGCAGCGACGCAACGTCGGGTTCGTGTTCCAGCACTACGCGGCGTTCAAGCACATGAGCGTGGAGAAGAACGTCGCGTTCGGCCTGGAGATCCGCAAGCGGCCCAAGGCGGAGGTCAAGCGGCGCGTGCACGAGCTGCTCGAGCTCGTCCACCTCGAGCAGTTCGCCAAGCGCCTGCCCTCCCAGCTCTCGGGCGGCCAGCGCCAGCGGATGGCCCTGGCCCGCGCGCTCGCGGTCGAGCCGTCGGTGCTGCTGCTCGACGAGCCGTTCGGCGCCCTGGACGCCAAGGTCCGCAAGGAGCTGCGCGACTGGCTGCGCCGGCTGCACGACGAGGTGCACGTGACGACGGTGTTCGTGACGCACGACCAGGAGGAGGCCCTCGAGGTCGCCGACGAGATCGTCGTCATCAACCAGGGCCGGATCGAGCAGATCGGCTCGCCCGAGGACCTCTACGACGAGCCGGCGAACGACTTCGTGATGGGCTTCCTCGGCGAGGTCACGACCCTCGACCACCACCTCGTGCGGCCCCACGACATCCAGGTGCGCACGACGCCGGCCGACGGCGGCGTGGCCGGCACCGTGGCGCGGGTCCTGCGCGTCGGCTTCGAGGTGCGGATCTTCGTGCGGCCGGAGGGCGCGGCCGACGACGGCACCGACGTCGTCGTGACGATGACGCGCACCTTCGCCCGGTCCCTGGGCCTCGAGGTCGGCACCCGGGTCTGGCTCTCGCCCGAGCAGGGCGCGCGTCGGGTGCCGGTCGTCGGCGCCCCGACGGTCCCGGGGGACCAGCCGGTCGACGCGGTCAAGGTCTGAGTCAGGGGCGGAGTCACGGACCGTGTCAGGGGCGGAGCAGCACCGCGGCCAGCTCGAGCGCGCAGACCACGACGACCGCGGCCGTCAGGGCGGTGACGGGCACGGCGCCCTGCACCGAGGGCGTACGCGGCCGCACCAGCACCACGCCGGCGGCCACGGCGGCCGCGGCCCCGCCGGCCAGCGCGACGGGGCCGAGGTCGCCGACCGTGAGGCGGGCGACGATCGCCGCCGCGACGACGAGGGCCAGGGCCGTGCGCTGCCAGGCCAGTGCGGTGCGCTCGGGGGCGGCGGAGTCGGCGCGGTACGCGTCCGGCGGGCCGTAGCCGGTCGCGTCCGGGTGGGGCCCCTCCGGCCGCGGACTGCTCATCGTGGGCTCACCGCAAGCTCATCGCAGGGCGACGAGCAGCAGCACCGCCAGCACCGGCAGCGCCACCGCGACGAGCACGCTCAGGGGCGAGGACGGCAGCGGGCGCGAGGAGCGCAGCGCCCGCTCGACGCGGGCCCAGCGCACCCATGCGCCGAGGGCGCAGACCACACCCAGCGCGACCAGGCCCGCGGCCAGCGCTCGCCGGGAGCCCCCGGTGATGCCGAGGTCGACGACGTCGACCGCGACCCCGGCGGCGACCAGCGCCAGCGACGTGCGGATCCAGGCGAGGAACGTGCGCTCGTTGGCCAGGGTGAAGCGGGGATCGGGCTCGGTGCCCTCCGCGTACACCCATCGAGGGCGACGTGCGTCGGAGGGCGTGGGGGCCATGGGGGCACCGTAGCGCCGCCCGGCGGCAGCGACGGCGAGACCCCGGGTCCGACGCTCTCGCGCCGGGCCCGGGGTCCCGGTGGCCGGTGGTCCCGGCCGGTCGTGCTCCGCCTCGCGGCGCCTCAGCGCTCGATGTCGAGCGTGCGGGTGTCGCGCCCGACCGCCAGCGCGGTCAGGGTCAGCAGGCCCATCGCGGAGAGGTAGACGCCCACGAGGAACGGGCTGCCGTCGGCGAGGCCCCACAGCCACACGGCGATGAACGGCGCGACGGCCGCGCCGAGGATCGAGCTGACGTTGTAGGACAGGCCCGAGCCCGTGTAGCGGACGTTCGTGGCGAACAGCTCGGGCAGCAGCGCGCCCATCGGGCCGAACGTCAGGCCCATCAGGCTGAAGCCGAGGATCAGCCAGGCCATCACGCCGACGTCGCCGGCCTCGAGCAGCGGCACCCAGCACAGGCCGAAGACGATGATCGCGGTGGTCACGACCAGCAGGTGCGCGCGGCGGCCGTACCGGTCGGCGATCGGCCCGGAGACCATCGTGAAGATCCCGAAGAAGACCACGCCGACGATCATCATCAGCACGAAGCCGGTGTAGGTGTAGCCCAGGCCCGGCACCTCGGCGTCGACCGCGGCGCGGCCGTAGCTGAGGGAGTACGTCGTCATCAGGTAGAAGAGGACGTAGGTCGCCAGCATGTAGAAGGTGCCGAGGACCAGCTCGCGCCCGTGCGTACGCACGACCTCGCCGAGCGGCAGGCGGGTGACCTTGCCCTTCTCCACGGTGCGCTGGAAGGCCGCGCTCTCGACCAGGCGCAGGCGCACGTAGAGGCCGACGATCACCATGACGGCGGAGAACAGGAACGGGATCCGCCAGCCCCACGACAGGAACATGTCGGACGGCGTCGACGGGTCGTCCGACGGCATCAGCGCGGCGATCAGCAGGAACAGGCCGTTGGCCAGGATGAAGCCGAGCGGGGCGCCGAGCTGCGGGAAGGTGCCGTACCAGGCGCGCTTGCCCTCCGGCGCGTTCTCGGTCGCGACGAGCGCGGCGCCGCTCCACTCGCCGCCGATGGCGAAGCCCTGGGCCAGGCGCATCACCACGAGCAGGAGGGGCGCGAGCCAGCCGACGAGGGCGTACGTCGGCAGCAGGCCGATGAGGAAGGTCGCGATGCCCATCGTCAGCAGCGAGGCGACGAGGGTGACCTTGCGGCCGCGGCGGTCGCCGAGGTGGCCGAAGAACACGGCGCCGAGCGGGCGGGCGACCATCGCCGCGCCGAAGACCGCGAACGACGCGAGCAGGGCGGTGGTGTCGTTGCCGGCCGGGAAGAACAGGTGCGGGAAGACCAGCACCGCCGCGGTGGCGTAGATGTAGAAGTCGTAGAACTCGATCGTGGTGCCGACGAGGCTCGCGACCAGCACGCGGGAGCGCGGGTTCGCGGGGGCCTCGGTGGGGGCGCCGGTCGGGTCGGGGGCGGGCGTTGCGGACTGCTGGGCCGTGGACATGGTTCTTTCCGGTGACGGGGTGGGGAACCCGCGCAGGCTACGCCGGTCGTCTCAGCAAGTGGGAATCGAGTCTCACTAAATGGCGTACGCCGCCCTGCCGCGGCGAGCGGCGGGGCGGCGTACGGAGCTGGGTTGGTCGGCGTACGGGCCGGTGCGACCGGCGGGCTCAGCGGTAGTTGGTGAACTGCACCGCGAACTCGTAGTCCTGGTCGCGCACGAGCGCCTGGACGGCCTGGAGGTCGTCGCGCTTCTTCGACGACACCCGCAGCTCGTCGCCCTGGATCTGCGCCTTGACGCCCTTGGGGCCCTCGTCGCGGATCAGCTTGGAGATCTTCTTCGCGTCCTCGGAGCTGATGCCCTCCTTGAGCGCGATGCCGATCTTCGACGTCTGGCCGGACGGGCGGGGGTCGGAGGCGTCGAGCACCTTCAGCGACACGTTGCGCTTGACCAGCTTGCCCTTGAAGACGTCGAGCACCGCGGTGGCGCGCTCGTCGGCCGACGCGGTGATCTCGATGGCCTCCTCGCCCTTCCACTCGATGGTGGCCCCGGTGCCCTTGAAGTCGTAGCGCGTCGCGATCTCCTTCGCGGTCTGCCCCAGGGCGTTGTCCACCTCCTGGCGGTCGAACTTGCTCACGATGTCGAACGACGAGTCGGCCATGGCTGCGCTCCTGCGGATCGGGTACGGCGGGTGGTCGCGGCGGTTTCGGCAGTCGCGACCGCGTGCGCTATTGTTTCGTGCTGTTGTCGCCCGGCCAAGTCGGGCGCTCGACATGGC